>JBCDHW010000004.1:0-280776 GCA_038749595.1 Pseudomonadota bacterium
CCCGCGCCGCCGGTGTTCTGCCGAAACACGCTGAGCGCCACCGTAACAGCCCCGCCAGCCGCCGCGTAGCTCGCGGTATCGTTACCCGCCCGCCCAGCAATAAAGTCATCCCCATCACCACCGACGAGAAGATCATCCCCACCAAGACCATCGAGGGAGTCGTCCCCCCCACCGCCATCGAGAACATCATTGCCGCTCGTCCCGACGAGGGTGTCGTTACCGCTCCCGGTCATTTGGGTATTGCCCGTGCCAATGCGGAGGAGAATGTTCTCAAGCTCCGGCCCAACCTCCTCAAAACCAAACTCTCCGTTGGAGAAAATGATCGAGGCATCGCCGGCGCCCGAGCCGTTCGTGTCAATCAGAATGCGGGTTTCCCCGTTCGACGCCTCGAACCGGACCTCCCCGGCCGTGCTGCTGAACGCCGCGCTTCCGATGAAGCTGAGGTTCACCTCGACGAGCATAAAGCTCGAATCGAGGACCGTGAATGTTCCATCGAGCGAGAGAACATCATCTGCCGAGAAATCTGTGATTTCCGTCGAGCCCGTCGTGCCGTCAAAGACCGTCAGTCCAAATGAGTCGGCGCCTGCACCTCCCGTGAGGATCCCGCCGCTGCTGAGTAAGGAAAATTCATCGTCGGCCGAGCCGCCAATTAAGGTGGTGGTCCCGCCGCTTAAGAAATTTACAGTCACAATTTGGGGGAGCGATGATGCGCTCGCATCAATGGTGATGTTGGAACCTGCGGGGTCTATGAGGTAGGAGAACCCTTCAACACCGCTTACGGACGAAGTCGTGCCGAAGGTGGCGGACGCAATCGACGTATTGGTCACTGTCACGGTGTCGCTGGCGTTGAACACCTGGTCGATGAAGACGACGTCGATCCCGCTCCCCCCATTGAACGTGTTGTCGCCGTCGAGCGTATCGGACAGCACGTCATTGCCGGCGCCGCCGTTCAAGACGTCGTCACCGCCGCCGCCCTCAAGCTCATCGTTGCCGTTGCCGCCATTGATGACGTTATCGACGTCCAAGCCCGTCAAGCGATCGGGCGCATCGGTGCCGTTGATCACCCCGCCGCCGGGGCTTCCTGGCGGCGAGATCGCTAATTCAAGATCAAACGTTTCTGTACTGACGGCTTGGAGCGTAAAGGCGCCATTGCTCAGCGTGATTTCACCGTCCGCCACGCCGTTGCCGGTCGCATCATACTGAACGATCGTCTGTGTACCCGATGTTGAATACCGAACCTCGCCCGCAGCGCCCGTGAATGCGCCTGTGCCGATATAGATGAGGGGACGTGTGAATGTCGAGAAGTCAGGATTGAACCCGATGATCGCGGAGTCCAGCACCAAGACATCGTCGGCGCTAAAGTCCGTGACTTCGGCAGTTGTGACGGCGCCAAACCCCCCGCCGACCGTTGCCGAGAATTGGTCGTTGCCGCTGTTTCCCGTCGCTACGACGTTGTCGAAGAAAGCAAGTGTATCGCTTCCGGAGCCCCCGATAAGCGTGTTAGCGCCGTTCAACCCACCCAGGGCAAAGAGGAATGTGGGGAGGGTTGCTGCTGAAGCATCAATCGTGATGTCGATGTCGCGGTCGTCAAAACTGAAGGCTGTTACGAAAATGCCTTCGATGTTCGACATCGTTTGCGTTGTGCCAAAGCTGTCGGTCAGAATTTGGCTGTCGGAGACGGTGATGATCGTGTCCGCTAACAACGCCTCGGTTTCGATCGTGACGACATCGATCCCTGCGCCGCCGTTGAAGGTGTTGTTGTCGCGAAGCGAGTCCGACAGGGAGTCTTCCCCATCTCCGCCGTTGAGAATGTCGCGTCCACCGCCGCCTGAAATGCTGTCGCGCCCGGCGCCGCCGGAGATAATGTCATCATCATCGCCGCCCATCATCAGATCGCCAGCGTTGGTGCCGTTGATAACATTGGCCATATCACATTCCCCGTCTTCCCTCGTTGATATAGAAGGATAATTGCAGAGGGGGAGCAACCTCTTTCCGCTGCTGCGCTAAGAGACTGGGCTCAGCCCGGGCGGGCGGGAGGAAAAACTCCTTATACGGCGAAAACGCTATCGCTTGCGGTTACGGTTGGATAGTAGGGCAAGCGGAGCGCTGCCTCTTCCACGTGTTGTCTTCGCCGCGACTGCCGGGGCCCGAACAGCCGCCAATCCGACTACCGCACCTCGCGCCGTTCGGTGAGCAACAGTTCCCGTTCGTCGACTGAGGTGTCGCGGATTTTCTGTGTCCAGATCACATTGCCCGAGGCCAAGGACCGTCCGACGACACTGAGCGGTTCATCAATGCTGTCGCCGCGTACAAATGTGGTTGCCGGCTGGCGCACGTAGACGATCGTGTCTCCGGCTACAATAAAAGGCGCCAGCGATGTTCGTGCCGTATACGAACTGATGATCTGCCGCGTTGCTTTGTGGACGATCTGAATGCGGTACTGGGCATCACGATCAGCACGCTTATCAAATGCGCTGACCATGATGTGGCGCCGGTCGAGGGAGTCGGCAAACTGCTCACCGCGCACGAACAGGAGGAGGTCCTGACCCAGCGGACCAGGCAACAAAAGGCCTTCGTCCTGCGGAACAGCAGGAACGCCCACGGCATCGGGGAAATCACGAGTCCCGCCGGGGAGTGGGCCGGTTGCCGCGCCGGGGAAGGTGCTGCTGGGCCCAATTGTCACTTTCTGATCAAGGTCATAGATCTGCTGGCCGACGGCGGGGAGGGCAGGGGTTGGCCGCCCCAGCTCAGCGCCGAAGGAGGGTGCCCGTCCCGAGGCGTGGCTAAATCCCGGGACACGCCGGACGACCTGCGCGTTTTCGTCGACGATCAGTCCACCGAACGATTCAGCGACCACTCTAGGCGCATCGCGCCCGTCCCACGGTTCAGGCTTATCAAGGGCGTAATACCGCCAGTAGAGCGTCCGCGATTGGGTGCGCGGTCCTTCGGTGTCGATGGCAAAGTAGGTCTCGGCCGTCCGGTCGATCGCGGCGCGGGCATTGAGGGGAAGGCTGACGCTGGTCTCATTCGCCGTCCGGCCAGTACGGGCGCCCAGAGCGACCAGGTCCAGCCGATCTTCCGCATCGGTTTCCTTCAGCCCGATCAGATTGAACCGCACCAGCGCAAGCGGCTTGTCGATCGCTTCTGATTGCCAGCGGCGCTTCCCGTCGCGAAGACCAAAAGCAACGGTACCGCCACCGGGCTGCATAGCGAAGCCAGCGTCGAGATCGGTGCTCACCAACACCCCAGGAGCCAGGCGGTAAGCTTCGGTTGCTTCTTGGGCAGACGCCGGTACGCTCAGAAAAACCAGCGCGAGTACAGATGCGACCATTTGTGCAGAAGTAAAACGTGAAAAATAAGTCATGCCTCTACTTCACCTTCCGCGCCCCGCTGATCGCTTTACTTGACAGTGACTATCTATCACGGCTTTCCTAAGGTCAACGGGGAGACGCATTTTGGCGGTAAAAACAGACCCATCTCGTGACATCATTCGGAACACTGTGCGCCACACTGCGCTTGGCGTTGCCGCGACCTTGGCTGTCCTTTTCGGCACGGCCCACGCGCAAGACGACCGCAATTGGGAGCTCATCGGCCCGGAGACCTTTGAGCTGTCCAGCACCTCCGACACCGCTGATCAGGAATCGGTGGGCGCGGTGAATGGCCTCGCGCCCCATCCAACCAATGCTGATCGCCTCGCCATCGCTTCCGTCAACGGCGGCGTGTGGATCACCGACAATGCGCGCGCTGCGCAGCCCGTATGGCGGTTCGCATCGGAGGGGATTCCCACCCTGTCGATGGGGGCTGTCGCCTACAGCGATGACGGCGAGACGCTCTACGCCGGGGCCGGCCGGTATTCGTCCTACGCGAGACGAGGCGCGGAGACCCTTGGCGGCGTTTTCCAGTCCACGGATGGCGGGGTCACCTGGACCAATATCGATAACGGGGTCCTGACTGACGAGAGCATCAACCGGATCGTCCCGACCGACGACTTCATTTTGGTCGCTGTAAACAATCGTTGGCGTGACAGCAGTGCGGATCAGGGATTGTTCATCGGTCAAGAGGCTGGGGGCACTTGGTCGTGGACCCAAATTTCGAACCGCTTGTCGACCGATGGTGTCAATCGCCTGTTGCCGCGCGGCTTGGCTTACGACGTTGCGCGCGATCCCAGTGACCCCAATACGTTCTATGTTTTGACCCGCAGCGGCGTCTACTCCGCCGATCTGAGCGGCGCGTCGCCCGAAGATACCCAATGGACCCAAGTCAGCAATGCAGCGATCAACACGATCGCGTCGACAGCGAACCACGGTCGTCTGGCGGTGGGTCGCGGCGGAGAAATCTGGGTGGCGTTGAATAGCCCAGCGGTCGGGGAAACGCCGGGGAATACGCTTGCAGGCTTCTTTTTCAGCGATGATGGCGGCAGCTCTTGGGCTTCGCTGGATGATCCGATTACCAATACGCTGGCCCAATGGTTTTTGTCGTTGGTGGCCGATCCCACAAACGGCGATCTGGCCTATGTTGGCGGCGGCGGTCGTGAAAGCCTCTTCCGCATCGACGCCAGTGCCGCCTCGGGCAGTCAGGCATCCACGATCACGGGGTCAGGAACAAGCGATGGCTCGATCGTGCATGCGGATTCCCGGTTCATGGCATTCGACGCTGCGGGCAACCTGCTCGAAGCCGATGACGGCGGTGTCTTCCGCCGCTCTGCGCCGAGAGCGTCGTCGGGGTCGTGGTCATCCGTCAACGGAAACCTCTCGATCAGCGAGATCTACAGCATCGCCTGGGACCGAGTCGGCAACGTGGCCGTCGGCGGCTTCCAAGATAACGGAACGAACGTTCAGTCTGATTTTGCCCGCAACCGATGGTCTCACATCAAAGGCGGCGACGGGGGTGACGTCGCGATCGACGACATCACCAGCACGCTTCGCTCGGAGCGCTTTCTCAGTTATCAAAATCTCGATGCCTTCGAGCAGCAAACCTACGATCGCAACGGCGTCAAGATTGCGAGCACCAGCCCCGCTCTGATCGAGGCAGGAGGCTGCCAGGGGAATCCGGATCTTTGCGATAACCTCGACGCTCCGTTTTTGACGCCAACGGCGGTCAATCGCACGGAGGGGAACCGTCTGCTTATTGCTGGCACCGGACACCTCTTCGAGTCCCGCGACCAAGGCCAAACCATCGTCGGAATCTGGCCGATCACGGTGAACCGCGACTCGAGAATGTACTTCGGCATTGGCGGCGAGCCTGAAACGATCGTCGTGGCCTCCGGGGACAATGTCTTTATCCGTCCACCGAACGGTGCTTTCGGCCGGGGTCTTTTAGAGCGCGATCCTAACGGCAGGCGTGCCAACGCGGTCCGCGGTCTTGCCGTCGACCCCGATGACCATGAGCGCATTTTCACGGCGCACAGCGACGGGCGTCTCTACATGTCTGAGGACTTCGGCGTCTCGTGGACCGAGATCACCGGCAACTTCACACGCGCGACGATGGGCACGCCGCGCTCGGCGATCTACGCCACAAGCAACGCCGACGGGTCTTTTGTGGTGGGCACGGATCAAGGCGTCTTCGTCGCCCGCGGCGATGAGAGCTCGGTGATGGATGCCGATGGTAACCCGGTGATGTTCACCAACTGGAAGCCCCTTGGCCGCGGCATGCCCCCCGTTCCAGTCTATGATCTCGACTTTGATGAGAACACGGATCTTCTCCTCGCCAGCACGCTGGGCCGCAGTGCCTGGGTGCTCAACATGAAGGAACGCGATCCCATCGACGTGGTCCTCGTGATGGACAAGTCCGGCAGCATGGGCGACCCCGCCTGCGCAGGCTGCGAAGCCAAAATGACGGTGCTCAAAGACGCGGCCCAGATCTTCGTCCACACCTGGCAAGCCCTGTCCGACGCCGATGACCGCATTGGCGCGGTCTATTTTGACAGCACGGTCGATGCCTTCGCAGCACCCGGCGGAGAGACCCTGCCCAGCCTCGCGACCCAAGGCGATGCGGTGGTCAACTATATCCGCAGCGGCAATGACGGCGGCTTCACCGCGATGGGCGGAGGCCTTCAGCTTGGGATTAATATTCTAAGTACGGACGACCGGCGCGAGCGGTCCATCGTTCTGTTCACGGACGGCCTCCAGAACCGCGACCCCATGGTCACCGACGATAGCGGCGACCTTTCCATCGCCAATACCGGCGAGCCGTCGTCGGGGGTGATCATCACCGGCCCCACGGCCCTCGACGCGGGCCTCGACATGAACGTCAGCACCATCGGCGTTGGGGTCACCGACGACGTGGCTACGCTCCTCGGCCAGATCGCCAGCGAGACCGGCGGCCTCAACCAACTGACCACCAACGCAGGTGCCGACCTCCGTCGTTTCTTCATCGAACAGCTCGTCGATGCCCTGCGCGGGTCCAGCCCGCAATTGATCGACTACCGCTATCCGACCACGGATCGTTCTGGACGCGGGCGTGAGACCTTCGCGGTCAACGCTGGCGCCAGCAAAGTCGTCTTCGTCACAAGCTGGGACCGCCGCGACACAACAACGGCACGTGTACGGATCTTCAAGGACGGCGTCGATGTCACCAGCGCAGCGGAAAGTGTTGAGCGCACGCCGTTCTCGCAAGTGATCGCCTTCGACACCTCATCCGCAACACCGCTTTCTTCCGATGGCCAATGGCGGGTCGAGCTCAATGCCGCGAGCCGGATGGACTACGAAGTCGCGGCGCTGGCCGACGATTCCAACATCAACTATCGGTTCGGCGCGTTCCCTCGGGTCGCGCGGACGGGCGGCGATGCCATGCTCGAGGCGCAGCTCTTCTACCAAGGCTTGCCGCGCGCCGACTTGGCCGACGCCTCGGTGGTGGTGCAGCGGCCGCGCGCCAGCCTTGCGACCTTGCTCGCGGAGACCCCAACGCCGCCTGGCGTGCGCTCGATGCCGCGCCATCCCGGAGAGACCTTCGCCGAGGCGAAGCTCCGCTATCTCCTCGCCAACGATCCCGACTTTAAGCGGCGCCTTCGCCCCATCACCCAGCGCCTCAACCTCCCCGCCACAGGGTCGGGGCACTTCAGCACGACGCTCGAAGATCTGAGGGTCGCAGGCAGCTACCAACTCGCGTTTCTGCTGGAGGGTGACACTGAACTGACAGGCGCCTTCGAGCGGCGCGAGCGGCGGGTCTTGCTGGTCGAGCCTGGTCCCTTTGAGGAGGGCTCATCATCGCTTGCAGAGGTGGTTGATCCTGCTGGTCGCCCGGCGCTGTTGCTCCGTCCGGTGGATATCTACGGCAACCACCTGGGCGCAGGGCGCGGCCAGGACATCACGGCGACGTTTGTCGGCACCGGCCGCGCGGCCAACGTGACCGACCGCGGCGACGGCTCCTACTTGATCCCCTTAGATCCCGGCGAGACGAACCCGCGGGTGGCCATTGCCGTCGGCGGCGATGTGATCGCTGACGGACCCGTCTCATCGATCACGACCCCCGGTCGTCCAGGCCGCAGGCCGCCTGCGCCCGCACCAGCTGCACGCCAATTCTATATCTCCGTTTTCGCGGGCAAAAACCGGATGTTCGACGACGACGTCCAGCTCCCAAACTTTGTGGGCGGCAGCCCCGCAGCCCGGTTTGAGGCCGATCCTGAGGCCGTCTACGGCGCTGCCTTTGGGACCAAGGTCGCCAACCTCTGGGGCGGAACGCTGCGGGCCGAAGGCGAGATTGCCTACCGCACTGGGATCATCGATCCGCGCGCCCTCCGGTATCCCCCCGACGGCGAGCGCGAGATGCTCACGGTCATGGCCAACGCGGTCTTCGATTTCAGCCCCGTCTACGGCCTGACGCCGTTCGTCGGTGTCGGTGCAGGTCTCGCCTACAACCAGGCCGAGCAGCCCTTGTTCGACAACAGCGCCGTCCCCCGCGCGACGCGCATATTCGAGGACGACACAACCAATGCGGCTTGGCAACTGTTTGGCGGGGTCTCGTACCCGATCACCAGCCAGATCGACGTCTTCGCCCAGGGCCGCTACGTCAATGGCGGCGGCCTCAGCATCGGCGAAGCCGGCGATCGCCTCAGCGGCATCGACTTCCAAGCCGCCTCCGCCGAGTTCGGCCTCCGCATCGCCTTCTAACGCCAACACCGCCCAACCGGCCCCCCCTCTCGGGACGGCCCGTTGGCGGTCAGCCGGCCCCATCGGAAGAACCACGGCCTCTAAGAATCGGGAACCTAAGCCTCGGCGCGAACCTTCGAACTCGCCCCACAGCCGCAACGGCGGCTCGGGCGGTCAGCCCGCCCCATCGGAGGGCCCGCGGCCCGTGAGATCAGAAATGGCGCACCGGGGAGGATTCGAACCCCCGACCCCCAGATTCGTAGTCTGGTGCTCTATCCAGCTGAGCTACCGGTGCTGAGCGCTGGCGTATGGCCGATTGACTGGGGCGATGCAACCTCGCAGGGAACGTTTTTTCCCCTGCCGGGTTTGTCTCTTTGAAACCCCGCGGCGAAAGCGCATTGGGGATAATGAGGTTCTGGACCTTCGCTAGGCGAGGGCCGAGCGTGCGCGTTTGTTAGTCCCATAACCTGGAGAATGGACCGGCATGGCCGATGGCAGCGCGAGCTTTGATCCTTCTACGTCGAATGTCGCTGGAGAGCGGCTGCGGCTTTTCATCGAGCGTGTGGAGCGCCTCGAAGAAGAGAAAAAAGAAGTGATGGACCAAATTAAAGAAGTCTACGGTGAGGCGAAAGGCGAGGGGTACGACACCAAAATCGTGCGCCAGATCATTCGCCTACGGAAAATGGATCGAGCCGATCGGCAAGAGCAAGAAGCGCTCTTGGATCTGTATCTCTCGGCGATCGGCGAAGCTTGAGAGAAAAGCTCGCGGCACTGACAGCGTTCTGCTTGGCAGGCTGCGCGACCACCGCTGCGGTGGTGGCAGCCGGATCCGAGCAGCTTAACCCGACCTTCCGGGCTGCGCGCGCGGCGGCGGCGTCCCTGTGTGCGGACGATGGCGGGTTCGCACGGCTCGACGAAGACTTTGTCGCCGCTGGTCGTCTTTACGCGTCTATCGCCCTCGACGACGGCAAGCCGCTGCCGCGCGATCTCTATGAGTTGAGCGACCGGATGCTCAACGGGGGTCTGCGGACCACCGCGGGCATGCCTTACTTGCCCGAGGGCGTCCGCGCTTTGGAAGAGGTCTATCGCCCCCGGTCCACGCCTGGCGCCGCGGAGCGGGTCATCCCGCCCAGCGGCGCGCCAGGCTTCTACCGCCTTGAGGCTGCAATGATCGACAGCGATGCCTGCAGCCTGGCGCGGGCCGAGCGGGTCCGGATCGGACGCAACGAGAGCAGCCCCACGTGCCTCGCTGCATCATTCGCCGCGACCCCCGGGCAATATCAGTTCCCTGATTATATCGCCGTCGCCGTACGTTATCCCCATACGGACGGCCTGGTCACAGTGAGTGAAGTGGCGTTGATCGAGCGCCAATCGTGGCGGGTCATCGGCCGCCGGGTGAATTATGTCACGTCAGCCAAAGACGGAGCGCCGGGCGCTGTCACTTCCTGCCCAGCGTTCGATCACAAATCGCACCCCGAGCGGGAATATTACGCCAGCATCTTCACGCTGATGGCGCGGACCGATCCCGATGCGGACAAGTTACCGGCCTGGCGGTAGGGCGAGGCAGTCTTCGCCCATCGGCCGCAACGCGTTGCACACGGCTTCTGCTTCGAAGGCGCTCACGTCTGCAAAGCGCGCCCGATAGAGTGTTCGTCCACGGCTCTTATTGGGCAGGACCAAACGTTCTGCTTCCGGAGCAATTGCGGCCACTTGCGCTTCCATGTCGGCCAACCGCGCCATGGCTTGGGTCTGCTGTTGGTAAGCACCAATCTGCACGCTCCAGTCGCGCGGATCGCCTTGATCCGTGTCGCCTTGGCCCACCACCAGCGGCGCGGCCCCGTCCAGCGCCTGGAGCGCATCTGCCAAGCTCTGCAAGTTGAGGCTGTCGGCGTCACCGGTATAAGCGGATGCGAGGACCGTTGCGGGAACTTCGGTTCCGCCAACGCCGGTGCCGGGTTTCATGACCGGAACCGGGGGACGGCGGAAGGCCGTTTTGATCCGCGTCGGCTTGGCTTTGATCGCATTGAAGCCGCGGGTGAGGATATCGCGCATGTGCCGGTCCCGGGTCGCGCCCGAGCGGCCACCGAGCACCACGCCAACCAGCGGATGGCCATCGCGCTCCGCCGTTGTCGCCAAGTTATACCCAGAGGCGCGGGTGTAGCCCGTCTTCAGACCCGTGGCGCCATTGTAGGTGAGCATCACGCCATTGTGCGACCGGTAGGTTTTGCCGCGATACTTAAACGACGTCTGCTGGAAATAGTCTTGGTACTGCGGGAAGTCCTGCCGCAAACGTTGGGCGAGGCGGGCCATGTCCCGCGCCGTGGTCACCTGGCGGCGGTTGGGCAACCCCGACGCGTTGCGGAATGTGGTCGAGCGCATGCCCAGGTCTCGCGCGGTCCGGGTCATCCGGCGGGCGAAGGCTTGCTCGGAACCAGAGATCTGCTCGGCCACAGCGGTTGCGACATCGTTGGCGGATTTGATCACCAGGGCCTCGATGGCGGTCTCGACGGTGATCGTGCTGCCTTTGCGGATCCCGAGCTTCGATGCCGGTTGGCCAGCGGCCCGGGCGCTGACTTTGATCTTGCTGTCGAGCGAAAGCTTGCCCGCTTCGATGTCCTCGAAGAGCACGTAGAGGGTCATCATCTTGGTCAACGATGCCGGATAGCGGCGCGCATCGGCGTAGCGGCTGAACAACACATCGCCCGTGCCTTCGTGCATCACAAACGCGGCATATTTCGGATTGGCGGCGGCTGGCGTCAGCGCGGCAGTCGCGCTGATCAGCACCATCGCTGCGCCTAACATCGAGAAAAGTCTCAGCATCACCTGCGGTGCGCCCCCGTTATCTTTGGTCGAAACGATGTTGCAATCTGGCCCAACAGCCCCGGGCCCGAGTGATATTTGATCACATCTCCGAGCATACGTCTAGCAGCGTAATCAAAGTGTTAACCAAACCGATCCGTCCTCGCGTTGCTGCAAACTCTGTGCCGCGTAAAAAAAGCGGTTGAACGCATTTTGCGGTGCAGCAATTCTCTTGACGCACCGCACTGCCGAGCCTATGTTGCAGTGCAGCAAAGGACGGGATGTCCCGTTCAAGCTTTGAGGCGGAACGAACCGCTTCGCTGAATTAACCGGCTCCGTCGCAGCGATGAGAGAGCCAACGGGAGTAGTCCAATGAGCACGACGCGCAAAACCACCGCCAAAACCGCCGAAACGACGGAAGCCATCTTCAACCAAACGACGCTGAACGAAGGCGTTGAGCGGATGACGAAAGGCATGAGCCAGTTCGGTACGTTCACACAAGAAAACACCGAAGCCATGATGCAAGCCGCATCGGTGGTCGCAAAAGGCTTCGAGAAGGTCATCACCGAGAACACCGAATTCGCCAAGGCGCAATTCGACACGTCTTCGGAGAAGGTCCAGACGCTGACCAAAGCGAAGACCCCGCAAGAGTTCTTCGAAGCCCAGTCCGAGTTCATGCGCTCCGCCATGGAAACGCAAATCTCGCAGATGAACAAAGTCAGCGACATGATGATCGCCACGGCCAAAGACGCAGCCCAGCCGCTCTCCAAGCGCTACAGCGCCATGGTTGAGCTGATGCAGCAGCGCTAAGCGCTGCGCCTCGGCGTTAGGACTGCCGATACGATTTTACGTTAGGCGCCTCTTCAAGTTGCGTATTAAGGCCCCGCTGACGCGTTTTGTCAGCGGGGTTTTTCTTTGCCCGATGCGTGCATGAAGCGGCTTGACCGGCGCCGATAATCTGCGATCCAGCGTCGACGTATTGCTACCGAGGGAACGCCGCGATGAAGGCCCACACTGCAAGCTTGATCAACGCTCTTATCCTGATTGCCTGTTCGGCTTGGGCTTACTTGGCCTCCGACACACCGTCGATCACAGCGCTGATACCCGCCTTCTTCGGTGCGGGGCTTCTCCTCTGCGTTCCCGGCGTCAAAGCCGAGAACAAGGTCATCGCCCACATCGCCGTGCTTCTCACCCTGGTCGTTTTGCTCGCTCTGTTCATGCCGCTCCGCGGTGCCTTAGGCCGCGGCGACACCGTCGCGATTTTGCGCGTGGTCCTCATGATGGCCAGCACCGCGGTCGCCTTCGTGTTCTTCATCAAGAGCTTCATCGACGCCCGTAAAGCCCGCGGCTGATTTTACTCGTCAGCGGGCAGGGGACAGGACTGGCTCTCGTCCTCGTTCCCGACCACGGCCTCAAAATACCGGGCCCGCTCCTCGTTATCGATGATGAGCGCGGTATCCAGCGGCTCGGTCTGGCCAAATTCGGCGAGCAGCGCATCGTAGCGGTCCAGAAACCCTTCGCACTTGTCGCCCGGCTCAAGATCCTCGCCGATCCTCCCGACTGTGGCCATCTCCGCGCCGCCGCGGAAAGCCGTTCCCCGGGCGCAGCTTTCTAACGTCGCAAAGCGCATCTCTGAGGGCCGGCCCACGGCGCTTCGCCCGCCGATCCGCGTGCCCAACGGAAAGAACCGGCGGGTCATCCAATTGGCGCCGGCGTCCTCAAGCTCCTCTCGGAACAGCGTGTCAGAATAGACGTGATCGTCGCCATTCTCCGGCCGCGAAATCGCATAGAGCCAATCGTGCAAAATAGCGCCGGGGAACTCCTTCGGGCTTTGCTCCACCATCATCAGCGTCCGCAGCCAATTGCTCACCGATGCCAGGTCCGTCACAAACCCAGCGGGCACCAGAAGCAAATCGCCGGTCTTGCGCCGACAGTAGAGAATGTCCTCCTCAACGATAAAGTTCAGCCGCTGTCCGTCGCGACGGGCCAGCTGGATCCCGAAATTGTCCTCAAGATCAGAATAGAGGTCGCCGAGACCTTCGACGATTTCCTCCACCGGCTTGGTCAGCTTCGCGACGCCCCCTTCGAAGACCTCCCGCACCAGCGTGCCGGGCTCAAACAGAGCGATCCCCTTGGCATCGCGGACGAGCACAACCGACACCTCTTCCGTCCCCGGCGCGGGCTTCACCGCCCCCCGCGAGAGAAACGGCCCCAGCTCTTCGCGCAGGGTGATCGTCTCTCCGTCGATCGTCATCTCGACGTTCACCGCGTCGCTGCTGAACGTGATCCCCTCGTCAGGAAGATCGTAGAGGAACGCTGTCCGCTCCAGCATACAAATCCGGTTGAAGCGGGTCGGCAGCGCGCGCGGCACGCCGCACGGCGAAGTGCTCCCGTCTGGCATCTTGCCCGATGGGTTCAACAGGCCGCGATAGGCTGCTGACCAGGCCCGCAATTCGTCCCGGCTGAGCGTCGCAGCGCGACGGCTGCTCGCCGTTTTCACCACCTGCGCCGCGCGGTTAAAGTTGCGCTGAACCTCAAGACCCTGCGCAGCCTCCGCCTCGGCGCGGCGCCGGTCTTCGATGCGTTGCTCCAGCGACGCGCGGGCGGGCTCGTTGCCCTGTTGGTTCAGCACGTTCACCGCCGCGAAGACCCAGCGATCGTTTGGGTCTTTGAAGGCTGCCAGCACATACGGGAAAGGCCCCGGCTCGATCCCCGCAGCCAGGGCGCTGCGGGTCCGCGACAAAGCCGCTGCGTCCAGCCGGGCCCTCCGATCGGCGGGCGCGTCGCTCCCGAGCGCCCCGTCCCGGAAGGTCATCACAAACAGACCGCGCGTATCGAGCGCGCCAATCGCCGGTACCTGGTGCACAGGAAAAATCAGCCCGATCATACAGCTGCGATCGTTCTTGTTATCGAGATCAGGCTTGGCGCCGCAGGAGGTTGTCTCCCCGTGGTCGACATCGCGGCCTTCCCAAGCAGCAATCCCGATCGTCAGACGGCGATAGGCCGCGAAAAGCCGCTTATACTCGATCCGGTCAAGACCCGAGAGGACATCGAGCGCCGCTTGATCCATCGCCGGGACCAGCGGTTCCAGCTCTTCGGCCTCGACAACGGGTAAGTCCGACCAGTCGTTCAGCCCCGATTTCGGTGCCGGAAGGACGAGAACGGCGTCCTCGGCGGGCTGCCCGTGCCCGCTGGCCAACGCCGCTGATCCAAAAAGCGCGATGGTTGCGCCCAATCCTATGCGTTTGCGCACGGCGCGGTCCTCCCCTCGTTTATGGGGAGCCGAAGCTCGCCCATCCCGACGCGGAGGTTAACAAAAGCGCGGCGTTTCGCCCAGTGGCGGGCGCGAACCCGCCCACGACGGAACGATCGTGCAAAAATTCCCGTCACAATTGCGCGCCTGGGGCGCTGGGTCGCCCTGATGCGGGTTGCGCACTGCACAGAAAACCACAGATAATAATGCTTCTTAGGCAAACCCTGCGACACCCAGATTCTATGAGCGAAGAGCGCGACGACGAACGCGGCTATGGCACCGGCACTATCACAAAGGCTGAGCCAAAGACCAAAAAGCCGAACCTTTATAAGGTTCTGCTGCTAAATGATGACTATACACCTCAAGAGTTTGTGGTCTGGCTTCTCGAAGCCGTTTTCAACAAGGGGCGGGAAGACGCGACGCGGATCATGCTCCACGTCCACCAGACCGGTGTCGGCATTTGCGGCATCTACACCTTCGAGGTTGCCGAAACGAAAGTCGCGCAGGTGCTTGAACTTGCGCGCCGCAATGAACACCCTCTGCAATGCACGATGGAAAAGGAGTAGCGTCATGAGCTCATCCCGCGAAGCGAGCGCTTATCCCAACCTATCGTGCGCGAGTGGCGCGCCCATGACCCCAGTATCACTTCAGGAGAGTCTGTAATGGCTAGTTTTGCTTCCGGCCTGGAACGGGCAATCCACAGCGCCATCGCGATGGCCACCGAACGCCGCCAGGAACTGGCGACGCTTGAGCACTTGTTGTTTGCGCTCCTCGATGATCCCGACGCCAAGGCGCTTTTGACTGCGTGCGCTGTCGACCTCGAAGAGCTGCGCGAAACGCTGACCGAATATATTGAGGACGACCTCGCCAACCTCGTGGTGGAGGAGCTCGAGGAAGCCAAGCCCACCACCAGCTTCCACCGCGTGGTCCAGCGTGCGCTCATCCACGTCGAGACCTCCGGCCGTGCCGAGGTCACCGGCGCCAACATCATCGTCGCCATCTTCGCTGAGCGCGAAAGCCCCGCTGCCTACTTCCTGCAAAGCCAGGGCATGACCCGCTACGACGCGGTCAACTACATCTCCCATGGGCTGGCCAAAAACGGCCAGTCCCAGCCAAAGGCGCCCCGCGGCGCGGAGGAAGAAGAGGAGACCCAGAGCAAGCAGGGCCCGGAGGCGCTGGAGGCCTACTGCGTCAACCTCAACGACAAAGCCCGCAAAGGGAACGTCGATCCGCTTATCGGCCGGACGAAAGAGGTCGAGCGCGCGATCCAGATCCTCTGCCGTCGGCGCAAGAACAATCCGCTCTTCGTCGGTGATCCCGGCGTCGGCAAAACCGCTATTGCCGAAGGCCTCGCCCGGCAAATCGTCGACGAGGAAGTGCCCGAGGTCTTGGCCGAGGCGACCATCTTCTCCCTCGACATGGGCGCGCTCCTGGCTGGTACCCGCTACCGCGGCGACTTTGAAGAGCGTCTGAAAGCTGTGATCAAAGAGTGCGAGGCGCACCACCACGCGGTCCTCTTTATCGACGAGATTCACACCATCATCGGCGCGGGCGCCACGTCCGGCGGCGCGATGGATGCCTCGAACCTCCTGAAGCCGGCCCTCCAGCAGGGCACGCTCAAATGCATGGGCTCAACCACGTTCAAAGAGTACAAGCAGCACTTTGAGAAGGACCGCGCGCTCTCCCGCCGCTTCCAAAAGATCGACGTGATGGAGCCCTCGGTTCCTGACACGATCGAGATCGTCCGCGGCCTGCGCGATGCGTTCGAGAAGCACCATGGCCTCAGCTATTCCGACGAAGCGATCAAAACCGCCGTCGAGCTTTCCGCCAAATACATGACCGATCGCAAACTGCCGGACAAAGCCATCGACGTCATCGACGAGGCCGGCGCGCGCCAGATGCTGTTTGCCGAAGAGGACCGGGTCAAAGAGATCGGCGTCCACCAGATCGAAGAGATCGTCGCCACGATGGCCCGCATTCCGCCCAAGTCGGTCAGCAAGTCCGACACCGAGCGCCTCAAAAACCTCGGCGCCGACATCAAGCGCGTGGTCTTCGGCCAGGATCAGGCGATCGACGCCCTCTCCGCCGCCATCAAGCTCAGCCGCGCGGGCCTGCGCGAGCCGGACAAGCCCATCGGCAACTACCTCTTCGCGGGCCCCACCGGCGTCGGCAAAACCGAGGTCGCCAAGCAGCTTTCCAACATGATGGGCGTTGAGCTCCTGCGCTTTGACATGTCCGAATATATGGAACGCCACACCGTCTCACGGCTCATCGGCGCGCCTCCCGGCTATGTTGGCTTTGACCAGGGCGGTGGTCTGCTTACGGATCAAGTGGACCAGAACCCCCACGCCGTCGTCCTCCTCGACGAGATCGAAAAGGCGCACCCGGAGATTTTCAACATCCTCCTCCAGGTGATGGACAATGGTGCGCTCACGGACAGTCACGGCAAGAAGATCGACTTCCGCAACATCATCCTGATCATGACCACCAATGCCGGGGCGGCGGACGCCAACCGGATGGAGATCGGCTTCGGTCGCGGCCGCGCCAACTCTGAACAAGAGACGGCGATTAACAAGCTCTTCACGCCGGAGTTCCGCAACCGCCTCGATGCGGTGATCCCGTTTGCGGGCCTCTCCAAGCCGATCATCGACCGAATCGTCGCCAAGTTCGTGCTCCAGCTTGAAGCTCAGCTTGCGGACAGAAACGTCACTTTCGAGCTCACCGACGAGGCCACCCGCTGGCTGTCCGAGCGCGGCTTCGACGAAGAAATGGGCGCCCGCCCCCTCGCGCGCACCATCCAAGAGCACATCAAAAAGCCCATCGCCGACGAAATCCTCTTCGGGTCCTTACGGCACGGAGGCGTCGTCCGCGTCACCATGGGCGAAGACGAAGCCCTAGCCTTCGAATACATCCCCGAAGACCCCGCCCGGGTCGATCCGGGTGCTGAAGGTCAGGGCGAAGAGGATGAGAAGGAGCGGGTGCGGTAAAAGTGGAGACACTCACCGTCGCCTTATGCTGGGCGGAGTTCTTTGGCCCGTTATTCCCACTCCTGAATTGCGTCATCCTCGTTCTTGGCGTGTGGCTTACTGTTCGCCAAATTGCCCTCGTTAACCGGCGTTCTAACGATCAAGCGCTTGAGCAGCTAATTGCTAAATTAGACACGGTGAGGGAGGATGAGGCGATCATGCGCGCCTTTTGGCGTAGTTTCGGGACGTCGAGGAATAACTTCAGTGCACAAGAGATAAACGAGTCGGCACAACGCATATCCCTTGTATACGTAAGGGTTTGCTTTGCAGCGTCAAAGTCGTATCTCAGCAAAGACGATCTTCTCGATTTGCACGGTGGTGCAATTCTAGAGACATGGCTTATGATCCGCGGTTTTGTTTTTGAATTGCGAAGAGTAAACGGCGAACTAGCCGAATCACAATCTAGGTCTGATAAGAAATCGCGGGTATTTTCACGTCGTCATCATGAAGAGTATGCCATCATAGCTGATCGTTATATCCGGCGTAAATATCCGATCCTTCACGAGAGTATCATGAAAAAACCGTGGGCGCTGCCGGTTGCCGATAGATGGCCGTTCAGCATCACTTCATGACGGCGGTTTCTGCCCTTCTGAAAAAGCGTGCTTGATGCTAGTGCTGAGGGCAATACGCGTGCAGCGGCAGCGCAATTGCCTATGCTCCCTGCACTAACGTAGATCTTATGCTTCTCGGCCGGGCACCCTCCATCGGCCCCAATGCAACGCGCCTAAGCCTGCATGCAGTTCAAACTCAGTGCAACCAACCACCCGCACCTCGTCATCCCGGACTTGATCCGGGATCCATCGACCAAAGAAAAGTGCGCCGTAGGCGCTCCCGTCACACCGGGCCGAGGGTCTCCCACAAATCATCCCAGGACGGATTGAAACCGTTGACGAGGTCGATTTTCCAATCGCGCCGCCAGTTCTTGAGGCGCTTCTCGTGGGCAATCGCTCCTGCCATGGTGTCGTGGCCCTCGTACCAGACCAGCATCTTTAGTCCGTAGGCGTCGGTGAAGCCTTTGAAGGTTCCTTCGCGGTGCTGCCAGACGCGGCCGGCGAGGTGGGAGGTCACACCGACGTAGAGCGTGCCGCACCGGCTGTTGGTCATGATGTAGACGGCTGGTTGGCGCTGTCTCATGGTCAAGACGTAGGCGCGTGAGCGCCGAAGGCCATTTTCTTTTGATGGATCCCGGATCAAGTCCGGGATGACGGGCGGGGGAGTTATCCCCGCACCCCCGCGCCATGGTAGAACCCTACCACCGGTGAGAGCGGGGTGTTGGTACCGTTGCCTGATGCTCATCGGTCCGGTTCTTTGCGGCTGCGACGGCCGCCGCTACGCGTGAGCTTTAAGTTAGGCCGCGGGGCGGAGAGACGAAGAGCCGGAAAGGCGCGCGGCTGTGGTTTGGCACCCTTCAAACCGCGGCAAGCCCCTGGAATGAGAAACAGCAAACGCTGCGGTCCGGCCGCGCGCCTTGCCCCTGCAAACCTGCAACGGTCCTCCGTGTGCAGCGTATCGGCTATACGCCGGGAGGCTCCTATCCCCCGAAAGTGCAAAGCCCGCCCCTCCAAACGCCAGCGCGATGCCCGCATCCGGTATATGCGGATCCGCGATCCCTTTAACGGTGATACCGAGGCGCTCAAGCGCGCGCTCGCGGCGCGGCTGCAACGCCATTACGACGCTTTGGGCATGGACGAACTGATGCGCCGGGTCCGCGCCCGCGGCCTCGAACCCCCGCCGCTCCACCTCCGCCGCGACGCGCCGCCATCGGAGTAAGTGCGCCTTAGGGGAGGGGGGATGCGTGCTCGCCTGGGGTGTGTAACCCGGCGGCGGCGGGGGGCGAACATCCTGCCGAAGACGACGCCAGGGATCCCCCCTCGCGCCCATGGCAAAGAGGATACCCCGCCCCGTGTTTGCAACGCTCCCCTCGAAAGCACCCCTGGCCGCGGCCGCGCTTGTGTTGTCCGGCTGTCTCTCCTACGGCGACCCCAACCTCGCCGAACCCACCCGCCTCGCGGCCCTCGACGTGGGGACGACAACGATTGACGACGTGCACCAATCATTTGGCCAGCCGCACCAGGTGCAAGAGAATCCCGACGGCCGCACCTGGGATTATTATGGTGTCAGCACACGGATCAGTCCCTTGGGCCTTATCCCCTATGCTGGCTTCGTGGTTGGCGGCGATCACGTCACCTACGACGGACTGCGGCTATCTTTTGACGAGAACGATCGCCTCGAAAACTACGTGGAGATCCCTGAGGAGAAGCACTACCAGCTGACGCTGGTGACCGTTGGGGATGCCTTCACACGCTCGTACGGCGTGCGAAGCATTCGCGCCGAAATGGAAAGGCTCGGGCTGCCTTTTGAAAACAAGGCCGCCCGCAACGTTACCGCCGCGATTGACCGCTACGTAGACTGATGAACTGGAGTATCGGCTGCTATTCGACAACTTCGATATTGGGAAGCATACGGCTTAATCCCTTATCATCCATTCCGTAGCCGACCAGGAACTTATCCCCCGGCGCCTCGAACAGGGCATAATCGGCGTAGATTTCAGCCGCCCGCACCTTTTCCTTACGCACTGCCACCGCCACGGCAATCCTAGCAGCCTTGCGCTCGTTCAGCATCGCCGCCGCATGGGCGAGGCTGCGGCCGGAGTCGAGGACGTCATCGACCAGGAGAACGGTTTTTCCTTCGAGCTCGCGGGTGAAATCCTTCACCACACGGACAAGGCCCGAGCTCTCTTTGCTGTCGCCATAGGACGCAAGCTGAACAAAATCGATCTCGGGGTTCGCGCCGTGCCGCTGGAGCGCACGCCCGAGATCAGCGCCGAAGACGAACCCTCCAGTCAGGACAGGAGCCATCACAAAGTCGTGTCCGAGATCGCGGACAATCTCCGCCGCCAGTTCATCGGTCCGCGCGGCCAGCGCGTCTGCACCATACAAAACCGCCATGGCTGTCTCCTTCGTCGATTGCCCTCAGAAGGTAGCCTGAAACGTTAAACGAACCATCCGCTGGTGCGACAGGGCGCCGCAGAGTATAGTGAAACGTCACGGGGAGGTGGGGATGATGACGAAGCCAAGTGTCGTTTTTTGGATTGTGGCCGTTATCGCGTTGTTGTGGAACGGTTTCGGCGTGTTCGACTATGCGATGACAATAAGCCAGAATGAGGCTTACCTGGCCCAGTATACGGCGGAGCAAATTGCCTATTGGGACGAATTGCCGGGGTGGCGCCTGGTTTTGTGGACCTTGGGTGTCGGCAGCGCGTTGCTCGGGTCGGTGACCAATCTGCTGCGCAAGAGGATCACGGTTATCCTCTGGGCCATGGGCCCGGTTATCATCCTCGCCGGCGCTGCCCACGACGTGATGATCGGCGGTGTCGAAGCCATGGGCGGGCAGTTGTTTTACGTCTCGTATGGGTTTCTGACGACCGTGCAGATCCTGTTTTTGCTGTACGCCCTGAGGCAGCGGAACAGAGGCGTTTACAGCTAAGCGGCTTGCGCGACCTAGTAAGGGCCGCAAAGCCGCGCTTCGCTACCTGCGGTAATCGCGCCGAGGACTTCGGCGCCGCCGGTGTCGTTGATGACACGGGTGTAAACCGAAACGGTTTCGGGCCCGCCGAGGCGCGTTCCGGTGACCGGGATGACACTAAACCGCAGGTTTTCCCTGCCAATTTCGCCGCCTGAAAGGGGCATGCGCGCAATTTCGACCGTTTGCCCATCGCGCACAGAACTCGACCGGACTGCCCCTGGGCTTAGCCGTGTTAGGGTACCGCCCGCCACCGACACCTCGGCAGCCACAAGGCCGGGCGCGCTTTCGATTTCGAGGTCGAAGGACGCAGGAAACCCACCAAGAACAACGACTTTGTTTTTCGCCAGCCAATGCCCGGCAGGGCACTTATAGGCGTTGTCGGGCAGCAAATGATCATTAGCTTGCGCCACCACCTGGCCGTCATGGCGCAGAACGATCCCAGGGCTCGACAAGCCCATCGGTTCGGGCGTCGGTGTGACGCTGTAGCAAGCGGTCAGAACCGGCAGGCCAACCAAAAGCCCGAACACTGTCTTGGAGACCGACAAAACCCGCACCTTATCCTCCCTCGAACCAATCACCCTTAAGCTAGAGACATTGCCGAGCGGTCACCGAACCAGAGGCCATGCTTACCGGGATCCTAATGAATTGAAGCGCCCAGGCGTTGATTGGAGAAGACGGCACAGTTAAGCGCGCGCATGGACCAGCAGCACACCGCCCAGCACCACGAACGCATTCTGATTGTCGACTTTGGCAGCCAGGTCACACAGCTGATCGCGCGCCGCCTGCGTGAAGACGGCATTTACTGCGAAATCCATCCGTATACGAAAGCGGACTCCGCACTTTTGCAGACCTATTCCCCAAAAGGCATCATTCTTTCGGGCGGACCCAATTCGGTTACCAGCGCCGACCGGCCTGAAGTGGGCCACTTGCTGGGCCACGGCGTACCCGTTCTCGGCATTTGCTACGGCCAGCAGGTGATGGTCGCGGAGCTTGGCGGCACGGTTGAGGTTTCGGGCGAGCGTGAGTTTGGCCGCGCCGATGTCACCGCGTCGGGGAGCTGCGCGCTTTTCAGTACGACGTGGACGGAGGGCGGCGCCTATCCGGTTTGGATGAGCCACGGCGACCGGGTGATCGCCCTGCCGGAAGGCTTCGACGTGGTGGGGACGAGCGAGAACGCTCCGTTTGCAGCCATCGCCGATGAAGAGCGCAAATTTTACGGCGTGCAGTTCCATCCCGAAGTGGTGCATACCCGGGAGGGTGCGCAGCTTCTTTCGAACTTTACTCGAGGCGTATGCGGCCTTTCCGGTGATTGGACGATGGCGGCCTTCCGTGAGGAGATGATTGGCAAGATCCGCGAACAGGTGGGCGATGGCCGCGTTATCTGCGGCTTGTCCGGCGGTGTTGATAGCGCCGTGGCTGCGGTGCTGATCCATGAGGCCATTGGCGACCAGTTGACCTGCGTTTTCGTCGATACCGGCCTTATGCGGATGAATGAAGGCCAGGAAGTCGTCGATCTCTTCCGCGGCAGCTACAACATCCCGCTGATCCATGTGGAAGCGGAAGAGATGTTTCTCAGTGAACTGAGCGGCGTGTCCGACCCAGAGACAAAGCGAAAAATTATCGGGCGGCTTTTCGTCGAGATTTTTGAGCAAGAGGCCAAGAAAGTCGAAGGCGCTCGGTTCTTGGCGCAAGGAACGCTGTACCCTGACGTTATTGAAAGCGTATCCGCAACGGGTGGGCCGTCGGTGACGATCAAATCGCATCACAATGTGGGCGGTCTGCCTGAGCGCATGGGCCTCGACTTGGTTGAGCCGTTGCGGGAGCTGTTTAAGGACGAAGTGCGCGCGCTCGGCCGAGAGTTGGGCCTGCCCGAGGTGTTTGTGGGCCGCCACCCTTTCCCTGGACCTGGGCTCGCCATCAGAATGCCTGGCGAGATTACCAAGGAGGGCGCTGACCTTCTGCGCAAAGCCGATAAGATTTACCTCGACGCGATCCGGGAAGAGGGGCTCTACGACGAGATTTGGCAAGCCTTTGCCGTGCTTCTCCCTGTACGGACGGTCGGTGTGATGGGCGACGCGCGGACCTATGATCAGGTGCTCGCCTTGCGCGCTGTGACGTCTACGGACGGCATGACTGCCGACACCTATCCGTTCACGCACGATTTTCTCAGCCGCGTATCGACGAAAATCATCAACAACTGCCAGGGTATCGGCCGGGTCACCTACGACATCACGTCGAAACCGCCAGGCACGATTGAGTGGGAGTAACCGGCTCATCAGGCGCTTCGCGACCGTGACTCGTCTTAATAGGATGGCGACGGAGCGTTATCGCTTTGCTGTTCATGCCTGATCGTATGAGCAGCGCATCGCGGCTTCGAGCAGACGTGTTTGGGGCGGAAACCTTTAACCTCGCCAGAGCACGGGGCACCTGCTAGCTCGGCCGCGCGAAATAACGATGGGGATCTGACATGAGAGCTTGGCCAAAAATAGGAACAGCCGCTGCGCTTGTCGCGCTGCTGTTCTTTGTCGTTGTTATTTATGGATATAACTGGGGTTGGTGGGGCCTCGGCTTTGTCTTTTCGATGCTGCGTGGACCCGCGCAGGTCGTGCTGTGGTCGGGTGCCGTCATTGCGGTCGTCTGCGCAGGCGCTTCGGTTTTCCGTCGTTCGTTTGCTACCGCTGCTGCAGGCGTTGCTATCGCGGCGGGCTCCGCCGGCCTTGGGTATATGCCCCTTTGGCTCGCCAGCGAAGCGTCGAAGGTCCCGCCAATCCATGACATCACCACGGACACGGTCGATCCGCCTGCATTCGTTGCCATCCTGCCGCTTCGCGCTGATGCACCCAACCCGCCGGAGTATGACACTGGGCAAACTGCGCAGCAGGTGGAAGCCTACCCTGACATCACCACGCTCATGGTGCCGCTGGCGTTAGAGAGCGCTTTCGACGTCTCGCTGAAAGCGGTGAAGGCGGAAGGTTTGAAGCTCGTTGACACCCAGCCTGCGGAGGGGCGGATTGAAGCCTTCGCCACCGTGCCGATGTTTGGATTTAAAGACGACGTCGTTGTCCGCTTACGGACGGTCAATGAAACGGAGACGGAGATTGATATTCGTTCGAAATCACGCGTCGGTCGATCGGACGTCGGCTTTAACGCGCGCCGCATCCGAAGCCTTCTGGACCGTATCGAAACCGCTGCAGCGAAGGGCTCATCGTAGTGGTTCGCCTGGACACCAAAAAAAGTTGCGGACGTTTGGCTGATTTCGCGTCTGTTGTCTCAGGCGTTTTTTTGCCGAGCTGACCCGTCGGTCGCGTCGCGCCGTTGTTCTTCGCGCAGGGTACGGAAGATTTGGTCGGCGCGCATCGATCGACGGTACTCTGTCGAAGCGAGCTGCTCCAAAAGCTCTCGAGTTTTTGTCCTGCTCTCCGGCATGCCGTTTCTACCCCGATCGTGCGCTTTACCGATCATTAAGACTAAGACCTGCGGCCCGTTTCTTAACGAAAGGTGAACTGATGCTGGCCGAGATGCAACATAGCGAAGAGAAGTTTCGTTCCGCTTGTGGAGCGCGCGCAATTTTGCCTGCGCGCGCCTACCGCTCGTTTATTCGGCGCGGACTTTGACATACGAGCCGGGCGCAGGTTCGATGATGCTCAACGCGCCATCGCCTGGCTGCCTCGCCGGAACCTTGCCCCCGGAACGTTCGCCGAGCCAGGCCATCCAATGGTTCCACCAGCTAAAGTCGTGCCGCTCAGCGCCCTCTCTCCAATCATCGAGGGTTTCGGGCAGCGCGTCGTTGGTGGAGAAGTGGTATTTCTTCTTATCGGGATGATTGACGACACCGGCAATGTGCCCCGAACCCGCGAGCATGTAGGTGACGTCAGGACCGCCAAAGAGGCGTGCCGAGCGGTACACGGAGTTTGGCGGCGCGATGTGGTCTTTTTCACCGGCCTGCATAAAAATCGGTGTGCTGACCTTCGATAGATCGATGGGGACGCCGTCGATTTCTAACGCGCCTTTCGACAAACGGTTATGGCGATAAAATTCCTTGAGGTAGTAGAGGTGGCACGCCTTGGTCATCCGCGTTGAGTCGGCATTCCAATAGAGAAGGTCGAACTTTTTGGCTTCTTTGCCCATGTAATAGTTGTCGACGAAGGCGGACCAGATGAGGTCGTTTGGACGGAGCATATTGAACGTTCGCGCCATCGCCGAGCCTTCGAGAACGCCGCCGGACGCATCGATTTGCTTTTCGATATTATCCAGTTGTTTGTCGTCGACGAAGAGGAGCAAGTCGCCCGCGTCTTCGAAGTCCGTCTGCGCCGTAAAGAAGGTCGCAGAGTTGATCCGGTGATCGCCCGTTTGGGCCATATAGCCTAGCGTCGTTGCCAGCAGCGTACCGCCAATGCAGTAACCGATCGTGTCGAAGCTCTCCTGACCCGTCGCCCGGGTCGCGGCTTCTAAGGCTTCGAAGACTCCTTGGCGCATATAGTCGGGGAACGACTTATCCGTGAGCTCAGCACCCGGATTAACCCACGAGACGACAAAAACCGTGCGGCCCTGATCCACGAGCCATTTAATGAAGCTGTTCTGGGGCTGCAGGTCGAGAATGTAGAATTTGTTGATCCACGGGGGGAAGATGACCATGGGTTTTTCGGCCACGTGGGTCGTCGTTGGCGTGTACTGAATGAGTTGCATCATCTCATTCTGGTAAACGACATGCCCCGGCGTGGTGGCGAGATTTTCGCCAACTTCGAAGAAGTCGAGGTCGGCTTGCCGAATGGCCAATTCGCCATGGCCGCGCTCGAGATCGGCCATGAAATTCTCGAGGCCTTTGACGAAATTGACCCCCTGGCTGGCGACCGCCTCTTCGATCACTTCTGGATTGAGCGCCGGGACGTTGGTCGGCGACATCGCGGAGAGGAACTGGTCGGCGTGGAATTGCGCCCGTCGCTTCGTGGCTGCGTCGACACCCTCGGCGGACACGATCGCGTCGTCGACCCAGCGCGAGAGCAGCAGATAGCTCTGTTTGACGAAATCGAGGGCTGGGTTTGCGGTCCACGCTTCGTGTTTGAAGCGCTTATCGCTGGATGCAGGCTCGATGACGGGCTCGGGCGCGTTGCCGGCGAGCTTGTCGGCCATTGTCGTGAAAAGTTTGGTGTAATTGTCCCAAAGCGACATCTGAAGGCTCATCACCCGCATCGGGTCGGAGGACAGAGCGGTAACGACTTCGGTCGTTGCGTCGGCGACGTTGAGAGGATCTGTCGGCGTCTCGCCGCCGCGTCGGCCACGCTCAACGGTCCGTTCAGCGGCGCCGCGGATAGCGTCTTGTGCCTTGACGTTAATATCCGCCATCGTCCGGGCGAGGCGGGCCATGTCTGTGTACGGAGCAAACGCTTCCTCTGGCTTTGCTGACGTGTCTTTCGATCCGGCAAAGGGATTGGCCTTGGCCGCATCACGCGACGTTTTGCTGTCTGCAGGCTTGAGTTTTGCGGTTTTCGCGGCGGCAAGCTTCCGCGCCTTGGCCTCGGCGGCTGCGACCGTCGGAATCGTCCGCGGTTTCGAGGGCGCCTTTTTCTTCGCAGCAGGGGTTGCGGCTTTGGCGGTGGTTTTCTTCGCGGTTGCTGACGATTTGCGCGTCGCAGGCTTCGCGGTTTTCGCAGCTGCTTTCTTCGCGGGCGTCGCCTTAGCGGCCGTCTTTTTTGCAGCTGTCCGCTTGCGCGCAGGCTTTGGCTTTTCGTTATCGGTCATTTCCGTCGCCTTCTCTGGCGCCTCATTGGGCGTCGCCGTCGGTGCACGCCGCGAACGGGCCGCTACGGTACGTTTCCTCTGGGTCGTGGGCATAGCGTCAAGCCTTTATTCTTCGTTGGCCCCTAGGAGGCAATCATGGTCAAACGTCCAAATCGCATTGATTGCAACTGGCACAAGCACATGGTCCGGGCCCTTTTTTGCAGTGCAGCATTTCTGACACTTGGCTGCGCCAGTCAAGCGCCTGAAATGACCGAAGCCGATCGGCGCTTCCAGCGCTTGGCGGCTGAGAAATCCCGCGGTGCACCATTCCCGGTGCTGGGTGTGCTGACCGCGCCTGACGATCTCGGCGACAAAGGTCTTCCTCCGGGAACGGGCGATGACATTCGCGCTTTGGCCGCCGTCTTAGCGGGCCTTAACGCTGAGACGGAGCCTACCGGTCCGGGGCTTGATGAGGACCCAACGGTTGTCGAGCTTCAAGCGCTTATTCGTCAGGTGCAGGGCACGGCACCGCGTCTGAAGCCACGGGTGGACGTCGAGGCACTCGATTTTCCGACCCCGCCACCCGTTGAGTAGGGCTTCCGATTACGGTTGTCGCGCGGGCGCGCTTGCTGCACTGCCGAAGGATGCGTAGGCGCTGGCCCAGACGGAAGAGGAATGCTCGATGACAGAAATGCGGGTCGCGATCGCTGGGCTGGGAACGGTTGGTACCGGCCTATTGCGGATCTTGGGTGACGAGGGTGCTGATCGGGCCCCGAAGCCGCTGACGGTCACCGCTGTCTCGGCCCGAAACCGCAGCCGAGATCGCGGCGTCGATCTTTCCGAGTTTGCTTGGTTCGATGATCCCGTGGCGATGGCGGGCTCCGATCAAGCTGATGTGTTCGTGGAGTTGATTGGCGGCGAGGACGGCGTTGCGAAGGCCGCGGTCGAGGCAGCGCTGAAGTCCGGAAAGCATGTGGTCACCGCCAACAAAGCGCTGATGTGCCGCCACGGTCTCGCCCTTGCTCAGTTGGCGGAAGATCACGGCGTCGCGCTCCGTTATGAGGCAGCGGTGGCAGGCGGTGTGCCGATCGTCCGCGGCCTCCGCGATGGGTTGGCCCAGGCACAGGTGCTCGGCTTGATGGGTGTCCTTAACGGCACGTGCAATTTCATCCTCAGCCAGATGAACGAGACCGGTGCGAGCTTTGAAGACGCGCTGCTCGAGGCGCAACGACTGGGATTTGCAGAGGCAGACCCGACGTTCGACATCGGCGGGATCGATGCCGCGCATAAGCTCGTGGTGCTGACGGCGTTGGCGTTCGATGCGATGCCGACGCTTGAAGAGGTCGACCTCCTCGGCATCGATGCGGTGACGGTGGACGATATTTCCGCCGCCGATGAGATGGGCCTGACGATCAAACTCGTCGCCGAGGCCGCGCGTCATGGCACGGGCCTTTCGCTGCGCGTCGGACCCGCGCTTCTGCCGATCGAGAGCCAAGTGGCGCAAACGCTGGGCTCTGATAATATCGTGATCGCAGAAGCTAGCCCTGTCGGGCGCGTCGCCTTCTCCGGGCCGGGGGCAGGGGGCGGCGCCACGGCTACGGCAGTCGCGGCGGACCTCGTGACGATTGCTCGCGGCGCCACGGGCCCCGTATTCTCTGTACCTGCTGCCAAAATCGACGCGCAGCCGACTGTGACCGCGGCCGATACCCACGACCCCTACTTCCTGCGCCTCCGGGTGGCGGACGAGCCAGGCGTGCTTGCGCAGGTGACCAACGCGTTGGCGGAAGCGAATGTCAGTGTGGATACGATCCACCAGGCGCCCGCGCATTTGCCAACAGACGACAGCAGCGGCGAACCCGTCGACATCGTCATCACCACACATCTTGTGCCCCGCCCATCGGTGCGCCCCCTCCTAACAACCCTTGAGGCGTTGCCCATCGTCCACGGCCGTCCCTCGATGTTTCCCATTTTGACTGAACTGGACCCTTCGTCATGACCGACCAGAACACCTATCTTGACCGTATCCTGACGATTGAACTCGGGCGGTGTACGGAAGCCGCGGCGGTGGCTGCGTCAACGATGATCGGCCGCGGCGACAAAGAAGCGGCTGACCAAGAGGCTGTGACGGCCTTGCGATCGGCGTTCAACGCGCTGGATATCGACGGGACGATCGTCATTGGTGAGGGCGAGCGGGACGAGGCGCCGATGCTGTTCATCGGCGAGAAAGTTGGCCGCGGTGGCCCGAAGATCGACATTGCATTGGATCCTCTCGAGGGGACGACGCTGACCGCCAAGGCCATGTCGAACGCGCTCGCTGTCGTCGCGATGGCGACGGGCGGAGGTCTGCTCCACGCGCCTGACGTCTATATGCAAAAGATCGCCTGCGGACCGGGGTATCCGGAGGGCGTCATCGATCTTGATGCGCCTACGGAGGATAACATCATCGCCTTGGCCAAAGCCAAGGGTGTTGATCGTTCCGAGATTACTCTTTGCGTCCTCGACAGGCCGCGCCACGACGATATCATTGAAGCGGCACGTAAAATGGGCGCGCGGGTGTTCTTGATCCCCGACGGTGATGTGGCGGGCGTTTTCCATACCACCGATCCGGATCAGTCGGGCATCGACCTTTATGTCGGCTCGGGCGGCGCGCCTGAGGGTGTGCTCGCTGCGTCGGCGCTCCGCTGTGTGGGCGGCCAGATGCAGGGTCGGCTTTTGTTCCGCAACGACGATGAGCGCGGCCGGGCGGAGAAGGCGGGCATCACCGACCTCGACCGGAAATACGGCCTCCATGATATGGCTTCGGGCGACATCATGTTTGCCGCAACCGGCGTCACCGATGGCACCATGCTCCGCGGCGTCAAGTGGCGCGGCGATACGGTCAGCACCCACACCGTCGTCATGCGGAGCAAAAGCGGCACCGTCCGCTACATCGAAGCCGTCAGCAAAGCCGCGAGCTTTAACCAGCAATATCGGGGGTAAGGCCTTATCGTTTCCGAAGCCGCAATTGGCTTAGGCTTTCGGCTTTTTCATCCGCATGCTGCCGCGGCCGGGCGAGGCGGTTTGTGCACCGTCGGGTGAGCGGCCCACCATGTAGTGCTTTTGCCAGCTTTCGCGGAGGGCTTCGGGGTCTTTGGCCTCGATGGCGGCGTTGAACTCCGTCCGGGAACGGTGCCAGGTCATATATTCGTCGAACAGCGCGGGATCATCGTGGATGCTGAGCACTTCCGGCGTCACGTCTTGGAGCTTGGCGGGCTCGACAAGGGTGATGAAGCAGAAGGGCTCACCTTTCTCAAAACGCACCGTACCCGGATGGGTGAACCTCCAATTCATCGTGAACGGGAAGGGCAGCCAATCGGTCTCGATCAGACCACTGAGGGCCTCGATCCCGGGTTTGGAGCCGTTTGGCGGGCCCATCGCCCAGGTGGCCCAACCGGGCGATGTGCGGAACAGATAACCGACGTGGAAGGTCAGAACGCCGTGGGCAAAGTGTGATAGGGCGACATGGCTGAGGTCGGTGTCTGTTTCGTGCGCCGCAAGGGTGATATCCGAGGCTGCCCCGCCGCCGTTCCACGTCGCATCGAAGCCCGCGTTCAGGGTCAGCGACCATCCAGTGACGTTGGCCATGTTCAGCGGCAGGCAGCGGTAGGCAAACCGGTCCGACGTCGCTTCCATCCAGTCCCGTTTGACGGTGCCAGGGATTAGCGCCGGAGCGGGCTCTTGAACTTTATAGGCCTTCAATTCCGGCACCGGGCACTCTGCTCCAAACCATTCATTGGCGCCATGACAGCCATCACACCTGCAGGGGTTGGCCAAAAGCGCCACACGGCTTATTCCCCCGGCAACAACCACGCAAACTTGGAGGGAACATGGCGTTCTCAGGTACCTACAACGTGACGATCAACACGCCGATGGGCAAGCAAGAGGGTGTTTTGACCCTCGCCGAAGATGGCGGCGCGCTGTCTGGCTCCATGGCTGCGCAAGGCGACACCGCCGATATCAAGAACGGTGCCGTGAACGGCGATACCGCCACTTGGGACGTCGATGTCACCAAGCCAATGCCGCTCACCCTGTCGTTCGAGGGCAAGAAAGACGGCGACAACCTCAATGGTTCCGTCAAGCTCGGCGCATTCGGGCAGTCGACGTTCGAAGCGACGCCCGCGTAACGCAGCGCGCTTTCCCCAGAAACAAGAAAGCGGCGCCCTTAGGCGCCGTTTTTTTCGGTCCAGCCGTTGCCAAATTTATTGATAAACAATAAGGCTGGGTATGGTTCGGATTTTCAGTCTCCCGCTCTTTCTGTTCTCTGTTGTGTCCTGCGCGTCTGTCAGCGAGGTCCCGCCGCCTGTCGCGCAAGCGGTGCTTGACGCGGACGCGGCAAAGATCCTCGATGAGACCGTGATCCCGGCGATTGCCATCGGCGTCACCTCCTGCGCAAGCGGCGCGGTTGCCGTGGACGGCGTAGCGCGTGCCGGCTCGCCGACACCTGTCGCCGACGATGCACGTTTCAATATCGGATCGAACGGGAAGTCGATGTTGGCGAGCGTGGCGATGCGGCTCGAGGAGAAGGGGGTGCTCCGCCTGAGTGATCCGTTGGCGGATCTCTGGCCCAAAGCGGCCGAGGCCCATCCCGACAAAGCGTCTATCACACTCGGTCAGCTTTTGGCCCATCGCAGCGGACTGCCGGCCTTCAGCAGCGGGCAGGAGCTCCGCGCTGTGCCGGAATTCAGCGGCAGCGACGCAGCGATCCGCGAACAAGCGGCGCTTTATTTCCTTGCGGCACCCTTAGCTTCAGAGCCGGGGACCGCGTCGGTTTATTCGAACGCAGGCTTCGTCGTCGCCGGCGCGCTTCTCGAACAGGTAACCGGGAAAGAGCTTGGCGCACTCCTCTCGGACGAAGTCTTTGGCCCGTTAGCCCTGCGTTCTGCCCGGCTCTCCGTGCCCACGGACAGGCCCGAGGGGCAGCCGTTTGGCCACCTGCTGGAGAACGACCAACCGGTGCCGTTCGACGACCCCGAGGGCGCGATACCCATTTTCCTCGAGGCAGCGGGCAATATAGAGCTGACGGCAGAGGACTACGTGTCGTACCTCCGCGGCCACCTCTGTGCTCTGCGCGGGGAGAGCCGATGGCTGAGCAAGGATGCAGCGGAGCGCTTGCACGGCCAGGTGGCAGGAAGTGGTCTCGCGCTGGGCTGGGCCGTGACGGAGCTGGGCGGGTCGACCATCAGCTATCATATTGGCGGGACTGGGGAATTTACGGCCTACATGGCTGTTTCAGCCGACCAGGACCGTGCGGCTTTGGCTATGGTGAACCTCGGCGGTGCGCCCGCGCAAGCGGCATTCGCCTGGCTGCGGGAAGCCATCACGCCTAGTGTGAGCGTTGCCCAATAAAGCGAGCGTGGACCTTTTTTCCGCGTCGTCCAACGCTCTGAAGGGTTTGCGCCGGACGTGCGGACCCGTTAGTGCTTCCGCAGACAAACCGGAGCTGACGATGGCCGACGCATCGACCCCCGCATCGAACTATTCTGCGACCAAGGATGAGCTGCTTGAATATTACCGGATGATGCTGATCATCCGCCGGTTTGAGGAGAAGGCTGGCCAGCTTTACGGGATGGGGCACATTGGTGGTTTCTGCCACCTCTATATCGGCCAGGAAGCCGTGGTGACGGGGCTTGAGGCGCTGAAGAAAGAGGGCGACCAGGTCATAACCGGGTACCGCGATCACGGCCATATGCTGGCCTGCGGAATGGATCCAAAAGGCGTGATGGCCGAGCTGACGGGCCGCATTGGAGGCTACTCCAAGGGCAAAGGCGGTTCGATGCACATGTTCAGTGCGGAGAAGAAATTTTACGGCGGGCACGGAATTGTCGGTGCACAAGTGCCGATTGGTGCTGGTCTTGCCTTTGCCAACAAGTATCGCGGTAACGACAACGTTTCCTTCTCTTACTTCGGGGACGGTGCTGCGAACCAAGGCCAGGTGTTCGAAGCGATGAACATGGCCGAGCTTTGGAAGTTGCCGGTCATCTTCGTCATCGAAAACAATCAGTATGCGATGGGGACCAGCGTCAAGCGCGCTTCGGCAGAGACCCACTTCTACCGCCGCGGCGCAAGCTTCGGTATTCCGGGTAAGGAAGTTGACGGCATGGACGTCGTGGCCGTCCGGGAAGAAAGCCGCGAGGCCGTCGAACATGCGCGCGCGGGCAATGGCCCCTACGTGTTGGAGATGAAGACCTACCGCTATCGCGGCCACTCCATGTCCGACCCGGCCAAATATCGGACCAGGGACGAGGTCGATGACGTTCGCGGCAAGTCGGACCCGATCGAGCGGTGCAAAATTCGCCTGGCTGAGCAGGGCGTCTCTGAAGATGAGCTGAAAGCGATCGACAAGGACGTTAAAGCGCAGGTGAAAGACGCCGCTGATTTCGCGCTGGAGAGCCCAGAGCCCGACGCGAGCGAGCTGTACACGGACGTTCTTGCCCCCGCTTAAACCGCGCTGGTGGCGCCCGGTCTCGAATTATACCGAGCGCGAGCTGCAGGCCTTCTTGTTCGACGGCGGGGGGAACGCATCGCTGTTCCTCGAGCCGCGTGGCGAACCCGGCTTGATCCCCGCGGACGGTGTGACTGCGCAAGTCTATAGTGTTCCGCTTACGGTGTATATCGGCGGCATCACTGCGGTGATCCTCGAGCTCGCCGAGCCCAGGGTGCGCCACGGCGTGTGGGACCATTCGATTTTTCCAACGGACCCGGTCCTTCGCCTGAAGCGGACGGGACTGGCGGCGATGGTCACCTTCTATGGCGCGGCATCCGTAGCCCGCCAGATGATCGCTGAGGTCAACAAGAAACACGCGGGCGTTGGCGGGGTGACCGATGGCGGAGCGCCTTATGCGGCGCTTGATCAGGAGCTTCTGCACTGGGTCCACGGGACGGCTGCGTTTGGATTCATCACAGCCTATAGCACTTATGTCCGTCCACTGAATGGCGCGGAGTGGGACATGGCTTTGCGCGAAGCGCAACCTGCGGCGCGATTCTACGGCGTTCTCGATCCTCCTGAAAACAAGGCGCAGCTTGATGCGTTGATAGCGGACACGCTCTCCGATTTGGAGGCGTCGACGACGTTGACGGAGTTTCTCACGATCATGGAGACCACGCCAACGCTCCCTTCACTCGGGCGATGGCTTCAGCCTCTTTTTGTCCGTGCAGCGATTGATCTTGTCCCGCCCGAGGTCCGCGAAGTGATTGGCCTCGGTCACCATCGCTTGAGCGGTACTGAGCGTATACTGGTCAGTGCACTGGTGCGCGGCTCAACCCGTTTGAACCTCCGCAACCATCCCCGTGCCTTGGCCGCCCAGCGGATGGCTTAGCCGCGCTTTCGCCGCCGGTACGTCGCGCCCAACGCAGCCAAGCCCGTCGCCATCAACGGGATCGCGCCGGGCAGGGGCACTTCGTCAAACGTGAAGTCAAAATTGCCGTACCCGAAGCCGTTATTCACCGGAGAGCTGTCGTCAAAGACGAGCGCTGCGATCCCGCCGAGGCTGCCAAAGCTATAGGTGATGTCCTCGGTCACATCGATCCGGCCGATTTCCACGCCATCCTCGTCAAGCGCGGCCACCGACAAAAAGTCGTCCGGTTGGGCGCCGATCGCGAAGAATGAAAGCGTGTTCACCGGGCGGATAAACGTGATTGTCCCATCGGCGGCACACGAGTTCGGCGCCACATTAATGAAACAGAAGCCTGAGAAGATGATGCTTCCCGAGGGGTCATCGAAGTTGAATACAGAGAACCCATCGCCGGGAGCCGTTACCGCTAAAGTGGCGTTGCGCAGCTCTAGGGTTGGCTGCTCAAGGATCGTGGATCCGAGACCGAAGCTGGAGAAATCGAGTGTCGCCGCCTGAGCGTTCGTGGCGATTAGCGCGCCAGCGCAGCTGATCAAAAGCCGTTTGAGCATACTCTTTCCCCTCTTTTTTCGCCCGCAAACGGTATGCGCGGGCCACACCGGCAGCAAGTTCGCGTTACAGCATCTCAAAGGATTCCAGGGGTGGACCGCAGGACGCGCACTGGGCGTCTTGCCGCTTCCCAAGGTCTCCGCACTGGGTTAGGCGGCGTGCTCGCTAGATGACTTCCAGAGGTCTGATGACTGTCAACGTCCGTTTCGCGCCGTCGCCCACCGGAAAGCTGCACGTGGGCAATGTCCGCGCAGCCCTCTTCAACGTGCTGTTCGCCAAGGCCCAGGGCGGTACGTTCCTGCTGCGTTCAGACGACACCGACCAAGCACGCTCAACGCCGGAATATGAGGCGGGGATCCAGCGCGACCTGAAGTGGTTGGGTTTGCAGTGGGACGAATTCGCCCGGCAGTCCGAGCGGTTCTCGGTCTACGATGACGTTGCGGAATATCTCAAAGGCGAAGGCCTTCTTTATCCGTGTTACGAGACCGCGGAAGAGCTCGACCGCAAACGGAAGCTTCAGCGTGCTCGGGGGCTTCCCCCGGTTTATGACCGGGCTGCGCTTGAGCTGACGGAGCAGGAGAAAGCGGACTTTGAGGCCGAAGGGCGTCGCCCGCACTGGCGCTACAAGCTTAAGCAATCGGAAGTGACGTGGACGGACCTTATCCGCGGTGATCAGGCTTTTGACACCGGCACGATGTCCGATCCCGTTCTGATCCGCGAAGACGGGGCGTATCTCTATACGCTTCCCAGCTGTATCGATGACGTGGATTTCGGGATCACCCATGTGGTCCGCGGCGAAGACCATGTGACCAACACAGCAGCGCAGATCGAGATTTTCGAGGCGATCATCAACTACCGCGGCGAGGGCGCTATCCCCACGTTCGCCCACCATTCGTTGTTGGTCGGCAAGGACGGGGAAGGGCTTTCCAAGCGGCTTGGTTCGCTGTCGATCGAAGGGATGCGTGCGGACGGGCTGGAGCCGCAAGCGATCACGAGCCTTCTCGCGCGCTTGGGCACAAGCCAGCCGGTTGAGCCGGTGCTCGACACCCAGACCCTTGCCGATGGCTTTTCGTTTGAGATTTTGGGGCGCGCGCCGGCGCGGTTCGACCCTGAGGAGCTTGAACTCCTCAACGCGAAGATCCTGCACGCAACGTCGTACGCGGGTGTTCAAGAGCGCCTCAACGCTCTCGGCGTATCCGAGCCCGTTTGGCATGCGGTCAGGGGGAACATCACCAAACTCGATGAGGCGGCCCAGTGGAAGGACGTCATCGAAGGGACGATTGATCCCGTGATTGAGGCTGATGACAGAGAGTTTTGCACCGCGGCGGCAGAACATGTTTCCGCAGTAACCGCCGATGCGGAAGGCTGGTCCGCCCTTACGACGGCTCTCAAGCAAGCCACGGGGCGCAAAGGAAAATCCCTGTTCATGCCGCTCCGCAAAGCGCTCACCGGGCAGCCGCGAGGACCTGAAATGCCCGAGCTTTTTGCGTTAATCGGAAAAGAGAAAGCCGCTGCGCGTTTTCGCGGTGAACACGCTTAGCTGTTAGGCCTAGGCGGGAGCGGTGTCGCTCCCAGCGCGGAGGCCAGATATGCAAGACCACTTGACCAACAGTGACGATCTCGCGGCGCGGATTATCCCTCGCGCCCGCGACCTCGGCGGCTTTTCCGTTCGCCGCGCCTTGCCGAGCCCGCAGCGGCAAATGGTTGGGCCCTTTATCTTCTTCGACCAAATGGGGCCGGCGGAGTTCGCGCCCGGCGAAGGGATTGACGTGCGCCCCCATCCTCACATCGGCTTGGCCACGGTGACGTACCTGTTCGATGGGCGCATTAGGCACCGCGATAGTCTGGGTACGACGCAAGATATTGAGCCCGGTGCCGTGAATCTGATGACGGCGGGTCGCGGGATTACCCATTCTGAGCGCGTGCCTTCCGATTTGGAGGGGCAAGCGCATCGGATGTTTGGCCTGCAGACCTGGATTGCTCTGCCTAAGGACAAAGAAGAAACCGATCCAGCGTTTGTTCACCACGCCGGGGACACCCTCCCGCAGCTGAGCGGTGAAGGGATCTCGGGAACGCTGATCCTTGGGGATGCCTACGGATCGTCTTCGCCGGTCGTGACAGCAACGGAAACGCTCTACGCCGATATTCGTCTTGATCCTGGCGTCGTGTTGCCTCTGCCAGACAATCATGAGGACCGCGGGATCTACGTGATCGAAGGCGCGGCCGTTCTCTCCGATAAGGAGGTCCCACCTGGCCAGATGCTTGTTTTTGGAGATGGTCCTGGCGCTGTCAAAGCTGGACCGGAAGGTGCACGCCTGATGCTGTTCGGCGGCGCGGTGGCCGATGGCCCCCGGCATATCTGGTGGAATTTCGTCGCGAGCGACAAGGAGATGATCGAGTTCGCCAAGGCGGAATGGCAGGCCGAAGACCACGGACGGTTCACCTTGCCGCCGCATGATAATGCGGAGTTTATTCCACTCAGTTGAGCCTATCGCATATCCGTGTGTATACGGACGGATGCATCACTGCGGCGGCCGTCTGCGTCGATGAGAGACAAGGTATAAAAGCCTGCGCTGTTCGGTTGCCACAGCACGTTGCCGTCACGATCAGCCGGAAGAGCGCGTCCGTCCGCATACCACTGCGCGCGAGAACGTGCTCGTCCCGCTAAAACAAAGGGTAAGCCGTCCCGGTGCGGAACAAGGGTTGCGCCGTCGGGCGGAAAGAGGATCTGCGGCGTTTCGTCAGCGGTCAGAATCTCTGGGCCTGCCCCTTCGTTCGGCGGTGGCGGAGGTCTAACGCTCCGGCCCCCTTCAAGCTGGTCGAAGGTATTGAAAAGCAACGGTAAAGCCGCGGCGCGTCCGGTTTGGCCAGGCCGGGGTGCGCCGTCGGGCCGACCGGTCCAAACCACCGCTACATAGCGTTCACCGACCCCAATGGCCCAAGCATCACGGAAGCCATAGGATGTGCCGGTCTTAAACGCGATGCGGGGCGCGCTGCGGGAGAGGTGGGCAGGCAAACGCCCGGTCGGTGCCGGTCCCTCGCGCAAAATGGCGAGCACATCGGCTGCAGCTTGTTCCGTCAGTATGCGGCGCCCTGCAGCCTTGATGTTGTCCACGGCTTCATCCGGTGTGTGTGCCAACGGTTTGGCGATGCCACCATCGGCTAATGCAGCGTAGAGCAGAGCCAAGTCCTCGGCACTCAGCCCCAAACCGCCAAGCGCAATGGCCAAACCGGTGCCATCACTCTGCCTTGGGGGGAGCGCAACCTGGACGCCAGCAGCGCGCAAGGCGCCGACCATCCGCTCTGCGCCGACCTGATCTAAGACCTGGACGGCAGGAACATTGAGCGAGTGCTGGAGTGCTGTGGCGATCGTGAGATCACCGTTGAACGTGCGGCCAAAGTTTTCGGGGGCATACGCACCAAACATCGCAGGAACGTCGGCGACGTAGGTGTTGGCGCTGATCAAACCTTCTTGCATCGCAAGGCCGTAGACCAACGGCTTCAGCGTCGAGCCGGGGGATCGGTCACGCCGTGTGAGGTCGAGCCACCCGCCAGCGTTCTCCAGCGCGCCTGAACCGACCGATGCGACGATCGCACGGCTTTCGATATCAATAACGACGGTCGCCGCTTGAACGGACGGCGTCTCCTTGATCGTCTGTGCAAGGAGTTGCTTTACAAATGTCTGTGTACCTCGGTCGATTGTCGTGTGGACAAGTGGCTTATCGCTGCCAAATCGGTCAGCAAAGTGCCAAGCGTGCGCCGGGAATGCTTGACGCCCGGCTGGTAGCGGATCGAGCGCTGCTTCCGCGGCGCGCGTCGCGTTGACATGATCAGCGGCGGTTAGGCGTGTAAGGATGATTTCCCGCGCCCGCTTTGCCTCGGCCGGTTGCCGATCGGGGCGGCGCGCTTCGGGACTTTGCGGCAGGGCAATTAGCAGTGCGATCTGCGCATCGGTCAACGCGTTTGCATCAGTTCCAAAATAGGCAAACGCAGCCGTCCGTACACCCTCTAAGTTTCCGCCGTAGGGCGTTAGGGTCAGGTATAGGGCGAGGATCTCATCTTTCGAGAGGCGCATTTCGAGCTGCAAGGCTCGCAGCATTTCGATGAACTTCGACGGGAGGGTGCGTGGCCGCGGCTCCATCAGACGCGCTGTCTGCATGGTGATTGTTGAGGCCCCGGAGACGGTGCGCCCCCGGACGATATTGTCGCGCATCGCCCGCAACACAGCCAGAAAATCGACGCCTTGATGCCTATAAAACCTATCGTCTTCAATGACTAGGAGTGCGTCGATGAAGCGTGGATCGATGTTCTGAAGGTCGGCTTTGAGACGCCATCGGCCGTTCTCGACCGGAAAGGCCCTAAGGAGCAGGCCGTCCCGGTCCAAGACTTCCTGGGAGGTGACCACAGAGGAGAGCGGCGGCGGGAACAGCCGATCGACCGTCCACAGAAGAGCGATGACGGCAACGGAGGCCGCAGCGATCCGTGTCCAGATGGTCACGGGGAGATCACCACGGCCCCTGAAACGGTCCGCGCAAAGACCGTTGGATCGTACATATCCTCCGCTACGCCGCCGGGAGCTGTGAAGCTTCCAGGCGTCACGGCACGGACCACGTAGGCTATCGTCCGCGACGCGTTGCCGCCTAAGATTGACGAAGCGACAAAGCGGTCGTCCCGGGCTTCGGCAATGTCGGGGCGGATCACCTGGCCGAGGAACGCGTAGGGGCCGCGAGGCGCCGCTTCGGCAGGCCCGAGAACTGTTTCGATTTCAAATCCTGCGGGCAGCAGATCGGTGATTACATATTGTGATCGTGCCCGGCGCTGCGGCGTCACCGTGAGCGCTATGATCAAACGGTCGCCTTGCCGGACGGTGGCGAGATCGACTGGGCTTCCGTCCGTAGACGTTATCCGTTTTGATAACGCAAGCGCTGACGACGCGGGTGGCGGCGCGAGGGCAGGGGTGCCTTCTGTCAATACACTGACGAACAGGGGTCGACGTGACGTGTTCTCGAAAGGCAGATCGAGATTATCGTTGCGTGTCAGGGTGATCTCGCCGATGCGTTCGTCGCCTCGGGTAATCGTCGGTGTACGGTTTCCTGCTTCGAGTGCGTCCGCGGCTCGGATGAGGAAGGCTTTGTCTTGGGTGCGCATGCGCTCAGGCTCGGGCAGTCGCTCCGCCACTTGCACCAGAAGGTCCCCCGCCGCTTCGGTCTCGCCCGCTTCTGCCAAAAGCTCAGCGCGGCCGGCCATGTCGCGCGCGACGGACTGGTACCAATCGCCGGGATTGCGGTAGGCACTCACGGCCGCGGCGGCGGCGAATGCGTTTGCTGCGCGCCCGCGATCACCCAACGCGGCAAGGGCCGCGCCGATCTGGGCGCGTGCGAGGGGGCTGTTGATGGTGTTGAGCTGTGTGTCGTGGACATACCGCAGCCGCGACCGATCCACGACGCCGCCTCGCGTGAGAACGTATAAGGCGTAGGCGGAAGACCGCTGGCTCAGCAGCTCGAACGTATCAGCGGAAAAAGGTCCGTCAGCCCACCGATAATTATACCCGTAAGCGCGGCGGACTTCGCCTTGGCTAATCGGTTGCAACGCTTGATAGGCGCGGGTGAGCGCTTGGTCCGGCACGCGCAGGCCTTGTTCTTTCGACCGGGCGATAAAGTCGGTGGCATAGGCTCCGAGCCATGGGCTGGCTTGACGGTCGCTCACGCGCCACATGCCGAAAGCGCCGTCGGGGCTTTGGCGCTCGAGAAGAGCGTCGATGTCCGCTTGCAGCGCCTGGGTTTCCTCGGGGCTGCGGTCATTTTTGAGGAGCAACGGTGTTGCCCGGCTGACCAGCTGCTCTGTACATGCATAGGGGTAGGTCGTCAGCAACGCGCTTAAGCCAGACACGTCGATCGGCGTTGTCGAGACACTGACTCGCATCGTTTCCGACCCGGGTACCAACGATCGGAACGCATCGGCGCCAGGCGCGAAGCTCTCGCCGGGGTTGAGGGTCAGTCGGCGATAGTCCGTTTGCGGTAGGTACGCGCCGCGCACTTGGATCGGGTAAGTGCTTTCTGCCGCGAAGTTATCCGGTCCTTCGACGTTGAGGCCTAGCTCGGCAATGCCTTCGCTGTCGGCTTTGATCGAGAGTGGTCGATCACTGCGCTCTCCTCGCCGAAGCGAAACGTCGATGACGGTCTCCGGGACTTGGATGCTCGACGCCGATGACGTGAGACCCGCATTGTAAGTACCGGGCGCGCCCTCGACGTTGTCAATCGTCAGTGTCGCGATCGCTTCGTCTCCTGGGGCCAAGAAGCGCGGAAGGATGACCTCCGCCGGGACAGGATCGCGGACGGTGAGGGGTGTGCTGGCACTCCCGACGCCTGTTTCGGACCAGACGACAGCCATGAGCCGGAGCTCACCGTTGAAGTCGGGCAGGGTCATTGTCACTTCGGCGTTTCCGTCGCGATCAAGGGCGATGGGTCCCCGAAACAGTGCGACGGATTTCGTGGGAACGACCGTCAGTCCAGCGCCGCCGATCGCATCGCCGCCAGAGCGCAGGCGCCCTGGTTCCGCTTGGTTGGGATCAAGAATCCTTCCGTAGTCGTCGTACAAGTCTACGGTGAGCGCGGCTTTGCTCAAGAAAGCGGCTTCCGGGTCAGGGCTTTGGTGCCGCGTGAGCAGCAGGATGCCTTCGTCGACCGCGGCCAGCGTCGCGTAGACTTTTTCGCTGGGGGCGTTCGCCAAGCGCAGAGCGACCTTTTGCTCTGTGTTCGGACGCGCAATTTCTGGGACATCAAGCATGAGGTGGAGGCGCCTGTCCGATGTATCTACGGGCACGAAGGCAGCACCGACGGCGCGGCGGGGCACAGGCCGTGAGTCGGGATCCCGGTCTGTGTACACACTGACCAAGACGTAAGCGCCGGCGCCCCATGCGTCTGTCACAGGAACGGTAATTTCCGTACCGCCTTCGGGGACGACGATGTGCTGTAAGCTGAGGATCTCGCCAGTTGCGACCGCGACCTCGGCGATCCCCGGATAGGGCGCGTCAATGGCGACTGTCGCTTCACCGCCGACGGCCACAGGATCGCTGGGCGGCAGAACCCGGACGCTGTCTGGCGCTGGGGTGCCGTCGGCAGACCGTCCACCGTAACCAACCCAAAACGTGGTAGACGTCAGGTCTTCACCGTCGAAGGAGGCGACCAGCTCATAATCGCCCCATGGCTGCGGCGGCAATTCGATCGACGTTGGCGCATCCCGCGTCGTTGCGACGGAGCCTTCGAGCACGGTGACGATCCGTTCAGACCGACGCCACCTCCAGATGCCGCCTTCGGTCCGGTACCAGTCGTAGTCATAGTCGCGGCGGCGCAGGCGCCAATCAACGGTCCCATCGCTCAGGGCACCAAGACGGTCAATCAACATCGTTTCAAACGCGATTGGCGCGCCGCGCTCAGCCGATCCCTCAAACCCGGGTTTGAGGCCCACATACAATGCCCGGGGCCGGTAGGGGATCCGGAGATCATCGCGGATCGCGCGGCCGCCTGGTTCCGCGGCGCTGATCACCGTCCGTAGGCGGAGCGGCATGGTCGCCTGCTCGCCGCGTTGCCTAGGGCTGAGGGCGAGAGAGGCATTCCCCGCGCCGTCAGTGATCGACGGTAGCAGCCGGATCACTTCCTGCCGAAAAGGTTCCCGCGCCATCCCGTAACGGAAACCGGGAAATGCTGAGAACGGACTGGGGTCGGCCTCAATCCGCGCTTCGCCATCGACGGTGAGCCCCGCGCCTGGCGCACCGTAGAGAAATCTCAAGTTAGCGCTGATGACCCGCGTTTCCCTCGCGTCGATGGGATCATCCGTGTTCGCATCAAGCGTTAGCGCCAGCCGTTGCGGCACGAAGTCCTCAACATTGAGGCTGACGGAGCCAACCTCGCCAAGCCCGTCAAGTTCTGCACTGATCTGCCAGACTCCGCGGGTGGCCGTATCGGGGAGCCGGAGGGTAGAGAGAACGGCGCTCGCTTCGTCGAACCGCCGGAACCGACGCCGCGCTTGCTCTGTGCCATTCGGTCGATACAGCACCAGGGCGCCTGGCCGGTCGTCGAGGGCAATCCCTTGGGGATCGCGGAAGAGGACGGAGGCATGGACGTCTTCGCCTGGACGATAGACCCCGCGGTCAAGGTAGACGTAGGCGCTGGCGATCTCCCGAGGCTGGCGTCCGTCAACGGGCTGCGCCGAGAGATCAAGCGGCGCGCGGCTGAGGTCGAGGATCGCAAAATCGTTCCGTGTGGTGACCGTTAAAAGACGCGGTCCGTCTGCGCCTTCGCCGCGGGTGATCGCCGCTGGGAAACGGACCCGACCGTCTGTCCCCGCACGCTCGGTTGCCAACACCTCGTTGGCGTTAGAGATGAGCGCCACCTCGGCCCGGCCAACGGGTTCAGCGGATTGCAAAGACCGCACGGTGACGTCGAGACCTGATCCGCTCCGATAGGCGGTCATCGCGAGGTCGGTGACGACAATCCACCGCGCCGCGCGAGCTGGGTTGCGCAGCGCTTGATCCTCAGCGCGCGCATCGCGGATTTGCACGTAGTAAGCGCCAGGTTCCAGCTCGCGAACCGCCTTCCTTATGGGGAGCGTTGTTACGGTTGCAGTGTTGGCTGGCCCTTCCGTTTCCAGAACACCTTCAAACACCCGCGCGCCAAACTGTTCCGGTCGCTCATCGTACGGCGCATATCGCCAAGTCCCCGCCTGGGCGGAATACCCTTCCGTGATCCGCTTGAGCACCAGCGCGCGATCATTCAGCCTGTCAACGGTCACGGAGACGGCCGGCACATTGACCGTGGTGACGGCCAGCCCATCACCGCCAGACTTTGGCAGGACGACACCGTTTCCGGCGAAGCTGACCACGGCGGGGCGATCAGCGAAACTGATGTTTACTGTTTCATCAGTCGCGAGCGTTTCGCCCGACCGGCTTGGCAGGCCAGCTCGCAAGGTCAGTGACGTTTCGTCAGCATACCGAAGACCTTCGAGGCAAAGGCTTTGCCCAGACACAGATAAGGCAACTTGGCGGTCAATTGCGACGAAGGGCTCATAATCCTGGCGGGGATTGAGCGCCTCGTTGAAGACGAGACAGAAGGCGGGTTGTGCGCCGTCAGTATTTGTTTCTGTACGGATAAGAGCAAATCGCTCTTCGTCCACAATCTCGGTGGCGGTCGGGCGCGGCGCTTCTAACCGCTGCTCATCACGCTCCCAAGGCAAGGAAATCTGATCGAGAACACTGTCCTCTCCGCAGCTCGCAACCGCGACTAAGCTCAAGCTCGCTAATGCCCGACGCAGAAACCTCATGTTAGCCCCACCCTCTTGTCCGTCGCTACGTTGCCACGCCCGCGCTGTTGAGGAAAGCAAGGCCCGCCGTTGCAGCACAGGGCAACGCTCGCCTTCCGACCTTGGCCGTTGCGCCAGCCGCGGGGATCACAGGAGCTACCGCGAGTAGGGTCGCCTTTACCGGACAAGGCGATCGCGCGATAAGATTCTGATATGACAGGCAAACGAAGGTTTGCCGGCGAAGATCCACGTGCAGGATATTGCGCGTATCCGGCGTTTCTCAGCGTCACGGTGCAGTGCGAAGTTGGCTTTGACCGCCGTTCCGCTTTGTCCTATGCCCCGCGGAGCGCGCGATTAGCTCAGTTGGTAGAGCGCCTCGTTTACACCGAGGATGTCGGCAGTTCGAGCCTGTCATCGCGCACCACCGGTCTGGCGTGTCTCTCGCGGATGCTGGCCCTATTCCCGGGTAGCCCGCTACCGATACTAGGGATCGCTCTGCAAGGTGTCGATAAACAGGGTGTTTATCAAACTCTGATCACGGGCGGGGCAATTCTTACCAGTAGAACGTGCTCCGAGCCCGTGCGCTGACGCATCCGCCTCTTTCGAGGATCAAAAATCAAAGCGGACCCCCGCACCCGCAGTCCGGGGAGCTCAAGGGAAAGCAAATTGGCCGCCGTTGGACACGTTGGTGACGAAGAACTCGTCGAACAGGTTGTCGACATAGGCGTAGACTTCGGCTGATCCCAGGCGATAGCTAGCGTTGAGGTTGGCGATAAAAATATCATCGATCGCTTCATCGGGATCAGCCCTTGTATCACTTTCAAAACGATCGGCATAACGGAACTGAGCAGAGACCCGTAGATTATCAGTGGGCGTTATATTCACACCAAAAAACGCTGAAACGGGCGGTGCTGTCCCGAACTCGCGCGTCTCCACCTCACCGTCGAAGTTGATCTCTTCAAGCTCTGTTTCCAGCAGGCCTATATTGGCGAACACGGAGAGATAATCCGTCATATCGAACTCGACTTCGGCCTCCAGACCGTAAGCGAAGGCCACGTCGATGTTATCGATATCGACAACGGCTGACGGGACCGGCGTAAAACCGATGACCGTGATCAACTGGAAATCGTCGTAGTCGGAATAAAAGATGTTCCCGCCATATCGCAGCCTGCCATCCAGAGCAGTCCCTCTTGCAAACAGCTCAAGGGTCCGGAAGCTTTCATTAAAAAACTCCGTTGCCGTCCAGCCGTCAGGGTTTGCCGGTGTGTTCGGCCGTCTGCATGACGCGATGCTTGCGGTTGCGTTGTGGGCCAATCTGACCTTGGTTGCGGTTGCGAGCTGAGTCGAAGTACGTGGCGGTGATGCTCAGTACACGATCATCTTGAGTGGCCTCGGATTGTTGGTTTCCTGGCTTGCAATGCGGAAATCAAATCATTTCTACTGTCCGCGTTGTTCGGGTAGCTGGGGCCGAAGCAAATGAACTGCCAGACTTAGGTGGCGCGAATTGCGCTCAAGAAGGCGTCAACTTAGTGACTATCAAGTGATCTCGCACTGCATCAAATCTTGGTTGTTATGGACGGCGGGTAAGTCAGCTTTGGACACCACAAATCGGCGGATCAACAAAATACCTTTTCGCGTCGGCGAAACGATTTTCTGTGAACCATCTGCTACGGGCACATCGGAAGCTTGGACCAGTGTAAAGTCAAAAGAGTCGCTCTGGATTTGTCGATCATTGACGACAAAGACGTTATTCGTATTTTGATCGTACACTGACAACGACCAATAGTCGGGCCACGTCTTACCCCTAAGCCTCAGCGAACCCTCACTTAAGTCGTAGGCGACACGGGTTACCATACTGTCTGGGTTGGACCTCGCGACCCTTGGCAAGGGTCCGTATTGGCGTTCGTGAACACATGTATTCCAGTCGCCTTTCGGGCCTACCATTCTAGCCTCAATAGCCTCCATCACCGCCACGGGCACGCGCTGGAGAGTAACGTTCCAACCGACCAAAACTCCGGATACGGAACCTGTAAGAGTTGCGGCTGCTACAAGCGGCAGCGTTCTCATCAACATCCCGCTCTCTCAATCGTTGGCAGTGCAAGGGTAAGAGCCGAGCGCCGGGTTTCGTCAGAGGGATTGTACAATCGCAAGAGCAGGTCAAAGCGTTGGTCAGACTGCTGATGAACAGGTAACCAATGGCCTGCTTGCGGCTCATCAGAAACGATTATCGTCCAGGAACCGTCGGCGGCATATTCAATGGCGCGACTGTTCCAACTCGCCCGGTTGATCTCATTCGGCACGAAAACTTGCGTTTCGCTGTCATAGAGGGTGAGGGACCACCAACGTGTATCAAAGGGCTGCCCAGAGATGCGATAATCACACGATGATGTGAGCTTCTCGCCGGCATCGTCTTCCAAAGCCATGAAATAAATGGCCTCTTCCGAAGAGAGAGCCAGCGGCCCACCTAGCGCGACGCGGGCCCTTTCGGCTCGCGATGCTGCCGGAGAACCGACTTTGTCCGAGAACATCCAAGCTCCGCTGACAGGCTCGAAGCTTTTTTCAAAACCAGCGGGCCCCGTGAGACTGGCTTTAGTCAGTGTAACGCTGATCCAGCCCGCTGCCGCGGCGGAGAGCAAGAAGGCTGTTGAGCCGCGAATTATTGAATGCTTAATCGTCACAAGGAGCGTTTCTCCCAACCAACAGTCTATCGATCCACCAACAGCTTGCGGTAGGCCATTCGCCAACCATCGTCAGTCTTCACCCAGTTGATACGATACAAACCGGTCGCAATGACCACCGGCGTCTCGCCGGGGACGTGATGCGTGACCTCGAAAATGTTTTCTGTCACCGCTTTTGTCGCCGTGAGTTCTTCGAAAACCAAACCTGAGAAGTGATGCCGAGATTGGCGTCCTGCAAGTCGGGTTTGGTGCGCGTGCTGAGCATACTGTAGGATGGCTTCCCGCCCTGTTACGAGTGGCGGCTGTTCATCAGCGAGTGAAAACTCCCACTCGAACGTTGCATCCTCCGTAAGCAGAGCAACGACGGCCTCGGCGTCTTTGCGATCCCACGATTGCGCGTAGCGAGCCAACTGTTCGGTAATGGCAACCCGGTCTTCTAGCTGCTTGTCGTCGTTCGACCCGCACCCTTGGAGAACGAATACGACTGCGAAAAAGATGCTCAAGATCGGTGTTCGTAACATCGAAGGTTCTCCAAGTTGCCAGTGTAGAGTCTGGGACAACCAGAACTGCCAGCAGGTTGGCAATTCTTCTCCCAATCACGAGGGCAACCCCAGCCGCGCAAGCTCAGTGGGATCAATGACCTTGACCCGACCGTAGGCGATCTCGATCAGAGTCTGACTTTTGAGCTTCTGCAAGTGGTTTCCCAACGCATAGCGGGAGACGCCTAAGTTCCGAGCGAGAATAGACTGCGATAGCTGGACGTTGCCCTCGCCATCGGCGTTATCGAGCAGGAAGTTCGCGATCCGTTGCGGCAAGGAGAGGGTCATCTGTTCATGCCCAACAGCGATCGCTTTTCGCACCGCCCAACCCAAACCTAAGATGAGGCCATGCCGAACCACGGGATCTGTGTCGATCAGTGACCATAGGATGTTGCGATGCACACTTGTCAGTACACTGTCTTCTACGGCCTCGAAGGAAAAGGCTGCTGGCTTCCCCATTAGCGACGCGGTTAGCCCCCACGTCGAGCCCGCTGCCTTATAGCCATAGATGTAGACATCACCCTGAGCGTTCATGATCGAATAAGAAAACCGTCCCGAGTCGATCAAAAACAGGTTCTCGAAGTCATCGCCGATCGACACAACGAGCTGCTTCTTTTTGAAAGCTCGGCGCGTTCCGTGTTCGCGCAAGATTTCAATGACTTCCTCTGATATCTCAGCCTCATGAGGGCCACCGCGCTTTGCTTCCGGATTTCGCATATTCCCATCAATTGCCAACAGGTTTGCAGTTTTGGCGTTCCGTCGGCGTACTATCACAGAAAAATAGGGAGGGCCAAAATGACATACAAAACGGTTCTAAAGTCCGTCGGCTTCATCTCAGCGATCGCTGCCATGAACCCATCGGTTTCAGCACAGATCAGCTCAGACGCTGCGGCGGAAGCCGAAGCAAGCGGCCGGTTGGACATCATCACTGTCACCGCGCAAAGACGCGAACAGGACGTCCAAGACGTCCCGCTATCCATCTCAGCTTACTCGGGCGACTTCATAAGAGAGTCAGGAATTCTGACTCTTCAGGACCTCGCTCTTTACTCACCAAACTTTTTGCTACCGAGCTCGAGCCAGTTGACCAATGCGCGGATCCAAATTCGCGGCGTTGGTTCGGTGGGTAACGCGGGCATCGAACCGTCGGTTGGTGTTTTCATTGACGATGTCTACTTTCCGCGACCTGGCTCTATTCTTGGCAACCTCCTCGATGTGAGCGCCGTAGAAGTTCTGCGCGGCCCGCAAGGAACCTTTTTTGGGCGCAATACAGCAGCGGGCGCTTTTAACATTCGCACAAACGACCCATCATTCAGCGGCAACACCGCGGCGCTGACGCTGGGCGCCGGAAATTTTGACGCCTACAACTCGAACGTCGTCCTGAACGGCGTTGTGTCCGACAAAGTCGCGGTCCGTTTAGCCGGTCAATATTCCGAACGCGGAGGTTACGGCACCAATCTTCTCAACGGAGAGGAATTTGGCGCGAGGGACGACCTCGTGTTGCGCGGTAAGGTCCTGTTCAACGCGACCGACCAGCTTACGCTGAAGGTCTCCGCTGACTACTCAGAGATCAATTTTGGTGGTCAGACCGTTGAGCTTTTGGCGGACACCATCCCGTCGCCTGCCTTTGGGGGAACGCTCGGAGCCCTTTTCGGCGCCGAAGCACGTGATGGATTGTTAGCGGCGTCGGAAGATCCCTTCGACCATGAGATCTATCAGGATCACCGAGATTTCTCCGATGATTCCCAGTGGGGACTATCCGTACACGCTGATTATGAACTTGCGTCCGGCCATACGCTGCGATCGATCACAGCGAGCCGAGAGTGGGAAGCAACGAACTTCGGCAGCTCTCTGAGGTTCCCCGCTCAGCTCTTCCCTCGCGCTCAAGAGTTTGAGAACAGCACGTTCAGTCAGGAAGTGCAGCTGCTATCTCCAACAGGCGGAGCGTTCGAGTACGTGGTCGGCGCCTTCTACTATGATGAGAGCTACGAGATCGGTGACAGTTCTGACTTGGGCGCGCAATTCTGCATTCCGGTGGTCGCTGGATTAGCTGGGATTGGAGCAGCGCAGGCCTGCGCTGCCGGGCAACAAGTGGGCGCTGCGGAAGCCGATTTTTCGCAAGACCTTCAAAGCTACGCTCTCTTCGGGCAAGGCACATGGCGTCCAAATGAGAAACTAGCCTTTACAGGTGGACTACGTTGGACAGACGAAGAAAAAGACGGCGAATTCATCAGCACTGTGAACAATCCTTTTGTTACGGCCCTGAGCATTCGTCAAGCAGAGGTCCTGCCGGCGACGACGATCAACGAGAGCCAAACCACCTACTTCGCTAACGCCAGCTGGTTCCCGACCGACGATGTGATGGTCTTTGCGACCTATTCCACCGGCTACAAGGGTGGCGGGTTCAACACGCAAGGGACATTCCCCGCCCTCACCGCCGACCAACGTGTGTTTCGTGCAGAGACTTCGGACAACATCGAAATAGGCATAAAGAGCCAGCTGCTGGACAACACACTCCAAGCCAATATTACCGCCTTCCGCATGGACCTGGAAGACTACCAAGACCGTGCATTCGACGGAATTTCTTTCATTACACGAAATGTTGGAGAGCTTCGCCAACAAGGCGTTGAGGCCGACATCATTTGGGCACCTCTCGATCAACTCACGGTCAACAGCGGCTTATCATTTTTGGATTCTGAGTTCCTCGACTACGAAAACGCATCCCCGTTGCCTGGCGGTCCGGTGCAGGATTTGACCGGTGGTGAAGCCCATTACTCACCTGACATTCAGGGCTCACTCATGGTCGATTGGACGGATCAATTGGGCGGCACCAACTTGGAGTACTTCATCAGGGGCGAGTCCCAATTCATCGGTGAACAGAACCTTGGCGCCAACACCAACAACAACCCGCAGTCCGTTCAAGACGCTTACTCGCTGTTCAATGCACGGGTCGGAATCGCGTCGGCGGACGGCGACTGGCGCCTCACGCTTTGGGGCAGGAACCTCGCGGATGAAGGCTATTGCACCGCGATCTTTGATCAGCCCTTTGGCGGCCAGTTGAACGGTACGGTCAACCTACAAACGCCCCAACGGTGTGTGGTTGGTGCACCGCGCACCTACGGCGTCGAGCTTAGCCTCAACTTTTAGGGCCAATAGCGCGTCGGATTGGAGGCACCCTTCCTGCCTTCTAGCCCTCAATGGCCGGCGCACTGCGTCGGCCAGTTCCTCGAGTGCGCTTGTTTGTCAGTACGCGAACCGGCGCGCAGCGACGCCTTGGCAAGGATTTGACGGAGAGAAACGTGTCGAGATATCCCCTCATCAAGACCATCAAAGACATTGAAGAGATTGAACGCACGCCGTGGCGCGAGCACTGTCCGCACACCAGCACATTTGACATCATCCAAGACGGATCAGCGCGGTATGGTGATCTCCCAGCGATCATGTTTCTACCGTTTGGAACGGCAGACGAAGAACCGCACATTGTAAGCTACAGGCAGTTCGCCAAGCGGGTCACGGCAGCGGCAAATCTCTTCTGGGCGTTAGACGTCGGCTCTTCCGACGTTGTGTCATACATCTTACCGAACTTCCCGGAGACACAGGAGATCATTTGGGGCGCTGAAGCCGCCGGGATCGTCAATGCAATCAATCCGCTGCTCGAGCCAGAAACGATCCGTAAGCTTCTTATCGCAGCCGAAACCAAAGTGATCGTTACGGTGCCGCCATTGCCGACGATCAACCTTTGGGACCCCATCGTCGCCATCGCGGATGAACTCAGCCATGTCACCACACTGATTTATGTCGACCCCGGACAATATTTTGGAATGCCGCCAGCCTCTTTGCCAGCAGAGACCCCAAACGGAAAACCCATCTTGTGTTTCCAGGACGCGCGCGATCGACAACCAGACGAAGCGTTGAATTTTGACCGAGCGTTCAGTCCATCGGACATTGCCTCGCTGTTCCACACTGGGGGAACAACCGGAACGCCTAAGCTCACTCCGCATACGCATGAAAATGAAGTGTTCAATGCTTGGGCGATCTCACGCGCAACCCCCTTCGAGCCTGGCGAGAAAGCCGTAGTTGGCCTGCCCCTTTTTCATGTGAATGCGGTTATCGTGACAGGTCTCGCGTCTATGCTCGCAGGCGTGGCGCAGGTTATGGTCAGCCCCATGGGCTTTCGCGGTCCAGGTGTCATTGAAAACCTCTGGAAAGTCATCGATCGGTTTGGCGCTAATTCAATGTCGGGGGTGCCAACGATCTATTCAGCGCTGATGTCGGTTCCAACCGATGGGCTAGACTTGTCGTCCTTTCGCTTCGCAGCCGTTGGGGCAGCGCCGCTTTCACCCGAGCTGTTTCGGAACTTCGTTGAGTATTCGGGTGTTGAGCTCCTGGAAGGTTACGGGCTCACGGAGAGTACCGTAGTTGCCACCACAAACCCGCTAGGCGGTGAGAAACGCGTCGGCTCGATCGGCTTGCGGTTGCCGTTCCTTGAAATGCGGTGTGCCGAATTAAATGCACACGGAGAAATCACACGCTTCTGTGACACGAACGAAGTGGGGACGATCGTTATTCGCGGCCCAAGCGTCTTTCCGGGTTACCATAAGCGTGCCGATAGCGGCCTTAGCTCCGACGGTTGGCTGAATACCGGTGACTTGGGGCGTCAAGACGAAGACCAGTACTTTTGGATCACCGGCCGCTCCAAGGACGTGATTATCCGTGGGGGGCATAACATTGATCCGAGCATGATCGAGAACACCCTTGAGGAGCATGAAGCCGTGGCGCTGGCAGCTGCCATCGGTCAGCCTGACGGCTATGCAGGCGAACTCCCCGCTGCCTACGTACAGCTTCATCCGAGTGCTGACATAGACCCCGAGGCTCTACGCCTGTGGGCGAAGGAACGGATCCCCGAGAGGGCTGCGTCACCGGTATACCTAGAAATCATGGACGCGTTGCCCGTGACAGCTGTCGGGAAGATCCACAAACCATCGCTTCGTGCACGCGCCATTCAGCGTGTCGTCCAAGACAAGTTGGACCGAGCTGACCTTTTTGCAGAGGTTGAGGTCACGCATAATGCAGACTACGGTCTGGTGACACGCGTAAGAACTCCCCAGATAGGCCGGGCGCGCGCAGTCCTAGGCGAATTCGCACTGGTCTTTGATTTTATGACAGAATGAATGTCGAGACTTTTGTTTCGGTTCGGTCGCCCTGCGTGGATGAACGTGTGTGATCTCAACCTGAAGTGCGAAGCGTTGAGCTTTGCTCAGTTTCCGTCGATCGCTTTCGCGATGGCGTTCCGTAGCACCTCTTCGGGGGTTTGGTAGCCGAGGCATTTGCGGGGTGTACGGTTGAGTTGGTTGGCGGTCTTATCGAAGGCTTGCTCGGGCAGGGCGGCCACATCCGTATTGCCTTGGAGGGATCAGCGCAGCCGCCGGTTGGTGTTCTCGACAGCGCTTTTCTGGTGTGGTGCTGCGGGGTCGCAGAAGTAGCTGTGGGTACCCAGTTCGTCCTTGAGCATGCGGTAGCTGGCGAACTCAGTCCCACGGTCGATTGTCAGTGTGCGCCTAAGGGAAGGCGGTAGCAGGCCGAGCTTCTCACCGATCCGGCTGAAGATCGGTTCGGAGTGTCGGCTCTGGTTCCTGGCGGCGAAGAGATAGCGGCTCTTTCGTTCGATGAGGGACGTGACGTTCGCCTTGCCGTACTCGCGGCAGAAGATCATCAGGTCAGCTTCCCAATGGCCGAAGTCTGATTGCTCCTTGATCGCCACGGGTCTGTTCGCGAGGAGATTTTCTGCTGCAGTTTGGGACCCAGATAATACCCGGATTCGGAGCATCTCTGCTCTTCGCTGACCTCTCGTAAAATCAGCGAATATTTTCAGTAATTTGATGGTGCCCCCACACGGACTCGAACCGCGGACCTACTGATTACAAATCAGTTGCTCTACCAGCTGAGCTATAGGGGCGACGGGGACGCTGTGGGGGATTTCTCCTCGGGGTGCAAGCCCAGCTCGAACGGTCGTGATCGTGCGTGGCCGCGCTCGAATTACTGAGGTCTCACCGTTCTCCTTATCTGTTGCCATGGCAGCGAGATCCGCGGGAATTCTTCGGCGTGTGCCACTCCGCGAAGCGTCGCTTTACGCGGTACACGACGTTAAGCGCGCTGGTCTTCGCTGCGGTGTGCAAAACCAGTTTCCGCAAAATATTCCGCAGGGAATGACAGACCAATCGACGCTGTCAGGGCATGGCCGAAGCGCGCGTCGCGACGGTTCCATATACGATGTCAAAGTAGGAAGGGTGGCTCCGGTGGAGGGATTCGAACCCCCGACCCAGCGATTAACAGTCGCTTGCTCTACCACTGAGCTACACCGGAACGGAAGCGGGCGATAGCGCAAGGGTTGCGTGAAGAAAAGCCCGAACTTTTCCTCGAACGTGTTTTTCTCGGCTTTCTGTGCGTGCCAGCCGTCTTCGCGAACGGGGTCCCCAAAAAGAAACGACCTCGCGAGAGCGAGGCCGTCCCTTGGGGGTATGGTGGGTATGTCTTCCTGGGAGAAGAAGACCGTTTCTGGATGCGCCGGTAAGGTTAACAAGGCCTTACCAGCGTCCGATTATTCGGCTGGCGCCGCGCCCTCGGCTCCATCAAAAGAACCTTTAATTTTAGGCAGTTCGTCTTGCGATGCGCCTTCGCCGAGACGATCCTGGCGTTCGCCGGTCCAGAGGCCCTTGGAAAACCGCGAAATGTCGACCCCCGCCGCGTACATCGCCGGGACGAAGAACAACGTCACGAACAACGCGAACGCGACACCAAACGCCAGGCTAACCACAACGGGCTTGAGGAATTCTGCATCGATGCTTTGCTCAAGCAGGATCGGCATCAGCCCGATGAACGTCGTCACTGACGTCAGTAGGATTGGCCTGAACCGCACCGTTCCTGCCTCGACAAGGGCTGCAAACGCCCCAGCACCTTCCGCACGCAGACGGTTAACATAGTCAACGAGCACTAAGTTGTCGTTGACCACAACGCCGGCCGCCGCCGCGATCCCGAAGAACGAGAACACGGTGAAATCGACGCCGAAAATCAAGTGACCGAACACTGCCCCCATAAATCCGAAGGGGATGGCCGACATGATCAGCAATGGCTGCGTGTACGAACTAAAGGCGATCGCGAGCAGCATATACATGCCGAAGAGGGCTGCGATCATCATCACCAGGAACGACGTAAAGAAGTCCTGCTGTTCCTGCTCACCGCCGCTCTTGCGGATGTTGACCGACGGGTACTTGGCCAGCACCTGCGGGACGATTTCGTTGTAGAACTCCTCGCGCAACGGACCGAGGTCAGCGCCTTCGCGGATCCGGGCGGAGACCATCACCGAGCGTTTTCGGTCGGTTCGGGTAATGAGGCGAACCGCTGGACCCGTCTCGAACTCGACGATTTCGGCCGCTGGTATCTGTCGGCCATCAGACGTGCGTACACGGAAGTCTGAGTAGAGCGACTCCAGCGTTTCCCGGCTCTCTTTGGGGTAGCGCACCATAACGCGCACGTCTTGGCCGTTCCGGGGAAGGCGTTGCACCTCGTCGCCGTAATAAGCCTGACGCAACTGAAACGCGACGTCTTGTACAGAGATTCCGAAGCGTTCTGCACCCGGACGAAGCTTTAACCGCAGTTCGTCAAGCGGTGCCTGCAGATTGTCCCGCACATCGTAGAGGATCGGGACCGTGCGCAGATATGCTTTGATCTCGTTGAGGGCCAGGGCGGCTTCGTCCAGGTCATTGGTATCTACCGCGAGCATGAATTCATTGGCTCCGAACGAGAAATTCGATGCCAGCGCGATATCTTGAGCGTCAGGTATCGGACCGATCAGGTCACGGAAGATGTCGGTGATCTCCCGCATCGTCATGCCGCGTTCATCGGCAGGACTAAAGACCAAGAACCCGTCGACACTGCCTGGTTGGGCCCAAAGCTGCGTGTTGCGCAGGACGTCTTTTCCGGCGCGCTCTTGCAACTCAACGTCGAGCGCATCCATGGCGGTCTCGATCTGCGTGTAAACCTGCTGGGTCCGGTTCCATGACGTGCCTTGCTGCATCGAGATGTCCATGGTGATGAAATCATTCTCGATGTTCGGGTCGAAGAAGAGGGGGATCCAGCCTTGCGCCATCAGCGCTACGGAGACTGCGAAGAAGCCGGTAAACACAGAGATCGTCAGGAGGCGCATCTGGATCGCCATTTTGACCATCGGCCGATAAAAACGATCAGCGAACCACAAGAGCCCGTCGGCGAACCGCCGCTGAAAGCCCATGAACCCTTTCGTTGAGGGCGGCTTGAGGTGAGACAAGTGGGCAGGCAGGATCAAGAAGCTCTCAATTAATGAGAACGTCAGAGCCAGGATGATCGTCCACGACACCGCCAACATAAACGACTTGAACATCCCGCCGATAAATAGGAATGGCGAGAACGCAAGCATCGTCGTCAAAACGGCGAAGACCACAGGCTTCACAACGATCTGGGTACCGACAACCGCCGCGTCGATCCCGGTTCGTCCCAGCTCGACCTGGCGGTTGATGCTCTCGCCCACCACGAGAGCGTCGTCGACAACAATGCCGATCACCAGAAGCAGACCAAACAGCGACAGCATGTTCAAGCTGACCCCGACGAAGGGGAGGAAGATGAACGTGCCGATGAACGAAACACCGATCCCGGCCGCAACCCAGAACGCTACGACGGGGCGCAGGAACAGCATCAAAATGATCAGAACAAGGATCAGTCCGGTCACGGCGTTCTCGCTCACGATCCGCATCCGTCCATCGTAGAATTCCTCAAGCGTAAACAGGAGTTCAAGCTCGACACCTTCGGGCAACTCTGTCTGCTTCCGTTCAATCCATCCGTTGACCGCCCGCATAATGGTTTTGATGTTGGCGTTTTCCGGTTGGTCGATGCCAATGATCATGCCTTGGCGGCCGTTGATCCGGAACTTGAAATCGCCATCAGTGAACCCGTCGACGACGGTCGCAACATCACGCACACGGATCACCGATCCATCGAGGTTCTGCCGAACGATAATGTCGCCGAATTCTGCTTCTGTGTCCGCTAAGTTGCGGGTGGCGAGCGGCACGTTCCCCGTCGCGGTGCGAATTTCACCCATCGACAGGTCGAGTGAACCACGTCCCACCGCGCGGCTCACGTCGGTGAACGTCAACCCAAAGCGCCGTAATGCCTCTTCGGACACTTCAATCGAGACTTCTTCGGTCCGCAGGCCCTCGACTTCAACGAGGGGCGTTCCTCCGGGTACGGTGGAAAGCTCATCCCTCAGGTCGCGCGCAAGTCTGTTCAGCGCTCGCGGTTCGATATCGCCGATCAACATGATCCACGCGAGGTCGTTGCCAAAGCTCGTCCGTTGAACGATCGGCGGGAAGCTGTCGTTCGGGAGATTGCGGACGCCGTCGACCCTCGATTTCACTTCGTTCAGGAACGCGTCGAAGTCGCGGCCTTCTTCCATCTCGACCGTCACATAACCCGCACCTTCGCGGGCGACCGCAGTCATCTTTTTGATGCCGTCCATGTTGGCTAGGACTTCTTCGACCCGCAGGATGATCTGCTGCTCAACATCGTTGGGTGAAGCGCCCGGCCAGGAGACGTAGGTATCGACCGATTGCGGCGTAACGGATGGCTGCGCTTCGCGGCTAAGCGACAGGAACGAGAGAAACCCGATGATGATGATGAACACCATCAAAAGGTTCGCGGCGACCTCGTTCTTAGACCACCAAGAAATCATTCCGTTCACAGACTTGCTCCGTCATCAACGCCGTCCGCCGAAGCTGTCTCGGTCGATCCCGTGGTCAGATCGACGAGCGTTCGCGCGCTCTCACCGCCCTCGAACAGAGGCCTTACATTTTGGCCGATCCCAACGGTCACAGGACTGATCACCAGCAAATCGCCGGTTTCGAGCCCAGCCACCGCGATGAGCACCTCACCGGCGCGCGCTGCGATTTGCGGGGTACGCAGGGCGAGCTTATTGGCTTCGTCCACGATGAACACCTGACCGTCATTGCGCATCGACAGCAGCGGAACCGTCGTCGCACGCGGCAGGGTCGGGCCTTTAATTTCAGCGGTGACGAACAAACCAAACGCCAGGGGGAAGCCGTCGTCTGAGCCAGCACCGTAGGGGTCTTCCACTTCCGCGATTGCTGCAATTTGGCGGGTCGAGGTATCGATCGCTGCGTCGACCCTCCGGATACGGCCTTCCCACTGATAGTCCGTGCCGCCGACGTTTGCGGACAGCATCACGATCGGTGCGTCGTCGCCCTTGGATTCAAACGCGAAGGGCAGATCCAGCTTGCTGAGGTCATCATCGGTTAGGGGTAACCGTATTTCGGCAACGCTGGTCGAGAACACTTGGCCCAGCTGCGCTCCCGGGGTCACGTATTGCCCAACGTCCGCGCCGATACTCCGGACCCGGCCGTCGAAGGGCGCAACGATCTTGGTACGCGCTAACGCCAGCTCAGCGTCAGCGAGGTCAGCTTCAGCCGCAGCCAGGTCGGCTTGGGCCGCGGCCAGCTGCGGCTTGCGTAAAGCCAAGATCGACGGCGCATCGCCGGCATTGCCGCCGGAGAGCTCTTCGTAATCCTGCGCCGCCAGAGCGGCTTCTGCCTCTTCAACCGCAAGGCGTTGTTTCGCACTGGCCACTTGCGATTTCGCGCGGGTCACCGCGAGGCGATAATCCGCGTCCTCGATCCGGATTAGAACATCACCTTTCGCGAACACGCCGCCATTGGCAAAGCTCGAAGAGACCTCGCGGATTCGTCCGGCGATTTCTGCGGAGAGGATGATTTCGCGACGCGGTGCCACTTCGCCCTGGGTGCGAACCGACAGGTTCATCGGCGCGTACTCGACAGCGCGAACGAAAGCGATCGGCGCAACGGGTTCGGCGGGAGTTGTTTCCACCTGGGGCCGCATGGCGCCCATGATCACGATCACCCCGGCAAAGAATAGGGCAATGGCACAGGCGCCAGCGACAACAAAGAGCTTCCGGATCATGAGGCACCTCCAGGGCTGGTCTTCGGCGTGCCTTCATCGCCGTCAGCCGTCGCGAGCGCGAGCTCGCCTTCAAGAATGTAGGGCGCACCGAGCGCCAGGTAGAGATCAACGCGATTGGTCAAACGGGTCCGCTTCGCGTCAATCAGTTGCCCTTCCGCCTGGATCCGCCGCTGCTGCGCGTTGATCAGGTCGAAAATGTTTGTCGTTCCCGCCAAGTACCGGCGCTCGGTCAATTCCTCTGCGGCCTCTGCCTCAACGAAGGCCTCGCGGAGAGCGTTTTCCCGGGCACTCAGAAAACGTTCGGCAGCGATCGCATCCTCAACCTCGCGCCACGCGGTGAGCGCCGTGTTGGCGTACTCGAAGAGCGCCGCCCGGGCCTGGGCATTGCGTTGGCGCTCCGTGGCAACAAGCCGACCACCTTGGAACAGCGGTTGGGTCAAATTGCCGACCAGGTTTTTCGCCAGTTGGTCGAAATCCCATAAGTCGTTGATATCGGCGACGCTGTTGGTGGTGTTGGGCCCGATCGCGTTTTGGGTAATCCCGCCTGACAGCGACAGGCGCGGCAGAAATGCTTTGCGCGCTTCATTGACCCGCAGGCCCGCCGACTTCAGGCGGCGTTCCGCAGCAACCACGTCAGGCCGACGCACCAACAGCTCCTCTGGTGAACCCAAGGGCCCACGATCGCCGCCAGTAAGGGCTGCCAGCTGGGGCAGGGCGCTTGCGGCTTGGGTCGACGCATCGGGATAACGGCCGAGCACCACCTCAAGCCGACGGGCAGCCTCCAACTCTTGCTGGATCCGTGACTGCAGCGCGGCCTCCGAGCTCGCCAAGCTCGACCGCGCGAGGCGCAAGTCCAAGCTTGTTGAAATGCCGCGCTGGTAGCGTCGTTCGATGATCCGGAGGTTGGCTTGGCCCGTTTCGACATCGCGTTCGGCCAACTGCCGCTGTAGCCGAGCGGCCGTGAGATCGTAGTGCCCCGTCGCAGCATTGCCCGCCAGGCTCAGCCGCGCGGCGGCAAAGTCGAGCTCCTCGGCGGCCGCATCGAGGTAGGCCGCCCGGGTCGCGTCGGTGAGGCGTCCCCAAACATCAAGCTCCCAATCAAGATTGAAGCCGGTGCTGAACGTCGTCTGAAACTGGTCGCCAAAGTCGATACCGCTAAAGACCCGCGGACCACCTGTCCGGTTTGCGCTAAGCCCAGCGCCAATCGTCGGGAGCATGTTCGCGCGCACGTTGCGCGCTTGATTGCGTGCGGCGACGACCCGCGCACCCGCGGCTTGAAGATTGAAATTGTTGCGTAAAGCCTCAGTGACGACGCTTGTCACAGCGGGATCCTGGAGGTCGGACAGCCAGTCATCGGTGACCGCCGCGGCGCCTTGCGCGTTCGCGATCGCCGCCCAGCTCGTGCGTTCAGCTTCGATCGGCTCGAGCGCTTGCTTAGGACCCGGCGTCGCACACGCAGCCAACGTTAGGGTTGCGGCAGCGGCGCGCCTTAAACTCCGGCCTTTTGGCATTCAGGCAGTCCTCCGTCTCCGCGCGCCTTCTTTATCGAAAAACATTGAAAATGTGGAATCCATTTCAAGATGCGGGCGGTACTTTTTTGTAACACGTCGCAGCGTGCCAAACGCGCGCGCCGCAATCTTTCGGGGCGTTTAGGGCATTGGTCGCGTTTCAAAAAAAGCAGCGGTATTGCCGCTGCGGCATCAAACCCGTGTGATCGCCGCGATCCCTCAACTTGAGGTACCACGCAACTGAGCGCGTTTGTCTGTTTTTTGAAAAGTTTGGAGGCACCACCCGGAATCGAACCGGGGTACACGGATTTGCAATCCGCTGCGTCACCACTCCGCCATGGTGCCTCGGAACGCCGCCCTTAGCGACGGGTCCGCCGTGTCACAAGTAAGAATGCGCGCCGGCGGAAAACCTTTCCTTCTCTTGGGCGAAGACCAGAGCTAACGGCCTTCGATAGCCCCGGTGCGGCGGTCAGGAATTGGCGATGGATACAGCGAAAGCCAGAAAACATATGGTCGACAGCCAAGTCCGTCCCAACAACGTGACCAGCATCCCGCTGCAGACGGCTATGGCGACTATCCCCCGCGAACGCTTTGTTCCTGCTGATAAAAAGGCGTTTGCCTATGCTGAGCAAGACGTTCCTCTCTTCGACGGACGCTGGCTCCTCAAGGCGCGAGATTTCTCCAAAATGATCAACGACACGGCGATTGGGCCTGACGACGTCGTCCTCGATGTCGCTTGCGGCTACGGCTATTCTACCGCTGTACTCTCGCACCTCGCCGGGGTCGTGATTGGCATCGAAGATGATCCTGCAGTGGTCGAGGCGGCATCGAATCGGCTTTCCGCCCTCGACCTCGAAACGGCGGTGATCATCGAGGGTGATTTGACCCTGGGTTCCGAGAAACAGGGGCCGTTCGACGTGATCGTGATCGCTGGCGGCGTGCAAGCGGGGATTGAAACGCTGAAGGAGCAACTCAATCCAAACGGTGGGCGGCTGGTGACAATTTTTGAGAACGACCGCGTGGGAACCGCAACGCTGATCAAGCGTACGGGCGATGCTTTCGGTGAGCGGCAGCTGTTTGAAGCCCACCCGGCGGGAGTCATTCCTGCCTTTCGCGCACCCTCAGGATTTGCGTTTTGACGCAGATTGGCCGGAAACCTACAGCCAGAGCGTGTATCCCCTTGCCCCCCACGCCGAACCACCCAATGGTAATGCGCAGAATAAGGACCCAGAGGTAGTGTCATGGCCGCGACGCAAGCTGAGCTAAGCATGGATGAAATTCTCGCGTCGATCCGTCGGATCATACACGAGGAAGAAGCACCGCCGCCGGTGCGCCGGAAAACGAGCGGCAACACCGTTGCTCTGCAAGAACAGCGATCAGCCGCGGCTTCGGCCGAGCCCAACATCGAACCGCAGGTAAAGGTGGTTGACCCCGCATCGGTGAAACCTATGAATTTGCCTGAGCTTGAAGGCGAGACGGTCAGCGTACCCGACGAATTGGCCTCCGTCGAAGTCTTGCCCGAACCGGCTCCTGAGTCGGACCCTGTCCCGCGCGCTGAACAGGCCGCAAGCGCTCTAGCAAAGGCCGCTTCGCCGATGGAGCTGCTCGCCGAAGCGCCTGCCGAACTTCGCGACGATCCTGCGGAGAAGAGCGATGCGCCGGACGTCGCAATTGAAGCGTCACGGCCTACCAATCCGTCCACAGAACAAGCTGAGCAAATAAAGCCGACCGCATCCGCCGAGACGCGTACCGATCTTCCTGAGCAAGCCAACGCTTCCGCAGAAAATGTGCAGCCGGGCGAAACAGACGAACCCGCTTCTGCAACCGTCGCCGCTGAGACTTTCGGAAACGATGTAGAGACGACGGCCGAAACCGCCGATGCCGATCCTGAGAATACCGAAGCACAAACGCTCCTCAGCGACGCAGCTTTGGACTCGGCGGCCGCTGCGTTCGCAAGCTTACGGCAAAGCGTTCAGGTGTCTGCGCAGTCTCCCGTGACCATCGAGGGGATGGTGGAGGACATGCTCCGGCCGATGCTGAAGGCATGGCTCGACGAAAACCTGCCAGCGATTGTGGAGCGCAAAGTCCAAGATGAGATCAAGCGCCTGCGCGACGTCGCGTAAGCGCAGCATCGGATCAAAGCAGGGCGAAAAGTCCGCCGACGGGCGGACTTTTTTATGCGCTCCGTCCAAACAGGACCCGTTCCTTAAACCCAAGGCCTTGGAACCGTTCAAACGACACGCTTCCGTCTTTCTGCTCCAGATCAAAGCTTGCCGAGCGGATGGCGGTATAATCGGGCGATGCGATTGTCGACATACTGATGAATTCACTCCGCGCTTTGTCTTGGTTGAACTCGAGGGAAATATACCCTTTGCTATAAGCGTCTGTGTACCGAACGTCCGGGTTATCCCGACGTAAGAGCAGCGTGACGTCGAACGCGGCTTCGCCAAGATACGCCGATGCTCCTGGTGAGGTCACACCGGCGGTGCCCAGTTCCACCCCCATTTTCGTGCCGTCCTCTGTCACCAGATCGTTGGCCCAAAACTGGTGTGTGTCGCCCGTGATCACCACCAAGTCCCGCGCGCCCGCCGCTTGGGCCTTGGCGTAGAAACGTTCTCGCGCGGCAGGATAGCCGTCCCATGCATCAGTGTTGAGCGGCAGGCCAAGCTGTCCAATTGCTAAGAAGCCTCGGATTTGCGGGAAGCCGACCTCGAATTCCTGAATTTGCTCTTCGGTGAGGAAGGGGAGGAGGTCAGGCGATTTCACCCGCGCCATCATCACCTGGTTGCCGATCACACGCCACGTATCACCGCGCGCGACGGACGTTTCGAGCGCTTCTTCGACGTAGGCGAGTTGCTCGGCGCCCAAAAGCTCCCGGGAGGGATCGCCAAGAACATCGCGTACGAAGTTTTCAAGCGCCTCCGGTCCTGTGAGCTGCGGGAGGTACTGATCATAAGCGACCGGGTGATCGCGCGCCGTCAGACGGCTTTCGATGATCGGCAGCGTTAGGAAACGGCCCCAAGAGTAGGATCTGAACAATTGCTCGCGCAGGCGTCCGGGTTCGGGTTCGCGAACGGGCATGTATTCGTAATAGGCCTGCATCGCCGCCCGTTTGCGCCCCGCCCAGTCTCCCTCCGACGTAGGCTGATGGTTCTCAGCCCCGTCTTTAAAGCTGTCGTTCGACGTTTCGTGGTCATCCCAGATCGCGATCATTCCGTGCGCTGCATGCATCCTCTGCGCGGCGCCGTCGCGTTTGTATTGGCGATGCCGACGGCGGTAATCGTCAAGGGTCAATGTTTCTCGGGCGGGATCATGGGGCCTGCCAACGGCGATCCCTGCCTCTCCGCCGTATCCGTCTGGTCCGTACTCGTAGAAGTAGTCGCCCAGGTGAATGACCGCGTCAAAATCCGCATCCCGCGCGATGTGATCGTAGGCGTTGAAGTAGCCGAAATTGTAGTTGGAGCAGCTAACGACCGCGAAGCGGACGCGTTCTGTTTCTTCCGGCAAGGTTTTCGTCTTGCCGATTGGGCTCGTCGCTCCGAGCGCGCGGAACCGATACGCATACTGACGACCTGGCTCAAGGCCATCGGCGACGACTTTCACCGTGTAGTCCCGCTCTGGTCCCGTCTCGCTGCGTTGCTGCCAAACGACACGGGCGAATGTTGCATCTTCGGCGACCTCAACATCAACCGGTATGCGCCCGCTGTTGTTACCCTCGACGCGCGTCCACAGCACAACGGAGTCGGCCGCAGGGTCACCGCTCGCGATCCCGCAGGAGAAGGCGGTATTGGCGCTTGATCCTGCAGAAGAAAACCGCCCGAGTTCTGGTTTGGAAACGCACGCTGCGGTCCCGCCGGCCAAACCCGCAAAGACAGTATTGCGACGCGTTATCAACATGATAGAGCTTCCCAAGGTGCTGGTCCCTCCGCCTAACGCGGCAAGCGATTGAAAGCACCCCCCGTCATTATCTCTTTACAATGGCAGCAAGCCGAAGTAGCCGCCCGCACCTGCCGTATCCCACAAAAGCCCTGCGTGACGGGGCCCACTGCACGGGGTTCGGCACTGTTGCTGAACGGCGGTCAGGGAGCTTGCTCCGTAGTCGCCTTACACACGGAGGTCCCATGCGGTGGTCCAATTCGATAACGCGCGGCGGTTAGCCGACTCTCTACGTCCTGAAGAGCCTGTCCTGCTCCGTCGGCCGCACGCTGTGCGCCGGGCGGCTTCGTTTTTTCTCGACCAGTTTCCGGGCTCTATTTTCTATGCCGTCAAGGCAAACCCTGATCCTTGGCTGATCCAGCAGCTTTGGGAAGCGGGGGTTCGCTGTTTCGATGCTGCGTCGCTGGCGGAAGTGCGCCACGTTCGCGCCGCGCTTCCCAATGCCGCGATTGCTTTCATGCATCCGATTAAGTCGGAGCGGGCCATTGCCGAAGCCTATTTCGAGCACGGCGTTCGGATCTTCGCTGTCGATTCCCTGCGTGAGCTGACAAAACTCCACACCGCGACGGGGCAGGCGGATGATCTCACGATCTGCATTCGTCTTCAGGTCGCTTCGGACCTTGCCAAGATCTCGTTGGCGTCAAAGTTCGGCGCCCGCGAAGCCGACGAAGTCGCACTCCTCCAGGCCGCGCGGCGCCTCGCCAAGCGCCTAGGCGTCGCGTTCCACGTTGGCAGCCAAGCCATGAGCCCAGCAGCCTTCGTTGGCGCGATGGACCGCAGTGCCCGCGCCGTGCGCCGCTCGGGTGTGTTCATCGATATCCTTGACGTGGGCGGAGGGTTTCCCGCGCACTATCCCGGCATGGAACCGCCAGCGCTCGAAGCATTCTTCGCTGAGATCAGCGATCGGTGGGCGGAGTTTCCGTCTGCGGCCAACGCCGAGCTCTGGTGCGAGCCGGGCAGGGCGCTCTCCGCCGAGGCGGAGAGCCTCCTCGTCCGGGTCGAAGATCGCCGCGGAGACACGCTCTATATCAACGACGGCGGCTTCGGCGCGCTTTACGACGCCGCAAACTTGGACTGGCGCTTCCCTTGCGCCAACCGCAGCCGTGATGGCGCGCCCCTGGTTGAGTTCGACCTGTTTGGCCCGACGTGCGACGATGCTGATGCGATGCGGGGCCCCTTCTTGCTGCCCGAGGACACACAGCCGGGCGACTATATCGAGTTTGGTACTGTCGGCGCTTATGGCCGGTCGATGGTCACCCAATTCAATGGGTACGGAACGTATCAGGAAGCTGACCTGACCGATGACCCATTTCAATCCGTCTACACAGGCGCGCGCGTGGCGTTCGCCGAGGAGGCCCAGTCATGAGCCAGACCAACATCCTTCCCTTTGAGCAGCCTGCGAATGATCTGCACCAAGACGGTGAGACGCTGGACCATTTCATCGTCCGTGATGGGAAGGTTTATGCAGGAACGCACCTCATCATCGACCTCGTTGGCGCCAAAAACCTGACGGATAAGCCGCGGATGGAAAAGGCGTTTCTTGATTGCGTGCGCGAATGCGGCGCGACGCTCCTTCATATGCACATCCACACATTCTTGCCGTCGGGCGGTCTTTCGGGCGTCGCGGTTCTCGCCGAAAGCCATATCTCCGTACACACCTGGCCGGAGCGCGACTATGCCGCGTTCGACGTCTTTATGTGCGGCGGCGCGGAGCCCGAAAAGGCTATCGCGATCCTCAAAAACGCCTTCGACGCTGACCAAGTGAACGTGCAGACTTTCTATCGCGGCGAGGGCGTTGCGTGACGAATTATCTGCACACGATAGGTGGCGAGACCTGGTTCAAGGAAGAGGTAACCGGCGCCATCGGCCATGCCCTGCGGGTTGATAAGGTCCTGTTCGAAGGCGAGATCGAGCACCAGCATATCGTTGTATTCGAGAACGAGATCTTCGGACGGCTCTTCGCCCTCAACGGTTTCATCCAGCTGTCGACGGCGGATGAGTTCATCTACCACGAGATGGTGACCCACGTGCCGCTCTTCGCCCATGGTGACCCGAAGCGCGTGCTGGTCATCGGCGGCGGCGACGGCGGGGCGATCCGCGAGATCCTCCGTCACCGGAACGTTGAGCATGTGAACCTCGTTGAGATCGAAGCAGATGTCGTTGATTTCGCAAAGAAATGGTTCCCCAGCGTTTGTCAAGACGCCTTCGACGACCAGCGCCTCACCGTCACCATCACCGATGGAGCAAAATTCGTTCAGGAGACGGACGAGCGCTACGACGTGGTCATTGTCGACAGCACTGACCCCGTCGGGCCAGGCGAAGTTCTCTTCACGGAGGAATTTTACGCTGGCTGCAAACGCGTGATGAACCCGGGCGGCGTGATGGTCACCCAGTGCGGCCTGCCGTTTCTTCAGCCTGCGGAGCTAAAGAAAGCTTCGGACAACCAAAAGACAGCCTTCGCCAACGTGAGCTTCTACGCCATCACCGTCCCAGCCTATTCAGGCGGCGTGATGACGCTCGGCTTCGCCAGCGACGAAGACCTGACGCCCCGCGACGAAGAAGTCCTCCGCCAACGGATCAACGAGAGCGGCCTCGACTTCCAGTACTACACCTCCAGCGTCCACGCTGCAGCATTCAAGCTCCCCGAATACGTCGCCAAGATCGTCAGCTAGCGGAGAATACGGGAGTGCCGGAGCAAGGTCTAAGCGCGCGCACGATTGCTTCGAGGTTAGGTTGGGCAATCCTTTTGGTATTTGCGATCCACGTCCTCCTGGCGGCAGTTATCGGCATCGCATTTATTGTGGCACCACTGGCAGGCGTAGGTGACGTGGGGTTTGAACTCTCGAGTTCACTGCTTCACTCAGTGGGCGAACTTCTCTTCCTGTCATTCCTTCTTGGGGCCAGCTTTTTCTTCACCCCATCAGCGCTTGTGGTGTTGGTGATCGGCTGGAGGGTGCGGCTTTTGCTTACGGTCGCTCCCATCGTGATGTCACTCGTCGCGATAGGCGTGACACTGATCATTCCGCTGTACCAGGAAGAGCTGACAGGTGCGCTCGGGTTGGGAATACCCGCAATCCTCTTCTTCATCCTCAACGACACCCTGATCTTAAAACCGTATACAAATTATGTTCGATCCTGATCACGAACCCGCGCCTGCCGACGCGCCCTTGGTGCGGATCATCCCTTTTGGGCATGAGGCCACCGTCTCCTATGGCGGCGGGACGGCGAAGGGGCCGGGGGCGATTATCGAGGCGGCGCCGCAGGTGGAGCTCTTCGACGAAGAGCTGTGGTGCGAGCCTATTCGGTCGTTCCGAACAGAAATCTCTGATATCCCCCCTCCGGCTTCGACGACCGAGACCGCCCTCGATGACCTCGCGCGGCACGTGCAAAGCGCCCTCGATGACGGCGCGTTCCCGCTGACCCTCGGCGGGGAGCATTCGATCACGCCTGGCGCGATCCGCCCCTTGGTTGAGAAGCACGGCAAGCTCACGCTCCTCCACTTTGATGCCCACGCTGACCTCCGTGACGGCTACGACGGCGAGCACTTCAGCCACGCCGCCGCCATCCGCCGGTGCCTTGATGATGAGCGAGTCTCGGTGATCAGCTTTGGCATTCGCAACATCTCGCGCACCGAGATCCCGTTCCTTGAGGAGAATCGGCACCGCATCCACATCCACTGGGCTAAGGACAAGGCGTCTTGGAATATCGACGAGGCGCTGGAGCCGCTCGACGGCCAGCCGGTCTACGTCACGTTCGATCTCGACGGCTTTGACGGCTCCGTGATGCCCGCGACCGGCACGCCAGAGCCGGGAGGGCTCTTCTGGGACGATGTCATCCCGATCCTGAGGCAGGGAGTTGCGCGATCTCACGTCGTTGGCGCCGATATCGTGGAACTTGCGCCGCGGCCGGAGCTTCACGCCTGCGATTTTTTGGCCGCCAAATTATGTTATAAAATCCTAGGTTTCCGTTTTGCGCAAAGGTCTGTTGCAAAAAAGAGCTAGGCTGAGGTTGAACAGAGGTTACTGTCCCCCATCTGCGCTACGTGAGAGGTGCGCTATGAATGAGATGAAGGAAACTGACGACCGCCGGCGATCCCGCATTGCCTATGGCCTCGGCGCCGGTGTTGGCGCGTTTGTGGTGGGGACGGTCGGTTTGTCCCTCGCCATTTACCTGACAGGCGGCGAAACGGTTGCCCAATCGGCTGTCGCTGTTGACGAAATGGGCATGTTTGAGGTGACGAGTGCGGCTGCATTCGGCGTCGCGAGCGTTGTAATCAGCCTGGTGATGGGTCTTATCGGGCTTGTGACGGCAGCCGGGACAGCGGTCATTGGTTTGGCTTTTGGCGCCCTGGGCATTGCCGGTGCGGTGGTGATTGGCGCAGGCGTTGTTACCGGCCCCATCTTGTTGGCGGCAGCGCTCTATATTGTTATCAAACGACGGTTTTATCCTGACGTCATCTAAGGCGTCTGCCAAAGACCCGTACGATTTGGCTAAGAAGCGGCCTGTTGGGGCCGCTTTTCTTTTGCTTACTGGACGCCGGGCAGTGCGAGAACATTTTTGTCATCACTGGCAATCGTCACCGAGGCGCCAACGCCGGTTACCGAGTCAACGGAACGCTGTCGCTGAGCAAACCACGCCTCGCGATCGTCGACCACCAGTGGCGCTGCTGAATCGTCGACGGCGCCGTTGTTGTACCGCCAGAAAATCAGCCGGTTCGACAGGCTTGCATCCTTATCGGCCTGCCCACCGTTCTCAGCAGCCAGGATCGCGCGGATCGAAGGGTCGACGTTCACCGCGCCAACGAGCTGAATGAACGCAAGCTCGCCATTTGACGGAGGCGCTTTGGTCTGGTCGCCGAGCAGCAATTGTTGCGTGCGCTCAGACGTCGAAAGCTCCTGGGGGCGCGTCTCACCAGGCCGCGGGGGCCGCAGGGCATAATCCGGCGGGACGGTTAGCGGCGGCTTGGTCAGCACCGCGAATTCATCGGGGGCGTTGCGGTTGCCCCCAGAAGGGCCGCCTGATGCACAAGCGGCAAGAAGGAGTGCGGACGATGCCAGAAGAAAGGAACAGCGCATGCTCACCTGCTAGAAAACTTCGCTTTCGATACAACGCAGCACGGCGCAGCGCCACCCCTCGCGGCGTGGATTATCCTTCACCGCCCTTGCGCTTTTCAAGGACCAACGCGTCCAAGAGGAGCAGCGCCACCCCGATATTGATCGCGGCATCGGCAACGTTGAAAATGTAAGCAAAGCCAAGGCCGGAAAAGTCGAGAAAGTCGACCACATAGCCGTACGCGACGCGATCGATCAGGTTACCAATGGCGCCGCCGAGGATGATCCCTGCGCCTGCCGCCGTCACCGGTCGTTCGATCTTGGCAAGCCACCGCAGCAAGAAGCCGGAGATGACGAGCGCCAGGACCGACAGGATCACCCGGCTGACCATCCCGCCTGCGAACAGCCCAAAGCTGATCCCGCGGTTCTCCGTATACGTAAGATCAAAGATGGAGCTCAGCTCGATACGGTTGCCAAAGCGATCAGGTAACGCCAATCCGTATACGATCCAAAGCTTTGTGATTTGATCAAGCAGCACCGTTCCAGCGGCGAGGATGAGACCGCGCCGAAACAACGGACGCTGGAACGCCACTTGGGCTGCCGTGATGATCTCCATCAAGCAACCGCGTCCTTGCAGCGGGCGCAAAGGTCACCGTCAAAAGCGACGTCTTCGGAGTAACGCCAGCACCGCACGCACTTGATGCCTTTGGCTTTGCCGATGACAGCCGAAACGCCGCTCTGCTCGGGAAGCGTGAAGGCGCTTGCAGGGCCAGAGCCTCTGACGATTTCCGCCTGGGACGTGATGGCGAGTTCGGCCCAGTCCACGTCGCTCACATCGTCGAACAATTCATCATCGTCGATGTAGAGGGAGGCGGAGCCTTCGAGACTGGCGCCAATCTCCTTGTCGTTCCGCTTTTCTTCGATCGCGCCGGTGATCACCCGACGTGTGGCCCGAAGAGTTTGCCACCGCTTGGCCAACGCTTCGTCGCGATAGCTCTCGGGGATGTCTGCGAACGAGAGCAGGTGCACACTCTCGCGCTTCTCACCGAGACCAGCGGGGAAGTGATCGTAGACCTCTTCCGCCGTGAACGGACAAATCGGTGCGAGGAGGCGGGTGATCGTGTCGAGCAAGATCGCCATCACCGTCCGGGTCGCCCGACGCTTTTCCGCAGACGGATGATCGCAATAGAGGCAATCCTTGCGCACGTCGAAGTAGAAGGCCGACAGGTCTTGGATCGCAAACTCCGCCAGCGCGCGCCATGCTGATTTGAAGTTGTAGGCGTCGAAATCGCCGCGCACCTTGCGGCTCACTTCTTCAAGACGGTGGAGGATGTAGCGCTCGAGTTCCGGCATCGCCGATAGCTCGACCCGTTCGTCAGGAGAGAAACCATCGAGGGCCGCGAGGAGATAACGCAGCGTGTTCCGCAGCTTACGGTAGGCATCGACGGCGCTGCCGAGGATTTCTTTCCCCACACGGATGTCTTCTTGAACGTCTGAACTCGCCACCCAGATGCGCAGGATGTCGGCGCCGTACTGGCCGGTGATTTCGTCCGGACTAATCACATTGCCTAGCGACTTCGACTGCTTGCGCCCCTGGTCATCCATGACGAAACCGTGGGTGAAGACGGCCTTGTAGGGCGCGCGGCCACGGGTACCGCAGCTTTCGAGTAGCGACGACTGGAACCACCCGCGGTGTTGGTCCGAGCCTTCCATGTAAAGGTCAGCGGGCCAGGTCAGATCGTCCCGGGCCTCCAGGGTGAAGGCGTGGGTGCAGCCGCTGTCGAACCAAACGTCGAGAATGTCGGTGACCTTCTCGTAGTCGTCAGCGCTGTGCTTCTCGCCGAGAAACTCCGCATCCGGCGTATCGAACCACGCGTCGGCGCCGCCCTTGGCGACAGCGTCGATGATCCGCGCGTTGACCTCGGGGTCAATGAGCGGTTCACCGTCGCGATCCACGTAGAGCGTGATCGGCACACCCCAGGCGCGTTGGCGGCTGACCAGCCAATCAGGCCGTTGCTCCACCATGCTCCGTAGGCGGTTCTTACCTGATGGCGGGTAGAACGTGGTCTGATCAATTGCGCCGAGCGCTGTTTCGCGCAGGGAGCCATCGCCAGCGCCGACCTTGATGAACCATTGCGGCGTGTTCCGGAAGATCACCGGCGCTTTGGAACGCCAGCTATGGGGGTAGGAGTGCGTCAGCCGCCCGCGGGCGAGAAGCGAGCCCTTCGCTGCCAAGGCTTTGATCACTTCGGGGTTGGCGTCGCCGTCTTTCCCCGCCTTCTTGCCGTCCGTTCGGATGATCTTGCGTCCTTCAAAGCCTGGCGCTTCATCGGTGTACGCACCGTCGGGACCAACCGTGTAGGGAATATCATTGGGCGGAAGACCTGCGCCGAGCCAGGCGAAGTAGTCCTCTTGGCCGTGGCTGGGAGCTGTATGCACGAAACCCGTGCCCGCTTCATCGGTGACGTGATCGCCAGGAAGCGCAAAGACTTCAAAGTCATAAGCGCCCTCGTGGCCCTTCAGCGGATGCCACAATTTGGCGCCCTCAAACTTGCCAGGCGGCACATCGCCAACGCGCTTGTAGGTATCGACAAAGGCTGCACCGAACACGTCTTCAGCCAGACTGTCCGCGAGGATCAACCGATCACCCGGCTTCGCAAAGGGCGCGAAATCGAGGTCTTGGCGCACGCTCTCCACCTCATAAAGGCCGTAAGAGATGCCCGGCCCATAACACACCGCCCGGTTCGCAGGGATCGTCCAGGGGGTCGTCGTCCAGATGACAACGTCCGCGCCCTCCAGGCCTTCGGGCGCCTCCACAAACGGAAAGCGAACCCAAATGGTCGTAGACTGATGATCGTGGTACTCGATCTCGGCCTCGGCCAGCGCTGTCTGCTCCACCGGCGACCACATGATGGGTTTCGAGCCGCGATAGACCATGCCTTTCTCGGCGAAGGTCAGGAACTCGCGCACAATCGCTGCTTCGGTCTCGAAGTTCATCGTCAGGTAGGGATTGCCCCAATCCCCCTCGATGCCGAGGCGCTTAAATTCCGCCTTCTGAATATCGATCCACTTCGCAGCGTATTCCCGGCAGGCGGAACGGAATTCAGACGGCGGAACATCGTCTTTTTTCCGGCCTTTGCCGTGGAAGGCCTCTTCCACCTTCCACTCGATCGGCAAGCCATGGCAGTCCCAGCCGGGGACGTAGTTGGCGTCAAAGCCTGCCATCTGCCGTGTGCGAACGATCAGGTCCTTGATCGTTTTGTTGAGCGCGGTACCCAGGTGCAGGTGCCCGTTGGCATAGGGCGGGCCGTCGTGCAGCACGTAGGGCGTCCGCCCCTTCGCCTCGGCGCGAAGCTTGCCGTAAAGGTCCATCTCGTCCCAGCGTTTGATGTACTGGGGCTCTTTTTTCGGGAGTCCGCCGCGCATCGGAAATTCCGTTGCCGGCAGGAACAAAGTGTCTTTGTAATCGTTCGTCGAACGTTGATCGTCAGCCATGGGCGCCGCTTAGCGCCGGTCGGGGCAAAGCGCTAGGAACTTCAAGGAGTGACGCATGAATAGGGTGACAATTGAACTGGCCGCGCCCGGTGACCCGCGCGTGGTGGAGTTGATCGCCCTGCAAAAGGCCCATGCTGAGCGCCACACCCCGCCAGACAGCGGCCACGCCTTGGATGTGGAAGCCGCTGCCTCGGACGATGTGCGGTTTTGGATTGCGATCGAGAACGGTGCGGCTGTGGGATGCATCGCGCTGGCTTGCCGGTCGGCGGACGAGGGGGAGATCAAGACCATGCACGTGCGTGAAGAGCATAGAAATCATGGGGTTGCATCAGAGCTTGTCGAGCACGTCATCGATGAAGCGCGTGCCTCTGGCTTTCGCCGTCTTGTTTTAGAAACAGGCCGCTCCGAGGGTTTTGCAGCATCGCGGAGACTCTACGCCCGGTTCGGCTTCGAGCTCTGTGACCGGTTTGGACCCTATGTCCGCGATCCTTTCAGCTTTTGCATGGCGCGTCAGATCTGACATGCTGCGCCCATCGGGGAACGAGGGGAGAGGCCAATGGTCAGCCTGGATCGACTACATTTTCTGAAGGCCTCGACCATGGCCGGTCTCGCGCCCTCGGTCGCTCACGCCGGTCCGCGCGTTCTCTACCCTGGCGTTTATATCGAAGAGCTAACGGTGCCGATCCCCACGATCCGCCCGTTGGAAACATCGGAAACGGTGCTGGTCACCTCGATCCTTGCGGATCCAAAACCCGTGACGGTTTCGTTCCTCAGCGCTCTCGACGACATTTCCGTACGTTTAGGCGGGGCCAGTCAGCTTGAGCGGTGGGTCCGCCAGTTCTTTGCCAATGGCGGGAAGCGACTGACGCTCTGGCCAGCGCGTGATGGGACGGCAGCGGGGCTTATTGGCGATCGGGATCCAGCGCTCGGCCTGAAAGGCATCGAAGCCGTTGGGGGGCTGTTTGCTTCCGGTTGGCCGGGCGCGAACCGGCCTCTGCCGATTGGCCTTATACTCGTCCCGGAGGCTGCTGCGTTAGCCTACGACGACGTGGGGGCGGCCGCTTCGGTCTACGCTGCGGCTGCAGAGACGGCGCAGTCCCTTTCTGCGATGGCTATTATCGATACGCCTGCCGTGCTTGGCGGAACCCGGGTTGACAGCGTCGACGCCGTCTTGAGCTGGCGAGAAGCGATCGGGATCGAGACAGCGCACGCTGCGCTTTATGGGAATTTCATAACGGGCGGCGGCGCCGATGATGACGCCGTTGGGCCGGCTGTTGCTGGTGTCATTGCGCGCACGGACCAAACCCGCGGTGTGTGGTCCGCCCCGGCAGGGACGTCTGCTGTTCTTCGCCATGATGTGGCGCCGAACCATACGACCGCCGCGACTGAGGTTCTCAACCCCGTTGGCGTGAACACGATCCGTACACTTCCCGGTGCGGGTACTGTTGTTTGGGCTGCCCGTACCCTTGCGCCCGAGGGGGACGAAGACCGTTTCATTTCCGTACGGCGCTTCCGCGATCACATCCGCCAGACCTTGCGGTTCAATCTGCAGGTCCTCGCCCTACAGCCGAATGAGGAAGCCACCTGGCAAGCCGCGAGGGCCTCGGTGGAAGCGTTTCTGGCCAATCTGCTCCGCGCCGGCGCGTTTGCGGGCAGCACCCCGGACGAAGCGTACTTTGTCCGCTGCGGCCTTGGCGAAACAATGACACAAGTCGATCTCGACCAAGGCCGATTGATCATCTCCGTGGGATTTGCCCCTCTAAGACCCGCTGAGTTTATCGTCGACCAGGTGACGGTCGAAGGGTTCGCAACCGCGCCTTAACGCCGACTAAAGCGGCTCGAGCACCAGCCAGGTCCACGTAACGCCCGCCTTCTGGTTCGCGGTTTGGATCGAGCCCGCTCTTTGGTGAAGCCGAACGGCAAGCCCATTATTCTCCGCACACGACAGAAGTGAGGGCACCGAGATAGGATAGCCAGGTCGATCGTCCGGGCACGGTCCGTGGCGAAGGGATAGGATGACCCGACCGTCGCTCGCCAAAAGCCGCACGGCCGAACTTAGAGCGTGTGTTTGATCCGCAGGCGTGAGGTGGTGTAGAACGCCGATCGCCAAGATGATATCGAAGCGCCCCGCAGTGCTGGTGAGGGTCTGCAGCGCAGGCAAACGGTCATCGATCCACTGAAAACCCGTCCGGCCACGGAGCGCTTCGCCTTCGCGCATCAATTCTGCTGCGGGTTCGACGGCCACAACGTCATACCCCTTTGCAGCAAACCAAGCGGCAGTGTCCCCGGTCCCAGCACCCAAGTCTAAGAGGCGCGCAGGGGCATCCGGGATAAAGCCGAGTACCGGGCGGAGAACGTCCTCGGGGTCGAGAGAAGCGTAACGACGCGCCAGCTCTTTTGCTGCGTTGTTGTAGCCCTCAACGGGGTCATTCACCGTTCATACGCAGCCAAGATGGCGCGCGCTTTCCCGCAATCCTCCGCGATTTGCGCCTTCAACGCGTCGAGCCCCTCCATCGGACGCTCTTCGCGGATAAAGTCGACGAAGCGGCACCGGATCGTCTTGCCGTAGAGGTCGCCATCCCAGTCAAAAAGGTGCACTTCCAGGCGCTCCTCTTGACCATCGACCGTGGGCCGAACGCCGATATTGGCAATGCCGGGCAGTTGTGTGCCCTCGACCTCCGCATGGACCGCGTACACGCCATAGAGAGGGCGCAGAACATCACCGAGGACGACGTTCGCGGTCGGGAAGCCCAGCTGCCGCGCCAGCTTGCGGCCCTCGGTGACCATTCCGTCCAGGAACCAATTGTACCCGAGAACGTGCGCCGCCGTCTTGGGATCACCCTTGCGTAGGGCCTCACGCGCGGAGCTGGATGAGAATTTTTCGTCCGTATCTCCCACGGGGACGATAGCTTCGTACGCGATGCCGAGTGACGTGGCGATTTTGGCAAGCGTCTCCGATGACCCGGCACGGCCAGCGCCGAACTGAAAATCCTGGCCTGTTGCCACCCCCCGCAAGCCCAAAGTCTGCTGCAACACGGAGGTCACAAATTCCTCAGGGGACTGCTTAAAGAGATCATCAACGAACGGCAGCGCGAAGACACTCCGCGCCCCAGCTTCCTCAAGAAGCTCGGCCTTCACCTCCAGAGGCGTGAGGATAAACGGCGGCGCATCGGCGCGAAACACGCGCCGAGGATGCGGCTCGAACGTGATCGCAGCAAAAGGAGCCTCAAGCCGGTCAGCGAGCTTTTTGCCCTGCGCAATCAGAGCCTTGTGCCCACGGTGTACACCATCGAAATTGCCCATTACGGCAACGGACCCGCGAAGGTCCTCTGCCAATGGGCAGGCGAGAGGTGCACGGATCAAGCTCACCAGACGAGACTGTCGAGCCCGTAAGCGGCATGGACACCGCGCGCATCGAGGGCCGATGCCAGTTTTGCCGCCGAGAGCTGACCTTGATCCCGGGCCTCTTCGGCGAAGATCCCGTCGGCGATGAACAGGCAATCATAGTTCTGATTGTTCGCACCGCGAATATCCGTGTCGATCCCATCGCCGATGACGAGGAACCTCTTCGGGCTCTTCCCCGTTTCATCCTTAATCCGTGCACGCGCCAAATCATAGATCGGGCCAAAGGGTTTGCCGCCCAGCAAGACCTTTCCGCCCAATTCCTCGTAGAGCTGACCAATGGCGCCGGCGCAGTAGATGATCTTGTCGCCGAATTTGACGACGATATCGGGGTTGGCACAGACCATCGGTAAGCCGCGTTCGGCGAGGCTTGTCAGCATGCCGCGGTAATCTTCGGGTGTCTCGGTGAAATCGTCATTCACCCCCGAGCAGAAGATCGCTTCTGCTTCGTCGGACGAGGTGAACTGGATCGACAGCGCTTCGAACATCGCGTCGTCTTTTGCCGGGCCGATGCGAAAGAACGGTTTATCCGCAAGGTCCTTGATCACCTGGTGGGTCGCGTCGCCTGATGTGACAACGAGGTCGTAGGCGCCGCGCGACAGGCCAATCCGATCGAGCTGCGCCGGGATAAGATGCGATGGCCGCGGCGCATTGGTCAGCACCACGACGGGCCCTTGCTGCTGGCGGAAATTGGTCAGCGCCTCTTCGACGCCGGGATAAAGCGTCTGCCCATTATGGATCACGCCCCACGCGTCGCAGAGCAAACCATCATAGTCGCCCGCAATCTCGCGCAAGCCTGCGATCAGCCGTGTATCAACCATAGCCCGCCGATAGGGCTATTGGTGGGGGCTGGCAAGAAAGGGAACGTCGCCGCGGCGTCCTTGTCCCATGCGTCGTCGGCAATATTCTCCAGCGTGATGGCTTTCGCCAGAGGCAGGCCTCGGCTATATCGAAAGTCGATGTTGGGGAGTCGTATGGACGAGCGTGGGGATCAAGAGGCAGCGGCGTCTCGGCTGCTCTACGATGATACCGCCCCTCGGCTGAGGAAGCCCATCACCCCTGCCGTTTTGCAGTTTCGGCGGCCTGTGTTCCTCGCGGCGCCCGCCGGGGTTCTCATCGCCTCTCTCGTTGCGGCTGGATTTACCGGCCTTAGCCTTGGTGGTCAGGACAGCGAAACCGCCCTCGCGATCGGCCTCGGCTACGCTGGCTTCGCCCTCCCCGCGATCGTGATCGCTTTGTACTTCGCCCGGCGTAAGGGCGAGAGCTTCGCGCTGGTCGCACCCAACCTTCTATCGGTGAGCCATACCTTTTTGCTCCTGGGTTTTCTGGCGCTCGCTTTCGTGCCGGGCCTAGGCCAGACGCGCGCCGCAGAGACCCTCGCGGGAGCGATCCCCGGGCCGCAGCTTCCCTCGCCGGGGCTTGAAGCACTCAAAGGATATTGTGTGCTCTTCATCGTCGTGACCGTCGCGAGTGTCCTGGCGTCGATGTCCCTGCGTCTGGTCGGCCTCCGCAGGGTCGTTGCAGGCGGGGAATAACCCGCTAGAGAGCGCTGGTCGACGACGATTCCACGGGGCTCTTCGCTGTGTCTAATTCCGCACCGCCGCTTTCGTTTCAGGACCTTATCCTGACCCTGCAACACTACTGGGCAGAGCACGGCTGTATGGTTTTACAGCCCTATGATCTCGAAATGGGTGCGGGCACGTTCCACCCCGCGACGACCTTGCGGTCCCTCGGCGAGAAGCCTTGGAACGCTGCCTATGTGCAGCCCTGCCGCAGGCCCACCGATGGGCGCTATGGCGGTAACCCCAACCGGTTTCAGCACTATTACCAATTCCAAGTGGTGCTAAAGCCCAGTCCCGAGAACATCCAGGACCTTTACCTGGGCTCGCTCGACGCCATCGGTATCGACCGCACCCAGCACGATGTGCGGTTCATCGAAGATGACTGGGAGAGCCCCACTCTCGGCGCTTGGGGCCTTGGCTGGGAGGTCTGGTGCGACGGCATGGAAGTCAGTCAGTTCACGTACTTTCAACAGGTCGGGGGCTTCGATTGCAAGCCCGTCACCGGCGAAATCACCTACGGCCTCGAGCGCTTGGCCATGTATGTGCAAGGCGTCGACAACGGATTTGATCTGATCTACGGCGGCGAAAAGCCTGACGGCACGCCGTTCACGTATGCGGACGTCTTCCACCAAAACGAGGTCGAGCAATCGGCCTACAATTTCGAGCATGCCAATACGGAGGTTTTGTTCCGCCAGTTCGTCGAGGCCGAAGAAGCCTGCTTGGCCCTGCTGCCCGATGGCGGAAAAAAGCTCCCGCTCCCCGCCTATGAGCAGTGCATCAAAGCTTCGCACCTCTTCAATCTCCTGGATGCGCGCGGCGTAATTTCCGTCGCCGAGCGCCAAAGCTATATCTTGCGTGTACGGAAGTTGTCGAAAGCATGCTGCGAGGCGTGGCTTGACAGTCCTCAGGGCGTGTCCGGTCAGCCCGGGATCGCCGAAGCCCTCGCATCATGATCGCGCAGTTCCTAACCTATTGTGCGCGAGGCCTGATCGGGCTTTTCAGCGTCGCTGTATTGTTCGTCCTGCTGTACCGATTTGCGCCGGTCCCGGGAACAACGCTGATGGCGCTGCGATCACTCCAAGGTCAGGAAATCCAATATGATTGGCGAGGCCTCGATCAAATCTCCCCGCACTTGATCGACGCCGTGGTTGCTGCGGAAGACATGAAGTTCTGTAGGCACATCGGTTTCGACTTCGGTGAAATCAAAGCGGCGTATAATGATTATAAAAAGGGCAAGCCACTTCGCGGCGCTTCAACAATCAGTCAACAGACGGCCAAAAATGCCTTCCTCTGGCCCGGCCGCGGACCTATTCGAAAGCTTGCCGAGGCCGGCTTCACCGTTCCGATGGAGCTGCTTTATCCCAAGCGCCGGATCATGGAGATCTACCTCAACGTCGCAGAGTGGGGCGACGGGCTCTTCGGCGCTGAGGCAGCAGCGCAAGCGCGGTTCGGGAAGTCAGCGGCCGATCTTTCGCGCCGCGAGGCTGCGCTCTTGGCATCAGTGTTACCAGCGCCAAACTCCTGGCGTGTCGATCCCCCAGGGCCGTACGTTCGAGGCCGTTCACGGACGGTCCTTGCCCGGATGAACTCAGTAGGCGAGCGCAACCTCGCGGCTTGCGTTAAGCGCTAACCCGCCCGCGCTTAAGATCTCTGATCAAAAATCGGCTGGGGTGCACCAGATCTGATGCAGCCCGCGTCAACGGCGAAACGCCGCCTGATATCAACGCCGTAACATGTGCTGCGAGGATCGGCGCGGTGACAAGCCCTCGTGAGCCCAGACCTGTAAGGGCAAAGAGCCCTGGCCGATAAGGCGCAGGCGGATAATCATCGCGGCGCCCGGTTTTCAACCCAGCATAAGCCTCAATCGCCCGAACTGCATCAAGGATAGGTCCCGCAATCGGATGCCGATCCGGCGTTGTCGCGCGCAGCGCCGCGCGGGTGCCCAGATGTGTTTCGGGCAGGCGCCCAAGCAGCGCGCGCGCCGCGTTCCTGTTGCGCTCGGTATTCTCCGAGGTCGCTTCAATCGTGCCTCCCTGATACGGGGCATACGTCGCACCGGTCATCACCCCCTCGCCAAAAGGGGCAACATAATGTCCATCGGTGATAACATGGCCAGGCGGCGGCCCGGCAAACCAGTCGATCTGCCCCAGCGACGGTTTGATCGGTTTGTCTTCACGCAAGCCCTTCTCGGCTCCAGTACACAGCACAACCGAAGCAAAAGGTCCGTAGGCACGGGAATTACGATCCTCCAGCCACCAAGCCTCATCCCGCTGCTCAACACGCGTGATGCGAACTTCTTGGCACGAAAGGCTTCCGACGAGCGTTTTAACAGCGGCCTTAGGATTGAGCACACCGCCGCAAGGAACGTACATCCGTCCATCTCTGTATTGCAATATACCGTCTGGCCACTGAGCAAGAGCATCAATTGCCGTCGCTTTATCCTCCGGAAAAGCCATTTCTCCCCCGCACGGGTTGAAGACATCCTCAGGAAGATCTGTGTAGGCATCGACGGCGGCCAGAAATGCATCGCGGTAGAAGAGAGCGGCAGGTGACGTGTCCGCGTCCAAACGCGGCATGATCAAGCCCGCAGGATTTCCAGAAGCGCCCGCGGCAAGGCCTTGCTCAGCAAACACCGTAACGCCGCGCTCGGCTTCGTTGAGGGCGTGGGCCATATGCGCGGCCGCGATCCCTCCGCCGATGACCGCGACGTCTCCGGCTGCGCGGGGGGTAGGCCGTGTGTACCACGGCTGTGAGGGCCTGTGGTCCGGTACGCGGTTCATCACCGCACGGAGCATGTGTTTTTTGCGGCCAAAACCAGGCGCTTTTTCCCACGCAAAGCCTGCTGCTTCGAGACCGCCGCGGACTGCGCTAGCAACCGTGAATGTGGCTGCGCTGGCTTTGGCTTTGCTCAAACGGCCGACTTCGAACAGCAGTTCGGGCGCCCACATTGCGGGATTTTTCGACGGCGCAAATCCGTCTAAGAACCAGCAATCGCTGGCGAAATCGGACTCTTGCAGCGCGCCCAAAGCATCGCCGAAACAGAGCGTCAGGGTGACCCCGTCGTCGAGGTGGATGCTGACCCGTCCTGGCCTTGGTTCAGGATAGAGCGCAGCCAAACGCGCGGCGTACGGAGCGAGTTCGGGCCATCGCTCGCCGATCCGTTGTTGAATGTCGCGAAACTGCGCTCGCTGGAGAGGGTGCGCTTCGCAGGACCAAATGTGAAGAGGACCCTTAGCAGCCGAAGCAACATACTCAGTCCACGCCGCAAGAACATTCAGTCCGGTCCCGAAACCAAGCTCGCCAATGACAAAGGGCGCGCCTGGCCGCATGCTGGCGAGCCGTTCGGGCAGGCGATTCCCATCGATGAAAACGTAACGTGTCTCAGCAAGGCCGTCTTCGGGCGAATAGTAGATGTCATCAAACGCCGTCGATCGGATCGTGTCCCCATCGTCTTCAAGTTGCGGCGGCGTCAGGCGCGTCACGCCTCGAGCAATTTTGCGAGAACGATGGCTGACGGATATCCGTCAGCGGGCAGACCATTGCTCTTCTGCCACGCACGCAGGGCGCGGCGCGTGTTCGGCCCGATCACGCCGTCGATCGCGCCGACGGAAAAGCCCTTTGCCGCGAGCGCTTGTTGCAGCCGTTCGCGCTCGGACCGGGTCAACGGACGATCATCGCGGGGCCAAGATTGGATGACGCTCGTGTCACTGCCTTTAATCCGATCACTGAGGAGTGCGACCCCAAGGGCGTACGACGTCGCGTTGTTATAGCGCTTGATCACGTCAAAGTTCTTGAACGTTAGAAACTTAGGGCCGTTTGCACCCGCAGGAATGAGAAGTTTCGCTTGTAAATCAACGTCAACACTGTCGCTGAGGACACCATTGGCGCCGCGTACGCCGCGTTTGATCCATTCGACGACGGACATTTTTCGGCCGTCAGCCACGGCATAGTCAAAACCTTCGGGCAGGGTGACTTCAACGCCCCAAGGCTGCCCGGTGCGCCAGCCGCTTTGATCAAGATAGTTGGCTGTCGAGGCGAAGACGTCTTCTTGATCCGCCCAAAGATCACGGCGGCCATCGTTGTTTTGGTCAACGGCGTAGGCCAAGTACGTGGTCGGAATAAACTGCGTTTGCCCCATCGCGCCCGCCCAGCTTCCTTTCAGTTGCGCGCGGGTGGCGTAGCCTTCTTGGAGGATCGTCAGTGCAGCGATGAGTTGGCTGCGACCAAAACTGGTCCGTCGCCCCTCAAAGCCCAAGCTCGCAAGGGCGGAGAGGATGTCGTTTGTCCCCAAAATCTTTCCGTAGGCGGATTCAAGCCCCCAAATTGCTGCGATCACGCCTGCATCGACACCGTACGCCTCGCTAGCCATCATGAGAGCGCGTTGCTGCTTAGCGAACCCTTTGCGGCCGTTCGCAACCCGCGTGTCGGAGACCGCGCTGTCGAGATAGTCCCAAATGGGCCGGACGAACTCTGGCTGGTTGCTGTCCCGTTCGAACACGACGGGGAGGAGGCTCACCGTTTCCATCTCGTGGTCGTAGATGTCGGCGTGAATCCCGGCGTCGAGCGCTTCGGCCCGAAACGACGCTTTGAACGCTTCAAACGCCTGAGGGTCGGGCTCGGCGAACCCAGCGACGGTGAGAAAAAGGGCTGCTGCAATCACTTATCAAGCTCCCTGGCACGCTTGCGAACGTCTGGTTCAGCCGTGCCCTGCTTCGATGCGCCCGCCAACGGCTCCTGCGTCCTGTTTAGCCAAGGGCGGCGTAAACAGCCTCGACCAAGCGAACAGCGCGGGGATCGGCCAGGAGGTGCGGCGATTGTTGGTTCGGCACATACGCGAGCGACAATTCTCGCGCCGGATCGGCCAGAACGCAAGATCCTCCAAAGCCGTAATGGCCGATCGCGGTTGCCGGTGCGCCAAAGACACCACCGTTTTCGCGCATCAATCCTGCGCCCCAGGAGAGGTTGAAGGGGAGGACGAGGTCGTCACCGCTGATCCGTTCAGACCAGCACTCCTCACGCGCGGTGTCGGCCGCGCTCAACTGAGCGCCCATGCGTCCCGTGGCGAAGAGTTGCATGACCTCCGCAAGTCCGCGGGCTGAGGCATGCATATTCGACGCAGGGATCTCGGCCGACGACCATTGCTGGCGGGACATGCCCGAAGGTGAGGACCATTTCTCGAGAAATGCAGCTCGTTTGATGGGCGTGATCGGCCCGAGATCGGGCGAGCGCTTCGGCTTGATCATTGGGGTCACCCGCGTCGCTTCGGACAGGGTGAGGCCGCAGACGACATCGCGCGTAATCCGACGTAAATGCTGCGCGACGCCTTTGCCTGTGGTGCGCCTTAGGATCTCACCTGCGATATAGCCGAAGGTTTGCGGCCCATACCCGCTGGCACTGCCCGGCGGGAACAGGGGTTCCATCGCCGCGATCGCTGACGTCGTTTTATCCCAGTCAATCCAGATCGTCGGCTCTTGTTCCGCGGCAAACCCTGAAAGCCCCGATTGGTGGGAGAGCACCTCAGCGACCGTCAGGTCTTCTTTGCCGCCGCCGACAAATTCAGGCCAAAGCGACGAGACTTTGTCGTCGTATCTCAAATCGCCTGCAGACACGCGATCCAGGATGAGCGCGGCGCATACTGCCTTTCCTGAGGAGAACACCGAGGCCAGCGTCGACGTCGTCATCGGCAACGTCTTGGCGGTGTCTTGAAAGCCATCGGCGAGGTCGACCACAGCCTCGCCCGCAATAAAGACGGCGACCTGCGCGCCGTGGTCATCGCCTTGCGCGACGCTGCTGGCCAACGCTTCTTTCACCGCGTTGAACCGCGGGTCGACATTTCCGATCATGGCGTCGTCTTTATTGCAGGGCGCAGGAGAATGCAGATGCGGCAACGGCGCCCGCGATCCGGTTGTCGTCGATCGCCCGCAGGCTTCGAATGGCATCCCGCGTGGTCGTCGCGCGGTCGAGCTCAACGGTGAAGCGCGCAAACTTAGCGAGCTGCTCGTCGTTCAAACGATCGTCGAGCTCGGACGCCATGCAAACCGCCCGATCAGGCGCGAGCCCAATGTTCTCAAGCCGATCCTCGATGGTCAGTTTCGACTGGGTCGCGCATCCCGCTACCGCAACAAGGGCACAGAGCCCGACCGTCAAGCGCGTCACCATCGCGTCCTTCCTCTCTTCAGCTCGCTGCGAACCTACCAGCCAGGCCCGTGGCTCAACAGAAGCTTAAGCAGCGTCACTTGGCTTGAGCCGGAAGGTCACCGCGAACAGCACTTCGCCGTCGAACAGGTCCTTCGGCACATCGTGGCCTTCGATCATCTGGAAGTTGCGCGGGGTGATCGAGCCTTCCATCGCATAACCCTTTTCAGCCATCTTGCCCCGGTGGAACTCTAGGGCCGCCGCACTGAACTCGCGGGCGAGAATGGTGATACGCTCGGGTTTCTCAGCCATGGGTCATCCTCTATCGTTGAGACTGTCTTGCGCTCCGCATCGCAGGTTCTGGGCGAGGCTTCAACTCTTCAGTGCCGCTCCCCATAACAGAGGGATGATGCACAAAGTTCTGGTGATTGTCGGGATCGTGATCCTCACCGCGGAGCTCCTCTGGCCGTGGCTGTCGCAATTGCCGTTGGGGCGGTTGCCGGGGGACATCACCATTGAGCGCGGCGGCACGCGGATCATGTTTCCGATCGTGACGTGCTTGGTGATCAGCGTTGTGGGGACGATCCTTCTGCGGCTCTTCGGCGGACGATGATCGCTAGAGCAGCTTTTCGGTCTTCAGCCAGCTGATGATCGCCGTGCTCGCGGCGCCTGGCGCTTCCCAGGTGATCCAGTGGCCGGAGTCGATCGCGGCGCGGGTGAGGTTGGGGATGCGGTCTTCCATCCCGGCGGAAGCTTCGGGCGGAAGCATCAGATCGCGCTCGGCCGTGACCATCAGCGCGGGAAGCGTGATGTCAGGGTTGAAGGCTTTGCGCTCTTCCCAGTGGGTGTCGATCTGCCGATAGACCATGGTTGGCGTTTTGTGGCCTGACGCGAGGTAGGCCTCGGCGTAGACATCGATTGCCTCGGGCGGCATGACAACGTCCTTATACCCGCCTCGGCTTTCGGCGAAGCGGTCGGGCAAGGCCATGACGCCTGGCATCAGGTCTTTCCACCGCGCGCGATCAGGACCTGGGCGGAAGATGAAGGGGAAGAACGCCTCTTCCTTCCCGCCGAAGACCCGGTCTGGCAGCTTTTCGTCTTGGAACTGAACAATGTAGAACGCATCGCCCATCTTGCGTCGGTAGATCGCCAGCGGCGGCGCCGGGGCAAGGGGCGGATAGGGGGTGCACAGACTGGCAACGCCTAAGCCTCGCTCAGGGTAGCGCTGGGCCAGGGGCCAGATGATCGCGCCGCCCCAATCGTGGCCAATCATCACCACTTTCTCTAAGCTGAGGGCGTCAAGGAGCGCGGCGTAATCCGCAGTCAGCGCCGTCATAGCGTAGGCGGAAGGATCGTCGGGTTTCGATGAGCGGCCAAAGCCCTTTTGGTCAGGCATGATCAGCCTGCAACCCGCTTTCGTCAGCGCTTCCATCATCGGCGCCCAGGAGAAGGCCAGCTCCGGCCAACCGTGGATCAGGAGGAGGGGCAAGCCGTCCTTATGCCCTGCTTCGTGCACGGAGAATGTGACGTCACCCGCCCGAACCTCTCGCGGCTCCGGAAAGCCGAGGGGCCAGGTCACGACAGGCACTTGGCGATGAACGCCGCCGCCCGCTCATGGTGCTCCCGCGCCAGCGTGAAGTCAGGGATCATATCGAACGCATGGACGCCGCCCGGATAAATCGCCAGCTCCGCCCCGTTGCCTGCCGCCAGCCACTTCGGCGCCATCAGCAGCGTGTCATCGAGCAAAGGGTCCAGCGTGCCGCAGGAGAAAAGCGCCGGACACAGATTGGTCAGGTCCCCGTAGGCGGGTGATAGGTCAGGGTCCTTTGTGTCCATGTCACCAAACTGCGCGTGGGGGCGCAGCTGCTCAGAGAACCAGTGGACGATCGGTGTGTTGATGATCAGGTTGCGGTCGCCCCAATTGCGCAAAGCGGGCAGCTCGGAATAATCATAGACGCCGTAAACGAGATTCGCACCGGCAAAGCGGTAATCGTGATTGTTCCGCATACGTAGGATCGTGACGGCTGAGAGATGCCCACCAGCGCTTTCACCTCCGACGACAACCTGCGCTGAGCCAGAGAGGCGCTCCGCGTTCTTTGCCGTCCAAACGGCGGCCGCCTCGCAATCATCCGCACACGCCGGCCAAACATTTTCCGGCGCCAAGCGATACTCGACGCTAACGACCACCACTGCTGCGCGCTGGGCCAACCGCTCCAGCGTTTGATCCTGGCTGTCGGCGGATCCAAGCGTGTGCCCGCCGCCGTGGATGTGCAGGTAGACGCCCCGCGTATCCCCCGCTGGCGTGAACACCCGAACGGGAACATCGAGGCCTAAAGCCGATGCCGTTTCCCACCGCGCAATCGCGCTCTCAGGCTCCATCGTGATCACGCCCTTGCCCTCGCGGCGCAGCTCCCGAACCTTCTGCGCGCCGAGCTCCATAATCGACGGCGCCTCCGCGAGCGCCGCTTCGATTGTATCGTTCATCGATTGGGTTTCGGCGGAAATGGCTTCGGGGCGGAACAGCGCGGGATCAAACGTCAGCATGTTCGGCGGTCTAAAGGCTTTGCGCCATCCTTGCTAGCGTAACGGAGAGGCAAACTGTGTCATGGGCAGAGAGCGGACGCGCTATAAGTCTCCGTCAGCGGCCCGGTGCGGGAGGACCAGATGCTTGAATTTTTGCTCCTTGGAGGCAGCCTAATGGCGGAGACATGTTTTTCCATCGACAGCTTCGGCCCTGACGAAGCACCCCGGTGGGTGGTCGTCAATGACGGTGTCATGGGCGGCTTGTCCGAGGGTTTGACGCGCACTGACGACGGCCAACTGATCTTCGAGGGCGTGATCAACACCAATGGCGGCGGCTTCTCGTCCCTAAGGCGCCAAGTCGAGCCAGGCGCCTTGGCTGGAGTCGAAAGCATGCGGCTTCATTGGAGCAGCGACGGTCGGGCGTATAAAATGACATTCCGCACCGACGCGCGCCGGTTCCGCCGTCCCATCAGCTACCAAGCGGCGATCCCGCCTTCAGACGGCGCAGGCGTTACCGACATTGCGCTCACGGACATGCGCACGAGCATCTTCGGCCGAACCGTTGACGCGCCGCCTTTTGATCCCGCGAAGGTCGAAGAGATCGGCATTATCCTCGCCGACGGCCAAGACGGGCCGTTCCGCATCACGCTGGATAAAATCGAGGGGTGCCGCGCAGAAGGATCGTGATCGTCCTTGCTCTGTCCCGGCAACGCGCTTCATTCCTTACCCATGGAAGCTGTTGCCGCGCGTGCCCCCGAAACCGACGACCCCCGCGAGGCCTTGCGCGCAACCTTCAACTTCGATGACTTCCGCCCTGGCCAGCGCCCGGTGGTCGACGCGCTCCTCGCCGGAGAGGACGTCCTCGCAGTGATGCCCACCGGCGCGGGCAAGTCGCTCTGCTTCCAACTCCCTGCGCTGATGCGCCCCGGCTTTGCAGTGGTCGTCAGCCCCCTGATCGCTTTGATGCAAAACCAAGTGGCGCTCCTTCAGAGCTTCGGGGTTCCGGCTGGGATGATCCATTCAGGCCGTGATCGCGCCGAGAACGTCGCCGACTGGAAGGGCGCCCTCGCAGGGGATATCAAGCTCCTCTACATGTCGCCAGAGCGCCTCGCGACCGAGCGGATGCAAGCTGCGCTGAAGACCGCTGAGGTCTCCTTCTTCGTCATCGATGAAGCCCATTGCATCAGCCAATGGGGCCACGATTTCCGCCCCGAATACCTCGCTCTTGAGCACCTCAAAGACCTGCGACCCCAGACACCCGTTGCAGCCTTTACAGCGACGGCGGATGAAGAGACCCGGGCCGATATGGCCAAACGTCTGTTCGCTGACGATGTCCGTCTGTTCGTCTCCGGCTTCGATCGCCCCAACCTCAGCGTGACGGTGGAAGAGAAGAGCAAGGCCGACACCCGCATTGAAGAGCTGGTGGCTGAGCGGCGGGGCCAGCAAGGTATCATCTATTGCGGCAGCCGTAAGAACACCGAAGCCCTCGCCGAGCGTCTGCGCGGGGCCGGGCACAACGCTGTCGCCTACCATGCGGGCCTGCCGGACCAGGAGCGCGCGGATCGCCTCGACCGCTTTTTGTCCGAGCCCGACCTTGTCGTCTGCGCCACGATCGCCTTTGGGATGGGGATCGACAAGCCCGATATCCGGTTCGTCATCCACCGCGATATGCCCGCTTCGCCCGAGGCTTACTACCAAGAGATCGGTCGCGCTGGCCGCGACGGTCGTCCGGCCGAAGCGATCATGCTCTACGCTGCTTCTGACCTGATGTTCCGTCGCCGGATGATCGACGATGGCGGCGCTCCTGACGCGATCAAGCGCCATGAGAAGCGCAAGCTCGACACCCTCTCCGCCTACTGCGAAGCGCTGACCTGCCGCCGCAACCTGCTGCTCGGGTATTTCGGTGAGATCCGCAAAGAGCTTTGCGGACGCTGCGATGTTTGCCTGGACCCTCCGCAAACGGAGGATGCGACTGGCGACGCGAAGCTCTTCCTGCAAGCGGCAATGGAAACGGGCGAAGTTTACGGCCAAGCGCACCTTGTCGACGTGCTCCGGGGCGCAGAGACGGAGAAGGTGATGAAGGCGAGTCACGATGATCTCAGCGTCTTCGCCCGCGGTTCAGACCGCTCGGCGAAGTCTTGGCGGTCCCTCGCTGGCCAACTCGCAGCCCAAGGACTGGTGGAGATGCAGGGCGAGTACCGCTCGATCGTCGTAACGCCCGAGGGCCGGGCCTTCCTCGGCGGTGGGGCCACGATCGCGATGCGCAAAGAGCGCGCACGGAGCACCGCAAGAACACTCCGCCGCCAGCCCGTTGAGGTGCCCGCCGATTTTGACGAAGCGCTGCTGCAAAAGCTTAAGGCCAAGCGCCTCGAGCTCGCCAAGGCCAAGGGCGCTCCGGCCTACACCATCTTCTCCGACCGTACACTGATCGACATGGCCGTGCGGCGACCGGAGGACCAGGCTCAACTGCTTGGGGTCTACGGGGTGGGGATGCGCAAGGCCGAAGTCTACGGCGAAACCTTCCTGGCCGTGATCAACGCGCGCGGCTGAGACTATTTCCGAACGCTCAGCAGCTTACTGATCAACCAAATCGGCACGACAATGACCGCTCCGGTGGCGAGGAGGGTGAAAACGAGCTCGATTCCCTGCACAGACGTCCCGAACAGCTCGACGAGGCCGGTTTGGATCCACGAGAAAAGCTCTTTCCAGAACCGCACAGGGTCCACCCGGAAAATCACCAGCAGCGCGCCGACCAATAAGCAGGCGACGCCCAACCGGAGCACCGTGCCGAGGGCAGCGCGCGGGCTCGGCAACGACGTCGGACCGCGCAGGGGTTTCTCTTCGCTCATGCCTTGAACGTAGGGCGCTGACGCGACTGTGAGAAGGCCTCACGTGCCGGGGAAGGCGCCCACTTGACCACGATGGCGCAGAGCGTGGTCAGCAAGGACGCAAGCGATCATCGCTTCTACCACAGGGACTGCGCGGATCGCCACGCAAGGATCATGGCGCCCCTTGGTGACGACGTCCGTGTCCTCGCCTTGCGCGGTCACGGTCCTTCTCGGCGTGAGGATGGAGGACGTCGGCTTGATGGCCACGCGCGCAACGATCGGCTGGCCCGTGGAAATACCGCCGAGGATCCCGCCAGCGTGGTTTGAGAGGAAGTCGACAGCGCCGTCTTTCATCCGCATTTCGTCGGCGTTTTCCACACCCGACAGTGCGGCAGCCGCCAGGCCATCGCCGATTTCCACTGCTTTCGCAGCGTTGATCGACATCAGCGCGCTTGCAATGTCCTGATCCAACTTCCCGTAAATTGGCGCGCCGAGCCCAGCGGGAACACCCGTGGCGACGACTTCAACGAGCCCGCCAAAGCTGTTGCCGTCCTTACGGGCAGCATCAAGATGGGCTTCCCACGCTTTCGCCGCGTCTGGATCGGGGCAGAAGAACGGGTTGCGGTCCGTCGCATCCCAATCGCGTCCGGTAGCCCTGTGCGGTCCCATAGCGATGAGTCCGGCGGAGATCTCAACATTACCGAACGTTCGGTCCAATACCATTCTCGCCACAGAACCTGCCGCAACCCGCGCTGCTGTCTCGCGCGCTGACGATCGGCCGCCGCCGCGGTAGTCCCGAATGCCGTATTTCTGATCGTAGGTAATGTCAGCGTGCCCTGGTCGATAAGTATCGCGGATCGCGCTGTAGTCTTTGGACCGCTGATCAACGTTTCGGATCATCAGGCTGATCGGCGTGCCTGTTGTCACCAAACCGTCCGTTCGGTCATCCTCAAAAACGCCCGAGAGGACCTCAACTTGGTCGGTTTCTTGGCGTTGCGTCACAAACCGCGATTGCCCAGGGCGCCGCCGGTCGAGATCCGCCTGAACAGCGCCGAGGTCGAACGGGACCCCCGGTGGGCAGCCATCAATGACACAGCCCAAGGCGGGACCATGGCTCTCGCCCCAGGTGGTGACGCGGAAAAGATGGCCGAAGGTGTTATGCGACATGACCCGTGTATCCTACGCCCTGCGGCTCAAGGAAAGGTAGCCGCGGGCCGCAAGCGGGCTTAGACCAAGCGCATGAGCGATGACGACAGCAATTTGATCCCCGCCACCCCGTCTGCCGAAGCCTATGCGGCTGAGAAAAAGGCCCAGGAAGCGTTTGGCGGCGAGGCCGACCAAGGCGACGTGTTCGGCGATGAGCGTGACCCGATGGCGCTGTTTCGCGCCTGGCTGAAGCTGGCGGGCACCCACGAAATCAACGATCCGAACGCCATGGCTGTGACCAGCGTCGACCGCGACGGCTGTCCCGATGTGCGGATGGTGCTCTTGAAGGACATCGACCATGGCTTTTCCTTCTATACGAATATGGAAAGCGCCAAGGGGGTGCAGCTGCGGGAAAATCCTGCAGTGGCGCTTCTGTTCCATTGGAAGTCCATCCGCCGCCAGGTCCGTGTTCGAGGGGTTGCTGAGCCGTTGAGTGATGAAGAAGCCGATGCCTACTTCGCCACCCGCGACCGGGGCAGCCGGATCGGCGCGTGGGCATCGCAGCAGTCCCGGGAGATGAATGACCCCGAGATTTTAGCGACCCGAACCGCTGATTACGAAGACCTTTTTGCCGAACGCGACGTTCCGCGGCCGGATTTCTGGCGCGGCTTCAAGGTGATCCCGAACACGATCGAGTTTTGGGTCAACCGACCGTTCCGGCTGCATGATCGCAAGCTGTTCTCGCGCACGGGCGAAGGGTGGAGCACGGCTCAGCTCTATCCGTGATCCCTTGGTCGTGGTCACTTTCCACACGCCGGATAAGCGTCCGGTTCAGAAGTAACTGCGGTAGAGCCGGATGCTCAGAAACCCGATGACCCCTAAAAAGGCCGCCATGGGCACGCCGATGGCAATCACTTCGGGAACACCGAAGCTTTCGATCATGCGGTTGACCGGTATCACCAAGGCTTGAGCGACATAGATCGCGAAGGCCAAGCCTCCCGCCACGACGAGGAGGCGCGCGGGGAAGATCGCTGGGAAGGGCAATCGGTCATAGCGATCGAACAGGCTGATCAAACCGCCCAGCAAGGTAATCGCAAAGCCGACATAAAGGAGGTCGCCCAACGTGGTCCGCAAGAGCGACTCGCGGCTCGGCAAGAACGCATCGAAGCCGCCGATCTGGAAGATCGCAGCCCCGCAGACGATCATGATGCAGGCCCCGCCCAGCATGAGACTGCGCACGGCCACCGCGTGGGAGGACATCTTGATCAGCGCCAAGCCTGCGGCCACGCCGGCGAGCGTAATGGCTGACATTTTGAAGACGCTATAACCGCCGACGCCCATCAAGCGAACAACTTCGAACGCGTTCCCCAGTGGTGGGCCGCCGAACAGCGCCTCCACAGCAGCGTCGAGAACAACAAAACAAGCCGCAACGGCAGCTACGCCGACAACGCTGTCTTTCAGCTTTGCCAAAGGACCAAGCCAGAGCGGCGCCGTTCCCATCGCAATCGCAAAGAACATCAAGACGTTGTAGAGATAGCCCGTAATGGCTGGAGCCGGTGTCACCGTGTCATTCAGTGTAGCGGCGCCAAACTTCGCCACCGCGATGGCCAAGAGCCCCACACTGACAAGCACGAAATTGAACCGCATGCGCTTGAGATAGAAGCCTGTTTTCTCTTCGTAGTCGGCTAGCATGTAGGCGATGCCGAGGCCAAATCCGGCGGCGAAACCTTCGGTTCCCATGCGGTAGAAGAGGCTGAGAACGTAAGTGTCGAGATCTTCGAGGCCGACCCGGCCGAACAATCCTCGGCCCCAGTGCGAGACAAGCACCATGAGGATCATAAAGCCGCGAACACCGCTTATCGCCCATTGTTCAACGGTGATTTTCGGCAGGGCGCGGCTGCGGCTGGCTGCTTCGGCGCCGCCATCGGCCAGCATGGCGATGTCTTCCACGGTCCGGCCTTCAAGGGCGGCCTGCACCGCTTCCTTCTGAAAGCCCATCGTTTCCATGGTCATCGCGACCTGAACGCTGGTCAGGCTGTCGGCGCCGAGGGTGTAGAGACTGTCCTTGGCGCCGATCGCTGCGTCGGGCTGAACCTTACTCCAAGCCTCAGCAACCTTCGCCATGGTTACGGAGAGGGCTGCGCCGTCGGTCGCCTCCGCTGCGCCGCCTGCTTGCGTTGCTGTCTCTGCAAGTTCTGCGAGACTGTTGCGCCGGACCTTCCCGGTTTCGGTCACCGGCAGCGTGTCGACGTCGACGGTGGTCACAACGCCCTGCGCGGCGATCCCGGCTGCCTCGAGCGCAGTCTCCGTCGCGGCGGTCAACACATCCCGCAGGTGCTTTGCGCTGTGGGCGACCGCGAGGACGACGGTCATGCCGCGCATCTCGTCGGGGCGCGCGCCGATCGCAAAGTGACCGGACGCACTGGGGACTAACGCGACGATGCTGTGCTCCAGCGCCTCGGCATACGTCTTGATGCCGCCGACGTTGATCTGATCGTCGAGCCGGCCTTCGAAATAGAGGTCGTCGCCATCAATCCGTCCACGGTCTTTCGTGGTGAGCCAGCCTTCGTCGTCTGTCAGCGGCTCAATGACGCCGCCTTCGGTCAGCTTGCCCAGCGCCACGTGGGGGCCGCGGATCTCGATCGCGTCATCCTGGCCAAGCCGCAGGGCGACGTCGCCCACCGCCACGCCCACCGAACCCAGGCGCGCATCGTCCGTCGCGGAAATATCCAGCAGCGTCGTCCGCGAGGCCTCAGTCAGGCCGTAGTGCATGACGATTTTCGCTTTTGGGAACAGCCGCTTCATCGCGGCCTTCTCGTCGGCGGACATGGCCTGGGAGCCAATCTCGATCCAGCGGACGCGGTTCCCTACGCCTTGCAGAACCTCAGGGTTTTGGAGCACAACGCGCCACAGGCTCGGCACGGCGGAGATCGCGTTGATCGAGCCCGCCTCTAACATGTCGCGGATCTCGGCTGGGTTGAAGTGTTCGGGCAGGTAGCATTGGCCACCCGCCGCCGCGACCGCTCGGGCGCGGCCAATGCCGAAGGAATAGGTGACAGGCACACCGATATATTCGCGGATATCCGCCGTCGGCTCCATCATCGCGTTCAGGCGTTCGGTGACATCGGCAAGATTGCGATGGCTCAGAACGATCGGCTTCGGTTTGCCCTCGGTGCCTGAGGTGAAGACGATCTGCGCCGGTTCGTTTGATTGGTCGGGCGAATAGGAGAGTTTGACCCAGCCCCGGGAACCTTCAGAAGTGTCTGGTGCGGGGAGCGTTTCGACAAGGTCCTCGAGACCGGTATCAGCCCGCTGGATCGCAAAGACCTGACGCGTTTTATACATCTCGAAAACAGCTTCGAGAAATTGCACGGAATTCTCGGCGCGCAGCATGTGCACGGGCCCGAGCGTTGGTTGGGTCAAGGCTGATCCGTCGTGCATTGGTTCCCCTCACGTCGACCGCGATGCGCTGCGTATTGGCTCAAACGGCGAAGCGGTCGCAAGTCTGTTATGCCGCTCTGCACCAATCGGCCGCTTGGACCGGTGCCGAGGATCCGGAGCCGATCCCCGAAATCGCGCAATCCCTAGCGCCTACGGGGTAAAAAGCAGGTTGAGGGGCCGAAACCTCTTCGCCTTTGGGCTTCAGGGCCCGCCTAAAGCGGCGCAGGCAACGTTCTCCGCGTTCCGCTTCGTCAAAACCTCGCCCAGATCCCTTGAAAGCTCGCAAAAACGTGCTGTTGCGGCACCGCAACAACGCTCTTAAGACCCGCCGAGATTTTCTGACAGAGGTGATGTGATGAAGCTGATGATCCTCGGCGGCGACGGTTTTTGCGGATGGCCAACGGCGCTCCACCTTTCGGCGCGTGGCCATGACGTGATGATCGTCGACGATCTGTCGCGCCGCAAAATCGACATCGAGCTCGAAGTGCAGTCGCTGACACCCATCGCCAGCCTCACCGACCGTCTCGAAGCTTGGGAGCGGGTTTCCAACAACAAAATCGAAGCGAAAATCCTCAACGTCGCGAAAGACTATGACGCGTTCCGGGACCTTCTGAGCGCGTATCAGCCAAATGCCGTCGTGCATTTTGCTGAGCAGCGGGCCGCGCCTTACTCGATGAAATCGGCGGGCCATAAGCGCTATACGGTCGATAACAACCTCAACGCGACCCACAACTTGCTCGCCGCGATCGTGGAGACGGGCCTCGACATCCACGTTGTCCACCTCGGGACGATGGGCGTCTACGGCTACGGCACAGCCGGCATGAAGATCCCGGAGGGCTACCTCAAGGTAAAGGTCGACGCGGGTGAGAACGGCGAGGTCGAACAGGACATTCTGTACCCGGCCAATCCGGGGTCGATCTATCACATGACCAAGACCCAGGACGCGTTGTTCTTCCAATACTACGCCAAGAACGACCACCTCCGCGTCACGGACCTGCACCAGGGCATTGTCTGGGGTACACAGACGGAAGAGACGAAGAAGGACGAAGCGCTGATCAACCGGTTCGACTATGACGGCGATTACGGCACGGTGCTCAACCGATTTTTGATGCAGGCAGCCATCGGCTATCCTCTCACCGTGCACGGCACCGGCGGGCAGACCCGGGCCTTCATCCATATCCAAGACACGGTCCGGTGCGTCGAACTGGCGATCCTCAATCCGCCGAACCGCGGTGACCGTGTCCTGATCATGAACCAGATGGTGGAGACCCACCGCGTCCGCGATCTTGCTCACATGATCGCTGATATGACGGGTGCGGAGATTGATCAGATCGACAATCCGCGCAACGAAGCGGACGAGAACGACCTCCACGTTGAGAACAAGAACTTCATCGATCTCGGGCTTGACCCGATCACTCTCGACAAGGGCCTGTTCGCTGAAGTCACCGAAATTGCGGGAAAATATAAAGACCGCTGCGATACGCGCCGAATTCCGTGTGCGTCTCTTTGGACAGTCGACGGCAACCCAAACGGTTAAGCGATTTTCTCTTCGAACCCACGGCTGCGGTATCGCTGAAACCGCAGCACCATAATCAACAGCACCGTCGCGCTCATGGCTGCGAGCGCGAGAAACATCTGCGCTGGATCAACCCCAGCGAGGCGAAGAACAGACGCGAGAATAGCGCCGATGGTCGCCAGAAACCCGTTGGTCATGTTTGCGACACCCATCACCCGTGCACTGACATCCTTCGGCGCATTGGCCTGAAAGCTGGCGAGCATGGGGATCGCGAACACACCGTTCGCAGCGGATGACAGCACAAAGAGGATGAGCAAGGGACGTCCGGCTTCACCAAAGACCGTATACGGACCTTCGAGCGGTGTCCGGGTCGTGATGTAAACCGCAATCAAGCACGCGATCCCGAACACAAGCGCGATGGCGCTCATCACTTTCGGCTCTTTCATGCGCGGGGCCAGCAGCCCGGCAATGATCGAGCCGATGCCTGCACCAAGAGCGAAGAACGCGTTCAGCAGCGCATAGTCCTGGTTGGTGCCGCCCAACTGGTCCCGGACAAACAACGGCATGTGCGCCAGCAACAGCGCGCCGACCAACCAGAAATAGCCGTTGGCAAGGATCGGCCACGTGACGCCCGGGACTTTAAAAGCCGAGAAAAAGTCGCCCCATCCGGCGCGGGTCTCAGGGGGAGGGGCCGGGGGAAATCGCGTAGCAAGCGCCGCCCCGATCACCGCCGCGGTGACGAGCATCACTGAGACGATCGTCCGGCCGTTCTCCGTCTCAAAGAAATAGCCGCCAAGCCCAAGCCCTGTGACGATCGCGATAAACGTCCCCGCCTGCATGATGCCATTGGCGCGCGCCAAGCGTTCTGGCGGGAAATATTGCGGCATCAAGGCGAAGCGGACGGGCTGAAAAAAAGCCGTCTGTGCACCCATGAACGCAAGCGTCATGACCAGCGGCACCGCTTGCCCCAGGAAAAACCACAGGGACGCGGACGCCATCAAAATCAGCTCAAGGAATTTCAGCCGACGGGCCATCACGTGGCGGGGAACCCGGTCGGCAATATATCCGGAGACGACGGCGAAGAGGAAAATGGGCAGCGTGAAGCCAATGGAGACCAGCGTTCCCGCTTCGTTGGCCAAGGATCCGAAAAAGTAGAACGGGTCCCCCGGCGCCGCGGTGGCTGCTGCAATGATGGCGACGATCGTCGCGTTACGCAGGCAATTGTCAGCGAACGCACCAAGGGTTTGAGCCCCGAACAGGGTCCAAAAGCGCTCCATACGGACGAGCGGAGGCGAGGGGTTACTCAGGCGACGGCTCCTTGGCCTCTTCGAGGGCCTTGGTGACTTCCGGAGCCTCGTAGTTTTCGTCGTGGCGGGCAAGCACAGTCTTCGCACGGAACACGCCGCTCGCATCAAGGCGGCCTTGGGCGATGATCCCCTCATTCTCTTCGACGAGGGCGGGCAAAAGACCTCGGTACGTCACGGGAATGTCCGCAACGCCGTCGGTGACGACGAACACGTACGATTGGTCCTCAGCCTGGTTCAGGGATCCATCAGCGACGAGCCCGGCAAGGCGGATCTCCCGGTCGCCAAGCTCGATGGCGCTCGGGAGAGACGATGGGGCATAGGCGTAGACTTGGGTTTTGGTGATGGCGAAGAGCGCCAGCGCGACGGCTCCGGCAAAAGCGGGAAGGACGACTGTCAGAAACAGCTTCCGCTGGCGGCGCCTCTCATAAGGGCTCGCCGTGCTCATCGGTTTCTCCGCTGGTAGCGCCACAGGGACCAAGCGGTAAGACCGCCGAGGCTCACCGCGGAGACAATCCATGCAAGCGCGATGAACGGTGCCATGTCAGGCTGCATTACGGCGCCGGAGCCTCGTTCAACGTCGCTGTCGAGGTTTTCGGCGCTGGCTCACGCCGTTTCGCTGCCAGCACCGTATGGGTGCGGAGCAGGACAAAGAATGTGAAGAGCGCCGTATAGCCAACGGCCATAATCAGCAGCGGAATGAGCATCGAGGCGGGCATCTTCGGTCCGCCCTCGCGAACAACCGTGGCGGTCTGGTGCAGGCTGTCCCACCAATCAACGGAGAACTTAATGATCGGAAGGTTCACCGCGCCAAGCATCGCAAGAAGCCCAGCCGAGCGCGCTGCCGTCCATTCGTTGTCGATCATCTGCCAAATGGCGATATAGCCGAGGTACAAAAAGACCAGGACGAGCATCGACGTCATCCGTGGATCCCAATCCCAGAAAACGCCCCACGTCACCTTGCCCCAAAGCGCGCCGGTGACGATGGCGAGAACCGAGAACAGCAACCCGATAGGCGCCGCCTCACGCGCGGCGATATCGGCGAGGCGATGGCGCCAAATAAAGCTGACCAAACTCGCGCTGGCGATGAAAGCGTAGGTTTGCAGGGACAACCAAGCGGCGGGAACGTGAACGTACATGATCCGGACGCTTTCGCCCTGTCGCACATCTTCCGGCGAAAACCGTAGGCCGATGACACTGGCCAGACCGATGCACACTAACGCAGTGATCCCCGCGATCGGGATCCAAGGCTTTGTGACTTGCGTAAAAAAAGCCGGATTGGAGAGCTTCGTCAGCGTGTTCGCCATGGCGTCCGAGTTATCTTGTCATGCCTAAGATAGGCAAGAGAAGACGACTGTTCAGGCGCGGCTCTCCGCCGCAAGCAACGGTTCAAAGCGGCTCCAACCGGCAATCAACCCGATGCCGCGGGCCAACATGAACAGCGTGAAAGCGCTCCACAGCCCGTGATTCCCGAGGATCGGCATCAGGGCGAAGGCGCTGGCGAAGTAAATCAGTGCGGAGAGCGCCATGACATTGCGCATCGCAGCCCCCCGCGTCGCGCCGATATAAACGCCGTCCAGGTGGAACGTGACGGCGACAGCCAGCGGCGCAGCCGCCACCCACCATCGGTACCGCTGCGCCTCGGCAAGGAGTGCCGCGTTTTCAGGCCCTTGCCCAATGATGAGCGCTGTCACGGGCCCTCCGAAAACGATCAGCGCAAGGCACAAGCCGGCTGCAATCATCGCCGCTAGCTCCGCCGTCCGCCGCCACGCCGCCGTGAACAAAGTCCGCTTGTCGTGGTTAGCCCCCAACGCTTGCCCGACGAGGCTTTCAGCAGCGATCGCCGTGCCATCGAGGAGCAGCGTGGCCGTCAGCACCAAGTAAAACAGCGCTTGATTCGCCGCGACCGTGAGATCGCCGAAGCCCGCACCAATCCGCGCAAAACTCGACAGGACGAACGTCAAAATCGCGGTGCGGATGAAAATATCGCGGTTGAACGAGAGGACAGCAGCCAGGTCTCGCGTCGCATCGACCAGACGCCACCGCTGAAGAACCGGTCCGTAGGGTTTCAAAGCGATCCAAACGGCGACCAGCGCGAGGAGCAGCCCCGTGAGCTCGGCGACGACCGTTGCCGCGGCTAACCCTGTGATTCCCCATCCAAGATTGAGGACGAACAAGATGCTGAGGCCCGCGTTGACGAGCGCGACAGACAGCGTGATCACCATCAGAAGCCCGGTCTTTCCTTGACCGGAAAGCCAGCCCAAAATCGCGATCATAGTGAGGACCGCCGGGGCAGCGAGGATGCGGACGCGGAAATAGGCGACCATCGCGTCGCCTGCGCCTTGGGACGCTTCGGTTGTGTCCACCATCGCCCACAGAGCAAGTCGCTCAATCCCGGGTGAGGTGATCACCAACAGCGCGCCGGCGGTAATCCCGAAAGCGACGCCTTGGATCAGGTGCGCCTTCAATCGGGAAACGTTCGACGCGCCGTAGGCCTGGGCTGCTAGACCGGACATGCTCATCCGGATGAACCCGAACGTCCAATAGAGAAGGGAGAACACCGCTCCCGCCAGCGATGCACCTGCCAGGGTGTCGGTGCCCGACGCCCGGGCCAAAACGGCCACGTCGATGAGCCCTAAAAGCGGTGAAACGATCGCGGCGAGGCTTGCAGGCCAAGCGATCGCAAAGGCTGAACCCAGCGTGGCCGGACGCGGCGCGCGCTGGTCGGTCGCCATCCGAAATGCGGCTTAGAGGCCGAAGTTGCCGAACTTGTTTTTGAACTTCGACACGCGGCCTTTATCGGTGATCCGCTGCGGACCGCCCGTCCAAGCCGGGTGGCTCGAAGGATCGATGTCGAGGTTCAGGGTCGTTCCCTCCTGCCCATAGGTCGAGCGGGTCTGAAACGTCGAACCGTCAGTGAGGGTGACGGTGATGAAGTGGTAGTCGGGATGAATGTCTTTTTTCATCGGTGTGCCGGTCGCCAGATCTAATGAAGAGTGCGGCGGCTAGCGCCCTCAAGCGCAAAACACAAGGGCTGATCAGGAGGGGCAGGCGGCCGGACGAGCGAACTTATCCTGCGGCAACCACTCCGACATTTTAGCCACTGTCAAGGCTTGCGTCTCAGCGTTTCAGGCTCTTGATAGTGTATCAACTCTGGTGGTCGGGTGGAAATAAATGCGGCTGTTTATGCCCATGGTCTTTTTTATGGCGCTTGGCACGCTTGCCACGGCGCTGGGCACCATGTGGCTTGGATATGTCTTCCACCAGTTTGAAGACGTTGAGCTGGCGGGCGAGCTTCAATGCCAGCCTGTCCACGGGATCACCGGCGCTTACGATGTCGAACCGCTGCCGAACCGCAACGTCGCCTTCCTGTCGGTTTATGACGAGCGCGGCAACGCCGAACGTGGCGAGCTCGTACGCTTCGACTTCGACAATCCGCTTGATGACGGCTCTTGGAAAGACCGCACCAACGGTAGCCCCATCCTGTTCCGGCCTGGCGGCATCAGTCTCTTTGAAGAACGGCTGCCGAGCGGTGTGCTCAGCCAGCGGCTTTTCGTGGTCAATCACGAGGGCCCTGAAGTCCTCATCTTTGACGTGGAAGAGAACGGCGACCTGACCCTGGCCGAGCGCTTTACCCATGAGCTGATGACGAGCCCGAATGACGTCGTCGCGACCGGCCCCGACAGCTTTTACGTCTCCAACGACACGGCCTCGGGCCGGCGATCGATCCGCGGCAAGGCAGACTTCCTCCTCGGCCTGCCCACCGGCTCAGTGCTGCATTTCGATGGATCCAACTGGGCAACCGTGGCTGATCGGATGCAGTTCCCGAACGGTATGGTCCTCTCGCCCGACCGCAACCGGCTTTTTGTTGCGGAGATGCGCGCCGAGGCGATCCGCCGGTTCCGGCGCGATCCCGCGACGGATCGCTTGGAGAGCCGAGGGAAGATCAGCTTGGGCACGTTCCCGAACAATCTCTCGGTCGATGGTGATGGACGTCTCTTGGTGGGGGCCGTGCCGCAGCCGTTCGCTTATAAAGCCTTCACCGAGAGCCTCCGCGACAGCGCGCCAAGCCAGGTCATTCGCGTCGAGAAAGGCGAGCCGAACGTGCTGTTCCAAGATCCTGGCCGAACGTTCTCGGCGGCCAGTGTGGCCAGTGTGGTCGGCGACAAGATGGTGATCGGGACCGCGGCAGACCGCAAATTCCTTATGTGCCCGACGATCTAGCCCTTTGGGCGGTTGGCACCGTTTGCGGCCAGCCTTAAGCCAGCGCCATGCACTATCTCTCCACTAGGGGGCAGGCGCCCCGCGCGGACTTCGACGACGTCCTGACCCAGGCTTTGGCAGCGGACGGAGGACTGTTCGTGCCGGAACACTATCCGTCAGGCCTCACCGCCGCGCCGGAGATGTCCTTCGCAGACGTTGCTGCTCGGGTCCTCGCCGCTTTTGGCGGCGACGCATTCCCCCTCGCTGAGGCGCAGCCGCTCGCCGAACAAGCTTTCGGAACCTTTCGCCATGAGGCCGCTGCGCCGGTCATCCAGCTCGGGGACGACCGGGTGCTCGAGCTGTTTCACGGCCCGACCCTGGCGTTCAAAGATGTGGCGATGCAGCTGCTTGCCCGCCTGTTCGAGCGCAGCTTAGCCCGCAGCGGCCGCACGATGCAGGTGGTCGTCGCCACGTCTGGGGACACAGGCGGCGCAGCCGTCGCCTCCCTCGCGAACCGCGCTGGCATTAAGCTCTGCGTGCTCCACCCCCACGAGCGGATCTCCGAAGTGCAGCGGCGGTTCATGACCACGACGGGCGCTGAGAACGTCCTCAACCTTGCCGTGGACGGAACGTTCGACGATTGTCAGACGATCGTCAAAGCTCTGTTTGCAGACCGTCCGTTTGCGGAAAGTGTGAGCCTCGGCGGTGTCAATTCGATCAACTGGGCGCGCATCGCGTCGCAGGTGACCTACTACCTGACGGCGTGCCGCGATGTGGGGGAGGGGCCGGTTCATTTCTCCGTACCGACCGGGAATTTCGGCGACGTTTTCGCAGGCTGGGTGGCCAAGAAGATGGGCGCGCCCATCGGTCAACTTATTGTTGCAGTGAACGAAAACGATATTCTGGACCGCGCTTTGCGAACAGGTGTCTACGACAAGCGCGGCGTCACCCAAACCTCCTCTCCGTCGATGGACATCGAAATCGCCAGCAATTTCGAGCGGGCCATTTTCGAGGCTTCCGGGCGAGACAGCGCCCTCACGGCAAGCCTGATGGCAGAGTTGAAGGCGGAAGGAACGTTTACCCTGCCCGAGAACGTCTTAACCGAATTGCGAAAAGATTTCCTCTCCTACCGGGCCTCGCAAGCCGAGGTTGCCGCGCTCCTCAAGACCGTCGCAAAAGACACGGGCATCCTCATCGATCCGCATACGGCGATTGGCATCCATGCAGCGCGACGCGGCCGCGAGGAGGGGCTAGAAGGGCCGATCGTGACGCTCGCTACGGCCCACGCGGCGAAGTTCCCCGATGCGGTTGAGGAAGCGACCGGACAGCGTCCGGCCCTACCGTTTCCTGAAGGCGACCTCTACGCAGCGGAGGAAATCTTCCAAAGAATGCCCGCTACGACGGCGGCTGTGCAAGCCGCCATCAAGGGCTGTTAACCCAGCTTATTAACGATATATTATCCTTATCCTTGCGCCGGGGGTGGTTCACGCTCTACCGTTAACCGGGGTTTTTGTGGGGTTGGATGAACAGCCATGGGCGACCTGGGTGACGCCTTTTCCTTTGCCGAGTACGCCGCTGCGCTGAGGCGCCTGGAAGCTATCCAGCCAGCGGAATACGCGCTTGCAGAGATGATCGTGCTCGGCGGTTTGGGCCTCGGCGCGCTGACTCTGTTCGTGTTGATGCTGGTCAGGCGCTCAGGCACCGCAGCGGCAGGGTTTGCGTTGATCGCGCTCCTCGCTCTGTCGATGGCCATCGTCTTCGGCACTTTGGATTTCCTCACAGACGGCACGACGGTCCTGATCGGAAGCCTTACGGCGAGTGCGTTGGTTCTGTTCGTCAACGCGGTGCTCCATACGGGCCGCGAGAACCTCTTCATCGCAGGGCTGTCCGCCATTGTGATCGGCCTGACGGTGACCCTCGGCGGGTTGACGGCGATGGGCTTCGACTATGCCAGCCAGGCGCGTCTTGGGATGATCGGCGGCTCCGTCTTTGCGGCCCTGGTGCTCGCCTTTGCAATGCTCCGGGCGCCGGCAGGCCAGGGCGTGCTGGGTATCGCCGTTTTGAGCGCGATCGTCGGCGGCGGTCTCATGCTCGATCAGGTTTCTCCCATGCTGTCGGGCACATGGATGACGGTTCTGCCAGTGGCACTCGTGTCCGGTGCGCTGCTTCTCGCTGCGATGGCCGCGCCGTTTGTCGCCGACGAGGTGACGATGCGGCGCGGCGCGAGCGGAGGCTACAGCGCCAGCGCCGCTATGGAACCGGGCCCACTGTTCCAAAGCTTCGATGGCGAGGACCAAGGCGACGGCGACATGCCGCCTTTCATGGCGACCGAAGCCCCCGACGATGTGCGGTTTGATCCGCCGCTGAGCCATCCGCCCTCTGCCCCAGAGCCTTATCAGCCCGAGCCGCCGCTCGCTGCTCCTCCGCGCCAAGCTGCGGCGGTGCCTGAAGGTGATCCGGTCTCCAGTTATTGGAGCGCCGGAACGGTCGCCGCGCCTCTTGAAGCCCAGGCTGACGAGTACATCTGGGATGCGCTTGCTGATCCCGAAGTGCGCTGTGGCCAGGACGTCGTGGCGGCTTTTGGGGCCTACGGCGCCCAAGAATTGAGTCCCGAGGGCCTCCGTGAGCGGCTCCAGCCGAACGGCCTGCCGACCTTCGACGACCAAGTCCTCGGCGGCGGCGATCCGGTCTCCGGGCCTTTCGACATCGTTCTTGAGACCACCACAGGCGCGTTCCGGTTCACGGGGCGCCGCCAGGTCGACCATGACGGTATTCTGATGCGTCTCGACGCGCGCCTCAGCCAGGCGGGAGCCGGGGTGGGCGCTGCCCAGAACTTTGCCCCGCCGCCTGCGCCGCAGAGCGGCTACCAGCAACCTTCTGAGCCGATGGTCCGCTCCGCTCCGCCGCTCACTGCCCAGTTCAAATCCGTTGCACGCCTGAGCGACAGCGTCTCGATCGGCTTCGATGCGAGCCCCGAGCATCCACCCCAAAGCGATGAGGACGTCAAAGCGCTTGTCGACGAGGCGGCGCGGTAGCTGGCGGAGATGATCGCTGAGGACCCAAGCCGCGGGCCTTTTGTCCTGCTCGACGCCGAAGCACTCGCATGTCCCTTTGGCCTGGTGGCTTCTGCCGTTGGCCGGGCTGTGCGGACCTACCAGCTTCCTCGCGGGGCGCTGGTCGTCGGCTTCACGGCATCGGGCGGGCGCCATCCGAAGGGCTTTTCCGGCGCAGCCGACGATGTCCGGATGGCCGGCGCCGGCGCGGCGCTGATCCTGCGCGACCTGTCTGGCAAAGCTGCGAAGCTCCGCCCGGATATGGTCTGGATCGACGCCCGGGACGCGAAGCTCGCTGACCGCGGCAAGCGCTCTGTGCTGCAAGGCATGGCCAAGCGCCTGAACGCGCCCATCGTGGTGCGCAATGTTCGCTCAGATGCCGAGGCGCAAGCCGCGCTGAGGGAGGGGGCGATCTTCGCGACCGGTGCGCCATTTGGCGATCGCATCGATGCCCCGACGGCCCCGCCGCACGGCAGCGCTCCGCAGCCGGTTGCGCACAGCGGCTATACCGGTTTTTCGGCAGGGCAGGGCAGACCTGTCGCTCATGAACCATCAGCGCAATCGGGCGGTTTTGGCGATCGCCAAACGATGCGGTCGCAAGGCCTGCGTTAGGCAGGCTCCCGCCCAGCGATCGACATCAATTCGGTCGAGGCACCGGCTGTTCGTTCCCGGAGAACATCGTCAGATCTGAGATGCCAAGATGGTTGAGGGAACTTGTCCAAGCATCTGCGTGATCACCAAAAATAAGCTCTGGCTTCGTGTCGATACTGAGCCAGTCGTTGCGCTTGATTTCGTTCTCAAGCTGACCACCGGACCAGCCGCTATGTCCCATGATGAGCGACGCGTGCCGGGGCGCATCGATGCCGGTTGCGATTGCTTCAAGCGCGGCGCGCGTCGCCGTCAGGCCGATCTCCGGCGTAATCGCCAGGGTCTCGTCCCAGCGTTTATCGAGGCTGTGGATCACCGCACCGCGCTCGACGCCGACGGGACCGCCAAAGAAGATCGGCGCCCGGCCCGCCGTCTCGGAGCTGGTGATTCCGACCTCTTGAAGCACATCGGCGAGCTTGGCGCCCTTCATCGGCTTGTTGAAGATCACGCCGAACGCATGATCGTCATCGTGGGTACAAATCAGGCAGACCGCTTGCTCGAAAGGTGTGTCCGCCAAATGCGGCATCGCCACAATGATCTTGCCGGAGAAGCCGGAGGACAGGTCGATATCGGTCACATCGGGAAGCGCCATCGGCTTTAATTAGGTGCATGCTCAGCCGATGGCTATGCGGCGAGGGGGTGCAGAAAACGTCACACCGCAGACCATTTGCGCTTGCGGCGGCGCGCTGTTGGTCCGAGAGCCAGCGCGCGCCACATGTCTTCCACCCCATTGCGCGCCAAGGAGTTCATTGATGATTGAAAAAGGTCAGACCGTACCCGCCGTCGATATTTTCGAGGCCACGCCCGAAGGCCCGAAGCCTGCGAACACCGGTGAGCTGCTGAAAGGCAAAAAGACGGTGCTTTTCGCCGTGCCGGGCGCGTTCACCCCGACGTGCTCAGCCAAGCATCTGCCGGGTTTCGTCGAGAACCTCGACGCGCTGAAGGCAAAGGGGATCGACCAGGTCGCCTGCATGTCCGTGAACGATGCCTTCGTCATGGACGCTTGGGGTAAGAGCGCGAATGCACAAGGGATCACCATGCTTGCCGATGGCAATGGAAGCTTCACCGAAGCCCTCGGGCTGGAGATGGACGGTACGGGTTTCGGGATGGGCAAAAGGTCGCAAAGATTCGCGCTCATCGTCGAAAACGGACAGGCAACAGAGGTGTTGGTTGAGGAGCCAGGCGCCTTTGAGGTCAGTTCCGCGGAGTACGTGCTCTCCAAACTTTAGGAAAAAAGCCTGCGTAAAATCTTGCGACGTGTTTGCAAGTTAACCCGGTCATGCGCATGATAGGGGCATGACCGCGGAACTCTCGACTAAAGGCAACGTCCTCGCGCTTTTCGAACGCACCCGGATGCAGGCTTTTTTGAGCACGTTCGTTGTTGCGCTGGGCGCGACCATTGCGGCGCTGCTCGCCGTCGGTGCGATGATCGTCGCGTTCCCTTTGATGCTCGCTGCAAGCACCACAGTTCGCGCCAGCGGCACGCGCCGCGGTTGGAAAGAACTCGAGCCAATCGAAGCCTGATCGCACCCGCTCGGCCTTATTTTCCGGCGTGTCTTTCCGCGCTGTGGCGAGCACCCAGCTTTGCGTTGAAGCTCATCGCTGCGGCAATGCGCGGAGACGTTAGAGAAGCCCGTCGCCGTCGGGGTCCAAGAACTTATGCAGGTGGACGATGAAGTAGCGCGTGTGGGCGCTATCGACGGTTGCTTGCGCTTTGCCGCGCCAGGCTTTCTCGGCCTCGGCGTAGCTGGGAAAGATCCCGACGATATCGAGGCTGTCGAGGTCGCGGAACCGCGCTTCCCGGGGACTGGTCAGCTCGCCGCCAAAAACCAGGTGGAGGAGCTGGGGAGATTCGGAATTTTGCATGGAAAGAACCCTCACGAACGCAAACTGCGAAGGTCGCTGGGCAGGTGCGACAAACGCTCAATAATGTGCGGATAGAGCGATGACGCAGCGCACACAAGTCCAGCTTGGCTCGGATTGGGTTTTCCGAAAACGAATGGTCGGCCGAGGTGGTCGCTGACCGTCGCGCCAGCTTCTTGCGCGATGAGCGTGCCGGGCGCAGCGTCCCAGTCGGCTTTGGGCGCAAGAGCAAGCGTCCCGTCGCATGTCCCCGCCGCAACAAGCGCCATCCGATAGCTTGTCGAGTTTTTGTAGGACAGGGTCATCGGCGGCCACGCGCGGGGCCATTTGGGATGGCCGAACATCTGTTTGAGCCCGATCATCCGCGCGCCTTCGAGAGCAGATACTTGGCTCGCTGTGATGGGCAGACGGTTTAACGTGGCTCCGGCGCCAACCGCCGCTGCGTAGAGTTCGCCTCGGGCAGGAGCGAAAATGACGGATGCGATGACTGCGCCGTCCTCAATAATGGCAAGACAGACCGTAAACTGATCATCGCCGCGCAAAAAAGCGCGTGTCCCATCGATGGGATCCACGACAATCGTTCGCGGCGCCGACAGTCTCGCAGGATCGTCCGCGTTCTCTTCAGACAGCCAGCCATAGTCCGCACGCGGACCAGCCAACAGCGCCTCGTGGAGCACGGCATTGGCGCGGAGGTCGGCTTCCGTGACCGGCGATTGATCGTCTTTGCTCCAGACCTTGACGGCGACATCGCGGAACAGGGGCATGATCGCGCAGCCCGCTTCCTGCGCCGCTTCGATCAAAGCGTCTCGCTCGTCCGTCGCCGAAGGAAGGCTCGGTCTACTCTCCGGCAATGGTCATTGTTTCGATAAGGAGCGTCGGCGCGTTGACGGATCCGCGCCGGATCAGATCGCTTCCCGGTACGAGATGAGCCCACATATCCAAGAGGTTGCCTGCGATGGTGATCTCAGAAACGGGATAGGCGATCTCGCCGTTCTCGATCGCATAGCCTGCGCAACCCACCGAGAAGTCGCCGGTGTTGCCGTTGATCTGTGGACCGAACATATCGCTGACGAGAAGGCCGTTCCCCGCCTCTTTGTAGAGCTCTTCGGGGGATTTTTCGCCCGGAAGAAGATCCAGATTCGACGGTCCCGACGACGGCGCGCCGCCGGTGCCGCGCTTTGCCCGGCCGTTGGTTTCAAGACCGAGCTGCTTGGCCTGGGCGCTGTTCAGATACCACTGGGTCAGTACACCGTGATCGATCAAATCGAAGGCGGTGCAGACGACGCCCTCGCCGTCAAAAGGCTTTGAGCCGAAGCCGCGGGGCCTCAGCGGATCGTCGCGGACGATGACGCTTTTCGAGAAAAGCTGCTCACCGCGTTTTTCGAGAAGGAAGGACGTTTTCCGCGCGATGGCGCCGCCGTTCGCCGCGCTCGCCAGCGGACCAAGAAGGGTTGCGGCGAGGCGCTGTTCGAAGATCACCGGCGCCTGCTGTGACTTCATTTTGCGCGGGTTGAGCCGACGCACGGTGCGTTCTCCGGCCTCGCGGCCAACGCTTTCGGCCGCCCGCAAGTCAGTCAGGTGAACTGCGCTGTCGCTGTCGTAATCCCGCTCCATCGCGGTGCCTTCACCCGCCAAAACCGAGACGCCGAGGGAATGCGAGCCCCCTGACTTACGGCCGTAGAAGCCGTCGGAGGTGGCAAAAAAGCTCTCTCCACCAGAAACCGACGCCCCTGCACCAGAAGAGTTGGTGACTCCGCCCACCGACCGCGCCGCAGCCTCGCAAGCGAGCGCCCGTTCTGTAAGCTCTTCGGTCGTTGGCTCAACGCCATCGGAGAGGTCGAGGTCGGCGAAGGGGCCCTGGGCGAGCCGGTCCTTAGGCGCCAACCCTGCGTAGGGATCGCTTGGCGCGAGCGCCGCCATCTTCACCGCCCGCTCAACCAAAGTGTTGATCGCATCCGCGCTGAAATTCGTGGAACTCACGGTCGCTTGGCGGTCACCGATGAAGACCCGAAGGCCAAGGTCTTGGTTCTCTGAGCGCTCAACCTCCTCAGTTTCCCCAAGGCGTACCGAAACGCTGGCAGAAAGGCTCTTATAGAGCAGCGCATCGGCAGCATCAGCGCCTTGAGCTTTGGCTTTGTCGATGAGCGATTGAAGCAGGGTCTCAGGGTTTGCGGTCATGGGATCCAATTTCGTGGGGTCAGTGGTGCGGCCTAGTGCCGACCCTAGCATCTGGCAAGTTGACGAATCCGGTCCAATTGGGCACGCGATTTTGGTGGCGTTCGCGCCACGTTCCCTAGCGGGAGACGCTTGCAGGGGCGGCTATCGCAACTGGCAGGGGCCGAAGGCGCAACCACCCCGGAAACGCTCAGGCACAAGGGACCGCTGGGGATCGGAGAAAGGCTGGAAAAGGGCCCGCAGGCCCTGCCGAAGGAGCAAGCTGCGCGAAAGATCGCGCGGCGGAAACTCTCAGGCGCGCGGCACCGACGTGCAGGCGCATCGACAGCTGGGGCTTTGGCGCTGCCGCCCTTGGCAGCGGACTTGGAGGCCCGAACGTTGACTGACGCTTTGAAAACGCTGCCGCTTGACGGCCTCCACCGCCAGCTCGGCGGAAAAATGGTGCCTTTCGCGGGCTATACGATGCCTGTGCAGTTCCCAGCCGGGGTCAAAGAAGAGCACCTTTGGACCCGGGAGAAAGCCGGACTGTTCGACGTGAGCCATATGGGCCAGGCGACGCTCACCGTTCCAAGCGGAAGCCACGAGGACGTCGCTGCATGCATTGAGCAGCTTGTCCCCGGAGAGATCAAAAAACTCGGAAAAGGCCGCATTCGCTACTCGCTGTTGATGGCGGACGACGGCGGTGTCCTCGATGACCTGATGATCTCGCGGTTTCCCGCCGAGGCCGATCGCGAGGGTACGTTGTTTCTTGTCGTGAACGCCGCGGTGAAAGACCAAGACTACGCCTACATCGCTGAGAAACTCGGCGGCCAGGCCAAGATGGACATCCTCGACCGCTGCCTCCTTGCCTTGCAAGGCCCCGCTGCGGCCGATGTCATCGCAGGGTTCGTCCCCGAGGCGGCAACGATGCCCTTCATGTCGATGCAGCCGGCTGTGATCGATGGCCTCGACGTGATCCTCAGCCGCTGCGGCTATACCGGCGAGGATGGGTTTGAAATCTCCGTTGCCAACGACGATGCCGAGCGCCTCGCCAATCTCCTGCTGAGCCACGACGATGTGGCACCGATCGGCCTTGGCGCCCGCGATTCGCTGCGGCTTGAGGCGGGTCTCTGCCTCTACGGGCACGACATGAGCCCGAAAACCTCGCCGGTCGAAGCAAACTTGGTCTTCGCCTTGGGCAAGAGACGCCGAACCGAGGGCGGTTTTCTGGGAGCCGACCGCGTGCTTGAGGAGCTTGAGAGCGGAACGGACACGCTCCGGGTCGGGATCAAGCCCCAAGGCCGCGCGCCCGCCCGGGAAGGAACCGACGTTAAAACCGAGGACGGCACCGTCATCGGCACGATCACCTCGGGCGGGTTTGGCCCGAGCGTCGAAGGGCCGGTCGCTATGGGCTATGTTCAGCGTGCGTTCGCGGAGGAGGGCACTGCGGTGTTCCTCGACATCCGCGGTAAACTCCACCCGGCGGATGTCGTTCGCCTCCCCTTCGTCGAACCCCGCTACTACCGAGGGCCAAAAGCATGACCACCAAATTCACCAAAGATCACGAATGGATCCGCATCGAGGGCGATATCGCGGTGGTCGGCATCACCACCCACGCCGCTGAGCAATTGGGCGACGTTGTGTTTGTCGAGCTGCCCGACGTGGGAAAAGCGTTTGATCAGGGTGCGGACATGGCCGTCGTGGAGAGCGTCAAGGCCGCTTCAGACGTCTACGCGCCAGTATCTGGTGAGATTGTCGAAGCCAATGCCGCGTTGGTCGATGCGCCTGAAGGCGTCAACGAAGGGCCCGAGGGGGACGGGTGGTTTGTGAAAATGAAATTGAGCGATCCGAGCCAGCTCGACGGCTTGATGGACGAAGCGGCGTACAAAGAGCATACGGCCAATGGCTAAGCCGAGCGGGGCTGGTGCAAAGCTTGCAGTTGGCATCGCGATCGGCGTTGCGATTGGAACGTCGATCGGTGTCGCGACCGAATCAATGGGGCTTTGGTTGCCCATAGGAATTTCTCTGGGTGCCGCCCTTGGTGTGGCGTTCTCGGGTGCAGAAACGAATAACAAGAAGGACGATGAGTGATGCGTTATCTTCCCCTTACGGACGGTGAGCGTCAGGAGATGCTCAAAACCATCGGTGTCGAGAACATCGATGCGCTGTTCGCCGATGTGCCAAGCGATGCGCTGAACCCGTCGCTTAATCTGCCGAACCACCAGTCTGAGTTCGAGGTCGATCGGTACCTTCGGGGGCTTTCCGAGAACAACCACACGGGCGGCGACGGCCCGTTTTTTGCGGGCGCTGGTGCCTATCGTCACCACGTCCCAGCGACAGTGGATCACATTATTCAGCGCTCGGAGTTTCTCACGGCCTACACGCCGTATCAACCTGAAATCGCGCAGGGTACGTTGCAATATCTGTTCGAGTTCCAGACTCAGGTGGCGGCACTCACAGGTATGGATGTCGCCAACGCATCGATGTACGACGGATCGACGGCCACGGCTGAAGCGGCGCTGATGGCGCGGCGCATTACCAAGCGTACGAAAGTCGTCATGGCAGGCGGTGTCCATCCGCACTACGCTGAAGTCGTCCGAACGAATGAGGAATTGATCGGCGACACGGTCGTTCAAGCCGCCGCTGTTCCGGGCGGCAGCGCCGTAGAAGACATGATCGACGATGAGACGTCGTGCGTAATTGTTCAGAGCCCGGATGTTTTTGGCTTTCTCCGTGATCTGACCGCTATCGGTGAAAAAGCGCACGCCCACGGCGCTCTCTTGATTGCTGTGGTGACGGAGGCCGCATCTTTCGGATTGCTCCGTTCGCCCGGAAGTCAGGGTGCGGACATCGTCGTCGCCGAGGGCCAGTCCATCGGCAACGCGCTGAATTTCGGCGGGCCCTACGTCGGCCTCTTTGCCTCGCGCCAAAAGTATGTGCGGCACATGCCCGGTCGCTTGTGCGGTGAAACGACGGATGCGGACGGTCGCCGCGGCTTCGTGCTCACCCTCTCAACCCGCGAGCAACATATCCGCCGGGATAAAGCGACGTCGAATATCTGCACCAATTCAGGGCTTTGTGCGCTGGCGTTTACGGTCCATATGTCCCTGATGGGCGGGCATGGCCTACGCCAGGTCGCGACGCTGTCCCACGAGAATGCGGTGAAAACAGCGGACCGGCTCGCGACAATTGATGGTGTCGATGTGCTCAACGATGCCTTTTTCAACGAATTCACCGTGCGGTTGCCCAAGAATGCCGAGGCTGTCGTCGAGAAGCTCGCGGGTGAGGGAATCATTGCAGGTGTTCCCGGTGGTCGCCTCTGGCCGGGACGGGACGAGACGGAAAATCTCCTCATCGTCGCCGCGACCGAACTCACCCGCGATAGCGATATCGAGGCGCTCGGATCGGCGCTGGCGGGAGCGATCGCCTAAATGTCGGAGACAGTGTTCAATCAGAAGCGGTTGGCGCATCGGACGCGGTATGAATTTCGCGCGTCGAACGTCGGCGTGAAGGTTGAAGACAACCAAGCCGCCGTCGCCTTCGACCAGCCCTACGAAGAGATTCCCTTTGAACAAAGGACGTTCACGGAGAAGATGATGGCTCTCCGAGCAGCAGCCATCTTCTTCCTGGTGATGGCGGCGTACCGCGTCTTTGAAGGCGTGCTCCTCGACGGCGGGACAGCTGCGTACGTGATCGCGGGGATCCAGGTTGTCCTCGCCGGCGCAGCGGAGTGGGGGTATCGCCGGACGAACGTGGCCTTCACCGTCATCGACGCGACCCAAGGCTCTTTGTTCGTCATCAACGACAAAGTCGGTGCACGGATCATGGCGGAAATCACGGCCCGTCGGCGGCAAGCGCTGCGGACGGCCGCGGGCGACATCAACCTGGAAAACCCTATCGATTTCGAGGTCGAGAAGTTCAAATGGCTCCTCGACCACGATGTGATTACGCAGGACGAGCACGACGAAAAGCTCTCTGCGCTCGGTCAGCTCGCAAGCTTAGACGAGCGACCCGACCCGACGAGGCTGCACTGATATGGCGCAGCTTTTCAATATCTTGAGGCTAACCGGCGGAGACGTCCGCCCCTTCGGAAGGATCATCCGATGACTGTAGAAACGTTTAGTGGTCACAAAGCGCTCGAGCTTGACGTTCCGCTTCTTTTCGAAGAGGGCTCTTATGAAAAGTCAGGCGTCGATATGCCTGCACCCTCCGGCGTAACGCAGCGGCTCGGCGACTTAGGTGCCGAAGCCCCGGTAGACCTCCCGGCATTTTCTGAGCCCCAGGCGATGCGCCACTTCGTGCGGCTGAGCCAGAAGAACTACGCCATCGATATGGGCATCTTCCCCCTTGGCTCGTGCACGATGAAGCACAATCCGCGGCTGAACGAAAAGATGGCGCGTCTGCCAGGCTTCGCTGACGTTCACCCGCTCCAACCGCAATCGTCCGTACAAGGCGCACTGGAGCTGATCCACGAATTACAAGGCTGGTTGTGTGAAATGACCGGCATGCCTGCGGTCGCCATGAGCCCGAAGGCAGGCGCCCACGGCGAGCTCTGCGGGATGATGTCGATCCGCGCCGCGATCGTGGCGAAGGGAGAGGAGAAAACCCGTACCCGCGTTTTGGTCCCTGAGTCCGCACACGGAACGAACCCGGCGACGGCTGTGCAGTGCGGGTTCACGGTCGACAAGCTTCCCGGCACCGAAGACGGCCACGTGGACGTTGAGGCGCTCAAGGCAAAGCTGGGCCCCGATGTGGCGGCGATCATGGTCACCAACCCCAACACGTGCGGGTTGTTCGAAAAAGACATCCGCGAGATGGCCGATGCCGTTCATGCCGTGGGCGGATATTTCTACTGCGACGGCGCCAACTTCAACGCGATCGTTGGCAAAGCGCGGCCCGGCGATCTCGGCGTCGACGCGATGCACATCAACCTGCACAAGACGTTCTCCACCCCCCACGGCGGGGGCGGCCCAGGCTCAGGACCCACGGTGCTGTCCGAAGCGCTGGCGCCCTTTGCCCCGATCCCAGCGGTGGTCAAAGACGGCGACAGCTATCGCATCCACGAAACGATGACCGATGCATTCGCGCAAAGCTTTGGCCGCATGACCGCGTTCCACGGCCAGATGGGTATGTTCGTCCGTGCCCTGAGCTACATGATGAGCCACGGCGCCGACGGCCTACGCCAGGTCGCCGAAGACGCTGTCCTCAACGCTAACTATGTCCGTGTACGTCTTGGCGAAGAAATGACCCAGGGCTACCCGGGCCCGTGCATGCACGAGGCGCTGTTCTCGGATAAGTGGCTCAAAGACACGGGCGTTGGCACGCTCGATTTCGCTAAGGCGATGATCGACGAGGGCTATCACCCGATGACCATGTATTTCCCCTTGGTTGTCTCTGGCGCGATGTTGATCGAGCCCACCGAAACCGAATCAAAGGCGTCCCTGGACGAGTTCTGCGACAGCCTCCTGAGCCTCGCCAGGGCCGCAAAGTCGGGCGAGACAGAGCGGTTCGAAAACGCGCCGGTGCATGCACCGCGCAGCCGTCTCGACGAGACCAAAGCCGCGCGGAAGCCCGTGCTGAAGTGGACCCCGCCGGCTGAGGAAACATCAGCGATGGCGGCCGAATAAGCGCCGTCGCTTGCCAAGCGTTGGTCGGCGGGACACATCCTCGCCATGACCGAGCAAACCCGCGCTGACGCGCTGACCGCGCTCCTCGATTTGGAGACCCTCGATAGGGATCTCTTCCGAGGAGCACGTGACCCCAACGCCTTCGGGCGCGTTTTTGGTGGCCAGGTGGTGGCGCAGGCGCTGATGGCTGCTGTGCGCACCGTGGCTGCTGAACGCGAGGCCCATTCTCTCCACGCATACTTCGTGCGCCCCGGCGATGATGCGCTACCGATCATCTATCGCGTCGAGCGCGATCGCGACGGCGGCAGTTTTTCCAACCGCCGGGTGATCGCGCAACAGAACGGCGAGACGATCCTCAACATGATCGCGTCGTTCCAGAAGCCCGAGGAGGGCCTCCACCATCAAGAGGCTATGCCCGATGTGCCGATGCCCGAAGACCTGCGCAGCGACGCGGATATCGCCGACGAGCTAACCCACCTTCCCGAGGGTTGGCGCGCCTTCATGAAGCGGCCTCGGGGTGTTGAACTCCGTCGCACATCGCTCCAGCCCCTGATGCTTGAGCCGATGGAGCCGCAGCAGCACATCTGGTTCCGCTTTGCCGGGAGCGAACAGCCTGACCAAGCGTTCAGCCGCGCAATCCTCGCCTACGCCTCCGATTTTGCCCTTCTCGGTACCGCCTTGCTGCCCCACGGCCTCCACTGGTCGAAGGGCAATCTCCGGTCGGCGAGCATCGATCACGCTGTGTGGTTCCATGACCGCCCGGCCGTGGGGGATTGGCTGCTCTACACGATGGACTCCGGTTGGTCGGGGAGCGCCCGCGGGTTCTCCCGGGGCCGTATTTTCTCGCGGGATGGCCGGTTGATTGCCTCGACGGCCCAAGAAGGGCTGATGCGGGTCGTTGCGCCGAAAAATTCCTCTTGAGCCCTCAAGTCTGTTTCGCTATCCCCGCGCTTCCGGCGGTCAGCGCGTATAGCTCAGCGGTAGAGCACTTCGTTGACATCGAAGGGGTCCCAAGTTCGATCCTTGGTACGCGCACCACCGGCCTGACCCGAATCGCAGATGACAGCATCGGTCAGCGTTCCTGACGGGTAGCGCTCAGCGAACTGGCTATGCGGTAAGATGTTCAGTGAACTGATCGCTGAAGACCAGTCCGTGCGGGAAGGGATTTGAAACGTTCCCGCACGGTCTAGAGCGTCAGCCTTTCTTTCGACGTAGGGCGAGGATCGCTGGCGCGAAGAGGAGCGCGGCGGCGGGCACGGGCACAGCGTTCCCTGTACTGAAGTTGAAGTCGCCGACCAGCGAGCCGCCGCCATTCCCCGCAAGCGAAGCCGTCTGGTCGAGAACCAACCGCGCGATTCCAGAAATCGGGCCGAAGAAAACCGTCGTATCCACCGTCGGTGTCGTCAGCTGGCCCAGCTGCGTTCCCGCTGCGTCGAAAATTGTCGCTGTCAGGGTATCGCCGCCGTTGGTTGCATAAGTGCTGAACGAAAGGCTGTCGACAGGCACATCAAAGAGGATCTCGGTCACGGTCGAGCAGTCTGTCGACCCGGTTTGCGTCAGTCCGCAGAAGGCGCCGTTGGCCCCGAACATCTCGGTGAAGGCAAGCTGGGCGCCGGTCGTCGACAGGGCGGCGTTCGACAGGTTTTGGCTCGGCCCGGTGACAACGGTCTGTGTACCCATGGTAATTTCGGTGAAGTCGAGAGTGGCCGCGGATGCTGACGTTGCCAGGAAAGCAGCGCCGATCACGGCGAAGGTTTGTTTGAACACGGAAGACGTTCCCTTGAATCTACACCGTGATAATATCAAATTGTAACGATCCCCGAGATCCCCAAGGGTTTGGGGGAGGGGACGCCGCTCCCCTTGCTTGGGGAACACTATCTGGTTTGCTCCTTAACGCTCAGCGATATCACTTTCGTAAGTATACTGAAGGATTGTATCATGCGCTGCATGGTGGGGAGAGATGCAAATGCTTCGGTCACGCCGCACCAATTCCCGGCCGTTCCGCTTTTCGTGTTACCAGCAGACAGCTGAAAGCCCAATGCCGGGTGAGTCGAGGGGGCAGCCGAGCATGCCTGCACCGATCGCGCGAGGTCCGGGCTGCCGCCGCCAGCGATTTTTGGCAGTCCGATGCCCGTTCTCTCTTCACATCAGCGCCGTGCGCGTTCATCTCTGTCACAGGTGTCGCACGCGGTCACCCACGTAGCTTATCAGGAGACGCGAAATGTCCGCCAGAACAGCGCCGAGAACGAAGATCTTAGCAACCTTAGGGCCGGCCTCTTCCGCACCCCACCGCATCGATGCGATGATCGCTGCCGGCGCCTCGGCGTTCCGTCTCAACTTCAGCCACGGCTCCCACGAAGACCATGCCGAGCGGTTCAACACGGTGCGCGAAGCGGGCCTGCGCGCCGGGCGGCCCGTCGCCATCGTTGCCGATCTTCAGGGGCCCAAGCTTCGCGTCGGCAAGCTCCACGGCGGCGAGCTGAAACTCTCTTATAACACTGTTTATAATGCTGTTCTGGCCGAGGAAGCGGACGAGGGCGTCATCCCTATTCCACATCCCGAGCTTTTCGAAGCGTTGAAAGAAGGCGACGCCGTCATGGTCAACGACGGCGCGTTCCGCTTCGTCGTTGAAACGCCTGGCGCTACGGAAATGCGCCTGCGCTGCGAAGTGCCTGGCCTTTTGACCAACAACAAAGGCGTCAACATCCCCGGCCGCCGTTTGCCGCTGGATGCACTCACCGAGAAAGACCGCCGGGATCTTGCGTTCGCGGTGAAGTTGGGTGTGGACTTTATTGCTCTCAGTTTTGTTCAGTGTGTCGACGATCTGCGCTTGGCGCGGTCGCTGACGGGCGACAGCCCTGCGCGCCTAATTGCCAAAATCGAAAAACCCGCAGCGCTCGACGATCTCGAGGCCATTGTCGATGCCGCCGATTGCCTGATGGTCGCTCGCGGCGATCTCGGGGTTGAGTTGCCGCTCGAAGCGGTGCCGCGGGCCCAGCGCCAGATCATCCGGATGGCGCGCACGAGCGGCAAACCGGTTATCGTCGCGACCCAAATGCTCGAAAGTATGATCGACGCGCCAACACCAACGCGGGCTGAGGCGTCGGATACGGCGTCTGCTGCTTATCTTGGTGCAGATTGTGTGATGCTCAGTGCCGAGACGGCTGTGGGCCGCCATCCAGAAGCCGCCATCGCGATCATGAACCGGATCCTGACAGCGGTCGCGGCTGACGAAGGTTCCGCGCGCGATATCGCGGCCGCGGCTGATTTGGACAGTCCCCAGAGCGATGCAGAAGTCGTCGCTTTTTCAGCAGCTTGGGCCGCGGGCGAGTCCGGCGCGGAAGCAATCCTCGCTTCGACTCTCAGCGGCGGGACAGCATACGCGGTCAGCCGTTTTCGTCCGTCGTCACCGGTTCTCGCGATCACACCAAACGAAACGACCTCGCGTCAGTTGGCGTTGGTCTGGGGCGTCAAACCGATTCTTGTGGACCACGATTCAAACTTCGAAGAGCTGTCCAGCAGCGCCGCCGAAGTGGCGCAACGAGAGCTCGACATAGACGAGGGTGCGCGGATCGTTTTGATCGCGGGGCAACCTTCGGGCATCTCGGGCGGGACCAACACGATGAAGCTGATCCGGGTTGGAGCCAAGCCATGACCACCCAAGGGGCCCAGATCGATTCTCTCTTAGGCGGTGTACCGATCGTTCCCGTCGTGGTCATTGACGATGCGGCGCAAGCGTTGCCTCTCGTCGATGCCCTCGCGGCAGGCGGGATCACCGCCATCGAGGTGACGCTGCGCACCCCCGCGGCGCTCGCAGTCGTCCAAGCGATCGCAGAAGCTCGGCCCAATGTCATCGTCGGTACAGGGACCGTCCTCTCCGAAAAAGACCTCGACGCGTCAATCGAAGCAGGCGCGAAATTCGCCGTGTCCCCCGGTTTGACGGAAGCCCTGGCGCACGCGGCCCAGAAATCGAACGAGGCGTGCCCGCTTTTGCCAGGCGTCGCTACCGCCTCAGAAGCGATGCGTGCTTCGGAGTATGGGTTTGAACGCTTGAAGTTTTTCCCCGCTGGGCAAGCAGGCGGCGTGCCGTACCTGAAGAGCCTCTCCGGCCCGCTCCCGCACCTGAAATTCTGCCCAACGGGCGGTGTCACGCCAGCGACGCTCCCGGACTATGCTGCACTCGAAAACACTTTTACCGCAGGCGGATCGTGGATTGCGCCAGGCGCGCTCATCGCCGCAGAAGACTGGTCAGCCATTGAGGAACGGGCAGCCGCAGTGACGTGCAGTTGATCCGACCGATCAAAGGCGTTCCGTAAGCGTACGAGTTAAGTTTTCGTCCGTACAAAGAGATCAAAAATTTCCGGGACGTTTGCATCGCCCATACCGGCCTCGACCGCCGCTGTGAGATTGGCCGACGTGCCCGCGGCAATGTCCGATTGGAGATCAAGCGCTTTCACCATCTCGAGGAAGTAGCCGAGGTCTTTATGCGCGTTGGCGATCGAGAATCCTAGGTCACTCACCCCGTCCACGGCATAGTTCTTACAGAACTGCATAAACGGCGAGTTTGAGGGGCCGGTCGACATAATATCGAAAAGCTGTTGCCCATCAACACCTGCGGTCTTGGCGACAGCAAACGCTTGGGACATGGCGCAAACCGTCGTCATCCCCATGAAATTATTGATGAGTTTTGTCGTGTGTCCAGCCCCGAGGCCACCGAGATAAAAGACGTTCTCTCCGAGTACGTCCAAAACAGGTTTCACCTTTTGAAACGTGTCTTCGTTGCCCGCGGCCATGATGTTCAGTAGGCCATCTTTGGCATGGGCCGGGGTCCGCCCGAGCGGTGCGTCGATCATCCCCGCGCCAACTTCTGCGATATCCGCACCAATCTTCCTTGTCGACGCAGGTATCGACGTTCCGAAATCGATCAGTACAGAGCCGGGTTTGAGGCCTGCGAGGAGACCGTCTTTGCTGTAGACCACCGACTCGACCACCTTCGACGTGGTCAGGCAGAGCATAACGACGTCCACAGACGCCGCGAGCTCCGCTCCGGTTGCTGCTCTGTTTGCTCCACGGTCCACGAAACCCGCGACGACCTCATCGTTGAGGTCCATCACCGTGACGTCGAAATCGTTGTCGAGCAGGCAGCTGACCATGTTGCCGCCCATAAGACCGAGGCCAATAAACCCGAGCGTTGGCTTATCCATGATGTCTGTCCTGCCCTTGAAAACGCTGGTTACAAAATTGTCCATACCAATCGGTACGTAGTCTCAGAGTGATCCGTTGACCAGTTCGGAGTCAAGCTGCGTGACCAGCGATCACAGCTTCAAGATGGTTCGTACTGCGATATGACCGAGTGCGAAGCGCTAGAGTGACCGATGGTGCAAGCTATTGAAAAAGCGAAAAGAAGTTGAAAAATCGATCCTCAATCCAAAGCACGCCCAACCAATTAACGATTTGTGTCCCTGAGGATACACAGACCATTAATCCCGACCAAACGCTGACATTGGTCTGCAGATTCAGTTGACACAGTTCCTTCGCTAGCTCCCTATGAAGCCATAAAACAAAGGGCCGGGAGGATTTATGGCAGTCGAAAAACACACGCGCGGGTTGGCACGTGCCCAGTGGGGCCGGGCACTTCTAACAGGGGTCGCCGTGGCAGCGCTCGTCGGGCCAGTGGCCGCGCAGGACGACGAAGAAGACACGATTATCGTTCAAGGGATCCGGGCCGCGCTGGAAAACGCAAGTGACGAGAAGCGCGCTGCCAACAACCTAACTGAGGTTATTTTGGCCGAGGATATCGGCAAGCTTCCCGACCAAAACCTCGCCGAGGTGCTCGAAAACATAACGGGTATTCAGATCACCCGGACCGCAGGCGTCGGCACCGGCGTGCAGATTCGGGGTACGAACGCCAACCGTGTTGAGATCAACGGCATCTCGACGGTGAACTCAGGAGCCCAGCGCACGGGTATCGATTTCGAAGACGTCAATGCTGCGATCATCGCCGGTGTCGAAGTCATCAAAGCGCCGGAGGCCAAGACGATCGAGGGTTCTGTCGGCGGTACCGTCAACCTACGGACAATTCGGCCGCTGGAGCTCAACGACCTGCTGGCATCGATCCGCCTGCAAGGTGAGGACAGCAGCCTCAGCACCGAAGACATCCAGCCCCGCATTTCCGCCGCACTTGGCAATAAGTGGGAGACGGAGGTTGGTGAATTCGGCTTCGTGTTGAGCGGCAGTTATACGGAGCAAGAGAGTGTCTCGTTCCGTCCGCGTGCTGACCGCGACAACGTCGCCTCACCGCCGGGTGCTAACCCCCCAGAATTCCTTGGCATTCAGTTCCTCGTGCAAGAGCAAGAGAACTTCGACTACGAGACCGTCAACATCGCGTCGACCTTCCAGTGGGCACCGAACGACGAGCTGACGTTCACGATGGATTACATCGTCAACGAACAAGAGCGCAGCCAAGACAGCTATCGCCTGCAGGCCTCAGGTGTGAGCTCACTCCGGCAAATCAGCATACCGACGGCTTTTGAGACCGTCGACTTTGGCGTCGGCCCCGGCGAATTCCCTGCTGCACTGCGCGGAACGTTGGAGCCGGACCTCGACAACGACGACGACGATCCGAACCTGCGCTTCTCGAGCGACACCGGCGCCCGGGTCACAGACAGCGAGATTTTCGCCCTGGCCGGTGAGTGGGAGCGCGAGAACTGGAACATCCGTCTCGAATACGCCACGACCAGCTCAGAAACGACCAATCCGAATTTGAGCACGACGCTCAATTTCATCAACCCGAACGCACCCTTAGACGGCGCAGCATCGGGTGACCCGAGCACCAGCAACGACAACCCCGTGCCGTTCATTTACGACCTGTCGAACCGTTCGCTGGCCTGGGGGATCAACTTTGACTCGCCCTTTGCTCCGGACCCGGCAGACCTCACGAACCCAGCCAACGTTGTGCTCGACCAAGTGATCCTCGGGGACAACTCGACCGAGAACGGCGAAGATGCTTTCCGTGCTGACGTTTCTTACGACTTCCTGAGCGCGGGTAGGGTCTTCGGTGATTTCTTCAATTCGGTCGACGTCGGCTATCGCTACAGCGAGACAACCAGCACGTTTGACCGTGTTCAGGGTCGGATCGGCGGTTTCAGCAGGCTTGAGGACAGCCCGAACGGCCTTCTCTTCGAAGAGCTCCTCGTCCGTGGACCGAGCAACTTTGGCGATGGCGATGGACGGAGCCTGTTCATCCGCGACTTCCTGTTGATCGATCCCGATCGTGCGTTCTCCGATCGCCAGGGCGTCATTGACGCGCTCGAAGATGCACTCGCTGCACAGCGGGTTCTTGAGCCCGGTGCAGATGGCGATCTGACCGCAGATTTGGTGTCCGACCAGAACGCCTTCTTCAATGTTGAGGAAGAGACACACGCGTTCTACGCGCAGCTCAACTTCAACAGCGGCATCGTCCGGGGCAACGCTGGCTTCCGGTACTTCGAAACGGAGATCGCCTCCACCGGCTTTGCGCCAGCCGACGGCGCTGCCCAGCGGCCACTCCAAACGACGTCGAGCAACTACGACTTCTTCCTGCCGCGGTTCAACTTGGTGGTGGAGCCGAAGGACGACCTCCTTCTCCGCTTCGCCTATACCACCGATGTTCGGCGTCCGGACTTTGACGACCTGGGCGGATTTAGTTTCACCCAGCAGGAAAACTCTGCTGTGCGTCTCGGCAACCCCGAACTGGTCCCGGAACAAGTTGATTCGATAGATCTTTCGCTAGAATGGTACTTTGCGCCGGCCTCGGTCATCAGTGTAGGGTACTTCCGCAAGGAACGGACCGATATCTTCGGTACACTGTTTGATGGTGCACTGCTCCGGCCCAGCACCACAACGACGGGTGGGCTCGAGCGGGAGACGGATCCGACCTGTCCGGGCGGCGGAATCTTCAATCCTGACGTTATTCCTAATCAACTTGGTGACCCGGACACCCGTGGCCTCTGCGTGGACTTTACGCAGCCTACCAATGATCCGGGTACCACAACGCAGACCGGTTTCGAGTTCGCCTTCCAAGGTAACCTTTCATCGTTCGAGGATCAGCTGGGTTGGGCATCAGGCTTCGGCGTGATCGCCAACTACACGATCCAAGACTTCGACGGCGGGACGATCATCGACGAGACGTCTGGCCGCGGTTTGAACGTCCTGGGCGACGTGGCCATTCCGCGAGGCCTGCTGGACTTCTCCGAGAATGCCTACAACTTGACCGCGTTCTACGAGAAGTACGGCCTATCCGTCCGTATGCGGTATACGTGGCGCGAGGGCTTCCGCACGCAAGACTTCGGCGGCGGTGCCAACACGAGCGGTAGCTCGACGTTCAGTTTCCCGGTCAACACGCTTGACCGTGGGCAGCTCAACGCCAGCATCATCTACAACATCACCGATAACTTTAACATCGGGATTGAAGGGGTGAACCTGACGGAGGAGCCGATCTACCAGCACTGCGTCGCCGAGACGGGCCCGCTTTGCTTCGTCGGTCTGCCCGATCGCCGGATCGCATTCGGCGCAACGTACACGTTCTAGTTTCCGAACGTTTATTCAGCCACGCAGCGCCTCTGGGCGTTGCGTGGACTTATCGGCGACTAAGGGGCGAAGCCAAAGAAGCAAATTGAGCTCTGCCGGCCAAAATTCGATTGGTCAGAAGAAATTGTGGTCCGATCTTTGGTATGGTAGTGTCCGCCAACTGGAGTAGGACACACAGACATGGGAACGGACAAGCGGCTTTATACCGAGGTGGTCAGACAGATTATGGAGCTGATCCAGAGCGGTCAGTTCCCGCCCGGGAGCCGCCTTCCAGGGGAACGCGATCTTGCTGCGCAATTCGGCGTCAGCCGCGTCACCGTCCGCGAAGCCCAGATTGCTCTGCAAGCGACCGGAAAAATTGAGGTCCGTTCGGGGTCGGGCGCCAAAGTGATCGCGAGCGACCCCGAGGTAGAAGAACTTCCCAAAATCAATGTCTTCGAGCTGTCCCAAGCACGCGCGTTGTTCGAAGCTGAGGCGGCTGCTTTGGCCGCCACCATGATTTCCGACGAAGATCTGGTTCACCTCGATGCCTGCGTGGAGGAGATGGTTCTGGCGACCGACGAAACGCCGGGTTTGTTGCAATCGGCTGATCAGGAATTTCATCTCACGATCGCCAGGGCCTGCAACAACGCAGCGATTTTTGACACGGTTGAGCGGTTGTGGCGCTTTCGAACAGAAAAGAAAGATATTCGCCGGACCCATGATTTGATTTGCGGGACATCCAAGAGCGATCGGATCGCGGAGCATCGTGATATTGTGAAGGCGCTGCGCGCCCGCGATCCGCAAGCTGCGCGTCAGGCGATGCGCCGGCACTTCGCGTGTATCATTGAGACCATGCTCGCCGCTTCTGAGCGGGAGGCAATCGAAGAAGCACGCCGTCGGACGGCTGAGGTGCGCGAACGTTTTCTCTACGCCGATCACGCTGCTGAGTAGATCGCAACGCCAGCGATTAGACCGGCAGATACAAATTGGACTGCTATTTAGGTTATCCAGTCACCGGAACGGATGTTACGTATTTGGCGTAAGGCAAACCTCGTGTCCGGGAGAAAACCGTTGTCCGCAAAAATTGGTCCGATCTTCACGAAAGCGAGCATCGGTGTCCTCATCGCCTTGATCGCCGGGAATGCGTCCGCAGAAGAGTTTCTCGTTTCCGATCAATCAGAGTACCAACAAACTTTAGCGAAGGTGGAACCCGGGGACGTCATCGTCTTAAAGAATGGAACGTGGACGGATTTTCCTATTGTGTTCTCGGCCGCGGGAACACCCGAGCGTCCCATCACACTGCGCGCAGAGACGCCAGGCGCTGTTCACATCACGGGCCAGTCCAACCTCAAAATTTCGGGCGAACACCTCGTGATCTCGGGACTGACATTCCGTGACGGCAACAGTCCGGATGGAGAGGTGATCTCGTTCCGAACGTCTGAAACCGAATATGCATCACACGTCCATTTTACAGAAAATGTCATCGACCGGTTCAACAAACGCGATCGCGCTGATCAAGATCATTGGGTTGTACTTTACGGGTCGGAAAACCGGTTCTCGCGCAACGCGTTGATTGGGAAAACCAATAAGGGAATGACGTTGGTCGTTCGGTTGGACAACGATGCGAGCACTGAGAACGGCCACATCATCGAGAAGAACTATTTCGGTCCGCGCGATCCATTGGGCGGAAACGGTGGTGAAACCATCCGGATAGGGACGAGTTTCACCTCGCGCGTGCGCTCTGGTACGATCGTGCGCGAGAATTTTTTCGATCGTTGCAGCGGCGAGGTCGAGATCATATCCCTCAAGTCGGAGGGTAATCTCGTCACACAAAACACATTCTTCGAGTCACGCGGTTCCGTTGTGTTTCGCCATGGCGGCCACAACGTTGTGTCCCGCAACGTTTTTCTTGGGAATGGCGTGCGCGACACCGGCGGAATTCGTATCATCAACGACAATCAGACGGTCACGGACAATTACCTAGAAGGGTTGACTGGCCTCAAGTTCACCGGCGCGCTGGTCATCATGAACGGTGTTCCAAATTCCCCTCAGAACCGCTATCATCAAGTTGAAAATGCAAACATTTCTAACAATACCTTTGTCGACGTTGCCCACCTTGGAATCGGTGTGGGTACAGATGAAGAGCGCAGTGCCGTTCCGATAAATTCCGCGCTCTCTAACAACATTTTGATCTCACGCCGACAGGACGCTCTCGGAATATTCGATGACATCACCGGGCTCGCTTTCTCGGGGAATATTTCTGACACGGACTATTTTCTTCCAATCGGAGCTAAGACGACGCCATCGCTCCAGCTCGTCCGAAACGCCGCAGGCTTGCTCTACCCAAATCAGCAAGGACCGATCAGCAAAAAAGGTGCGCCCACGGATCTCCGGGTGACATCACGCGATGATGTGGGACCAAAGTTTTATGAAAAACCAGTCGTTGAACTGACCGAAAGCAATGGTGAGATTCGAAATGTCGGAGCATCCGAGCAATCGGTTCGCAAAGCGCTCGAAGCCGCATCCCCGGGCGACACGCTGGTCTTGCCGCCTAGAACATTCGCCGTTTCAGAACCCTTTTTCATTGACAAACCGATCACAATACGAGGCCGTTCACGGTTCGGTAAACGCACGACCATCATCGGCTTGAATGGTCTGTTCCGCATACGGTCCGGTGCTGACCTTACTGTCAAAAACGTCCGACTAGAGCAAAGAAGTGAGCGTGCAGCGCTGTTCCACGCAATCGGAAAAAGCTACACCGGTTCGTTTCAGTTAAAACTCGACCGAGTGAAAGCCTTCGGCAGCCGTGACTTACAAAGCGCCGCGGCCTTGCTCTCAGCGGATCCTGAAACCTTCGCATCGTCAATTGAAATCAGTGACTTAGAACTCAGCCGATGGCCTGGAGATGTCATCAATCTTGACGCCCGAGGCCGCGAGGGTTGGTATTTATCAGATCACTTATCAATCATCGATAGTGTGTTCACGGATATAAGTGGATCACTCGTTATCTTTGGTCGTGACGGGCGCGACGAAAGTACATTCGGTCCTCGTTTTACACTGACAAAATCAACCTTGACCAACGTCGCGAGTGATGGTGCCGCTATTGTCCTGTCTGGGATCGACGGCGTTGACTTCACCGGCAATTCTATAGCCACCTCCGGTTCGATTGACATCAAGCGCCGGGTGCTTGGCTATCCTTTCGCGATTAATGGCAATAAAAGTGATGGTTCCGCATCTCTCAGTCTTATCGATGTTCACGATCAGCCAATGGCGGCAACGCTCGATGCAGGTCTAAAATGATCCGTACACTCGCCGCTCTTTCGCTCATTTGGCTATGTCAGTACCAAGCCAAAGCGCAGCCAAGCCTCGCGCTCACGACCGAAGCCATTGAACGCATTTCCGTGGCCGATAATCTGCCTCCGTTGTTTGAAGCTGCCTTATCCGACGCCGAGAAGCGCGTAACACGGAGTATTGGTGAGGGGATTATCGTCCCTATGCCAAAGGACCCGGGCGGCGGCTATACCCATGAAAGGCATAAAGAAAATTATAAGGTTATCAAGGATGCTGGGATCCTTTATCGCCTGACAGGTCGCGCCGAGTTCCTGGCGCATGCGGAGAAAATACTTCATGCATACGCAGATATGTATAAGGAGCTTCCGCTCCATCCAAAGCGAAAGAACCAAGCGCCAGGTCGTTTGTTTTGGCAGAGCCTGAATGAATCTGTCTGGCTGGTTTACGTTGCTCAAGGCTACGACGCGATCAGAGACGACTTGAGCGAGGCATCACGTGAACGGATCGAACGCGAACTGCTTCGTCCCGTAGCTGAGTTTTTGTCCACGGGTTCGCGTTCAACATTTCAACGCATCCACAACCACGGCACTTGGGCTGCCGCCGCCGTCGGTATGACAGGCTATGCCCTGAATGATGAATCGCTCGTTGAACGAGCGTTGTACGGATTGGATGGGGACGGTAGCGCGGGATATCTGAAGCAGCTCGACGAACTCTTCTCTCCGGACGGTTATTATACGGAGGGGCCGTACTATCAGCGGTATGCGTTGATGCCGTTTATCCTCTTTGCACAAACGATTGAGGACAATGAACCGGAGCGACGCATTTTTGCCTATCGTGATGGCATCTTGGAAAAGGCGATCACGGCAACGATCCAGCAGAGTTATGCCGGACGATTTTTCCCGATCAACGATGCGATCAAGGAAAAAGGCCTGGATACGAAGGAACTCGTCTACGGCGTAGCGATTGCTTTTGGACAATCCTCCGACCCAGGATTGCTTTCGATCGCTGAGGAACAAGGCATCACGGTTCTGACAAATGAGGGCTTTCAATTGGCGCGTGCGTTGTACGAGCGCGGCAGCCAGGCCTTTGAATTCAAGACGCAAATACTCCGCGATGGTTCCAACGGTGATCAAGGCGGCTTGGCAGTTTTGCGCCTCGGTGAAGGACCCATGAGTCAGGCGCTCGTGGCCAAGCACACCGGTCAGGGGATGGGGCACGGCCACTTTGATAAGCTTTCGCTCTTGCTTTATGATAATGGCGACGAGATTTTGACCGACTATGGAGCGGCTCGGTTTCTCAACGTTCCGTCCAAAGAAGGGGGAAGGTATCTTCCCGAAAATACGACGTGGGCGAAGCAGTCGGTTGCCCACAACACTATCGTTTTGGGCGGGGAAAGCCACTTTGGAGGCGACTGGAAACGTGGTCAGGAAAGCTGGCCGACGATCGACTTTTTCGAAAGTTCTGAACGCGTCAATGTGATCGCGGCGACCGTCGACGATGCTTACCCAGATGCTGTGATCAGCCGCACAACATTTCAAGTGTTGACGGAAAAAAGCGATGGCCCGATCATCATCGACGTTGCCGACGTTCAGTCTGCCAAACAAACCTCCATTGACGTTCCGTACTATTTTTCCGGACAGCTGACGGACAGCAGCCTTCAGTTTGTTCGTTCTCAGAATTCCCTTAAACCTTTGGGTACGGAGAATGGATACCAACATCTTTGGTGCGAAGCGACAACGCAGGCTCCGACGGGTAGCGCGCATTTTACTTGGCTCACGGGAACGCGCTTTTATTCGTACCACAGCCTTTCGTCGGAGCCGGGATCGTTCACCATCGTTCGTACCGGTGCGAATGATCCAGACTTCAATTTGCGCAACGAGCCAGGGATCATCTTCCGCATCAACAGTGCGGACGAAGCGCAATTTATCTCAGTTTTTGAAGGGCATGGACTGTACGACGCAGCGCAAGAAATAACCCGAGAGAGCGAATCTCGTATCGCGTCGATCGCCACGAGCCGCTCGTCATCCGCACAAGTCATTGTACTGAGCTTTAAGGAAGGCGGGAAGCTTGCGATTGGCTTAGCTAACGAGGCACACGAAGGTGCGACGCACACTGTTCTTCACGATGGCCGCTCATTCACATGGGATGGCTATTACGCAGTTTTCGAGTAATGGCGTCTGAGGGTCACGTTTTATGAATTGCGCGGCAATAAGGCGCCAGAGACCGAAAGCACCTTTGCCGCCAGCTGGTGGCCGAATCGTACGGAGGTTGTTTTATCAGCGCCGGTCAACTGCGCAGCGATATAGGCTGCGTTGAAGCTGTCGCCAGCCCCCGTCGTATCCGTCGGTGTCACGACCGTTTGCGGTGCCACCCACCCCGTCTCAGCGATAAAAGCACCTTTGGCGCCGTGCTTGACGATCACTTCGTCAGCACCCAGAGCGCGGTGGCGGTCGGCTGTTGCTTCTGGCGATGCGTCCCCGAAGAGGGCGGCTTCGTCGTCGAATGTCGGAAGCGACCACGTCGCCAACGACGTTGCACGCTCCATCGCAGCCTGGGCGACGGCAGCGCTGCTCCAGTTTCTCGGCCGGTAGTTGGGGTCAAAAACAGTGCACAGGCCTTCCGTCTTGCGTTTTTCGAGAACACGCAAGAGCTCATCACGGACGTCCTCCGTATACAGCGACAGCGTAATCCCTGAGAGGTAAAGCAGCTTCGTTTCCAGAAGCGCGCTGCGCACTGTCTCCGCTTTTGCTGAGGAAAAAAGTGCGCGTACGGCGCTTTCAGAGCGCCAATACGTGAACGACCGCTCGCCGTCTTCGTCAAGCTCGATGGCGTAAACACCGAGGGCGCGGTCGGGAACGCGGGCCACCAAATCCGTAGCGATTCCCTCGGCTTGCAACGCTTGCGTCAGCCGCTGACTGAAGGGACAGGCGCCAATCGCGGTGGCATAAGCAACAGAAATGCCGGCGCGCGCCAAGTAAACGGCGGTGTTGAAAGTATCCCCCGCAATTGAAAGGCGACAGCGTTCCGGCTCGAGCCCCGAGAGCTCCAACATCGCTTCGCCGAAGCTTACGACGTCCGCCATCTTCACCCGACCAACGCCAAAGAGATTTGCGGGATATAGGCGACAATCAGAAGACTGATGATCAGTGCGAGATAGAACGGCCACATCGATTTGACCGTCTCTTCCATCCGGATTTTACCGACGGCTGACGCAACAAACAGAACGGTCCCAACCGGCGGCGTGATGAGGCCGATGCCAAGCGCGAGCATCATGATGATCCCGAAATGTACAGGATCCATTCCAATCGCTTGCATCACCGGCAGAAAGATCGGTGTAACGATAATAATCAACGGCGCCATGTCCATGAACGTGCCCAACAGTAACAGACAGACGAGCACCATCGCAATGATCAAAATCGGCGAGTCGGTCACGCCGAGGATCAGGTCGGAGAGCATTCGCGGCGCTTCGAGAAGAGCCAGAAGCCAGCCGAACGCTGCGGCTGAGCCGATGATCAGCATGATCATGGACGTGGTCTTGGCGGCGTTGACCACAGCCGCTTGGAACTGAGCGATGCCGAGAGAGCGGTAGACGACGACGCCAATGATCAGTGTATAGACGATGGCCACCGCAGAGCTTTCTGTCGGCGTGAAAACGCCGCCGAGGATCCCAACGACAATGATCACGGCCGTCATGAGCCCGGGAAGGGCACTGATCGCCGAGGTAATCAGTACCCGGACGCCAGGGAAATCACCTTTGGGATAGCCTTTGCGCGCGGCGATGATCGATACAGTGACCATCAAAACCGCTGCGCAGAGAAGACCCGGCAGAATTCCCGCAACGAACAGGTCGCCGATTGAGATCGAAATCCCCGAGGCCGCAGCATAGATGATCATGTTATGGCTTGGCGGGATGATCAGTCCAAGGATCGCCGCCGCCGACGTGACGTTGACCGAGAACGCGCGATCATAGCCGCGCTCCTCCATGATCGGGATCATCGTCGAGCCGATGGCTGAAACGCTGGCGATGGCGGACCCTGAGACGGCGCCAAACATCATCGACGCGCCGATGTCGACATGGCCTAAACCGCCGCGGATTCGACCAAAAATCCCCTCGGCAACCCGGATCAACCGGGCGGCGATGCCCGTTTGGGTCATGAGATCGCCAGCAAAGATGAAAAACGGGATGGCCATCAGTGTAAAGACATCAATGCCAGCAGAAAGGCGCTGGACCGCGACCAAAGGGTTCAAGCCGAGGATCGCAAAGACGACCATCGAAGAGATGAGAAGCGCGAACGCCACGGGTACGCCGATGACCAAAAGGCCCAAAAGGGTGGCGAAGAGGATGATCAGTTCCACGCTAGACGCTTGTTTCTTCTGTTTGCTGACCAAAGCCGGCAAGGTTGGCGACAGAGAAGAGTGTGATCATCAAGCCCGAGCAGGGGAGCGGGAGCAGCGCCAAGCCGCGCGGTATGCCGAGGGATGGGATGGCAAACCCCCACAGAGCAGAAGTCAGTTCATAGCCAGCGAGGAGAATCACGATCCCGCAGGCCGCTACCGCCACATGGGTTGCCGCCACGGCCAGCGATGAAAGCGGCTTGGGCAGTGCGTCGCGGATCGCAAGAATGCAAATGTGGAAGTTGAGCCGCACCCCCGCCGCTGCACCGAAAAAGACCAAATAAGCCAAGAGGACGAGGGACAACCGTTCCGACCATGCGGGGCTCGCGTTAAAGCCGTACCGCGCGACCACCTGATAGCTGATGATCGCCGTCATGGTGACCAAGCACGTCGCCGCGAGAAGCACGGCCAGATGCGCGAGTCGATCGAGAAACCGCCTCATCGTCAGACCTCGGTCCGATTAATCTGGGCAAGGAAGGGTTTTAGGTCATCGGTCACAAAGTGGTCGTAGATCGGTTGCATGCGATCCCGGAAGGGTGCGGGGTCTATGTCGGACGTGATTGTACCGCCACTGGCGATGAGGGTCGCCTTCGCATCGGCAACGCTTGCGTCCCACAGGCTGCGCATCACCCGCACCGATTCCCGGGCAGCTTCTTGGATCAATTCCTGGTCGGCAGGCGAAAAGCTCTCCCAAGTGCGCAGGCTCATGATCAGCATATCGGGCGTCATGAAGTGCTGCGTTTCTGAAAAATGGGGCGCGGCTTCATAATGCCGTGTACTGATATAGGCAGGCCAATTGTTCTCGGCGCCGTCAATCACATTTTGCACAAGGCCTTGGAAAACCTCGTTGAAATTCATGGGAGTAGGGTTCGCGCCGAGGGCTCGTATCGTGGCGATATAGATGTCGGAATTCGGTACTCTGATCTTCAGGCCCTCAAGCGCCGCCGGATCGGGCACCGGCTGGTCCGTCGTATAAAATCCCCGTCCGCCCGTATCGTAGATTGCTACGCCGCGAAGATTTTGCTGCGTAAGCGACTGTAGAATAGCCTCGCCAACGGGGCCATCAGCCACCGCCCGCTGATGGGCGACCGACCTGAAAAGAAACGGCAGGCTAAACAGCTTCGTGAGCGGAGCAATATTGTTCAGAGCTGCGGAGAACGTTCGTGTCAGATCGAGCCCACCGAACATAGCGATCTCAAGCGTGCTGCCTTCAGAGCCGAGTTGGCCGCCCGGGTAGAGTTTGACCGAGAGGCGGCCGCCCGTCTCCCGCTCAAGAAACGCGCCCATGAACCGCACCGCTTCAACGGATGGGTATCCATCCGTTTGGGAGTCCGTTGCGAACAGCGTTCTCCCATCCGTTGAGACGTCCCCGGAGCATCCGGCAAGCGCAAGCGGTGCACCGGCGATGAAGCACCCCAATTCTCGGCGGCTAGCGGGCAAGCCAACCCCCATCGATCGGTAGTGTGATGCCGTGGACGTAGTCCGACGCAGCCGAGGCAAGGAACACCACACCGCCCCCCAGGTCACCCGGTGCGCCCCACCTACCTGCCGGAATACGTTCAAGAATTTGGCGATTGCGGTCTTCGTCCGCCTGCAGAGCAGCCGTGTTGTTGGTGGCAAAATACCCCGGTGCAATTGCGTTGACGTTGATCTGCCGACCAGCCCATTCGTTCGCAAGCAGGCGGGTCAGCCCCATGATACCGCTCTTCGATGCGGTATACGAAGCAACGCGGATTCCGCCCTGATAGGACAGCATTGAGGCAACGTTGATAATCTTTCCGTGGACGTTGCGTTTGACGACCGAGGCGGAGAAGTCTTGGGACAAAAAGAAGAGCGCGCGAATATTGACGTTCATGACGTCATCCCAGTCGCGCTCGTCAAAGTCGAGCGCATCGGAGCGCCGAATGATGCCAGCGTTATTGACGAGAATATCAGACGGTCCCGCTTCTTTCTCCGCCCGCGCAACCACCTCGCGAACAGCTGATTTGTCGAGCAAGTCGCTCCGGATATCCGTGAAGCGCCGCCCCGCTGCCTCGACAGCGTAACGCGTTTCGTCCGCAGGCGAACGACCCACCGCCACAATATCGGCGCCAGCTTCAGCAAGGGCGACGGCCATACCCTGGCCGAGCCCTGTGTTTGCGCCCGTGACGAGTGCCTGTTTTCCCGACAGGTCGAAAGGATTCGGCACCGTTCGCCCCCTGTTTCCTCTACCTAACCGACCCAGCGCGGAGCGTTGGGCCGCTCTGGGTTCGCCTTGAACGGCTTACGTGACCAACCTCTCGCTGGCCGATCTTTTGTTATTGGCGCGGATGATGCGCGCCCCCTCCATACCCACTGGTCTACGAAGTTGGCAAGGCAGGTGTGTAGTCCAATACAGCTGCGCTGGTGCTCAGGTTTTCCGACGCAATTGCCGACGGTGGGATGCAATCCCCCGACTAGAACGCAATTACCTTGTAAAGTCCGTGACTTCTAGCGTGGCTCGATGGCTGCGAGGCGGAGCGATATTGCGCGCATACCCTCAAAAGAAACTTCCGCTGTAGCACCGACACTGGCTTGGTGCACGCCGGTGACCGCTCCTGTGGAAACGAAGGTGCCCTTTGGGAGTGTGATCCCGCGAGCGGCGCAGTTCTTCAGAAGGAACCGAAAGGCGCCGATCGCTCCGTCTTCAAGAGGTGCCAGAGGCGCCGTGCCGATCGTCGCGCCGTCAATGCTGACCGTCATCGTGCGGCCCGCGATGGCGGGGCCCCAATCGTCGATCGGATCGCCGACGATCAACGCTGCGTTGTTGCCAAAATCGCTGATCACCGACGGTGGACCAAGGTCATTGATCGCGCCGAGGGGACTTGAAGCGAGCTCCACTCCGATGAACGCTGAAGGGACAGCGGCGACCACTTCGTCCGAGTCTGCATCAAGCGAACCCGGCGGGATATCTCGGTCCGTTTGCAGAACAATTTCCCCTTCGACCGCCGCGAAGCCGCCATCGAAAACCGGAATTTCGATGACGGTGTCTCCCGCTTGATGGACGGTCCGCCGAAAAATTGGACCCGAAACACGGCTTTCCCCAAATTTCTCCTGAAGATGTGACGGGATCCCGCCTACTTTCCAGCCAGCCACCGCGTCGGCCCACGCTGCGATGGATAGATCCTGGATTGCGTAGGCATCTGAGAGGGTTGCGGGGAGTTCTCCGGGGAAGTCGCTGAGCGGCGTAGCGGTCAACCGCGCCGCAATGAAGCGCTCAGAGATCGATTGAAGCGAGCTGGTCCCGGACATAATGCGGCTCCTTTTTTTCGCCCCGTACAGAGTTTGTTCTTGGTCACAAACGAAAATTATCAGTCCGGTGAGAGCTGCAACCTCGCGATTGTCGTGCCGCACCAGCAGATGCACATTTCAAGTGTTGTGCACGGAAGACTCCGCTCTGGCGAACGCAGCGAACCGCGTGACATCTCCGATTTTGCGATCTACCGTTTCCTGTCAGTTTCCGTCGAAGCGTCAACGCATCGATCCTGGGGGAGTACGATGAAGCCCATTTTGCAGCTAGCGGTTCTAGTTCTCGCCGGCGTTGCGTGCGGTGAAAAAACCGCGACGGCGCAGTCGAATATTCGTCAGCCAGCGGACATTATTACCGAAGCGGCAGGGGAGCGCGATGCGTTTCTCCCCGATTTTTCCTATGCAGGATATGGGTTTGGCATTGATCCGATACCGAAACTCTCCGGGACCATTATTTCTCCCCGCGACTTTGGCGCGATACCCAACGACGAGATTGACGATAGCCAGGCGCTCAAAGATGCCTTGGAGAAAGCGCGAGAGACAGCGGGTCCGGTCATTATTCGCTTCGAGCCAGGTCGTTATCAGCTTACGGAGGTTTTGGACCTCGACCGGTCTGATTTGGTTCTTCAAGGGGCAGGGCGCGGTCGCGGAGGAACTGAGATTTTTATGCCGCGCCCCCTGGCGATGGTGGACACCGGAACACGGTTCAACGAACTGCGGACCTATCTCTCAAAGTATACAAAGCGGCAGCGCGAACCCCTGCGCAATCTCAATGTTCTGTTTTCTGAATATTCGTGGACGGGCGGTTTTTTCTGGATCGGCAAACCAGGCGCGCGCGCTGTTCCGTATCTTGAAGAACAGGATCAAAAAACGCAGCCGGTCACGGTTGGACGCTCGGGTGCTCGGGGCGGCAAGACCCTATCGGTCCGCGACCCTGGATCGTTTGAGCCAGGTCAATGGATTGAAATTCTTTGGTATTCAGACAATCCAGAGAGCGGACTTATCGACTCCATCTATGGTCCTACCGACCTGAAAATCGGTTCGCATCACTGGACGTTCGCGGACCGTCCTCTTGTCCGACACCGGACGAAGATTACCAACATACAAGGAGAGACACTCGGCCTCGCCTCTCCTTTGCCGCATCCCGTGAGCGACCGCGTTCCCGCCGAGATTGCTCTGTGGGCACCGCTTGAGCGGATAGGGATTGAGGATCTTCGCTTCACTTTCCCGAATTCGCCATCGTTCGGCCATCACGTGGAGCGTGGCTACAACGCGGTCTATCTCACCGGCGCGACCGATAGCTGGATCCGGAACATTGAGATCACGAACCAAGACGCGGGTATCCTCACCGATGACTCCGTACACGTAACAATCTCGGATCTGATTTTTTCAGGGAATCGTCCAGGCCATTATGCGGTCCATATGGGCAGTGTAGAGAATGTCTTGGTACAGAATATCGACATTTTCAGCCCGATGATCCACTCCCTTACCTTCAACACGAAGTCCCTACGCTCGGTCTACAAGAACGCAACGGTTCGGGCCAAGGCGGTGATTGACCAGCATGCGGGTTCGAACCACCAAAACCTGTTCGACAACATCACGCTGCATCTGACAGCCAATCGCGGGGAGGATGGCCCGTCTTACCCGGTTTTTGACGGCAGTGGTGCACCGTATTGGCAGCCTGGCCATGGACGCTACAACACGGTCTGGAACCTCAAGTTGATCGTTGAAGGCGGCATGGCGGCGGATGAGACCCTCAGTGTGCTCGGCACCGCTGAGGGCCCGGACGCGCGGATCGTTGGGCTCCACGGGAACAGGCCGCTGACTCTCGATTATAGGCCTGAGCCGGTCGTTGCCCACCTCAACGAGCGCGTTACGGAGATCCCATCGCTCTACGACTTCCAACTGCAGCAGAGGCGCGCCCGGGAAGAGTAGGGGTAATCGTTTAGACTTGACCCCCGGCCGCCAGCGTACACATTTCTAGGGCTGTGGCGGAAACGGGTGTGAGATGCCGGATCAAAAATCGCAAAAGCGTGCCCCCGCGGCCAAGGGCGGGCTTAGCCTTTCCGATCTTGGTTCCGCGCTTGCGGTCGTGTTGTCGATCGCAGCTCTCGGCGTCTCCCTGCTCGAAGCCTCAACCGCCCAGCGCGCCGCCGAAGCGCAAGTCTGGCCGTACATCGAAATCAGCCCAGGGTATAACAGCGAAGGCTTTTCGTTCTCGCTCGAAAACAAAGGAGTGGGTCCCGCCCGGGTGCGTTACGCAACACTCTACTACGCCGGCGCGCCGATGGAGAGCATCGACGCGATGCTCCTCGATATTCTGGGTCCTGAGGACACGTTTGGTTATGAGCGTTACCGCGCCAATGATCCGACAGGCATGGTGGTCAGTGCCCGCGAGGAGGTCAACCTGTTCTCCGTGGACTGGGATCCCGTCACCAGGCGGCTTTCCCAGCTTTTGAGCACAGGGCTTGAGATCGAAGCGTGTTATTGCTCCGTCTACGATCGATGCTGGACCACATCGATGCGCATCCAAGAGCCCGTTGAGGTGGCATCCTGCCCAACGCCGCCGGTGGGCAGATCATAACCACTGATGATCCGTTCACGGTTCTAAGGAGCGATCTCTGCGCCCGCATAATCAAAGCAGCGGCCCGACTGTTCAGGTGTCCACTGATCAATGACAGACAACATGGCTCCGGCGGAGTAGGTGGGGGTGAAGAGCTTCCCCTCGGGCACATTCCCTTGAAACGGCGCCGAAAGATCTGAATCCACCGTACCCGGATGAAGTCCTGCAACGACAGCGCCCTTGTTTTTGCGCGCCACTTCGATCGCGATATTCCGCAGCAGCATATTCAGCGCAGCCTTTGACGCCCGATAGCTGTGCCAGCCGCCAAGGCGGTTATCGGAGACACTTCCCACCCGAGCGGAAAGTGCGGTGAACACGGAGCGTTCCTTATCCAGCGTGTTGACCGTCGCTTGGGCGATGAGCGCTGGGAGGAGGGCGTTGACCTCCATCACGTGGCGGAACGCATCGCGATCAAGTTGGCGCAAGGCTTTCTCGGGCTTGTGGGTTTCCCCGTGAAGCGTCCCCAGCGCCACGATCGCAAGGTGCAGCGGCCCATCCTCTGCCGCCTTGTTCCCCGCCGCTTGGATGCTCTCAACGCTCTGCGGATCATAGGAGACGGAACGCACCTTGGCAGACGCCTCTGTCCCGCTGCGCGAGAGAGCGCTCACCGCCGCGCAGCGCGGGTCATCGCGGAGGTGCGCGACAAAAGCCGCGCCGATGCCGCCCGATGCACCCCACACAGCGGCGCGGTAACCCTCGGGGAAACTCTTGAGACTGATCATTGTGCACTTCCGCCTTTCGGACGCTCACGGCGGCAACGGTCCGAGCAGTATTGCACCTCGTCCCAGACCCGTTCCCACTTTTTCCGCCACGTGAAAGGGCGGCCGCAGGTCTTGCAGTCCTTCTGGGGCAAATTCCCCTTCGCAACCGATTTTCCGCGCCGTTTCATCTCGTGAACCTCTAGGCGGCCCGTTAGGCGAAATCGCGCGGCGTTACCCGCGGCGCGGCGTCGCGCGGATGGACGTCCTGGATAATCACGGTTATGCGCGCTCGGCTCAACCGAAAGGAACCCGCGCGCATGGTCTTCACCCGCCATCTTTGCTTGATCACGCTTGCGATATTGGCGCTCGCTGGGTGCTCCTCAACGTCCGGTCTGTTTGAACCGTCGTTGTCCGGCAGGATCAAAGGGCACGTGAAGATCCTCGCGTCTGACGCTTTTGAGGGGCGGGGAACAGGATCCGAGGGCTATGTCAAAGCAGCGGCGTACATTGCGGGCATCTACACCGAAGGCGGCATCGCACCGGCATTGCCCAACTACCGCCAAGACGTCCCTTTGATCGCGATTGACCCGGGCAGCGTCAGCGGAGCCCTGACGCTTGCGATTGACGGTGAAACCGTGCCGCTTGTGCCCGATGAAACCGTAGCTTTTCTCCCCCCCAGTGACGGCGTCGGCGATGGCTATAAGGCGTTGGCCAGCGGCTCGGTCGTCTTTGTCGGTGACGGCGTTGTTGCCCCCGACCTCGGGATGAACCCGTACGAAAACGTTGATGTCACTGGGAAAATCGTCGCGATGTTTCGCGGCGCGGCGCCCATCGATGACCGCGCAACCGAGGTGCATGTCCGCCGGTTCGACGTCAAACAGCGCGAAGCCGCCAAACGCGGCGCTGTCGGGATCCTCTATCTCGATCGCCAGGACCGGAAGCTCACGACACTCACGCGTCTGCGCGCATCGCATCCAGAAGGAAGCCTCGCCCTGGGCCCAGGGTTTGACGCGCCCATGCCCACCGCGCTCCTTAAGCTCGAAACGTTCAAAGCGATGGTCTCCGCATCCGGCCGTGATCCCGAAGAGGTGCTCGACGGCCTGGCGAATGGAGAAGCCGAAAGCTTTGCACTGAACGCGTCGGCGACGATCGAAACCCAGGCCAGTGCCGTTCCCATCGCCACGTATAACGTCGTCGGTGTCGTCCGTGGCTCCGATCCAGCCCTAGCCTCAGAGGCGGTGGTGGTCACCGCGCATCTTGACCACTTAGGGATGCGTCCGCTGCGAGAAGGCGAAGAGGGCCCTAAAGACCGCATCTTTAACGGCGCTGTCGACAATGCATCCGGTACGGCGATCATCATGGAGACCGCGCTCGAACTCGCCCGCCGCGGCGGTGCTGCGCGCTCAGTGATCTTCGCATCGGTCACGGCCGAGGAAGCGGGACTACTCGGCTCGGCGCACCTTGCTCGAAACATCGCGGACATGGGCTTCACCCCAGTGGCCAACGTCAACGTCGATATGCCCGTCCTGACCTATCCGATGAACGACATTATCGGCTTTGGCGAAGCCTACTCAAGCCTCGGCGAGCCGCTGCGCGCTGCCGCCGACGCCGTCGGTCTCGTCGCTACGGAAGATCCTGTCCCGGAGATGAGCCTGTTTGTCCGGTCCGACCATTATCGCTTCGTCCAAGAGGGCATCCCAGCGCTGTTTCTCTTCAACGGTATGACCGACGAGGGCCTCGAAGGCTTCCGCGAATTCATGCGCACCCACTACCACCGGCCGTCGGATGAGGTGTCTCTGAAGCTCAATTGGAAGGATGCCGCAAAGCTCACCCGCATGACCACCGATCTCGTTGAACGAATCGCCAACGACCCGGAGCGCCCGACATGGAATGAAGGCGTCGTGTTCGCTCCCGCAAAACCCCAGGGATAAACGCCGCGCGCCAGGCGCTTGACCCATCCGCCGCAACGCTCGACATCTTCGCGCGCTATGTTGGTTGAGCTCACCATTCAGGACATCGTGCTCATCGAGCGCCTGACCCTCCGTTTCAGCGGAGGCCTCTCGGCGCTCACCGGCGAGACGGGAGCCGGCAAATCGATTTTGCTCGACAGCCTCGGACTGGCCGTCGGAGGGAAAGCGGAGAAGGGCTTGGTCCGCCAAGGCGCTGAGCGCGGGATCGTGAACGCTGTGTTCGACGCACCCGACACCCATCCGGCCTGGCATCTTCTGCAAGAAGCGGGGGTACCCGCGGAAGATGACCTGATCATGCTGCGACGCGAGCAACGCGCCGATGGCAAATCCCGCGCCTTCGTCAACGATCAAACCGTGCCCGTCAGCGTGCTGAGGCGGATTGGCCAAAGCCTGATTGAGGTCCACGGCCAACACGAGAGCCAAGGCTTCCTCGACCAATCCGTGCACCGCGCCTTGCTCGATGACTTTGCGCGGGTCGGTAAAGAACGCGAAGCCGTCAGGCGCGCATGGCAAGACCTCAGAGTCGTCCGTGCAGAGATTGCCGAAGGGGAGGCCAAAGCGGAGGCAGCGGTGAGAGAGGCCGACTATCTCCGCCACGCCGCCGCTGAACTCGCATCCCTCGATCCCCAGCCCGGCGAAGAAGCCGAGCTCGCGGACCGGCGCGCCGTGCTGATGGCCGCGGAGAAAGTGTCCGAGGATCTGTCCGCGGCACTCTCAGCCCTCGGCGAAGATGGCCTTGAAGCGAAAGTATCCTCCGTTGCCGGACGGATCGAGCGCGCTGCCGAACGCTTGGGCGAGGACGCCGCGGAGCCCCTCCGCGTGGTGGCCACCCGGCTTGACGCAGCCCTCAGCGAATTTGGCGAAGCGCGCTCGGCGCTGCTCGATGCGGCTGAGGCCTTCACCCAAGATGAGCGCGCCCTGGAAGCAACAGAAGAACGCCTTTTCGCGCTGCGCGCAGCAGGCCGGAAATATGGTCGGCCGCCCGATGATTTGCATGCGTACGCTGAAGATATAGGACAGCAATTAGCGATGCTGGACGAGGGAGAGGCGAGCTTCGCCGCCCTCCGCGCGCAAGAAAAAGAGCTCTTGTCCGTCTACGGAGCAGCGGCCACGAAACTCTCCAGTAAGCGCCAGAAAGCCGCCGCGAAATTTGCGAAGGCGGTCATGGCGGAGCTCAAGCCATTGAAGCTCGACAAGGCCCAATTCCGTGTTGTTGTTGAACCGGATAGCGAACATCCGAGTGAGCACGGGATTGACCGGGTGGCGTTTGAGGTGTCCACCAACCCCGGCGCGCCGTTTGGCCCCTTAAAGCAGATTGCCTCAGGCGGCGAGCTCTCCCGTTTCGTCTTGGCACTGAAGACCGTCCTCACCGCGAAAGACGGCCGATCGGTGATCGTCTTTGACGAGGTGGATTCGGGGGTCGGCGGAGCGGTTGCTGATGCAATCGGTGAACGCCTAGCACGTATCGCGTCCGATGCGCAAACGCTCGTCGTAACCCACTCTCCCCAGGTGGCGGCTCGGTCGATCACCCACTTCAAAGTTCAAAAAGCAGGCAAAAAGTCCGTCAAGACTGAGGTCAGTATGCTGAACGATCAGCAACGGCGCGAGGAGATTGCCCGGATGTTGTCCGGCCGCGAAGTCACCGACGAGGCGCGCGCTGCTGCGCGTAAACTCCTCGCGGAGGGCCAGGTGGAGAAGGCTGCGTGAGCGCCAAAATGACGGAGCGCCAAGCCGCTCAACGCTTGAAAGAAATCGCTCAGCAAATGGCCGAGGCCGACCGCGCCTACGAGGACGCGGCTCCTGTCATGACTGACGCTGACTATGATGCTCTGCGTGCGGAAAATCTAGCGCTTGAAAAAGAGTTTCCCGGCGCAAAGCGCGCCGATAGTCCGTCGGTGAAGGTCGGCACTACGCCTTCGGGCCGCTTCCCGAAGGTCGAGCACGCGCGCCCCATGCTCTCGCTTGATAATGCGTTTACGGATGATGACGTCTTCGATTTTGCCGCCCGCGTGAAGCGATTTTTAGGCCTTAGCGAAGATGCTGAGCTGGTCCTCACCGCAGAACCCAAAATTGACGGGCTCTCTGCCAGCCTTCGCTATGAAGACGGTACACTGACGATCGGCGCAACGCGCGGTGACGGCCGTGTCGGCGAAGATGTCAGCGCCAACCTGCGCACGCTCGACGATATTCCGCATAAGGTCAAAGCCCGCGGCGTTCTTGAGGTCCGCGGCGAGGTTTACATGTCGAAATCAGACTTCGCCGACATGAATGAAGCCTTTGAGAAGGCAGGTGAAAAGACGTTCGCCAATCCAAGAAACGCGGCAGCAGGATCGCTGCGCCAGAAAGACGTCGCGATCACGGCCCGACGTCCTCTGAGGTTCTTCACCCACGGCCTGGGAGAACTGTCGGCACCTCTGGCGGACACACTCAGCAGCACAACGTCGGCCCTCGAAAAGCTCGGTTTTCCTCCCAATCCCCTCGCAAAAATCTGTTCGTCCGTGGACGACGCACTCGCGCACTATCGGCTGATTGAGGAGCAGCGCGCTTCCCTCGATTATGACATTGATGGTGTTGTCTACAAAGTGGACCGCCTCGATTACCAAGATCGGCTGGGCTTTGTCGGACGCGCACCGCGGTGGGCGATCGCTCATAAATTTCCGGCGGAAAAAGCGACCACGCGGCTCCTCGACATCGCAATCCAGGTCGGCCGGACCGGCGCACTCACTCCCATCGCTCGGCTGGAGCCTGTGACCGTCGGCGGTGTCGTCGTCTCCAACGCAACGCTTCACAATCAGGACGAGATAGAGCGGCTCGATGTACGCGTCGGCGATACGGTCCGTGTCCAGAGAGCAGGCGATGTGATCCCTCAAGTCCTTGAAGTGCTGACGGAAAAGCGGCCTAAAGGACTGAAGAAATTCCCTTTTCCTGAAACCTGCCCCGTCTGCGGATCGGCGGCTGTTCGCGAAGTCAATCCGCGGACCGGCGAGCGCGATGTCGTTCGTCGGTGTACGGGTAATTTCATTTGCGCGGCGCAGTCTGTCGAGCGCCTTAAGCATTTCGTGTCTCGGGGCGCGATGGATATCGATGGACTTGGCGAACGCCAGATCGATGACCTCTTCAGACGCCATATGGTCCGTGAGCCCGCCGATATTTTCACGCTCCAAAAGCGTCAGCTCGCCGGAGCGTTCAACGTACCCGGAACGTCCGACCTCTTCGCCTATAAAAAGACGTCCCGTCGTGGCAGCGCGGCCTGGACCGCCGAGATCACCAATCAAAAATCGATCGATAATCTCTTCGCCGCGATCGAGAACACGCGCCAGCGCCCCTGGGGCCGGGTGATCGCCGCGCTCGGCATCCGGCATGTCGGCCAGATCACCGCCAACCTGTTGGCGGAGCGTTATCCGTCACCCGACGCGTTCATCACCCTCGGCGCAGGCCTCCAAGAGGAAGAGAGCGTGGCTCGCGAAGAGCTCATTGCGATTGACGGTCTCGGCGAGACGGTGGCCGACATGCTCACCGCCTTTTTCTCTGACCGCCGCAATCGTGAGGTTTTGGAAAGACTGTTCACGGAGCTTTCTCCCGAAGCGCCCGAGAAAGTCGCCGACGATGGTCCACTCACGGGGAAAAGCATCGTCTTCACCGGAGGCCTCACGGAAATGACCCGCGACGAAGCCAAGGCAATCGCAACCCGCCTGGGCGCGAGGGTGGTCAGCTCGGTCTCGAAAAAGACCGACATCGTCGTGGCTGGCGAAAAAGCCGGGTCGAAAGAGAAAAAAGCCCGCGAGCTCAAGCTCGAGGTCTGGGACGAGGCCGCCTGGCTGAGGGTCGCGCGCGGCTAACCTCTCTGCGATCACAGCCGCATCCGCTTGCCTTTCTGAGGCGTCCGGGCCAACCCGTCCGCAACGATTTGGAGGAAGAGCACCATGGCCACCGATTTTGACATCGTCGTTTACGGCGCCACCGGGTTCACCGGTCGGCTCGTAGCAGAATATCTAGGCCAGAGTGGGCACAAGAGCTTCGCCATGGCTGGCCGCAGCGAAAGCAAGCTCGCCGAAGTGCGCGACGAACTGGGCCTCGATGTCCCGCTCATTGTCGCCGACGGAGACGACGAGGCTGCGCTGGCAAGCATGGCGCAGCGGGCAAAATCTGTGCTCACGTTGGTTGGGCCTTATCAGCTCTACGGCGAAAAGCTGCTCAAAGCCTGCATCGATACTGGCACCGACTACTGTGATCTCTGCGGCGAGCCCGCCTGGATGGCGGCGAAGATCCGCGAGGCCAATGACGCGGCTAAAGCGTCTGGCGCGCGGATCGTCTTCTCCTGCGGCTTCGACTCGATCCCTTCGGATCTCGGCGTGTTGCATCTGCAAAATCAGGTCAAAGAGGCCGCGGGCGCGCCAGCCGAGCGCGTAAAATTGATCGTCCGCGCGATGAAAGGGACCTTCTCCGGCGGAACCGCGGCGAGCTTCAAAGCAACGATGGCCGCAGCGTTCCAGGATCCCCAAGTGCTCGCCGATCTGAAAAACCCATTCTCCCTCTGCCCCGATTTCAAAGGCCCGCGGCAGCCAAACCTGCAAGAGGTGCGGCTCGATGAGGATGAAAACACCTGGCTGGCACCGTTCGTGATGGCCGCGATCAACACCAAAAACGTCCACCGAAGCAATTACTTGATGGGTCACGCTTACGGCGAAGGGTTCGTCTATGACGAAATGGTCGCCACCGGTCCTGGCGAGAAGGGCGAGGCCACCGCAAACCACTTGGCCGCGGACAAGTCGATGGCCAGCGATGACGGCCCCAAGCCCGGGGAGGGGCCATCTAAGGAAGAACGCGAAAACGGTCTGTTCGAACTGGCCGTCATTGGGCACGACGCGAGCGGCACGCGGTTCGAAACCGTGGTCAAAGGCGACAAGGATCCGGGGTACGGCTCCACGTCGAAAATGATCTCGGAAACCGCGCGATGCTTGAATGAAGATCAACCCGAAGGACCAGGCGGTATCCTCACCCCCGCCGCCGCGCTCGGCACCGATCTCATCTCCCGCTTGCACGCGCGTGCAGGGGTTACCTTCGACTAACCTTAAACGTGCAGAAACCTTCCCGCGGTGCTTGTCTCTTTACGGTATTGTTCTAGGGCAAGCGCAGCAGGGGAGTTGCGATGTTCCAGCGCTTGGCCATCCAGGATGTTGTTCTCGTTGAGCCCAAACGGTTCGGCGACCACCGGGGATTTTTCTCCGAGACGTTCCATGCTGCGCGCTACGAAGAGGCGGGTATTGATGGGCCATTTGTCCAGGACAACCACTCGTTGAGCCGCGAACAAGGTGTGCTTCGCGGGCTGCACTTTCAGGTGGATCCGTCACCGCAGGGAAAACTCGTACGCTGCACCGCCGGGCGCATCCTGGACGTCGCTGTGGACATCCGTCACGGCTCGCCCACTTTCGGACACCACGTCTCGGCCGAGCTTTCGTCCGAGAACGGACATCAGCTTTGGGTGCCGGTCGGTTTCGCCCATGGCTTCGTAACGCTCGAGCCCGACACGGAAGTTCAGTATAAGGTAACCGGGTACTATGACCCCAACGCTGACCGCGGTCTTGCCTGGGACGACCCCGACCTGGGGATCGATTGGGGCTTAGACGGAGCGGAACCCATTCTTTCGGATAAAGACACCAAGCATCCGCGGCTGGCCGACTTGTCAGCTTATTTCACCTATTCGGCCTAGTCTTCGGCCCGGGAGTGTGCGCTATGAAAATTCTCGTGACAGGCGGCGCCGGTTTCATCGGTTCAGCGGTGATCCGCCATTTGATCGATGCCACCGAAGCGCACGTGGTCAATGTCGATAAGCTGACCTATGCCGCCAACCTCGACAGTGTCGCGATGGTTGCGGACAATCCGCGCTACGCGTTCCGCCAGCTCGATATCTGCGATGCGGGCGCGATGGAGGCACTTTTCGACGACGAAAAGCCAACGCATGTCATGCACTTAGCGGCCGAAAGCCATGTCGATCGCTCAATCTCCGGTAGCCGGGCATTCATCGAGACCAACGTTCTGGGTACGTACAACCTCCTGGAGGCCGCGCGGCGCTACTGGATGGGCCTAACGACCGAGGCCCAGGAAACCTTCCGCTTCCACCATATCTCGACCGACGAAGTGTACGGATCACTGGGTGAGACCGGTCTGTTCCACGAGACAACCGCATACGACCCTTCGTCGCCATACTCTGCCTCAAAAGCAGCTTCCGACCACTTGGCCATCGCCTGGTACCGAACCTACGGTTTTCCCGTCGTGATGTCGAACTGCTCCAACAATTACGGCCCCTACCAGTTTCCTGAGAAACTCATCCCACTGATGATTCTCAACGCCAAGGATGGTAAGGAGCTCCCCGTCTACGGCGATGGTCTCAACGTTCGCGACTGGCTCCACGTGGACGACCACGCAAAAGCACTCGTCACGGTGCTCACCCGCGGCAAGCTCGGTGAGAAATACAACGTCGGAGGCCGGAACGAACGGACGAACCTTGAGGTCGTGCACACTATCGCCGATACCGTCGATCGTTATGTTGCGGACGGGAAACGTCGCCGTGACTTGATCAAGTTCGTCAAAGACCGTCCCGGCCATGACCAGCGCTACGCCATCGACGCCACCAAGCTTGAAACCGAACTCGGCTGGAAAGCAACGTACACGTTTGATACCGGCATTGCTCAGACGATTGCATGGTACCTCGAAAATGAGACCTGGTGGGCGCCGCTGCGCGAACGTGTTTACGGCGGTGAGCGGCTCGGCCTGGTTAAGACGTGACGGCGCCGCTAAAAATCCTCGTTGCAGGGAGTACGGGTCAAGTTGCCCAAAGCCTCGTCGAGGCCGCATCTCTCCGCGAAAACATCGCCTTATCGGCAATGGGTAGGCCGACGCTCGACATCACCCAAGCCGGGTCGATCACCTCCGCGCTTGACGCCATTCAGCCGGATCTCATCATCAACGCTGCGGCCTACACCGCCGTCGACAAAGCCGAAACGGAGCGTAAAGCCGCGTATTTGGTCAATGAAACGGGCCCGCGGTTACTCGCAGAAGCCGCGCGCGAGGCCAGTATTCCGCTTGTCCATCTGTCTACAGACTATGTCTTCAACGGACAGGGAAAAGAGCCGTATAAAGAAAGTGACCCGGTCGATCCACTCGGCATCTACGGCAGTTCAAAATTCGCCGGCGAGGAAGCGGTGCGCACGACGCATACGCATCATCTCATTCTGCGGACGGCGTGGGTCTACGGCGTCTATGGCGGCAACTTCCTCAAAACGATGCTCCGCGTCGCGGAGAACCGCGACGAGCTCGGCGTGGTTGCCGATCAACGCGGCGCGCCGACCTCGTCCCACGACATCGCCGAAGCATTGCTCGATCTCGCCTCGGCCGTCACCGGTAATGACCCCACGCAAGCATGGGGTACGTATCACATGACAGCCCAAGGCGATGCGGTGTGGGCGGACTTTGCGGAGGCTATCTTTTCCGCAAGCGTCCGCCGTGATGGCCCAAGCGCGCAGGTCAACAGGATCACCACCGACAATTATCCGACCCCCGCCGCACGCCCAGCATATTCCGTACTCGACTGTTCCGCACTCGAGCAAACGTTTGGTATCGCGCTGCCCCATTGGGAGGCATCGGTTGCAAGCGTGGTGTCCCGTATTCTCAATGAAAAGGTTTAAGCCATGAGAGGCATCATTCTCGCCGGTGGACACGGAACGCGGCTTTATCCCATCACGCGCGCAGTCTCAAAGCAGCTGCTGCCCGTTTATGATAAGCCCATGATTTATCATCCCATTACAACGCTCATGCTTGGCGGGATCCGCGAAATTTTGATCATCTCCACGCCGCAGAGTCTTCCTCTTTACAAGGAGCTTTTAGGAAGTGGCGAACAATGGGGTATGCGGTTCGAATACGCCGTCCAAGACGAGCCCCGCGGCCTCGCTGAAGCATTCCTGATTGGTGAAACCTTCATCGGCGGCGCCCCGTGCGCCCTCGCGCTCGGGGACAACATGTTTCACGGTGCGGGGCTCTCAGGCGAGCTCGAACGCGCCGGAAAAGTCGAGAACGGCGCCGTGGTCTTCGCCTATCGCGTGCCCGATCCGCAGGCGTTTGGCGTCGTCGAGATTGATGCAAACGGCCGTGCACTGTCGATCGAAGAAAAGCCGCAGAAACCTAAGAGCGATTGGGCCGTCACGGGGCTCTATTTCTACGACGCGCAAGTGACCGCGATCGCAAAAGACGTGCAACCATCCGCGCGCGGTGAATTAGAGATCACATCGATCAACGACGCGTATCTCCAACAGGGTACACTGAACGTGAGCTGTTTACCGCGCGGGACCGCATGGCTCGACGCAGGAACATTTGACGGTTTGCTGCAAGCGAGCCAGTTCGTTCAAACGCTCGAAGCGCGCCAACGCTTTAAAATAGCGTGCCCGGAGGAAGTGGCGTTTCGCAAAGGCTTTATCGACCGCGAAGCGATGCTCAAACTCGCTGACGCCTTCAAAAACGACTATAAAACATACCTCTACGACGTCGCAGAGAACGGCTAAGATCATTACCCTCCAGTTTTGGGAGCCTTACCGGAAGTAGCTCGGAGCGGCGCGAAGTTTTCGCCACAGCCGCATCGCCTGGCGCCCCCCGGGAATTGAAGACGGCTGCGCTGGAAGATCCGTGAGCAGAGCGACTGTATCTTCAACGGAGCACGGTTCATTCGTCTTTGGACTGATATAAAGAGGATACGCAATCAGCGCCAAGGCGACCAGCTCTTCGAGAGTCCGCTCTCGGGTTCGACGATCGCATGAAAGTCGATCGGTTGTTAGGCCCCATCCCGCGTAAAACGGTAAGCCATAGCAGGTGACGTGCTTGCGACGCAGGAGTGCTTCGAAGCCGAGCAGCGAGGTTAACGTGTGCACCTCGTCCGCAAGATCAATCGCATCCGCCGCCTTCACCTCTGTAAGAACAGTGTCCGCAAATTCGTGCGCATTCGGAACAAAGCCAGGTCGGCCAGCTTGCTCCACATCAGGGTGCGGTTTGTAGATGATAAACGCATCCGGATATTCAGACCGTACCGTTCTCAGGAGATCGACGTTTGTTTGAATTGCGCCGCCACCGAGACGAACCGATGCATCATTTTCAACTTGGCCGGGAACAAGAATTTTGTGGCGACCGGCCGTCTTAAGCTCCGGCGCAGAATGACCCACATTGTATTTACTGAGGCGTGTACGGTTCAATTGATCTAAAAGACGTCGTGCTCGGACGAGCTGAACGTCCGATAGATCTTCAGTTTCAAGACGCCGCTCGAGTTCGCTCGGGCCCGTCGGGTCGAAGTAGATCCCGCAATCGTCAAAGACGAGGGAGAAGGGCCGGATAAGGTCAGCCCCCAAGCCCGACGATCTAATGAACCCATCCTCCGCATAAAGCGTATCAGGTTCAGTCGCTCTCGTTTCGCCAAGTCGATCCAGTGCTCGAGAAGCCCAAATAGCCTGTGTTTTCAAAGCATTCTGCGGTCGGACAAGAGCCTTTTGGACCGCAAGTGGAGCACCTTTCGGCACAAATGGGCGAAGATGGTTGCGTTTGAGCTTCGGAACGCCGCGGACGAGAAGACCGTCGCTAAACATCCGCGCGTGCCGCTGCTGTGCACTGATGAACCGCGCTAATTCGAAGGCTTCGCAGGTTTCGCTCTGGCTCGGGGACCAATAAAGACCGTACTCACCGTAAACTACTTGGCAGAGCTGCGCGAGGGTCGGTCGCGCCGTGCGCCGCTTGATCGTTTGCCGATCATCGGTGAGGCCCCATCCGCCGTAAAAAGGGACGCCCATACACGTAACCGGCGTTCCGGCAATGAGTGCCTCGAGTCCCGCATTGCTGCTCACAACATAGACATGGCGTGCAGCTTCGGCGCACTCGATCCAATTGCGCGTATGCGGAAGAAGAGAGCAGCGGTACCGTTCCGCCGCTTGTCTGAGATGTCCCGTTCGTCCGCCTACGCCATCATAAGGATGAAGCTTTACGGCGATCTTCGCGCCTGGGTTCTCGTCGTGGGCTGCGTCGAGCATATCAGTAAACGTATTGCTGCTCGCGAGGCCGCCGCGGATGGAAAGATCGTCCGCTATTTGGTCAACAACGATAATGTCAGGATGCGGCTCATCGGGGGCGCTGGGTCTCAGCAGCGCTGGGTTTAAAGCATTGAACTTACAGAGCTTTGCGCGTTTAAACTCGTCCAACAGCGCCTCGGTCTCGTAGCCGACCTCCGATCCAGCAGATGCAGCAATCAGCTTTTCTACAAGAGAAGCTCTTTGTGCGTCATAATAAATACCGATCGGATCAGCGACGATTCCTAAGAGCCCAAACTGTTTTTCATTCGGACCAAGACGGCTCAGAAAAGCATCTTCAACAGCGATGTAGGGTAGATCGGCTTCACGCGCTTTACGCTGGCCGTCGCCCTTGAGGCCCCAGCCTAAAACGGCGTCGGTTTGTTTCCTCAGTCCAAAAATCAACCGGGTATCAGGGCCAAGGAGCGCCGTCAGGCGCTCACGCCGCCGCCACACACCCGGCGCGACGATGCTCAGGGTCAGGGGATCGTCAGTCTTCTTAACGAGCGCTGCAGTGAGATGGCGACGCCAAGCGGCCACGGCCGTTGCGCTTAGAGGCTGAGCTTCCGGAGCCATCCCTTAAGACGCCCGTTGCAGCATCACGTGATTGTTCCGGACACTGACCGATAATCTCCGCTGATTAGAGACGCGCAACGGTGGCTGTCGAGAGCGCGAGCTGGAAAATGACTTCCGTGATATCGGTCGCCAGCAGCCAAGCGCGATTGCCCGTACGCGGAAGAACGAGGATTTGATCACCGGCTTCAGGCCGATAGTTGCCGCGCACTTTGAAAGCCGCACCGGTCCGTTTGCGCACGACAAAGCGAGATTTGTTCGCATGCTGCTGAAAGCCGCCAGCCCGCCGCACATAATCCTGAATGGACATGCGCTCGCTTTCAACGAATGCGCCGGGCGAGATCACTTCGCCAACGACCAGGACCACATCGGTGCGGTCGGGGATGACCACGACATCGCCATCTTCGAGGGTGAGATCTTGGAGTTCGCCGTTCTCCATCACCGTCACCGTGCCGGTGGGTTCCGCCTTTCGGGCGTTGGTGACGAAGCGCGTGACCGCTTCCGCTTGAGCCTGCTGGACCGCGGCGCTGTTGCGCGATGTCCCGGTGGAGAGGCTGACCGAGCGCTGCAGGCGATCGAGCGCGTCGTCCAGCGCGCGCTTTTGGGCTGAAGCAACACTGCGACGGTTGACGTGTACGGAAGAAAGATCGCTTTGGTCGGCATCGACGGGCGTGATCGCCAGCAATTCCGTGAGCGTTGCATCCCGCGGGAGGATATGGAGGGCCGGGGCAAGATCGGACGTCGCTTGCACAGCAACGGCGATCGTGTCGCCATAGGTGTCGGAGCGAAACTCCGCTCGGTCACCATCGCGAAGTTGCGTCGTGCGGAATTCCGCAAGCGTCAAGTAATCCGCAAACGGCTTTCCGTTGCGCGTGCCGGTCAGCGCGACATGGGTCACAGGGGGCAGGGGGCGCGCGAGCGCACCCAAGCGGCCGCCCTCAAATCCTACGACGGGGAGCTCAAACGCAAACGGAGCAATCACATCGCCCGAAGCCTCGATGAGAGGTCCGCGTCCTGTGACCACGATCGTGTCGCCGTTCTGAAACTCGAGCCGCGGTAGTGAGCCCTCCAACAGGAACGCATAAAGATCAACGCGGGCCAACAGCTGCCCGCTGCGCATCACGCGGATATCGCGGAAACTGCCCCGCGCTTCGTTGATACCTCCTGCGGCCTGAAGGAAGTAGAGAACATCATCCGACGCCCCGCCCAGGTGCCGGCCTGGATTGTTGACATCCCCCGTCACGTAGACACCCACCGATCCGGGGGAAACGATCGTCGCGTAGACGCGGACATTCTCCGTAAACGTCCTGCGCACCGCGTTTTCGATGAGCGGCTGCAGCTGCCCTGCGCGGCGACCCGCCAGCTCGACGGGACCAACCTCGGGGATGAACAACACGCCATTCTGGTCGATAACTTCCATCAAATCAGCGCTGTAGGCACCAAAAGCCCGCACCGCGATGCGGTCACCGCGCTGCATCTCATAGTTGGGATCGCTCGACATCCGTGTGCTGATCGGCGGGCGTTCGAACAGTTGCGCGCCAAATACGGGTACGCGCGCCTCGCTGCGAATATCATTGAGCGCCGATGCCGCGCGCTGGGCGGCGGCTTGGTCGCCAATCGGTTGCGCCCATGCTGCCACCGCAAGGGCGACAAAGCTCAAAACGTACGCGGATAAAAAGTGAAGACCTCTAGCGATCATGGTCGTTAATCCCGGCAATCGTGTACGCAACGATCCCGTAGCCGATCACCGACAGAACCATCGCCAGGAGAAAGCTCGCAAGGCGGCGCGGTTCGGTCGCTTCGGTCGGAAGCGTCGGGGCGACGATCGGGACCACGAAACGCTCGCGTTGGTCTGCAAGCTGCCGCGCGTTATCGAGGGCCGTCAGCGCCGCCGTAAGCCGTGTCTCTGCGTATTCGCGCTGGATGACCAGCCCCTCATAATCGAGGAGGAGACCGGCAAGAGTGTCGTCCCCCTCGGTGCTGGCCAGTTCACCGCGCTGGGCCGCGGCCTGCTTCTCCAGGGCCTCAATGCGCTGGTCGATGACAACCACTTGCGGGGCATCCGCCCGGAGACTTGCAAGCTGAGAGGCCCGCTCAGCTTTCAGCTCGACGATACGGCTCTCGAGTTCTACCAACGCACCCACGGTGGCGGCGCCGGTTTGGGTTGGGTCGAGCTCTCCTGTGGTGTTTCGGAAGGATGCCATCCGCAGGCGAATATCCCGCACGTCGTCGGCCGCTTGCTCCACCTGCTGGCGCGCATCGGCCAAGGTCGCTTCGCGGACCCGGCTCGACAGGTCGTTCACGTAGTCTTCGCTCAGCGCAACGATCGACCCGGCAATGTCATAGGCCGATTGCGGGTCATAGGCGTGCACCACCACCTTGAGGATGCTGGCCTCGCGGTCGAGCACCACATCGATCCGGCCGCGATAAAAGCTCAGAAGCGTCTCGGGCGACGCGTTGCGCGCGATCCGGTTGAGCGGGTCGATGCGGAACGAGGAATAGAGCCCGCGAAGGTCGTGCCGCTCATTGAGCAAGTCGAGCATCTGCGGCGAGTGAATATACTCCCGCACCGCGATACTCTCGGAGATGCCGCCCGACGATCCCCGCCGGGATGAACGCGCTCAAGAGGGACGAAGCCTGCGGCGCCTCTTTCCCGCGGATCGAGAACTGGGTTGTGGCGAGATAAACCGGCGGATGGACAAGCCCGAAGTACAGCGCGAACACCAGTCCGGCACAGGCCAGAAACCCGACGAACGGCCGTTGCTTCGCAAGCGCGAGTAGGGCACGGGCGCGCGGCTTCGCTCCGCCTTTCTGGCCGAAGGCGAGCGCATCGATTTTGTCGTTCATCGCGCCGTCCATGGGCACCCTTTACTGTGGTTCGGGCGGAACCCAAGGCTCGCCCTTAAGACACCGCTCATAAGCCTTGATCGTCCTGTGGACCATCGACGATTGGAACGGGGTTTCGTCGACGCCGAGAACGATGACCCGGTTACAGAGCCGGTCGATGGCGGCCAGCCCGTGATTAATCAACACAAACGCCCGGTTTTCACTAATTTCGTCCAGGGCGTCGTTACATTTTTGACGGAATGACGGGTCCCCCACCGCCGTGACTTCGTCGATCAGCAAGCAATCGAACTCGATGGCCATTGAGAGGGCGAACCCCAGGCGCGCTTTCATGCCTGAGGAATAGGTCCGGTACGGTTCTTCGAGGTACTTGCCGAGCTCCGAAAACTTGAGAACGAAGTCAATGACTTGGTCGACGTCCCGGCCGTAGACGCGGGCGCAGAACTTGGCATTCGCCCGGCCAGACATCGACGGTTGCAAGTGCCCGCCAAACCCAACGGGCCAAGACACGCTCATCCCGCGTTCCACAGACCCCGCATCCGGCATCTCGGATCCCCCGATAATCCGTAGGAGCGTCGACTTGCCCGCCCCATTACGCCCCAAAACCCCCAAACGGTCCGTCGGTTTGATATCGAGGGAGATGTCCCGGAGAACGTGGTTCCACCCCGCTTTCGTCTTGTAGGATTTGTGGACGTTGCGCAGGCGGATGGGACCAGAAACGCCGCTCATTAAAATTTGATCCCTCTGCGCGTTCGCCGCTCGAGATAAAGCCCGATCGCCATCAACGGAAGCGCGATCCCGTAAGTGTACCGCAGGTCGAGCACCGGCGACTGATAGCTCTCAAACCAGCCCTGGCGCATGCCCTCGACCGGATGGATCATCGGATTCCACTTGAGATAGGCATGAGTCCAAGAGGGAAGAATCGAGGCGGTGAAGAGCACCCCTGAAACGAAAAACCCGATCCGGTTCACTGGCTGTAAGAAGTTCATTGCAAAGGGAAAATAGGTCATGATTGCCGAGATCGTGGTGCCAATGCTGATCCCCAGCGCGCCCGCACCCGCAAAGCTCTGCATCACCAAGCCAACATCGTGCGGCAGACCCGACCCCTCGATCAGCATCCCCAGCACCGCGGCAATCACAAAGAATGCAAAGGTGGTGAAGGTCACCAGCGTTCCGCGGGCGGTGAGAACGTCCAGGCGCTGCACCGGCGCGTGCATGAGAAGCGCTTGGTTTGAGCTCGCCGCGTTGGCTAAGTCATTGACCATCGACGTATAAAACCCAAACGTGAACCAGCCCGTTACGAGAAACATCAACAGCGGCATGTCCTGGGTGTCGCGTTCCCGGAAAAAGCTGAAAATGAAATAGAGCGCGCCGATCGATATCAGAGGGCCAAGGATCGCCCACAGGTAGCCGAGCCGCGACGCGCCAAACCGTCCGTTGATCTCGCGCAGGATCAACGCGTGGATAACCCGTTGGGATTGCTCTAAATTTGTCACGAACTGTTGCATCAGCGCGCTGTTATCCTCGGGCCAATCTCCAGCCGCAAGGGGCTGAATAGGGCGCTTCTCGCGGCCTTGTCACGTGAGCGAAGAGTCCTGTGCGAGCGCGCTCCACGGGCCCGCGCTGACGGGTGTTGAAGCGCGCAGTAGAAAGTGTCTAACCGACCGCAAAATCCCCTCGGACTGTCCGATCCCCAATTGCGAGACTGCGCTATGGCCAAAGCCTCCGACTACATCGACCGTCTCTTGGCGGAGACCGACGTTTTCCACGAAGACTGGTACTGCTCTGCATACGACGTATCCGGCTCGAAACGCCGGAACGCCCGCGACCACTTCATCACCGAAGGGTTCGCCAAAGGCTATAGTCCGCACCCGCTGTTTGATCCGGAATGGTACCTGCGCCAAAACGCTGATGTCGCCGAAAGCGGCATGCTCGCATTCGATCACTACATGCGGTCCGGCGCGCGCGAAGGCCGCTTACCCAGCCCTCTGTTCGATCGCGGCGTTGTCGACGGCTTCATGTCACCGGACGCCCATGCGGCCGAGCCGCTTGGTTTGCTATCGCGCTTCGTACGGACGGATGATCTGTCCGTGTGCCTCCAATTCTTGAGCCAAAGCCATTATCGCGATCAATCGGCGACCACCGGCGCGTTCAATCGTGACCTTGAGCACTTCCTCTGCTCGGGCCTAACCGAGGGCCACACGCCCCACCCCTTAATCGTCCAATGGCCAGGCAAAGGAGCGGGGAGCCTGCTCGATCAATATCGCGCGTTCGCTGGATTGTTCTCCGATGATCCGGCTCTGCTGGTAGCAAAAACACACCCGGAGCTTTCGCCCGAAGTCTACAGCCGCGCAAACGCTGACGTCACCGTCAATCCCACCATTCATTACCTGCGGAATTGGCAAACCCGGACGACGAGTGTGCATCCGCTGCTCGATCCCCGTCATCTCGCCGAGGCGTTCGACCAGCCAGGCGAAGAACCTCTGACCATGTACTTTAATCGGGCGCCCAGCGATCGCCCGAATCCCAACCCGTTCTTTGATGCACGTCTCTATACGCAGCGGTTCTCCGATTGCTTCGAAGACGGCGAGGATGCGCTTCAGCACTATATGCGCGTCGGCCACGATCCCACCTTTGAACCAGGCGACAATTTTGGCCAGCGGTTTTACATCCGCAAACGGGCGGCTCACGTGCGCCCCGGACGCCCCGCATTGGTCGATTATTTCGAACGCGGACGCCGTGAAGGGGCAAGCCCTCTGCCGCCAAGGCCGTTTATCGATCCTGCCGCTGGCCGCACGCCAGAAGAGTTAGCGGAGCGCATACGCGATGCCGGAACGGGGACCTTCACGGAGCCGCGCGTCACAATCATTATACCGACCTTCGGTAATCTGACCGATACGCTCCGCTGCGTTCTCTCCGTACGCAGCGCAAGTGACGCAATGAAGCGAACCATCCATGTGATCGACGATTGTTGCCCCGACGGAACCGGCGCGCAATTGGAGCAACTTCTCGGCACGATTGAGGGCGTCTCCGTCTTTCAAAACACGGAAAACGCAGGGTTTCTCAGGACCGTCAACGCTGCCGTGGACCGCGTTGAGACGCCCTATCTCTTGCTTCTGAACAACGACACCTTCGTGCTCGACGGCTTTCTCGACCCCTTAGTCGAGACCTTCGAGCGCACCCCTAATGCGGGTGCGGTCGGCAGCAAATTGCTGTTCCCGAACGGTCTCCTCCAAGAGGCGGGAGGCGTGATCTTCGCCGATGGTTCAGCCGCAAATTACGGTCGTATGGATGATCCGAACGCCCCGGAATACCAATTTCAGCGAGACGTAGACTATATTTCTGCGGCCAGCCTTCTGATCGGAAAGCAGGTGTGGGACGAGGTCGGCGGCTTTTCCGACGTATACGCACCAGCTTACTACGAAGACACCGATTTCGCGATGAAGCTCCGGCGTGCGGGAAAGCGGTTGATCTACCAACCAAAGAGCGCGGTCGTGCACTTCGAAGGCGCAACTTGCGGCAAGGACGTCAACGCGGGGATCAAACAATACCAAGCGCGCAACAAAGCTGTGTTCGCTGAGACGTGGGCGGACGAATTACAAGCCCACGGCGAAGAAGGCGACCTCCGTCGCGTTCATACAGATCGTTCCGTCAAAGGACGAATTTTGGTGATCGACGCCGAACTGCCCCGCCCCGACCACGACAGCGGCTCAGTAACAGCCTTCCACGTCCTCACGCTGCTGCCAGAGCTTGGCTATCGCGTCACCTTCATGCCCTCCAACCTCCAATTCGCCGGCAAGTACGCCGCGATGTTGCACGACCACGGCGTCGAAGTTCTGCATGCCCCCTATGTCAAGAACGGGCATCAATTTCTGTACGAACAAGGTGACGCGTTCGACGCTTTCTGGATCTCTCGCGCGCCGACGGCAGAGGAATATTTCCCGCTCTTGCGCGACCGCTTCCCCGACACGCCGATCATCTTCGACACCGTCGACCTCCACCACCTGCGGATGATCCGCGAAGCGCAGCTGGCGAACAGCAACGATTTGCTCGCCAATGCCTTCGGCATGCGGGAGCGAGAGTTGGGCTCCATCCGTGTCGCGGACCTCACCATCGTCGTCTCGACCTATGAGTCGTCCTACTTGCGCCAAGAAATTGGTCCGTTCCCGCACCATGTCTTGCCGCTGATCTACACCGACCCCGGCGAGACCCCCGGGTACAAAGAGCGCAAGGACATCGCCTTCGTCGGCAGCTTCCGCCATCCGCCCAATGTCGATGCCGTACGCTACCTCTGCGAAGAGATTTGGCCGCGGGCCCTGGACCTTGGGCTCGATGCCGATCTTCACATTATCGGGAGCTTCGCGCCGCCCGATTTGCTCCCCGACGAGACCGAGCGGGTCCGGATGGTCGGCTTCGTCGATGACCTCGACAGCTATCTTGCCGGTATCCGCGTCAGCACCGCACCGCTGCGCTATGGGGCAGGGGTTAAGGGAAAGGTCGGGAACGCCATGCGCCTCGGTCTCCCCGTCGTCGGCACCGCGATGGCCGCCGAGGGCATGGGATTGGTCGACGGCGAGAATGTCCTCCTCGGCCGCGATCCTGCCGAATTCGCGGAAAAACTCGTCGCGCTCTACACCGACGAAGCGCTTTGGAATACAGTCTCATCCAACGGAAAGGCCTACAGCCTCAAAACCTTCGGCCGCGAAGCCGCCCGCCGAACCCTCAGCGAAATCTGCCACTTCATCAGCCACCCTCCAGCGCGATCATAAGAGCCGCTCGAAGGCGTGGGTTTGTAGCTATGGCATGTCTTCCCGCCGCGCTCTCGTCCGCCCCCGCATCTTGGGGGGAGAGCAAGTCTCCAACGGCGCGTCATGCTCCGCAGCTTGGCGTCGCGTAAAATTTCAATGGATTTCTTAGGACGTCGTTTCAATCAGAAATGGGCAGTAAGTTCTGCATTTTAACGAAACCAAGGGCGCGCGGCGGATTACGCCAAAACGGATGCCGATCTTGACTCAAAGCCGAATTGCCTCACGAGGGCCCAACTCACGGTGAAGACCTGCGTGGTGTGAACGCCGAGAGGTGCCAACAGCCTTTGACGTGGACGGAAACATGAAAGTTCTCCTGGTTTCACCCTTCCTTCCGAACCCGCCCACCAACGGCGCAAAAGCGCGCATTTTCGCGGTGATCGACGTGCTGCGAAAGAAGGGCCACGAGGTTCTGTTTGCGTATACAGGAATTGACGGCGCCGATCCTGAGCGTGGTCGTGAGCTCATGGAGCGGTGTACGGACGGTTTTTATGATCTTACCGACCCTGAGTTTGAGCGCGCTGAGCCCGATGCGCATGGCCACCTTATCGATGGGTGGGTGAGCGAAAAGCAGATCGAAACGTTTCGTTCCGTGCACGCAGCGGTTGATCCCGATGTCACTCTGGTCAACTACATTTTCCACACGGTGTTTCTCGAGGGCATTTCGTCGATCAAGGTGATCGATCTTCATGACCGCTTAGCGCGCGCCGAGCAATACGAAGCGATCAACCAGGAGCCGAGCTTCTTCTTCACAAGCGAAGAGCGCGAGCTCTCAGCGCTCAAACGCGCGGACGCTGCCCTTTGTATTCAAGACAACGAACGGTCCTACTTCGAACAGTCGGGCACGCCCGTTTTCACCTTTGGCCACGTACTGCCGCGCCAATACGTCAGTAGACGATACAGCAAACTCAACTCTATTGGGTATATCGGCGCGTACAACATCTTCAATATCCATGCGATCACTGAGTTTTTAGAGGCCTACGCTCCACTCGCTGAGAAGTTCCCCGATGTTCGCATCAAGGTCGGCGGAATGATTTGCGGCGGAATCGACGACTATCCGCATGTTGATAAAGTCGGACGCGTGCAGTCCCTGCGCGAATTCTACGCCAACGTCGACCTCGCCGTGAATCCAACAATTGCGGGAACTGGCCTGAAGATCAAATCCGTCGAAGCGCTGTCGTACGGTGTACCGATCATCTCGACACGGACGGGAAGTGACGGCTTACCCATTAAAACGCCGATGCACGCTCTTCCTGATATTGAAAGCGTCGTTGAAGCAATCGCGACGGTGAAAAGTGCTGAGTTTAAGGAGCTTACGAAGCTTTCGAACTTAGCAAAAGTCGCGCATACGGAGTATGCTCTCAGTCAAGAAGCCAGCATCGACCAATTCCTCGACTTTGTTCGTGCCTTGACGAAAGGCGAGCCCTCAAGATCCGCAGAATACGCCGCGAGCCGAACCTTGCCGACGGTCGAGCCAGCGCGTCTGTCCGGTCGTGTCCTTCATGTTCTCAATCCATTCGAAGCGCCGGAATCGTCCGATAACTTCGTCGCGCAGCCGATTACATTTCAGAGCATGCTCGATGCCAAAGCCTGTGCGACGGGTTATGTCGACGTTGATGTTCTCAATGTGGCCTTAGGCGATGAACCGTTCGTTGAGCACGCTGTCTTCACTGACAAGGCCCGCGTGACGCGCACGTCGAAAAGTCTGCTCCCGGACTATCCACGGTCTCTCCCGCTTTTGTCTGACATTTTAGACGCCGCTTACCAACGCGCGGACAGTGAGTGGGTTGTCTACACCAACGCTGATATCGCGCTCACGCCGATGTTCTACCGGCGGATCGCTGAATATGCAGCCGACGGATACGACGCCATCGTCATCAACCGTAGGACGATCGGAAAAGAGATCTCCGCGGTTGATCAGATTGCTCGTGCCTATGGTCAGATCGGCCAAAAACATCCGGGCTTTGACTGTTTCGTTTTCAAGCGTGAACTGATCGAAAAGTTTGAATTGTTCGATACACTTGTTGGTGTGCATCTCATTGGCCGCATGCTTATCTGGAACTTGCTTCGGCACGCGAAAAAAGTGCTGATCGAAAAGGAAGAGCACCTCACTTTTCACATTGGCGACGATGTTCCGAGCAAGGACATATCGCAAGCCGGTGTCATAGCCCATAACTTTCAGCAGGCTGAGAAGTTCTGGCGCGGTGTTGAGGCACAAGGGGATGTTCAATCGATCCGTCTCGCAGCCGAGGATGCACGTGTCGCTGACGCATTGAAATTTGGTGTCGGGCAGCTCGTCACGCCGGAAACACTGACTTCGGAAAACGATGAAACATCGCGTACCCTGATGATCCACGGACACTTCCGGTGCGGTTCGACGTTCCTGTTCCGACAATTGCGGAAGCAGCCTGGAAATTACTGTTTCTACGAACCGCTCCACGAAGACATCGAGACATTCAAGTCGTCAAACCTCCAGCAGAAGCGCGACCGGCATAAGCCGTCAACGTTCCACAAAGAACATGACGGCGGCTGGTTTTTTGAGGAGTACGAACCGATCATCGGCGATGACGGCGTACTGCATTTTTCGGCGTCGTTTGGTACCGAGTGCTTTGGCGCGAGCGAGATCCCACCGGAGTTAAGTGACTACGTTGCGCTTCTCGAGGGCGAGGCGCGTCGTCAGTTCAAACGGCCTGTTTTGCAATTCAACCGAACGGGTTTGCGGCTCAAGTCGTTTGCAGAGAAATTTCCGCACGCCGACCATATTTATGTACTTCGATCGCTCGATGATCAGTGGGGCTCCTATATACGCTTCCTCAGCGACGGGCGCCGCGGGTTTTTGAGGTCGATGCTGTCTTGTCTAGGTCGCGGGCGCGACGGAGACCGGCTGAAGCCGCTCCAAAAACTCCTTCCGCTGATCCAGGCGGGCACCGACCAAAATCTCCATCCCATCTACGATTCGTTTTTCGATACGTATACGATCGAAGAGCTCTACATCGCCTTCTACTACAAGTGGCTCATTGCAGCGCTGGATGCCATCCAAGGTGGGCTGCTGATCGTTCCCATCAGTGACATTGCGGACCGTCCGTCTGAGCAAGCCTTCCTAGATGCCCAGCTCGTGAAAAAAGGCATCGCCATCAATTGGGGGCAGCTCAAAAACGATCAGTACACGTTGGACAAGGACAGCGAAGAGCGGATGGCCCGCTATCGGTCAGTGGTCAATGGCGTTGTGCGCGAAGAGTACGGCGACGGCATCATCGATGCGCTTGAGCGGTACGGAAACGATTTCTTGCTGAGTGAATTGAAGGACAACGCAAAACCCGACCCAAGTGTCCAAGCGTTCGTCGACTTCAGCGTCTCTCCGGAGGCCCTTCAGATGCGCGCCGCTGTTTTCCCGCAGGTCAAGACATTGCGAGAAACGGAGCGCCGGAACCGCGCTGTCTCTGATGTCCTCAACCAGCCGCACCAGCTTCCGGTCTTGCCCCTTTCGAACGCGGAATTTCTGCCCAGCGATGACTGGTTTACGGGCATGCTTCGTTTCGCCCTGGGTTGGTCCACCCCTGAGGTCGATCATGTTTGGTCGACAATCAAAGAATCTTCGCTGATGTTTCGCATCCCGCAAATTGCGCGTCGGCTTCACGTTCGGCTCGACATGGGAGTCAGCAAATCTCTTTGTGATCAATCCAGTACCTACACGATAAAAGCGAACGGCGTGATCGTCGCCCGAGGGCAGGTTACGGATCTTGCCGATCTCGGCTTCGTCGACCTTGTTCTGGACGGCAGTATTCTGGCCCGCGGACGGAACGGTGCCGTGGTTTTCACGTTTGCATCCGACAAAGTCGCTGAACCGGTAGAGGGCGATGTCCGGCGGTTGTTCTTTGTTCTCTTCAAGACCACGTTCCGCCTCGAAGTTCCATCGAACGTGCCCGCGTCCGAGGTACCGGCGCCGTCTGTTTCCGAAAAGGTATTTGGCTAGGCGAACGGGCGGTGATCTGATAGCCGCCGTTCCAGATTTTTAGTTCAGGCGTCTGGCCGCCATCCAATGACAAGAGGTTTGATGATGTCAGCAAAACGAGCATTGATCACCGGTGTCACCGGTCAAGACGGCGCTTATCTGGCGCGCCTTTTACTTGAAAAAGGATATGAGGTGCACGGCGTAAAGCGGCGATCATCGTCGTTTAACACGAGCCGCGTCGATGACATCTACGTTGATCCGCATGAGGAAAATCCTAAATTCTTCCTGCACTACGGCGACCTCACCGACAGCACCAATCTCATTCGTCTTGTTCAAGAGACCCAGCCCGACGAGCTCTACAATCTTGGTGCGCAGAGCCACGTGCAGGTGAGTTTCGACACGCCGGAATACACGGCCAACTCCGACGCCATCGGTACCCTGCGGCTCCTTGAAGCCATCCGTATCCTGGGCCGTGAAAAGACCACGCGCTTCTACCAAGCATCGACCTCCGAGCTTTACGGGCTTGTCCAGGAGACGCCCCAGCGTGAGACGACGCCTTTCTATCCGCGCTCGCCCTACGGCGCTGCGAAAATGTACGCATACTGGATAACAGTGAACTACCGCGAGGCGTACGGAATGCACGCTTCGAACGGTATTCTCTTCAACCACGAAAGCCCGCTGCGCGGTGAAACATTCGTGACACGGAAGATCACTCGTGCTGTCGCTGCCATCAAGCTCGGTTTCCAAGATACGCTCTATCTCGGAAACCTCGACGCCCAGCGGGACTGGGGGCATGCCCGCGATTATGTTGAGGGCATGTGGCGGATCGTTCAGCAGGACGAGGCGGACGACTACGTCCTCGGCACCGGCGAGATGCATTCTGTTCGGGCCTTTGTGGAACAGGCCTTTAAGCGCATCGGCGTCGATATCGCCTGGCAGGGCGAGGGCGTCGATGAAATCGGCATCGACCAAGCGACAGGAACCGTCCGTGTACGGGTTGACCCGCGATACTTCCGCCCGGCAGAGGTGGACCTGCTGCTCTCAGATCCGACGAAAGCGAAGGAAAAGCTCGGCTGGACGAGCTCGACACCTTTCGCAGCGCTGGTCGACGAAATGGTCGAGAGTGACTTGAAAGTGGTTGCCGAAGAAGGCCGCCGCAACAACCGGTACGAGTGAGGCACCGATGGCAAGCTATAACTTTGCGGGAAAGCGGGTCTACGTTGCAGGGCACCGGGGCATGGTCGGCTCGGCCATCGTCCGTCGTCTGCAGACTGAAAACCCGGGTGAGATCATCACCGCGACCAGCCAGGAGGTCGACCTACGGAACCAATCGGCTGCTGATGCGCTTCTCAAAGACACCAAGCCTGACGCGGTGTTCATTCCTGCGGCAAAGGTCGGCGGCATTCTCGCGAATGATTCGTACCCTGCCGAATTTCTCTACGACAACCTGATGATCGCCGCGAACGTCATCCACGCGTCTTATCGGGCAGGCGTGGAGAAGCTGCTGTTCCTAGGGTCATCGTGCATCTACCCGAAAATGGCGCCCCAACCGCTGGTCGAGGACGCCCTTCTGACGGGTCCGCTTGAGCCAACCAACGAGTGGTACGCGATCGCGAAAATCGCGGGCATCAAGCTTTGCCAAGCCTACCGCCGCCAGTACGGCGCTGACTTCATCTCGGCGATGCCGTCCAATCTTTACGGCCCCGGTGATAACTATCACCCTGAAAACAGTCACGTTCTCCCGGCCCTCATTCGTAAGGCGCACAACGCCAAAGAGAGCGGTGCACAGACGATGGAGATCTGGGGCTCGGGCAAACCGCGCCGCGAGTTCCTCCACGTTGACGATTGCGCCGACGGTTTGGTGCACCTCTTTAAGTCGTACTCGGACGAAAGCCATATCAATGTCGGCAGCGGCACGGATGTGACGATCGAAGAGCTAACGCGGCTGGTGATGAACGCGGTCGGCTTTGATGGCTCGATCGTTAAGGACGAGAGCAAGCCCGACGGCACGCCGCGCAAGATGATGGATATCGCGCGCATCCAAGCGCTCGGATGGTCACCGAAAATCGGCCTCCCGGAAGGCATCGCTGGTGCGTACCAAGACTTTCTTGAAAACCACGCAGCGGCCTAGACTTTAGCTCCGCCCGATCGAGCTGTAGGCAAAGCCTGCAGCCCGCATCGTTTCCGGCGCGTAGATGTTCCGTAAGTCCACAATGATGGGCTCACGGAGCAAATCCTTGACGCGCTGAAGATCAAGCGCGCGGTAGGCGTCCCATTCGGTTAGGATGACCGCGACATCGGCGCCGTCCATAGCGGCATACGGACCATCGCAATACGTTACATCGGAGAGCAGCTTCGCGGCTTCCTCCATGCCCTCAGGGTCATGGGCACGGATCGTGGCACCCGCGGCCTGCAGCATCGGGATCACATCAAGACTGGGGCTGTCGCGCATATCATCGGTATTCGGCTTAAAGGTCAGCCCGAGAACGGCGACGGTCTTACCCTGGGCACTCCCGCCGAGGGCCGCCTCAACCCGGCCCGCCATGGCTTCTTTGCGCAGCCGGTTGGCCTCGACCACAGCATTGACGATCCGGGTCTCCACACCAAAATCGCGGGCACTTTTCGTCAACGCCAGTGTGTCTTTCGGAAAGCAACTGCCGCCATAGCCGGGTCCGGCGTGGAGGAATTTCGATCCAATCCGCCCGTCGAGTCCGATCCCCCGCGCCACCTGCTGAACATCCGCACCGACTTTCTCGCAAAGGTCCGCCATCTCATTGATGAACGTGATCTTCGTCGCAAGAAAGGCGTTGGCGGCGTACTTAATCAGTTCCGAGGTCGGGCGACTGGTCATCACGATAGGCGTTTCGTTCAAAAACAGCGGGCGATAGAGCTCCCGCATCACTTCGCCCGCACGCGGATCATCCGTGCCCACCACAACCCGGTCCGGCCGCTTGAAATCTTCGATTGCAGCACCTTCGCGCAAAAACTCCGGGTTCGATGCAACGGCGAAGTCCTTCCCTGGCGCCAGATCGGGCCGCGTCTTCTGGATAACCGCCTCAACCTCTTGACCGGTACCGACAGGAACCGTCGATTTGGTCACCACCACCGTGTACTGATTGATATGCTGGGCAATTTCTTCCGCCGCCGCGTAAACATAGGAGAGATCGGCATGGCCATCGCCGCGCCGGGACGGAGTGCCCACGGCGATAAAGACAGCGTCGGCATTGTTCATCGCATCGGCGATCTCCGTGGTGAAGGAAAGCCGACCCGCCTCAACATTCTTGGCAACCAGCGCATCGAGACCCGGCTCGTAGATCGGCATGACGCCTTGGATCAGCCGCTCAATTTTCCCGGCATCTTTGTCGACACAAACGACTTCGTGCCCAAAATCCGAGAAACAGGTTCCCGATACAAGCCCGACATAACCGGTACCGATCATCGCGACGCGCATAATAAGCCTCCAACAGAGTTCCGGCGCCATAACGGGGCGCCGCGGCAAAAGTCTAGAGCAGGTCGCGCGCGCCTCGCCGGATCTCCACCCGCGCGTTACCGGGCGAGCGTCAGGAGCGCATCGGCGAGGGTCATCAGATGGTAGACCGTGCTGCTCGGCGTCAGCTTCGACGTAACCCGGCCGTCACCCGATGCTTCATCGTGATAGCAACCGGGGGCCACGTCCTGAACGAACACATCAAAAAAGGCCGCCAGATACGTCTCGGCCTCGCCGAGCCAAGCGTCGTCGCGGGTCAAGTCAGCCATCACGAGGCACGCCCGGATATGTTCCGTCTGAGGCCACAGGCGACAGTTCGCTGAGCGCTCTCCGGTCCGAAGATCCGCAGCGGACGCGAGCAGGCCGCTCTCAGGATAAAGCCCCGTCTCCCGAGCGCGTGACACCATCTGCGCAAAAAGGGCAACATCGCGCACGCCCGCTTCGTAGAGCAGCCACACCCACTCAACGATGTGCCCTGGCTCAATGATCGCGCCTTTGCCCGGATCAACGGCCCAGTCCTCGGTAAAAAACTCGCGGAGCACGCCGTGCTCAGCATCCCAAAAATGCGCTGAGAACAGGTCGCGGACCTCCGAAATGGCAGCGGCGGCGCGCGAGTCGCCCGTGCTTTTCTCCTGCAGTAATGACGCTTCAAGCCAGTGCATGTGCGGGTTCTGGCGGCGCGGCGCTTCGTGGGGCGCGCCCTCGTAAAGACCTCCGCTCGGATGCCTCAACGCATCGAGGCATCGCCACACAGTCTCCACCGTTTCGCGGTTGACCTCATCGCCATAAACCCGCGATCGCTCCGCCGCGGCAAGCAGCACAAAGGCGTGGTCATAGGTATCGCGTTTGCCGTCGCGAACGGTCCCGTCCGCATTGAGCGTGTGCACCCAACCCGCCGGCGTCTGATCATCTCCAGCCTCGAACCCCGCGCCATTCATGAACCGAAAGGCTTCATCGGACATGGCGCGACCGGAGCTGATCAGCCCCAGGCTCTCAGCGCGCGCAAATGCATAGGCCTGGCGCGCCTGGACGCGGAGGCGCTTCGGTGCATCCTCTACGGGCGTGCCATCGGGGCGAAGCGACTCATAGAACCCGCCGAGGGGATCGCGCCCATGCTCAGCCGAGCGGGGAAGCACATCGTTCTGGATCCACTGAAGATAGCGCGTGCGCTGCGCGTCAAACGTCACCTTGCTCCTCCTGCATGTCTTGGCCGCCGGTGTCTTTTACGAGGCCCCATGCCGGAGTTTCGCGGGCTGTCCAAGGTTGCTTTGAAGATGCTGGATCACCGCCTGCTTCCAACGATCACCGGCCAGCGGCGGGAGCGCTGTAAACGGCCGCAAAGCCACTTCCCGGAACGCGGGCAGGTCTGATGCGATCACGGGCGTGCCAACGGCCTGGGCTTCGACCACCGGCAACCCAAACCCTTCGGCAAACGACGGCATCACCAAGGCGCGCGCGCCTTTCATAATGCACGCCAAGACGGCGTCAGGGAGCTCTGGGGCCTCGATCACGTGCTCTTGAAGAGCAGGGCAGCGGTCGAGAAGGGCGAACGTATCAGCGTTCATCCACCCGCGGCGCCCGGCCAGTACCAAAGCTGGCGTGTCGGGGCCGAGCTCCGCCGCAAGTTCACGCCAGACCTCCAGCAACATCCTGTGGTTCTTGCGCGGCTCGATCGTCCCGACGCAGAGAAAATAAGGCCGGGCCGCAAGGGCGGCCTCGAGCTTCCCACAAAACGCACGCGGTGGGCGCAAAGGATCAACCGTGAGCTCAGGCAGCGGCAGCTGCATCATCTGCGCCAGGTGCGCCAGCTCAGCCTCCGTCACGCGAGAGTTCACCCGGATCCTGTCAGCGTAGCGGAGAACCGCGTGGAGGCGGCGTCGGTGCTTATCGGAGTCGCCTTCGCGCGCATATTCAGGCCACAGAATAGGGATGGCGTCGTGCCAATAGACCTCAATCCGCGCGCGCCAACGCTGCTTCAGGCCAATCAAAAACCCGTCTTTATCGAGGTGGTGATGGGAGACATTGCGATAAACGATGTCGGCCCTCTCGGCTTGCAGCTTGCGCTCCATCCGCCGGGCGAAAAACTGGGCCCCAACGGCCCGCGGACCCGAAATTTTTGGTAAGGATGGGGCGTCAGAGACCCGGGGTAACGGCGCCTCAATCCCAAGAAACGCATAGAGTCGCGCGGCCGATTCCAGGCCGTCTTCACTTCCGGCCGCCCACCGCCGGCCCAGCGCTTTGGCCAACGCCGCCACGTCCTGCCGGGGAATAAACCACGAGCGTTTCCCTTGGGTGGCAAAGAAAAAGGCGTTGTCCCCGAGGGATAGCGCTTTCTCCACCTCCTCCAGCTCCACCCGATCAATACCCGTCGGCGTCCCGCGCTTTGTCCGCGAGCGGAGGCGCGAAATGTCCATAACGATGTGCGTCGGCGCAGCCATTGGGCGGCGCTAGCAGACTTTCGCGGGTGAGCGCGACCACCGAAATTCGGGTGGAACATTACGACGGCGCAGTGTTTATGGGCCGCAGCGAGCGATGACGGATGAGCGCGCATGGGCCAGCCTGTGGAGGAATTGAGCGGCACCCCCGGGAAGGGGCAGCCCGTGGTCTTCACCATCTGCGCACGCAACTACCTGCCCCAGGCTTCGTTGCTTGTCGCGTCAGTCGCCCAGCACCATCCCGGTCTCAAAGTGTTGGTGTTCGTTCTCGACGCCCAAGGCGATGAAGCGGAAATCCAAACGTTCCTCGGCGTGCCCGTGGTCAGCGGCGCGGATTTGGGTCTGCCGACCTTCTTCGACATGGCGATCCGGTACGACATCCTTGAGTTCAGCACCGCCATCAAGCCCGCGTGCTTTCAATATGTCTTTGGCACAGGTGCTCCGTGGGCGATCTATCTTGACCCGGACATGGAGGTGCTGCAGCCCCTGCGCGAGGTCGAAGCGCGCCTCGCGCGCGGTGCCCAAGCCGTCATCACCCCGCACATCACCCAGCCGCTCGACATGCAGCATGACCCGACCGAGCTTAAGCTCATCCGTACGGGGATTTACAATCTCGGTTTCGCCGCCATCGCCAACACCGAAGAGGCGCACCGCTTCGTGCAGTGGTGGGCCGACCGGATGCCAACGGATTGCCGTGTCGATCTCGATGCCGGGATCTTTGTCGACCAAAAGTATGTCGATCTGATGCCGTCTTATCTTCCTCGTACGGATATCCTCCGCCATCGCGGGTACAATGTCGCCTATTGGAACCTTGCCCATCGGCCGCTGCATCGTTCTGCCGACGGCCCGTGGATGATCGACGACGACCCGGCCGTTCTTATGCATTACTCCGGCATTCGCGCCGACGATGCTGATATCGTCAGTGTACATCAAAACCGGCTAACGGTCAGCGACCTCGGCGAGGGGAGGGCGCTGTTCGCGGACTATCGCGAGCGGCTCAAGGCCCAGCAAACGGCGCTCAACCGGTCGGGCATCGCCACGCAATACGCCTTTGGCACCTTCACGTCAGGGGAGACCATCACGCGCCTCATGCGCGATGTCTACGCGCGCACCGTTCCACCAACCCGCGCCGCCTATGCCGACGTTTTTTCTCTCGAAAAGGCCAGCTGCGTGCACGGAGCAACTGGCCTCACGCACAGAGCCGCCCATTTGATCTCGCCCATCATGTTCGACCTTTGGAACCGAAAGGCCCACCTGCAAGCGGCATTCGACCTCAAGAGCCCCGCAAGCGCCGAAAGATTCGCGGTTTGGTTTGCTGAGACGGGACACCGCGAGTTCGGCATCGCCAAAGCCTTTGTTCCGCATGCGGTATGGGAGGTCCGTCAGGAGCGGAAGTCGCTGAAAGCACGGTGGGCCCTGACGACTTTGCGGATGATTGAGTGGGGCAAAAAGACTGCGTTCCTTTATCCCAAACCCTTTCGCCGCGCCGCGGCCCGCACCGTCCGCCGGGCCTTGCCGCATATTGCACGCCGCATCCGCTAGCTCATGGCCAAGTCCCCACTGACCTTTTTCACAATTTGCTCCGCCAACTACTTCCCATTGGCGCGGACCCTCTTCGAATCGCTGGTAGCGCATGAGCCCGGGGCGCAGTTCACGCTCTTCCTCGCCGACACGCTTCCCCACGGCGCGGATATCAGCACACTGCCGTTTTCCGTCGTCCCGGCGCATTCCTTAATGATCCCCAGCTTCGCCGATATGGCGTTTCGCTACGATATCATGGAGTTCAACACCGCGATCAAACCGTTCTGCTTCCAGCATATTTTCGCCGACGACCCGAGCGCGCGTGCGGTTTATCTGGACCCTGATATTTTTGTGACAGGCCGCTTCGATCCGATCGAACACGCTTTTGATCAGGGCGCAGAATTAATCCTGACACCCCATACTCTTGCCCCGCTTGATGACGGGTACGCGCCCGATGACCGCGCCTTGATGCAGACGGGGGCCTACAATCTTGGCTTCGCTGCCATGCGGAAAACGCTCGAGACCGATGTTCTGTTGAATTGGTGGGCGGATCATATGCGCACCCGCTGCGTTTCCGATCTGCCCGGCGGCCTTTTCGTGGACCAGAAGTTCATGGACATGGCGCCCGCATTCGTGTCGCGTACGGAGATTATACGCCATCGGGGTCTCAACGTGGCGTACTGGAACCTCCACGAGCGGCCGGTCGCCTTCCGCGATGGTCAATGGACAGCGGGCGGTGACCCGTTGATATTCTTCCACTTTAGCGGTGTAGACCGAAACGATCCCGAGAAATTCTCAAAGCATCAAAACCGCTACACGGGAAGTGACATCGGCGCCGCACGCCAGCTGCTCGAAACCTATCAACAGGCCTTGCACACCCACCAAGATCCCAGTTGGGAAGAGCACCCTTACGCATACGGAGCGTTCACGTGCGGCACACCAATTCATCACATGATGCGCCGCGTCTACCGCCGGGTCTATCCCGAACCGCGCGACCTCTCCGAAGGCGAGGTCTTCATCTTCGCGCCTGACCTTTATAATGCGCCCTCGGACGATCTTCTGGTGCCGGGTAGCCGGCCCGTATCGCGGATTATGCATGAAACCTGGCGCCAGCGCTCGGACCTGCGCGCTGCGTTCAATCTGCGACGCGAAAAGGACGTTGATGCCTTCTCACTCTGGTTCTCGGAAAAGGCCCGGTCCGAGATCGGCTTACCCGCTCAACTGATCCCGGGCGCAAAGGACTCTCCGAACGCGCCACCACAAACGCCCATAGCGACAGCCGCGAAACGCCGTGCCCGCAGCATACGGATGGTCGGGTACTTCAGCGCCGAAAGCGGCGTTGGCGAAGGGGCCAGAGTCCAGCATATGTGTTTCGAGGAGGCGGGCCTCGCGACCTCGCTCCGAACCGTCTTGCCAAGCGGCTTCGCGAACCTTGCTGACGGTCGGCAAGACGCCAATGACGACTCCGCGATCCTCTATCTTCACATCAACGCCGACCAAACGCCGGCAGTGCTCGATAGTCTTGGGCCGGGAGAGCGTGATGGTCGGTACACGATCGGATATTGGGCATGGGAGCTCCCAATTTTCCCCGTGGCATGGTCGCCTGCTCTAGACCGTGTCGACGAAGTCTGGGTACCGAGCACCTTCACAGCAAAAGCGCTTGCGCAGGTCACGTCCAAGCCCATCACGGTCGTTCCGCATGCGATCCAGGCGCCGTCGGGCGATAGGGCACGTGGCCGCCAGCTCCTCGGGCTGTCTGACGACGTGGTTGTCGTATCCACGGTCTTCGACACCCGTTCCTTCCTGAAGCGAAAGAATCCCGCCGGGGCGCTCGAAGCGTTCAGGCGCGCGCGCGCGGCGCAAACCGCCATCGACTGCGTGCTCCTGATCAAAAGCCATGGTCCGCTCACTGATCAAACCGCCCAGCGATTTTTTGCGCAAGCGGCAGAAGAGCCCAACGTCCTTGTCCGCCACGAAGTGATGGACGCCGAGGCAATGGCGGATCTTTACGCCGCAACCGATATCTTCCTCTCGCTCCACCGGTCCGAGGGGTTCGGGCTCGGCATCGCCAACGCTATGGCCCACGGCGCGGTGGTCATCGCCACGGGATGGTCGGGCAACACAGATTTTATGACGCCCACGAACAGTGTCCTCGTGCCGTCCACAATCCGAAACTTGGTCCCCGGTGATTATCCGTTTGCTGAAGGCCAGAGCTGGGCGGAGCCCGATATCGCGGCCGCCGAAAAAGCGCTGGCGGATTTGTTGCGAGATCCCGCGCCGCGCCATCGAATCGGGCAACAAGCGGTGGCGGATATGAGAGAGGAACTGAGCGTCAAACGGGTCAGTCAGGTCGCCGCGGCGCGGATCACGACAATTCATGATACAATCTTGTCTTGAATTAGCGGTAATTTGCTGATGATGTTGCGGTGCAGCGATTAAACCCGACGTTACACAAAACGTCACAAAAGCGTTCTTGAACATCATGCCTGCGTGCGTTTATCGGAGCGGCGACGAGGGAATTTCTTATCAATGACGGCGTTTCGGCATCAAGAAGCGGTCGGCGATTTTCGCCCATCGACCCGTGAGGGAAACCTCGAGGGCCGTCGATTCCTATTGCTCCAAGGCCCGTTCGGTCTGTTCTTTTTCAAGCTCGCCAAGGAGCTCCAGGAATTTGGGGCCGACGTCACCAAGGTCAACATCAATGGCGCCGATCTGTGGGGCTGGCGAGGCGGCGTCCCGACGCTTGAGTTCAAGGGCGCGCCAGAGACGTGGTCCTACTGGCTTGAACGCTTGGTCGCCGAGCGCGGCATCACCGACATTATCATGCATTCCGATTGCCAGCGCTACCACAGCGAAGCCGCCGAGGTCGCGAAAGCCGCGGGCATCCGGGTCTACGTCACGGAGCAGGGGTACTTGCGGCCCCACTGGGTGACGTTTGAGCGCGGCGGGGTGAATGCCAACTCGTCGCTCCTTAAAGATTTTGAGTCGATCAAAAGCTTCCCGGCCCTGTTCGCGTCGCGGAAGAGCATCGCCACGCCCACGGGCAAGCACACCCGCGCGTACGTGATCCAGACCTCGGTCGCCAACTTGGCTCTCTACTTTTGGCACTGGCGGTTCCCAAAATACCGGAACGCCTTTACCTTCGCGCCCTGGAAACAGTGCGTTGGGCACACTCGACGGTACTTCCGCAACCGGCTCGGCGCGCGGCGCAGGGGCTTGGCGCAGCTCGATGCGCTTATCCGCTCGAAAGACCCGTTTTACGTCGCGCTTTTACAGCGACCGGGTGATAGCCAGATCTATAAGCACTCGCGTTTCCGGTCTCTGGGCGACTTCTGCGAAACGACGATCCGCAACTTTGCGGTCAACGCACCCGAGAATGCCAAGCTGGTGTTCAAAACCCACCCGCTTGATCACGATCTCGATGACCACCGCGAGCGGATCAAGCGCGCAGCAGAAGCCTGCGGCGTGAGCGAGCGTATTGTCTACGTCGATGGCGGCGTGCTTGGGCAAATTCTTCCGCTGGCGCGTGGGGCGATCACCATCAATTCGACCGCAGGTCTCACGGCCGTGGAGATGGGTTGCCCGACAATCTGCATGGGCAAAGCGCTCTACGACGGCGTCGGCATGACTCACCAAGGCGAGCTCGACACATTCTGGACAGAGCCGCAACATCCGGATGCAGAGCTTGTCGCGCGATTCATCGGCTACGTGCTGATCAAAACCCAGATCAACGGCAACTTCTCTACTGAGCAAGGGATGCGGATGGCCATCGCCGGAATGATCGGTGGTCTGATCTACGAAGCCGCCTCCGATGAAGCCGAAGAGTCCGTCATCCCCCTCCGCCGCGATCGGGCGCGCCGCTCTGCTGCTTAGGCGCACCGCGTCTTAGGGGATGAGCGTGGTCGGCTCCACGACCCGCTGCAACGTCTGTCCATCGCGCTTCACCGTCAGGGTCGTTGCTCCGACCGGCTGTCTGGGATCTGAGCATCCCCGTTCAGCCAACGGCTTTCCGTTCATCGCGGTAACGACGTCTCCAACTTCGATATCACCAACCGCATCTTCAAAGCCCGGCAAAATTCCTTTCACGGATAAATTCCCATCCTCGGGTGCCCAGATCAAACCTGTCGACGTGATTGGCGGTGCAATGCCAATCGGTTCGTCGCTATAGGTCTCAAACCCCATGCGCCGGTTATTGGCGTCGTAGCGGAGCCGAAAATCGCGCAGCACCTGCCCCCCAAAGAGCTCCGTTTTCGGAGCTTCGCTCAGCTGCGGGGATGGGATCGCGAAACCGCCAAAACGCGCGGTGCCCGCCAGCCGAGCGCCCCGGCGCTTTTCCAGTCGGTTGATGCGAACAGCGTAACCAACAGTGACAGGAGCGCTTTCAAGGTCAAACCGCTCGAGTTTGTTCAGCGCGAAATGACCCGTCGATCCCGTATCGATCAGTATACGGCGTTCCCGCCCTTCAAAGTTGACCGCGAGCCAAGGACGCTCGTCCGGGCCTTTCGTACTGAAAACCGCACGCTCATCAGCGCTCGGGAGAGCGCCTTGGGTGATGGTGATCGACCCCTCCTGATAGTCCATCTCGGCCACCCATCCGGAAAAGGCATCATGGGCGAGGATCCCCTCGACATCTCGCCCCAGCGCCACCGACAGGTGGTCGAGGTCCCGTGTGCGGGCACGGAAGTTGGTGAACCGCGCATCCCCGGACCGCGCGCCTTGGATATTGACCCGCTTTCCCTCTTTCACCCGGCTGCCCGTCGCCTCAAACAACGCATCAGGATCGACGAACGTGTTGCTCGCGCCGGTGTCGTAGACGAACGACAGGATACGCTTCTCGTCGGGCTCGGCCAAAGGTTCTCCGGCCTCGTTTTCGGACCCAGTCACGCTGACATCGACGAAAAAGAAAACGCCGCACATGCTGACGTCCAAGGTCCGCTGCGTCGGCGCCGTCGCTTCTGAGGCAACCGCGTTCCCGAGGACCGCGACCGCTGCCAGGGTCGCTCCCAGGGCAGCTGGCATAGCGGCCGCGACCGGTGCTCTTCCGCCATATTTCCACATAAGCTTCTCCAGACTCCCCGCGGGAAAACCGCGCATCGCGCGCCTCACCGCCGACCTCTTTGGCGCATCCCGACCGAACAGCGCGAGATTGTTGCGTGCGTCGATGAGATTTCGACAGACCGTGCTGCGCCAGCCCATACACCTTTGACCTTTTCGTGATAAGAGAGCAGATCGTTCTTCGATAAAGACTTTTTGGGAGGGTGGAGATGAAAAAACTCCGTTTAATGTTCGCCGCAAGCGCTGGAGCCATTGCCTTTGCCGGTGCTGCCGCGACCGCTTTTGACGGCCACAGCGAGGCCATCGACAGCTCCGTCCTCTCCGGCATGAAATGGCGCTCCATTGGCCCAGCGTTCATGAGCGGCCGTATCGCAGATATCGAGATCGTCCCCGATGACCCGGCCACGTGGTATGTGGGCGTCGGATCAGGCGGCGTTTGGAAAACCGAGAATGCTGGCACCACCTGGTCGCCGCTGTTTGATGGCCAAAGCGTCTACTCGATCGGCGACGTCGCGCTGAGCCCCCATGACCCGAACACGATCTGGGTAGGCACCGGCGAGAACCATGGCGGCCGCCACATCGGATTTGGCGACGGCGTCTATCGCTCTCGCGATGGCGGGGCGACGTGGGAGCATCTTGGGCTCACGGAGTCCGAGCACATCTCAAAAATTATCGTGCACCCTGATGATCCGAACACGGTGTTTGTCGCTGCTCAGGGCCCTCTCTGGTCAAAAGGCGGAGAACGCGGCCTCTATAAGTCCACCGACGGCGGCCAGAACTGGCGCCGCGTCCTCTCTAAAGGTCCATGGACAGGGGTGACCGATCTGGTCATGGATCCGCGCGACCCAAGCCGGCTTTACGCAGCGACATGGCAGCGGCATCGGACGGTCGCCAGCTATATCGGCGGCGGACCGGAAACCGGTCTCTACGTTTCGTCCGACGGCGGCGAGACCTGGGAAGAGATGACCAATGGCATTCCCTCGGGCAACAAAGGCAAGATCGGCCTCGCCATCTCCCCGCAGAACCCCGACCGGATCTACGCAGCGATTGAGCTCGACCGGCGCGAAGGCGGCGTCTGGATGTCCGATGACCGCGGTGGTTCGTGGACGAAGCAATCCGATGCCGTTTCTGGCGGCACAGGGCCCCATTACTACCAAGAGCTCTACGCCAATCCGCACAAAGAGGGTCAGCTCTTCCTGCTCTCCAACTACACGCAGGTCTCCGACGACCACGGGAAAACGTTCCGGTTTATCAATAACTCAACCAAGCACGTCGACGACCACGCCGTGGCCTTCCGGCCCGACGATCCCGACTATGTTTTGTTCGGCTCGGACGGCGGCATCTATGAAAGCTACGATAACATGGATGCGTGGCGGTTCATCGACAACCTGCCGATCACCCAGTTCTACAAAGTCGCCGTGGACGATGCTGAGCCATTCTACACCGTCTACGGAGGAACCCAGGATAACAATTCTCAAGGCGGGCCGTCACGTACACTGAACGTCAACGGCATCCGCAACGCGGATTGGTTCGTGACGCTGGGCGGCGACGGTCACCAATCCGCCACCGAGCCGGGCAACCCCGACATCATGTACGCCCAGTGGCAGCAAGGGAACCTGACCCGCGTGGACCGCACGACAGGCGAAACGGTCTACATCAAGCCGCAGGCGGCCCCCGGCGAACCACTCGAACGCTGGAACTGGGACGCGCCGATTCTCGTCTCCTCCCACGATCCCAAGCGTCTGTACTTCGCATCGCAACGGGTCTGGCGATCCGATGATCGCGGCGACACCTGGACCGCGATCTCAGGCGATCTCACCCGCAACCAAGACCGGATGAAGCTCCCCGTGATGGATCGTCAGTGGTCGTGGGATGCGGGCTGGGATTACCTCGCTATGTCCGTGTACAACACGGTAACGTCCCTCGGTGAATCGCCGCTCAACGATGATCTCATCTATGTAGGTACCGACGACGGCATCATCCAAGTCACTGAAGATGGTGGACAAAATTGGCGCAAAATCGAAGTCGGCGCACTGCCCGGTGTTCCGGACACGGCCTTTGTCAACGATATCCGTGCTGATCTTCACGACGAGGACACGGTCTACATCGCCCTCGATAACCACAAATATGGTGACTACGCGCCATACTTGCTGAAATCGACCGACCGCGGACAAACGTGGATGTCGATGGCCGAAACGCTCCCCGAAAAACACCTCGTCTGGCGCATTGTTCAGGACCACAAGGACCAGGACCTGCTGTTCGCGGCGACCGAATTCGGCGTCTTCATGTCCGTCGATGCAGGCGAACAGTGGACGGAGCTGAGTACCGGTCTCCCAACCATCAGCCTACGGGATATCACGATCCAGCGGCGTGAAGACGACCTCGTCGCCGCATCGTTTGGGCGTGGGTTCTATATCCTCGACGACATCTCGCCGCTTCGCGACATCGATCCTGAGGCGCTTGAGCAAGACGCTATGTTGTGGGCAAGCCGTGATACTTGGTGGTACGTGCCCGAGCGTCCGCTGGGCCGGGGAGGCCAGGCGACTCAAGGCGACGGCTACTACGTCGCTGACAACCCTGACTACGGTGCGACGTTTACGTATTATCTGAAGGAAGGCCTCAAGTCCAAAGAAGCCGTTCGTCAGGAGGCGGAGAAAGACGCAGCATCTGCCGGTCAGGATACGCCATTCCCTGGCTTCGATAGGATTGCTGAGGAAATGCAAGAGGTTGGCCCGGCAGTCATGCTCCTGATTGAGGACGAAGACGGCACCGTTCTTCGCCGCATGGAGGTTCCAAGCGGGAAGGGGATGCACCGCGTCACGTGGGATCTCACCATGCCTTCGCGCTGGGCTTTGACCAGCGTTCCTTCGGGCGACGGCAGCGGTATGCCCGTTGCTCCGGGCACGTACAAAGCCCGCCTCGTCAAGCGGCAGGATGGCGAAACCACGGTCTTGGCCGAAGCGAGTGACTTCGTCGTCAAGCCCCTGCGCAAAGGGGCGCTCGACGGCGCCGAGCCGCAAGCCGTGGCAGCCTTCTGGGATCGCCTTGGCAAGTTGCAGCGACGGATCAGTGCCACTTCAGCCGCAGCAGGCGAAGTCGAAGACAAACTCGCGCTTCTGCATGCCGCGTTGATGCGCAGCCATGCTCCTTTGGAGATGCACGACCAGTGGGAGATGATGAAGGCGAAAGTCGACAACGTCATGATGGAGCTACAGGGTAATCCCGCCCGCGAAGCCATCGGTGAACGGACGAAACCAACGGTCGGTGACCGCATGTGGTTCGCCATGTCCGGCGTCTCCAACAGCACCTATGGCCCGGCGCCCACCCACGTGCAGTCCGTCGAATGGGCTGAGAATGGCCTCGGCGACCTGGTTGACGATGTCGAAAATCTGCGCGACCGCGAGCTTCCGGCCTTCGAGAAAGCGCTGATGGAAGCGGGTGCGCCGTATGTGACTGGGGGACCGATTCCTGCCGAATAGACGCTGCACGCGCCAGGGATGGCTTTTGTCCCTGGCGCTGGCTGCGCCGGTCCACGGAATTGCGTCGAGCTCGATCGAAGAGGTCGTTGTTCGCGCTGCTCCGCCGTCAGAACTCGCGCCAATTTTGATCGGAAGCGTCCGTCCACGTGACGCTTCCGCCGCATTCGCAATCGTTCCGGGTACAGCGATTTCCACCAACTCTCGCGGCGAAACCCTTGTCAGTGTCCGTGGACGGAACGAACGCGAGGCAACTCTAACCCTCGATGGGATCCCGCTCAATGATCCGTGGGATCAGAGGATCGACCTCGCCACCCTCCCGGCATCGTTAATCGCTGAGATCGACGCGCGTCCGAACGGCGCCGTCGCCATTGGCAGCGGCTCCGTTTTGGACCTGAACACTGGCGAGAGTACGCAAGCAAGCGCACAACTCGAAGCGGGAGATTTCGGATTTGTCCGCGGGTTCGGTCGCGTAGGATCCGTAGGCCCAAAAGGCGGCACGCTCTTCACGGCAGAGCTCCGTACACAGGATGCCAGTCCGATTTCCGATGCCGCCGAAGCGCCATTTTCACAAGGCCCCGGGCGCAGCCGCACCAACACCTCTCGGCAAAACGCAGCAGCCTTTATCAAAGCCAGTGGCAAAATAGACAGCGTGCGCGTCGAAGGCCTCGCGCTCGTAACGTCTACGGACTATGGCGTCGCGCCTGAGGCTCATCTCGACCCAGAAATCGACCGGGTCCGCTTCTGGCGCATCCCAAAAGACCAACGGGTCGTTGGCGGTTTGAAAGTTGAATCGGGAAGCCAATCAAAAGGCTTAGACCTCGCGGTCTACGGACAATCCACGCGGCGACAGATCGACCAATTCACCAATCAACAGTACCAAGAACGCTCAACCCGCGAGATCGGTGAAAGCTCTGCCGTCGGTCTCAGAGGCGAGGGGCGGTTTCGGGCAATCGCCGTCGGCGCCAGCGTCGACATCGCACGTCACAGAGAACGCGTAGAGGCCGAAAGCGACGACATCTTCGGACGAACAACCTACGCGGTTTGGGCCAAGACAGAACGTGCACTGAACACCACGACCGCAATCCGAGCCACGTTGAGGCGCGAAGGATTTACCACTGACCGATCCGGCGGACGCGTGGAAAGCCCCGATCTCGGCGTCACCACGGGCGGGGTGACCATAACGCGCAAGTTTGCCCGTCCACTGACGATCGCTCTCGAAGCCGCACGCAGTGCAAGGCTTCCAACCCAACGCGAGCTCTACGGCGAAGCGCTCGGGCGATTTGTCGTCAACCCTGAGCTTGAGCCGGAAAAAGCTTGGAGCAGCGCGGTGCGGTTCGCTTGGACACAACCCGGGTTTGACCTAGTCGCCGAACCTTTCGTCGAGCTCCGAACCGGGCCCATCCGTCAAACCATCGTCGCGGACGAGGGTGGTTCACTCCGGCAACGGATCAACGGTCCTGACGCAACAGCCTATGGTCTCGACTTCGCCGCAAACGCCAAGCTGGCGCGTAACCTCCATTTCGACGTGGCCGGAACATTTTTCGAAAGTAACGGAGAAGACGGAGCGGTCTTACTCGAACGCCCGACCCATCGCGCGGTCGCCGCACTCCGTTACGCCGGTCCTGCTGGCGTCGGGTTCAGCGTGTTCTTGCGCAGCCGAGGTGAAGCCTTTTCCCTTGGCAACGACGGGCAGAACGTCGCGCTTCCATCGGCGCAATCCGTAGACGTCGAATTCAGCCACCGGCGCGGCTTCATCGAGACATTTGCCCGGCTCGACAACGCCACAGACGCCAACATCGTCCCGCAACTCGGTCTACCCGCCGCAGGCCGGTCCTTCCGCATCGGCATCCGCCTCACCGCCGCAAAAAGGACGTAGATGGGAGACACCAGAGTAGGTATCGGACAAAACTTAAAGCCTATTCGCAGCATTAAACCGAATCGCATAACCGAGCTTACCATGCGCTTTCTCTGGATCTTTCAGGAGATAGGCTACCTCCACCGTCTGTACGTCTGATCTACGTACAATCGAGATTGTCGCAAAAAGATCCTCCCGCAAAAACAGCGTCTGCTGTGATCCGACCGCGTCCGCCCATACCCCTTGCGCTGTGCTGGGCCAGCGGGTGGTATGCTCCGACTTAAGAGCGTTGGGCGCACCTATGAAACTTGGCGTTTGTTACTACCCGGAGCATTGGGATCCAAGTCTTTGGCGTGACGATGCGCGCCGGATAGCTGAGCTCGGCCTATCTCTTGTTCGCATCGGCGAATTTGCATGGTCTGAGCTGGAACCAACCCCAGGTCAGCTAAAGTTCGGCTGGCTTGACGACGCTGTCGGCGTTCTTGCTGATGCTGGGTTGGAAGTGATGCTCGGCACACCGACGGCCACACCGCCGAAATGGCTGATCGATACGTTTGATGACGTTCTTGCGTACGACCGAAATGGCCGTATACGAAGCTTTGGATCACGACGGCACTATTGCTTTTCCTCCGAGACCTACAAAGCGGAAGCGCGCCGCATCACCGAGGCATTGGCGGTGCGTTATGGCCCGCACGCGGCTGTTACGCACTGGCAAACGGACAACGAGTTTGGCTGTCACGACACCGTCCGAAGCTATTCGCCCATGGCACGCAGAGCATTTCGAGCTTGGCTAAAGGCGAAATACCACACGATCGATCAGTTGAACGAAGATTGGGGTACGGTCTTTTGGTCACAGCGCTACCGAGATTTTTCCGAAATCGAACTGCCCAATCAAACGGTGACCGAAGCCAACCCTTCCCATTGGCTCGACTTTTATCGGTTTAGCTCTGATCAAGTCATCGCCTTTCATCGTCAGCAAGCAGATATTATCCGTCAGTACGCCCCTGAAGCCACGATCACGCACAACGCCATGGGGCACTTCTGGAATTTTGACCACTTTGCCCTCGGCACGCATGTGGATCTCTTGACGTGGGACAGCTATCCCCTTGGTTTCTTGGCACAAAGCGCTTCATCGGATGAACATAAGCGCCGCTTTCTTCGGCAAGGCGATCCTGATTTCGCTGGTTTTCACCACGACCTTTATCGCGCGTGTGCGCCGTTTGGGGTGATCGAACAGCAGCCAGGACCCGTCAATTGGGCACCGTACAACCCTGCGCCCTTGCCTGGTATGGTCAAGCTTTGGATGGTCGAAACATTCGCTCACGGAGGGAAAATATCATCCGTGTTCCGGTGGCGACAGGCGCCGTTTGCTCAAGAGCAAAACCACGCTGGCCTCCTCCGCCCAGACCATCAACCAACACCCGCGTTCCGTGAAGTTCAGGAGACACACGAAATCATTTCTGCATGCCCTGAGCATCGAACAGATGCTGAGGTCGCTTTAGTCTTCGATTACGTGACAGTGTGGATGTCCGAAATTCAACCTCAGGGTACGGACTGGGACTATCCGGAGATTGCCCAGGCCTGGTACGCCGCGCTGAGACGACGAGGGTTGAACATTGATATTGTTCCGCCCGGTCGCGACTTATCTGCGTACAAACTGGTTGTGATCCCATGCCTGATGCACGTTTCGAGCGATGCGCTCGCGGCGTTTGAGAAAACAGACGCCCAGTTGCTCTTCGGGCCACGCTGCGGCTCAAAAACGGCTGCCGGAACGCTTCCAAAAGGCCTCGCGCCTGATCTACTCCGTAGTCTGATACCGCTGACCGTGATACGGTCAGAAACTGTTCCCGATGGATGGGGTACAGCGATTAAGGGCTCGGGCGCTTGGACGATCTGGCGTGATGAGGTGGATACGGAGCTTTCACCCACGGTGTACGATGATGATGGCAGGCCAGTGCTTTATACCCATGGCCGCACCGCGATGTTGACCGCTCTTCCGGATACAGAGTGGCTGCAGAAGCTGATCAACGATGCCGCACAAAAAGCGGGCCTAGCGACGGTCAATCTCCCCGGCGGGCTCAGGATCCGCCGAAACGGTGACGATACGTATGCGTTCAATTACGCGCCGACGCCAACCGCAATTCCCGATCAATTAATCGGCTCGGCGCGCTGGATCCACGGAGAGAAAACGCTGGCGCCTGGCGGCTTTGCGATCTGGCGCGTAACCAAGCCCGTTTAGGCCTTAATGGCGTCGCGGCATCACCTCGTCGCCAGAGGGGTTGTCCTCTGCGTGATCGCCCTCTTCTCCGGGTACAGAATAGCCTTCATTGAACCATCGGTTGAGGTCGATGTCCGCGCAACGCTTTGAACAAAAAGGCATATACGCTCTGGTGGGCGCATTGTTGCAAATCGGGCAGCCGCTGGGTTTGCGCATCGCTTAGCCTTCTTCTGTCTCTGCACGGACGGTCAGTCGGGCTCCAAAGACGTCGGTTAAGGCCTCAGTCGCGCTGCTGTCGTTCCAAAGTGTCAGGACGTCGGGCGCGAGGTGCAACGTGTGCTGACCAACCGGCTCGTCGCGCAAGACTTTAGCCGCAGCCGTAAATGCGCGCCATGCCCAAACGTCGGTTCTGAATTGACGCGCTGGACGGAGAAACGTCTCGTCCTCGGTGTCTTCCGTCAACGTCTCGAGCAGAGACGCTCGGTTTTGGCCAAAGACAAGGACGACCAAGCCGTCCTTCGTGACTGCTGGCACGCCGGTAAGCCCGTCGGATTTCATGAGAGCGGTCAGCTGATCACGGATCATTTTCGGTGCACGGACAGCACCGCGCGGAAGGTCGACCACCACCTGCCCGCCGATTGCTCTGAGGGACAGGGTCTCCTTCAACGTCCGCAGGGCATCGCGAAAGAGGTGCGCCGCGGCCCCCTTCCCCGATTGCCCTTGCCGGGTGCCCACATCGAGATCGATCGCCGTCAGCGCTTCGGCTTCGTCGATCACCAAGCGTCCGCCGCCGTCGAGAGGCACCGCGCGCTCAAGCCCGATATCTTCAGCATCTTCAATGGCCTGGCCGATCAGGCTGTCGGTTTCGATCGAGAGATGATCAGGCAGATAACGGCGGATATCCGCTGCCACGGCTCCGAGGTTGCAATGGACGGCGTCGAGTTTAGACGTCGCGAGCAGCGCGATATGGCGCACGGCCGGGGGGACGCTTTCCGCGCGCATAGGCTGGCGCGGGGGCACCAAAAGGTCCGGAAGGTCTTTGGGCGGACGAACCACACCGAGGGGCCCCGGCTTAAGGTCACCGCTTGGCGTCAGGGTCGCAGCAGGCAAGCGCACGCTCGGCCGATCTGTCAGAACACAGCGCTTCGTCCCCGTCGCTTCACGGCGCACGCCGACGAGGATAACTTCCCCTTCGACGAAATTCCGTTCGCGGAGCGGAAGAACGCCTTCCTCACCGTCACCAAGGTCACAAATATGCGCACCCAGACGATTATCCTTGCGGCCAATCTTCGCCCAATACAGCTCAGCGATTTCCGCCTTGTTGCGCCGCTTAAAGTGATGGACCACGCGCACAGGACGACCATCGGAGACCAATAAGGTCCGCGTACCGAAGGGCGCCTCTTCAATATAAAGCTCTTGGCTCATCGTCGTCCCAACGCGGCAGACAGACAGTTTTCCGCCTCATACAGAGGAAGCCCCACCACCGCGGTATAGCTGCCGTTCAAGGAGACGATATGGGCCGCAAACGCTCCCTGAATACCGTATCCGCCGGCTTTTCCCTTCCACTCGCCGCTGGCGATGTAATCGGCAATCTGCCGGTCGCTCAGTCGGCGGACTTTCACCCGCGTCTCTACCAGCCGCACGCGCATTTCATCACCCGGACCCGCGACCGCCATGCCGGTGTACACTCTATGGGATCGCCCCGACATCAGGCGCAGGCAAGCCTCGGCTTCCTCGGGTTCCTCCGTCTTCGGCAGAATACGGCGGCCGACCCCGACCACAGTGTCCGCGGTGAGGACGACGTCACCGGGAAACCTGCCAACGAGGGCGCGCGCTTTTTCAACCGCAAGCCGTTCCGCGAGCGGGCGCGGAAGCTCGCCCGGCTTCTCCGTCTCATCGATATCAGCGGGAGCGACCTCGTCCGGCGTGTACCCAATCTGGGCGAGCAGCTCTAATCGCCGCGGACTGGCGCTGCCGAGGATCAAGCGCAAGGCACGAGGGCCTTACTTAAACCGGTAGGTGATACGGCCTTTGGTCAGGTCGTAAGGGCTCATCTCCACCAGCACCTTGTCGCCAGCCAAGACCCGGATCCGGTTCTTGCGCATCTTCCCTGCGGTGTGCGCAATAATCTCGTGATCGTTGTCGAGCTTCACACGGAAGTTTGCGTTGGGAAGGAGTTCTTCAACCGTCCCTTGAAACTCGAGCAATTCTTCCTTGGCCATCGGCACCCTGGTCTAGTGTTCGTGAGGGCGGACATGTGGCGGTGTCGAAGCCAACCGTCAAGCCGCTTGGGAATGTGGGCGGGCGTCAGACACGAAAACGCCGCGCTTCCGGGAGGAGAACGCGGCGCCTCGGCCCTAGTAAAAGAGAATGATCGCTAGTTGTCGGACATGTTGAGGGCGATCACTTCGCCGCGCTCTTCGGCCATGTCCTCAAGTGCCTCTTCGACAGCCGCGATGACGGCGCGTTCACAGGCGCGCGCAGCCCTCCGCGTCGCGCCGGGTGCGTAGCCATCGCAATAGCGCCGCGCAGAGCGCCTCAAGCGGTTTTCAAAGTCTTCGGCGCCCTCTGCACCTTCGAGATCATCGAAAATGACGTCGATCTTAAATGTATCTGGGAGCTCATCCGCCGCAGCAATCCCTAACATTGACAGCGGTGCGGTACAGAGCAGCGCAGCGAGTGTTCGCGTTGGCAGCATCGGGGGTCTCCTTTGAAACGCGGAGGAAGAGCACTGTCCCACCAACAGGCGGACGGCGCGACACATTCCACTGTAATCGAAGTGTCATACTTCTGTCATGCAATTGTGTCAATTCAATGACCGCTGAAAATGTTGATAACTCAACGCGGCGGTACAAAAAAATCCCGTAAACCATGGGTTTACGGGATCAATCTTCACCGATGTGAAACGCCGCTCAGGGCTCGAGGTCGAAGGTGGATGACACGCCAGTGTCACAAACAACCGGCGCCGCCGCTCCGACCAGGCCCCTCCTATTTCGGTTGAGGCACCGTTCTCAGGTAAGGCTTCACCGCATCAAAGGTACCGAACGTGGCGCGCGCTTCGTCATCGGACACCGAGGGCACCACGATTACATCGTCCCCCTGTTGCCATTGCGCAGGCGTCGCGACTTTGTGCTGGGCGGTCAGCTGCATCGAGTCGATCGTGCGCAGGATCTCATCAAAGTTCCGGCCCGTGGTCATCGGGTAGGTCAGGATCAGCTTGATCCTCTTGTCGGGGCCAATGACAAACACGGACCGCACTGTCGCATTGTCAGCTGCCGAGCGGCCTTCTGAGCTGCTCCCCTCATCGGCGGGAAGCATATTGTAGAGCTTCGCGACCTTCAGCTCGGGATCGCCGATCATCGGATAGTCGACCGTGTGGCCGGTAACGTCCTTTATGTCGTCCTTCCACCGGTGGTGGTCTTCAACCGGGTCGACGGAAATGCCGATGATCTTCGTGTTGCGCTTGGCAAATTCGCCCGCGAGCCCAGCCATGTAGCCAAGCTCGGTAGTGCAGACGGGTGTGAAGTCTTTTGGATGGCTGAACATCACCGCCCACCCGTCGCCGATCCAATCGTGAAAGGTCAGGGAGCCGGCCGTGGTCTCGGCTGTGAAATTCGGGGCCTCGTCATTGATGCGTAACGTCATCGTATCCTCAAATGTCTGCCCAGCCGGAAGGATCCATCGCGGTGCAGGGCGCTTGGCAGGGTCGCCGTTTGGTTAGTTAAGTTTTTGCGGCGCGGCGTTGTAGATCACTTTCCAAATTTTGAGCGTGCCGTCGCCTTGCCGCCGCAGCATGATGATATTCTTGGTCTCGAAGGGATAGGCGTTCGCGTCGCCATCGGGCTGAGCCACGCCCACCACCCGGCCCTGCGCCACCACCAGATCCCCGAACGCTGTGAGTTCGACGATCTCGTGCCGCATCGTCACCGACACGCCTTGTTGCGACGCAGCCAGATGCTCTTCGATCGCCGCATGGCCGCGGATCTCCGCTAAGCCCGGCGCCAAAATCACCGCGCCAGGTTCATAGTTGCGCAGATGCTCTCGGGCCGGAAGCGTTGTCCGGTCGAGGTCAGCGAGCACCGCTTCGACCATCGCCCGGTCCGCGTCCGCGGGGGCCCCTGGCAAAGGCGCTCCAGCGCACCCCATCACCACCAGCACCATGCCGCAAAGCCGGCCAAGACCCATCATCCGCAACGCTCACGCTGTTCCGCCGAGAGGTAAGCACCCCGCCCAACCACGAGCAACGCCCGTACACAGACGTTCGTCGCATAGCTGCGCAGCCGAGGGCTAGGACGTCAGAAGCCGCTCTTTGATCTTCGCGACGAGGTCATCGCGCAACCGCGCATAGGCCATTTTCAGGTCAAGCTCACTGCCGCGGGTATCGGTCGGGTTCTCAACTTCCCAGAACTCAACCGTAGCCCCGAGTTTACGGGCCTCAGCCGCCGCCTCGGGCGTGAGCGCAATCACCAACTCAAACCGCGACGGATCACACTCCGCAAACTCCTGGGGCGGATGATCCGGCGGCGCCATCCCCGCTTCTTCCAGCGCGCCGCCGACAAAAGGATCCTTAATCCCCTTGTAGACACCGCAGCTTGAGACCTGGATCGCCTCGGGCAGCACGCTGCGCGCCACCGCTTCAGCCATCGGTGAACGGACGGAATTCATATTGCAGACAAAGAGAACAGAGGTGACCATCAGTTGGTGTCCCCCCTGCGTCCCATTCGCATCGCCAGCGAACAGATCAGCGTAAAGATACGCCGCGCCGTATCAAAGTCGGTGTCGATTTTGTCCTTAAGCCGATCAATGAGAAGCTCCGTGCCCTCATTATGCACCGCCCGCCGGGCCATATCGATCGTCTCAAGTTTCTCCGGCTGGGCCGACCGGATCGCGTCGTAATAGTTCTCGCAGAGCAGGAAATAGTCTTTGATCGTCTTGCGAATGGGCGCCAACGACAGGTGATGTGCGACCAGCTCGTCGCCGCTCTCGGTTCGGATATCAAAGATCAACCGCCCGTCGCGTTCACTTAGGTACAGCGCATAAGGACCATCCACCGTCGCCCCCGAAGGCGCAAAAACGTTTTCCTGCAGCAGGTCATGCATCGCCACCCGCCGCTCATGGTCGATATCGCCTTTCGCAGCGCCCAAACTGCGCTCGTCGAGCTCCACTTTGCTCAGGCGTTTGTTGTCCATCGTCGCCTCTCGTTCAGCGCCCAAGCCGCAGGGTCACCGATGCTGCGTGGCTCGGCAAGCCCTCCACATCAGCGAGCTTAGCCGCGGCCGGTCCCAGCTTTTCAAACGCTTCGCGTGAACATCCCGTGACCGACATGCGTTTGACGAAGTCGAGCACCGAAAGGCCGGAGGAAAACCGCGCCGAGCGGCTGGTCGGCAAGACGTGGCTCGGACCACCGACATAGTCGCCGATGGCCTCTGGCGTGTGGTGTCCCAAAAAGACCGCGCCCGCGTGCTTAATCTTCATCAGCAGCTGCTCAGGGTCATCCACGGCGAGCTCAAGGTGTTCCGGCGCCACCACATTCGACACCGCCGCCGCATCATCGAGATCCTTGGCGACGATCATCAGCCCTTGCGACCGCCACGCTTCTTCCGCGATCGCGCGCCGCGGATGCGTTTGCAGTTGCGCTTCCACGGCCACCGCCACGCGATCGGCGAGGTCCGCGTCCGGCGTAATCAACACCGATTGGCTCAACTTATCATGTTCCGTTTGGCTCAAAAGATCCGCCGCCAGAACATTCGGGTCGATCGCCCCCTCCGCAATCACGGTAATCTCCGATGGCCCCGCGATGGAATCGATGCCGACAAGGCCAAAGACCTGTCGCTTGGCCTCAGCGACATAGGCGTTACCCGGGCCAACAATCTTATCGACCGGCGCAATTGTCTCGGTCCCATAGGTCAGTGCACCGACGGCCTGGGCCCCGCCAATCTTGTAGATCTCCGTGACGCCCGCCCGCTTAGCCGCCGCAAGAACGAGGGGGTTCAGAACCCCTCCCCGCGCCGGTGTGACGATCACGATCCTCTCCACACCGGCAACTTTCGCGGGCAGCGCATTCATCAGCACACTGGAGGGGTAGGCTGCGGTACCGCCTGGAACGTAGAGGCCCACCGCATCAAGCGCCGTCCACCGCCAGCCAAGACGCACGCCCAATTCGTCCGTCCACGCCTTATCTTCAGGATGCTGTTCACGGTGATACGCCTCAATCCGCTGCGCCGCCTGCTCCAGCGCATCCAAGGCCTCGGCATCGCATGCAGCAACAGCGTCCTCAATGTCTTCAGGAGTAACCGCCAAGCCGCCGCTCAGGTCGGTCTCGTCAAACTTCGCCGTCAGGCGCAGGACCGCGGCGTCGCCCTCCTGCCGCACCTCGCGCAGAATCGCCGTCACGCGCTCGGCGATGCCTTGCACAGCCTCCTCGTCCCGCTGCAGCCGCTTGAGCAAGGTCTCGCGAAAGCCTGGGTCTTGGGTGGAGAGACGCTCCATCGTCAGTCTGCCCCGTGATCAGGACGCCGCGATGCCCGCCATGGTTCGGATAGGTCTTTCACCGTTACCGAAATTGCATCAACCTCCAGCGCGATGGCGCCGCCACCCGCCAAATTCAAAGTAATCGTCCCGCCATTCTCATCGCCTTCATAATCCGTAGACAACACATTGACGACAGCTTCGGGCGCATCCATCCGCACAGCACGTCCCCGCACCGCAGCAACGTCTTCAAAGTGTACACCCGTCCGTACACGCCATCCCTGGCTGAAAAAGCCGCGCTTCGGCTTCTCCCAGGCGTAGCGGTTGGTGACAAACGCAAATTTCCGCTCATCCTTCAGAAACGCCATGTCCCCCACCTTGATGATCGCATCTTGGAGGAGGGCCGAGATCGTCTGAAGGTCTTCTTTGTCCGCTGCCATCAAGGCGAGAGGCGTGTCTTTGCTCATGGAACGTTATTCGTCCTTCACCCGTTCGATCAGTGCACCCACACGGCGCAGCTTCTCGTCAAGTTCTTCGAAACCGCGATCGAGGTGATAGACGCGGCTGATCATCGTTTGTCCCTCCGCACACAGAGCAGCGATGATCAGGCTCATCGAAGCCCTCAGGTCGGTCGCCATCACCGGTGCGCCGGTCAGCTTAGGAACCCCGCGCACGGTCGCGCTTTGCCCATCGATAGTGATATCCGCACCCATACGGATCAATTCAGGCACATGCATGAAACGGTTTTCAAACACCGTCTCTTTAATGGCTGCCTCGCCATCACCGCGTGCCATCAGCGCCATGAACTGCGCCTGCAGGTCCGTGGCAAAGCCAGGGAACGGCTCGGTCACCACGCTCGTCGATACCGTGGGCGTGCCCCAGCGGGAGACGCGCAAGCCCCCCTCCTCGTCACGGAGCTCGAGCCCGCATGTCTCGAGAACCTTGGCCGCCGAGCCCAGAATATCCGTACGCCCCCTTTGCAGGAACAGCTCACCCCCCGCCGCTCCAACAGCCATGGCATAGGAGCCGAGCTCGATCCGGTCCGCGATCACCTCATGGTTCGCACCAGACAGCGCCGCGACCCCGTCGATCGTGATCGTCGGCGTCCCCGCGCCCGAAACCTTCGCGCCCATGGCGTTCAGGCAATCGGCAAGGTCGATGAGCTCAGGTTCGCACGCCGCGTTGCGGATCTCGGTCGTCCCCTTCGCCAAGGTCGCTGCCATCATCACATGCTCGGTCGCGCCCACCGAAGGAAACGGGAGGTCGACCAGAGCGCCCTGCAATCCGCCCGGGGGCGCCTCGGCCAAGACATAGCCCTCTTCAAGCGCAATCTCCGCACCCATCGCTTTGAAGGCCTCAAGGTGGAAATTCACCGGCCGCGCCCCAATCGCGCAGCCACCGGGCAAGGACACTTTGGCCTTACCTTCCCGCGCCAGGATCGGCCCCAGCACGTTGAAGCTTGCCCGCATCTTCCGGACGATATCGTAGGGCGCCATCGTCGACGTGATCTGCGCCGCATGGAGCGTCAGCCGATGCCCATCGCGCGTCCACTCCACCCCATGGTTCTCCAGAAGCACCAAAAGCTGGCGCACATCCGCCAGGTTCGGCACCTCATCAAGGACCAGCGGTTCCCCCGTCAGCAGGCACGCCGCCATCACCTTCAGCGCCGAGTTCTTCGCCCCCGCAATCCTCAGGTCTCCATAGAGCGGTCGCCCGCCAATGATCGCCAGCTTGTCCAAGCGTCAGTCCTTCTTCGCTTTCCGGCGCTTCAAATTCTCGCGCAGGGCCTTGGCGAGTTTTTCTTCGCGGCTGAGATCGTCATCGGAAGCCTTCTGGCGCGGCTTTTTGGGTGGTGGCGTTTCCGCATCGCTCATCTCAGCCAGATGGCATGGGTCTCCCGCCCTGCCAAGGGCTTCGCCGTCTTGGTGTCCCGCAAAATTGGGCACAACAAAGCCGTTGACGCCGCTCTAAACCCGCTCCATGACCCGGCCCTCGGGCGCTGCTGTAGCTCAGAGGTAGAGCACTCCCTTGGTAAGGGAGAGGTCGAGAGTTCGATTCTCTCCAGCAGCACCATTTCTGATCTCACGGGCCGTAGGCCCTCCGATGGGGCGGGCTGACCGCCCGAGCCGCTCTCGCAGCTTTTTGGTTCTTAGCAGTCTCACGGGCATCGCAAATAAACCTCTCCCGCGAGCGGAAGAGGTTCTTTTGACGGACTAGGCTCACGCATCCCTTGTGGGATGCGGCGGTTTTTATTCCGGTTTCCGGAACAGGAGCGTCATGCGGTTGCTTTCGCCGATCGCGAGGAACTCGTCCCGGCGTTCTTCGGGGCCGCGGTTCGCTGGGGGCAAGGTCCACACGCCGCCCGGCCAGTTTGCAGGGTCCTTCGCGTTGGCATTCACGTCAGATGACTTCACCAGTTCAAAACCAGCTTTTTCAAACGCTGCCACCACATCGGCCTGGCGCAGATAGCCCTTTGAGCCGTTGGCATAGTCATCCGGCGCATCATCCATCGCCCGGTGCTGGACCACGCCGACAACACCGCCAGGCTTCAGAATGCTCATCGCATCGGCCAGCACGGCATCAATCCGGTCCCGCCCGACCAGCGCATGCAAGGCGCGGAAGAACAGCACCGCATCAGCCACAGGCCCAATTTCCGCCGCGCCGCCGGTTTCATAGGTGAACGTCTGGATCGAAACGCCGGGATAGGCTTCCTCGGTGGCGGCCTTAAACGTCTCAGGCCACGTCACCAGCCGCTGGTTGCGGGAACCGAACGTCGACGGCTCGTAATTCCCCGCAATATACCCGCCATCCTCAGCCACAAGCGGCAGCAGGATCCGGGTGTACCAGCCGCCACCAGGCGCCATTTCGACGACGGTCATATCGCCCTCGATGCCAAAAAACTCGAGCGTTTCCTTGGGGTTGCGATAGACATCGCGGGCCCGGTCATTATCCCGCCGCGCGTCGGCCAGGACGGTGTCGAGGTCATTGTGGTCCGCCGCGGCTGGAGCGGCTGAAAGGACGGCAATCGCCGAAATGGCGAGGCATGCAGTTCGAAACATAGAAGTGCGCTTCCCTAGCTAGTCGCGTGCGCTCTCCGGCACGCCTTCCCCCCTCCAAAGCGCAAATGCGGCGCAAAGCAAATGACGTTTCTGTCTGGTCCCCGCCAAGCGACCATGCGTAGGGAGGGCCCCCGCCAGAGAGGAACGCCGAACTTGCCGACGAACGACGCCGCACCGCCGCCTTTTCGAAGGAAGGTCTTCTACGTGCACGGCTTCGATCCGAGGGGGCCTAAGCCCTACCATCAATTCTTCGCCGAAGGCACAGAGCAGGTCTCAGCGACCTGGGGCCGGACGATCACGGTCAGCAAGCGGCGCAAGGCGTGGGACCACGGCGTGTCGTGGCAGCTTGAGACGCAGCTTTCTGACGGGCGCAGGGTCGAGACGGACTACGAACTCCTCCGCTGGGACGATACCGTCCGGGACATCTGGTCGAGCCGGTCACCAACGCAACTGGTCGGCTCCGCGTTCCGTGTCCTCGTGGCCTACCAACGCCTCGGGATGATGCGTACACTGCGCAAGCCCGCGATCTCCACGTTCCTGTCCATCGCCACTCCGCCCATCCTCTTCGGCGGCTTCCTCGTCTTGGGGAGCGGCATGTTGCTATCCGCATTCCTCATCGGCCAAGCCCTGGCCAGCGCCCTGGGTCTACCGCCCCTCCTCCTCAGCTTAACAGGCATCGCTTTAACCGCATGGCTGATCACCCTTCTCTGGCGACGCGCCACGTCGAGTACGGAGCTTTGGTGGCTAACCCGGTGTCTCGACTACCTCCACCTCGCCGCCCACGGACGCGTCGACCGTTCCGAGGATCGCGCAAAGGCGTTGTCAGGTCGCGTGCAAGAAGCCGCGCAATCCGGCGCCTATGACGAAATCCTCATCGCCGGGCACAGCCTCGGCGCTCTCCACGCCGTCCGTACACTAGCGAAAACGCTGCAAGACGCCGAAGACGCGCTCACCACCACGCGTTGCGTCCTCGTCTTCCTGGGCCAGTCCATTCCGCTTTACACAGCCTACGGACAAGACCAACGCTTCGCCGAAGACTTGGTCTCGGTCGTCAGCACACCGCACCTCAAAGTCATCGACGTCACGTCAGGCTCGGACACCGGTTCAACCTGCCGGCTGGACCTCCTCCACGGCACCGATCCCAAAGAGCAGGCGCCGCGGCACATCCAAGAACGCCCGCCCTTCCACCAGTCACTCACGCCCGAAACGTTCCGCAAGGTCCGCCGCAATCCCCGCGCCTACCACTTCCAATATCTTCAGCCTGCGGAACGCCCCGTCGGGTTCGACTACCTCGAACTGATCACCCGGCCCCAGCTGATCACCACATCGCGGCCCAGCGCGTGACCTCTTTCGAGCCTCCGCGCCCCACTGAAGCCTCCAAACGCTCACCGCTGCAGCAGCTGAAGGGCTACCTGCACTCCGGCCTCAGCATGTTCCGCGAAGGCTCCTACGCCTTCACCGGCATCTCCAAAAATAAGACGCCGAAAGTGCCTGGCCTTCCCGATGTCATCAACGTCAGCGTCCGCGAGCCTGCGGCGATCCGCGAAATGCTGGTCACCCGTCCGCAAGACTTCCCCAAAGGGCGCCTCGTCGATCAACTGCTCCGTAAACTGACAGGCTATTCGATCTTCGTGTCCAACGGAGAAGACTGGCAACGCCAAAGGCGGATCATCGACCAGGCCTTCACCCATGCCGGTGTGCGCGTCGTCTTCCCGCTGATGCAGCAAGCCGCCCTCGCCAGCCTCGATCGGATGCGCACATCCGTCGGGGCCGACCTCGACGCCGATTTGGAAATGACCCACTTCGCAGGCGACGTTATCTTCCGCACGATCTATTCCGAAGCCATGACCGCCGAGCAAGCCAGGGTCATCTTCGCCGCCTTCGACACCTTTCAAGCGATCGCTTTTCGCCAAGGGATGCTCGGGTCCCTGGGCATCCCGATCAGTCTGCTTCCGTCCCGGTTTGCCGCCCACCGTTCCGCGCGGATCATCCGCCGAGAGCTTGACGCACCGCTCCAGCGCCGCCTGTGCGCCATCTCCAACGGAGACAACGTTCCGGACAATGACATTCTCTCGGCGCTCCTCGCCGCGGAAGACCCCGAAACCGGCACTCGTTTCGTGGGCACCGAACTCCTCGACCAAATCGCCATGCTGTTCCTAGCGGGCCACGAAACATCGGCCGCAGCGCTGGGCTGGACCCTTTATCTCCTCGCCCATGATCAGACGGTCCAGCAAACCCTGCGCAATGAAGTCGCGGATGTCCTTGGCGACCGCGATCCCGCATTTTCCGACATGAAGAAACTCGAGCGAACACGGAATGTCTTTCGCGAGGCCATGCGGCTTTATCCGCCCGTCGCCTTTCTGTCCCGCGACGTGCGCCAAGACGACACCCTCGCGGGGCACGCACTTCCCCAAGGTTCAGCCGCCGTGATCCCGATGTGGCTAATGCACCGCCATCAGGCGCATTGGCAGGATCCCCACGTCTTCAACCCGGGCCGGTTCGCCAGCAAAGATCATCAGCATGCGATCCGCCACGCCTATATGCCGTTTAGTATGGGTGCGCGGGTCTGTGTCGGCGCGGCCTTCGCGCTGCAGGAAGCGACACTGATCCTTACACAGATCGTCAGAGCGTTCCGCATCCTTCCTGTAGACGGACACGTCCCCGAACCGGTCTCAAGGCTGACGGTGCGGTCGGCAAACGGCATCAAGATCCGCCTTGAGCCGCTTCAGTAGAGGCAAAGCCTAGGCCAGCATTTTGTCGATATCCAACACGAGGATACCGCTCGCGCCGAGGCTTTTGAGTTCCTCAAGCTTTTCCCAAACCACTTCTTCTCCGCATACAGTATGCACAGCGACCTTATCGCTCTCTCCGGCGAGCTCCAGGATCGTCGGGCGGTCTGCTGCGGGGAGCACGGCGGTGATCTTATCAAGCGCCGCACGCGGAGCATTCAGCATCACGTACTTCGCGTCGCGGCTCCGCTGAACACCCTCAATGCGCAGTTTTAGCGCCTCCACAATCCGCGCTTTTTCCGGCGCGTCGGGGAACGCCCCCGCGATCAAAAGCGCTTCAGATTGGAAAATCGTCTCCGCCACCTTCAACCCATTGGCGTCGAGCGTTCCGCCCGTCGAGACGATATCGCAAACCGCATCGGCAACCCCAAGACGCGGGGCGATCTCGTGGGCACCGTTCATAATCACACTCCGCGCACCCTCAACACCACGCTCAGCAAGCCACGCATCGGTCAACGCCGGATAGGAGGTCGCGATCCGCATCCCGGCAAAATCCTGCGGATTTTGATAGGCATGCTCCTTCGGCACTGCGATACAAAGCCGGCACCGGGAAAAACCCAGCCGAACTTGCGTCGGCAGATCCACATCCAGCCGTCCCGCTACCCGCTCCTCTTCAAAGACGTTTCCGCCGACAATCCCGGCGTCACTCGCCCCGCTGGCGACAAGAGCGGGAATGTCGTCGTCCCGCACCAGCAAAATGTCGATCGGCAGCTCTTTGATCCGCGCATAGAGCCGGTTCTTCGAAGCACTGACCCGCAAGCCGCAGCGCTTCAGAAGATCGAAGGTATCATCGGCTAAGCGGCCTTTCTTCTGGACCGCCAGGCGAAGGCGCACCTGTCCATCTTGGGAGGTTTGTTCGGTGTCCATGGAACGTCATCCGGCTGCTGGCGCGCGCGTTAGCAATGGTGCGCAGCCATGGCCAGGGCTTGTCCACCGGGCAGACGCCGTCTCAAATTTACGCCAAAATGTCGCAGAATGTCCTTGGCAACTGCCCGACATGCCCCTCAAGATCCTCCTGGTGAGATCGGGGAGAAGGCACATGGTGCGATGTGTCGTGGGTTGCGTTTTAGCATCTGCCGGGTGGGGTTTAGCGGCGGCAAGCGCTTCTGAGCTCAGTGTGGCAGGCCATTGGCTGACCGATGACCGCGCATCGGTTGTCGAGATCGTGGACTGCGGTGACGGCACGCCTTGCGGGATTGTCGTCGCTGTTCACCCGGACAATGGCGGCATGATCGCCGACCACAACAACCGCGATGAAACCCTTCGCGGGCGCGACATGGTGGGGATTACGCTGCTCCACGGCTTCGAACTGCACCGCAATGCCTGGCGTCGCGGCACGATCTACAATCCCAGCGATGGACGCAGCTACCGCGCCCGTTTGGAATTGCTAACGAAGGATGCCCTTTCTGTTTCCGGTTGCTTAGGCCCAATCTGCAAAAAGCTCGTGTGGGAGCGCGCTGACGCCAGCATCGACTTGCCGCTGGAGGCACGCGACGCAGAGGTTGCAGCGCTCAATGTGAGCGAGGGGGCACCTCATGGAATTGGTAGCGACACGGCTGGAAGTGCCGCGCAAGACCGTTAATCTCGGATCTTTGGCGATTGGCTTCGCCCCCCTCCTCGCACTCTCCGCTTTGTTCGCTTTCCGGGCGGACATCTTGCTTCCCCAACAGGTCGAAGAGGTGGACCCGATCTACTACCCGGCCGTGGCCGTGGTGTTCGTCTCCACCACCAGCGCCGAGCGGGAAGTCTCGTTCGACGCCAGCGTTGAGGCAGACCGCCGGGTCGCTCTTCGCGCCGACGAGCGGTCCCGCGTTGTCGCGGTGCCGACCAAGGTTGGCCGCGAAGTGAGCGCGGGTGATCCCCTCTGCCGGATCACCCCCACCGGCGGTACGCCGCTGGTTCTCTTTAGCCCGATCGACGGCGTGGTGAGCTCGGTCAATGCCGGACCGGGCACCGTGCTCGAGGCTGGCCAACCGTGCGTCACGATCCTCGACCCGAGCTCGTTGATCGCCCGCGGCGCCATGAGCCCGCACCAAGCCAAGGTCATTGTTCCTGGTGATCCCGTTAACGTGACAACCGCATCCGGATCCGCACAGAGCGCTGTCCGCGTCATTTATCCCGACACGGATAATAACCCTGAGAACACTCTTCCTTTCGAAGTCGGGCTTTCCGGTGTGCCAGGGGCAGCCGAAGGCCAAGCCGCAAAAATTACAGTGTCTACGGAGCAAATTCTACCGATGCTCGTTCCTTTCCGCTCCCTCACCTTGGTGCAAGGATCAGGGATGTCCGTGCGGATCGTCACGGGCCGCGGGCCGACAGGGCGGATCACAACTCTGCCGGTGACGATCGTCGCCACCACGCGCGATGGCTTCTATGTGGACGGCTTGCCCACCGAGGCCCGCCTGGTGGTCAACGACGACCGGTACACCATACCCGATGACGGCGAGATGGTCCGTATCGGGCAAGTCGGCTAGCGCGAGAGATCGCGCTTAGAGGACCTCGAAGATCCCAGCTGCGCCCTGGCCGCCGCCGACGCACATGGTGCAGCAGACATACTTCGCGCCGATGCGCTTGCCCGCGATCAGCGCATGCATGACCATCCGTGCACCGCTCATCCCATAAGGGTGCCCCACCGAAATCGCGCCGCCGTCCACGTTGAGCCGGTCATAGGGGATCCCCAGCTTATCCGCCGACGCAATCACCTGGCAGGCAAACGCTTCGTTCAGCTCCCAAAGGCCGATATCGTCCATCTTGACGCCCGTGCGCTCCAGCGCTTTCGGCACCGCGTAAATCGGGCCGATGCCCATCTCCGACGGGTCGGTCCCGGCGACGGCCATCCCGACATAGCGGCCGAGCGGCGTCACGCCTGCCTTCGACGCGGCGCTTTCTTCCATCAAGGTCACCGCAGCCGCACCATCAGACAACTGGCTCGCGTTGCCCGCCGTGATAAACTTGCCTTCAGCCACGCGTTGACCATTGGAGAACACAGGCTTGAGCCCCTGAAGGCCCTCGAGAGTCGTTTCCGGCCGGGTGCCCTCATCCTTCTCGAGAGTCACCTCGTGCTGGCTGACTTCGCCCGTTTCTTTGTTCTTCCGTGCCATGACACTCGGCATAGGGACGATTTCCGCGTCATAGTGGCCAGCTTGCTGCGCCTCGTGGGTGCGCTTCTGGCTTTCCAGCGCGTATTCATCCTGGCGCTCGCGGCTAACCTCGTATTTATCCGCTACGATCTCCGCCGTTTCGATCATCGTCATATACGTGGCTGGGATCTCCTTCATCAGGTGATCGTTGGGAAAGATGATCTGGGCGTCGCCCGTTTGGTTGGTGGAGATACTCTCCACGCCGCCCGCAACCACAGTGGTCATGTTGTCGACGATGATCTGCTTCGCCGCGGTGGCGATCGCCATCATGCCCGACGCACACTGACGGTCTATCGTCGTACCCGGTACACCAAACCCGAGCCCAGCCCGCAGCGCCGCTTGGCGGCCAAGGTTCATCCCGCCCGTGCGCAGCTGCAGCGCCTCGCCCATCACGCAGTCATCCACCGTGGACGGATCAACCCCCGCCCGCTCAACAGCGTGCTTCACAGCATGCCCAGCGAGCTCCACCGCCCCCGTCTGATTAAACGCCCCGCGATAAGCCTTCCCAATCGGCGTCCGCGCCGCGCTGACAATCACTGCATTTTTCATGGTGTTTCCTCCTAATACTCTTCTCTTACTCGTCTTCCCGGACTTGATCCGGGATCCATCGATCATTGATGGCGTGCATGAGCCTTCCCTCGGGTGATGGATCCCGGATCAAGTCCGGGAAGACGGGTCATTAGTACCCCATCACCTCAGCCAGCCTATTCATGTGGTAGTCACCGTCGCCGAAGAGTTCTCCGGCGACGCGGATGCGCTTCATGAAGAAGCCCACGTCGTACTCGTCGGTCATGCCGATGCCGCCGTGCATCTGGACGGCTTCTTGGCTGGCGAGACGCGCCACTTGGCTTACTTTCGCTTTGGCCAGGCTGACCGTGGTGCCGGCGCCCTCAAGGTTGGTGTCGAGTTCATCGAGTGCTTGGTGCGCGACGGCCTTCGCCATCTCAAGCTCTGTGTACAGATGAGCAGCGCGGTGCTGGAGCGCTTGGAAGCGGCCGATCTCCGTCCCGAACTGTTTGCGCTGTTTGAGGTAGTCGAGGGTCATGTCAAACGCCGCCTCAGCTGAGCCGACCATCTCTGACGCAAGGCCTGCCCGGCCAGCATTCAGGATCACCTCAAGCGCGCCGAGGCCACCGTCGACCTGGCCAAGCACGGCGTCGCCATCAACCTCGACACCGTCGAGTTTGATCCGGGCGAAACCGCGGCTGTCGACCGTCTTCATACGGTCTTTCTCAGCCTTCGACGCATCAACGAGGAAAAGGGTCACCCCCTCTTTATCCGTATCCGCGCCAGCCGTGCGCGCCGCCACGATGAGCTGGTCCGCCGCAAACCCCTCAGCCACGAAGGTCTTCTCGCCAGACAGCTTGAAGCCATTGCCGGACCGCTCGGCCTTCATGGCCACCTGGTGGGGGGTGTGCTTCTTGTTCTCGTCCGAAGCGATCGCGAAGACCGTCTGACCCGCCGCGATCTTCGGCAGATGCACCGCCCGCTGATCATCCGAGCCAAACTTGGCGAGCGCGGTGGCGGCCATCATCGACGTCGCAATATAGGGGCTCGCCGCCAGCGTCCGGCCGAGCTCCTGGGCAATCACCCCAGCGCCGACATAGCCAAAGCCCGAGCCGCCATGGTCCTCACCAACCAAGACGCCGGTCAGACCAAGTTCCGCCATCTGCGCCCAGAGGTCCCGGTGAAACCCGTCAGCCACATCCTCATCGCGCAAGCGGCGCAGCTCGGTCAGCGGGCTCTTCTCTTCGGCAAAGCCGCGGGCGGTCTCTTGGAGCATCTGCTGCTCTTCGCTCAGGACCAGGGGCATGGCGTTTCTCCCTATTGTTGCGATGCTTCCTGCCTGACCGCGCGCGAGAAGGGAACCCGGCTTGCGCGGCGCCGCGGTATCGGCTTTCTCGGGCGTGATGCGCAAGCGAAGACGATACGGCCGGGTCACCGCCCCCCTGGCGAGCACGGCGGAGGAGGTGCCCGCGGGCCCCTACCCCTGGGTGGTCTATGTGCTGACCGACGCGGCGCAGCAGCACTTCTCGATCTCCCTCGCCAAGGATGCGGGTGCGAGGGCCCTGCGCCACCGGCTGTGCGCCAACCTCAAGCGACGGACGCCGTACCTCGTCTTGACCGAAGCCTTTGCCGATCGCCACACTGCGGTCGCGCGCATGATGCGCCTCCGCCGATGGCATACCGCGGCGCTGCGTACACTGATCGATGAGAAGAACCCAACGTGGGACGACCTGGCGGCCGAGGAATGAGCCAAACGGTCGCCATTGTCGGCGGAGGCCCAGCGGGGCTGATGGCCGCCGACGCCGCCAGTGCCCTTGGCGCCAAAGTGACCATCTACGACCAGATGCCCTCCCTCGCGCGCAAATTCCTGATGGCGGGGAAGAGCGGCCTCAACATTACGCATACGGAGGAGAAGGCACGTTTCCTCGCTCGCTACGGTGACGACCCAAGGGTGAAGGCCATCGTCGACGCGTTCGACGCTGACGCCGTTCGGGCGTTCATGGCGGAGCTGGGGATCGCTGAGCATATCGGCTCCACTGGCCGGGTGTTCCCGGTGATGATGAAGGCCTCGCCCCTCCTCCGTGCCTGGCTCAAGCGGCTTGGTGAGCGCCGCGTGGAGGTGCGGACAAAGCACCGCTTGGCAGGTTGGAACGGAGCAACGAGCCTGACGTTTCAGACGCCTGAGGGCGAGGTGACGGTCGCAGCCGACGCTATCGTCTTCGCTTGCGGCGGAGGGTCATGGCGACGGCTCGGCAGCGATGGTCTTTGGACGGAGCAGTTCGCAAAGGCTGGCATCACACCCCTCCCCTTCGCCGCGTCCAATGTGGGCCTTCGCGCCGATTGGTCGGAGATTCTGAAAGAGCGCTTCGCGGGGGCGCCTCTGAAAAACGTGCGGTTCATCGCGCCCGACGGCACCGCGTCCCGAGGCGAAGCGGTGATCACTGAGCGGGGCCTCGAAAGCGGCGGGATCTATCCCCTCGCGAAGCGATTCGAGGATGGCGGCACCCTCACAATCGACCTCAAGCCCGACACGCGCATCGAACAGCTCACCGCCCGGCTCGCCAAGCAAAAGCCGGGGCAGTCACTCTCCAACCGCCTGCGCAAGGGCGCGCAGCTCGAAGGGGTCAAGGCCGCCCTCTTCCGCGAAGGACCCACTCACTCCGACACGACATCGCCTGAAGCCATCGCTACACGGATCAAAGCGCTCCCTATACAGATCACCGGAACAGTCCCCCTCGACGAAGCCATCTCCACCCGAGGCGGCGTCCCCTGGTCCGCCCTCGATGAGCGCCTGATGCTCAAGGACGCACCAAGCGCCTACTGCGCCGGAGAAATGATCGACTGGGATGCCCCCACCGGAGGCTACCTCCTCACCGCCTGCCTAGCGACGGGCTGGCTGGCGGGGAAGACCGCTGCTTAAAAACTCTAGCGAACCGTGCCGTCAAGTCCTTTGCAAAACCATGACTTGGTCGTCCGCGTACCCACCAAAGCTGTCATAACGAAAACCTGTGAGAGACCCGACGAGGTCCACGGGAATATCGGAGAAATGATCAACGGAAAGGGGGTCGTCTTCATTCTCATTGGCTTGTCGTTTCGCCGCAACCTCCCGCAACTCTTGGAGCACAGCGGGAGGTGTCCCTTGAACATCCAGATGCTCGAGTGCGATCTGGGCGTCGTGCGCCACGGACCAAAGCTCTACGCCACCACGAAAGCTGGCCGCATAGAAGCTCATGGTTGTTTCGAGAGCTGAGCACCAAATCACGTCGGGCCCCCAACTCTCTTCCAAAAAACATCCTCCCTCGCCGAAGAACAGCGGATCTCTCGCAAAAACGAGGTAGCCGCCTGAGACGAGCGGAACGCCCGCAATCTCTTCGTCCAGCAGTGATCCGCTCGCTGCTTTCTCCTCGAGGCGAAGGTTTTTGAGGACGGCGTCTTTGTTCGCGCTACGGAACGCGGCGTAGCTGACGCAAAAGCCCACTTTGCTTAGGTCGGCAGCTCCAAAATCCGCTTGCTGATGATATTCAGCTGGATCTCCGAGGTGCCGCCCTCGATCGAGTTGGCTTTTGTGCGGAGCCAGGAGCGGGCGCGGTCGCCGTCGTCGTTGCGATCGGTCTCCCACTCAAGTTCGTCGGAGCCGCCGATATCCATCATCAGCTCGTAGCGGCGCTTGTTCAGCTCGGTGCCGTAGTACTTGAGCGCCGAGGACACCGCGCCGAGGCTTTCGCCAGCTTCCGAGCGGTCTTTGATCGATTTCATCAGCGTCAGGAACGACCAGCCGTCAAGGTCGGCTTGAGCAGCACGGGCACGGAGCATCGGGTCTTCCACCCGGCCCTTTTCGTCCGTACCCATCTCTTGCGCCGCAATTTGGCCAACGAACCGCGTCGCCGCGCCGCCAAACATGCCTGAGATCATCTCCCGCTCGTGGGTAAGAAGGTAGGTCGCCACGCGCCAGCCCTCGCCGATCTCGCCGACAATCTCATCGCCGTCCTTCGGCACCTTCACATCGTCGAGGAACGTCTCGCAGAACGGCGAGCGTCCCGAGATCAGCTTGATCGGCTTGGTCGAAACACCCTCACTCTCCATCGAGAACAGCATGAAGGTAATGCCCTGATGCTTTGGCCCAGAATTGTCCGTACGCGTCAGGCAAAAGATCCAGTCGGCTTGATCCGCATACGACGTCCACACCTTTTGCCCGTTGACCAGCCAATGGTCGCCCTTGTCCTCAGCCTTGGTCTTCAGCGAGGCGAGGTCAGAGCCCGAGCCTGGCTCCGAATAGCCCTGACACCAGCGTTCTTCGCCGCGCGCGATGGGCTTCAAGAACCGCTCTTTTTGCTCATGCGTCCCAAATTTCAAAAGTGCCGGCCCAAGCATCGAGATGCCAAAGTTCTCATGCGGAGGAAACGCCTTAATGCGCTTCATCTCCTCACGGAGGATCTCGTTCTCATCCTTCGAGAGGCCCCCGCCGCCATACTTTTTCGGCCAAGTGGGCACGGTCCAGCCTTTGTCGGCCATCCGGTCGAGCCACAGCTTCTGGTCAGGATTCTCGAAGACCCACTTCTTGCCGCCCCAACAGGCCTTGGCGGGCGTGTAGTCGCCGCGCATGCTCTCAGGGCAATTCTCTTCAAGCCAGGCACGGGTCTCCTGGCGGAACGTGTCGAGAGCTTCGGTCATAGGGGCCTCCGGTACGCGAGCTTTTCTTGAGATAAAGCACGCGCCGAAGCGCTTGGCTATGCGGCGGAGCGCTACTCGCCGAAGGCTGAACGTAAGGCCGCGAGCTGCCCAGCCGCGTCATCGCCCAAATTGCGCTGCTCTTCTTCGGTGAAGAGCTCGTGGTCGAGCCGCGCGATCCGCGCGAACAGCGTGTCCGTCTCCTGCACCAAGTTAAGCATCCGCTCGGGCAGCCCATTGGTCACACTGCGCGCCAACGCACCGCCTTCAGGTTCGCCGATGCGGTATTTTTCACCGCCCGCCTCACTCGGGGTCATTTCGCCATCGCGCACGGCCCTCAGGACGAGCAGCCACGACGCAATCTGCATCAACCGGGTGGTCAGCCGCATCGACAGGCCAGCATAGGCGAGGGCCGCATCGCGGGGCAGCGTCCGGGCCTGATTTTTGCCGTCCTCGTCGAGATAAAGCGCTGTTTCTTCGACCAATTCCATGCCGGACGCGAAGAGGTTATTGAACACTTTCGAGCCCACGAACGCGGAGACCCCGGAAAGACCGCTCACGTCGGTCGCATTGTGCAGAGTGTTGTTGCTCACGGAGTGTCCCTTTGTGCCGGACGCCTGTTACCTCTCCTTTCGCCAGAGAGGCCAGAGCGTTTTTCTAATGTTTGGCTCAGGGGAGCAACAACCGCGCCACTGCAGCCGCTTCGCCGCAGGGTGGTGTTCGTGGACTTATTCAGGCGCGCGATAAACGCGGACGCGACTTCGAGACGTTTCAACGATTTCCGAAACGGGGGCGCCATTCCCCGTGCCGTAGTGGCGGACGGGCCGGGTGGTTCCGGGCCTGGTCCCTTCGACCAGAAGCCGCTGCACGCTGGGATCCTGGAGGCCCTCAGGAGTTGTGTAGAGATACCGCGCTTGGGACAGAGGATAGCGCCCGAGACCAAGGGTGGTCTGGTTTGGGACGACGCCGCCCAGCGCCAGGGCACGGAGGCCAGGCTGGGTGTTGAACTGCTGCCAACCGACAATCCCGATCGCACCCCGCGAACGCGCAAGGACACCGGCGAGGTTCGCTCCCGTACCGTCGATCTCGAGCCACACTTCGTCGCCGCGGGGCAGGGTGGCGCGCACAAACGCTGCCGGATCCCGGCGCTCGAGCTCTGCGAGACAGTCGATCTGGCGCGCGCCTTCGATAAGCGCGCGGTCGATGAATTGCTGCCGCGCCCGTTCCCCCGGTCCGGGACCAAAGATACGAATGGGGCGATCGGGCAGCCCAGTGCGGACATCGGACCAACGTGTGTGAGGGTTCGGCACCAGGGTGCAGGCATCATCCTCCGGGATGAGCAGCGCCGAAGCCAAGAACAGCTCGCGCAGGTCGAGCCCGAAGCCCAACCCTTCCATCCCTTCCATGTCGTCCGCGACGTTGCCCGCCTGGGCGAGGATCAGAGCCTCAATGCCGAGGGGAATCTCCGAAATCCGGCCAACACCGCGGCTCAGGCACGCCCCCAGCTCCGCTTCAGTGATCCGCCGCCCCGTCTCCACCATGGTCACCGACGCATCGCTGCAAAGGTCAGCGATCAACGGATCCACACCGCCCGCTTGAACGCGCAAACCATCACCAGTTCCCCCAGCGAGCATGGCGTCGATGGCATAGGGGTCCGCGTCGTTGGCTTCAGGCTGAGCCCCCCAGAGCGCCAATCCCAGGATTGCAGCGATCAACGTCATAATGAGCCTCGCTCTGCCGCCTCCCGCGCCAAAATCTCCGCAAGGCCGAACGGCAAAAGCCTTACGCACTCTACGTTTTCAGGTAACGAACAAGAATTGACACTTAAACAACGGTCGGGTGCACGCGGAAACCGTGCGCCACGAGCGATCACAACTTGAGGGCGCCCATGCAGAACAACGCTTGGTTTGTTGGCGACGATCAATCCATCGCATGGCGCGAAGCCCCGGTGCCCGAGGTTGGCGCCGACGACGTGCTGATCGATGTCCGCGCCGCAGGGGTCAACCGCCCCGACCTTTTGCAGCGGATGGGGGTCTACCCCCCGCCCCCCGGTGCGTCAGAGGCCCTTGGGCTCGAGGTGGCGGGAACCATCTCAGCCATCGGCAGCGCGGTCACACGCTTCTCCATCGGTGAGCGCGTCATGGCCCTAGTCCCCGGCGGCGGCTACGCCGAGCAGTGCCGTGCAGACCAGGGCTCCGTGATGCCGCTGCCGCAAACCTTGTCCTTCGAGGAAGGCGCCGCGTTCCCCGAGACGGCCTTCACCGTGTGGACCAATACCTTTGAAGCCGGCGGATTGGCCCACGGCGAACGCCTCTTCGTCCACGGCGCAACCTCCGGCATCGGCACCATGGCCGCCGCGATCGCCAGCGCCATGGGCCACGAAGTCTTCGGAACCGCCGGCACCGACAGCAAGGTCAAAGCCGCAGAAGAGCTCGGCTTTACAAAGGTTTGGAACTACAAAACCGAAGACTGGAGCGAAGCCATGCAAGGCCACGGCGGTGTCGACGTTGCCCTCGACATGGTCGGCGGCGACTACGTCCCGCGCAACCTCGCAATGCTCCGCGACGGCGGACGCCATGTGTCGATCGCGTTCCAGGCCGGCCTTGAGGCCCAGGTCAACATCATGGCCATCATGCGCAAGCGGCTGACCCTGACGGGCTCAACCCTGCGAGCCAGGCCCAACGCCGAAAAAGCCAGGCTCCGCGGGGCCGTGGAGAGCAGCCTCTTCCCGCTTGTCAGCATCGGCAAACTCAAGCCCCATATCGGGCTCAGCCTGCCGATGAGCGAAGCGGAAAAGGCCCACGACGCCATGCGCAGCGGGGCGTTGATCGGTAAAGCCGTCCTCACGCGTTAACCAAACCGCGTGTGATTTAACCTCTTTTCACGGGCAAAAGCTTTGCCCGAGGCGGCGAAAGCCTTATGCACAGGGGCAACGCATTCGCATGTCGGGGTAGAGATGCAGCTGATCAGAACCGTTCTCCTTTCCCTCACCGCGGCGCTCACCTGCGCCAGCAGCGCCCACGCGCAAGTGATGGGCGACTCCGTGATTGCCACGGTGAACGACAAACCAATTTCAACGTTTGATATTCAACAGCGCATGCGCCTGATGATGGCGACATCGCGGCAGCAGATCCCGCCCGAAGCCCAGGCGCAATTCCAGCAGCAAGCGCTGCGCGACCTCATCGAGGAAGAGCTCAAACGCCAAGAGGCCGCGCGCTTTGACGTGCAGATCAGCGACGACGAAGTGCTCCAAGAGCTGGCGCGCATCTCCAACGGCCAGATTGAACAGCTGGCCAACGACCTCGCCCGCTCCGGCATCGCCATCGAAACCCTCCAAGAAAAGATCCGTGCCGAGACGGCCTGGGAAAACCTCGTACGCGGACGGTTCCGCAGCCGGGTGGCGATTTCCGAAGGCGAAATCGACGACATGCTCGATACGATGCGTGCGGAGAAACAGGCCGAGCAGTTCTTGCTGTCGGAGATCTGCCTCCCTGTGACCAGCCCCGGCCAGCGTGACGAGGTCTACGGCATCGGCATGCGCATGTTGCAGCAAATGCAGCAAGGCGTGCCCTTCCAAGCCCTCGCCCAGCGTTTCTCCGTATGCCCCTCCGCCGCCCGCGGCGGTGATCTTGGCTGGATGCGGCTCCCTGAGATGGAAGAAACCGCCGCCACGGTGATCCGTCAACTTCAGGAAGGGAACGTTTCCACCCCGATCGAAAACCAAGAGGGCGACATGATGAAACTCGTCGCCCTGCGCGGTAAGCGCGCTGCGGCTGAGAAGGGCGATCCTTCCTACGAACTCGCCTACGCGTCTGTGCCGAAGCGGATCTACAGCCGCCGCGTGGCCGAAGAAAAGCTCCTCGGTCTCCCCCTCACCAACCCGTGCGAAGGCGAACGTCTGTCCACGGACTTGGGCGAAGGCATCGGCGTCACGTTGCTCCCGATGCTATCCATCAACGAGGTGCAGCCGCAGTTCCAAAACGCCATCCTCGACCTCCGTCGCGGCGACACGTCAGCGCTGATGGAGAGCACCGGCTATTACCACATGGCCTATGTCTGCGAGATGGATGAGGGCCTCGGGCTACCGCGGCGGCGGATGGTCGAGAACCGCCTCGAAGCGCAGCAGTTCGACCTCCTCTCCCGCCGGTACCTGCGCGACGTCGAGCGCGACAGCGACGTCTACATTCGCGGCCAGGAACGCCCGGCGCCTGGGCAGCAAGACACCTGATGGCCAAACCAGGCGCGGTCGCGCCGCTTGCCGTCACGATGGGCGAGCCTGCCGGGATCGGCACCGAGGTTGTGCTGAAAGCCTACGCGGCGGTGCGAAGCGGTGCGGCGGGACCTTGCTTGCCGTTCTTCCTGATCGATGACCCCGCCCGCGTTGCCGCCGTCGCGCGTGCCCTCCCCATCGATGTTCCGTGCACCTCGATCGAAGCCCCGCGCAACGCCGCCGAAGCCTTCGCAACCGGCCTGCCGATCCTCCCGCTCAGCGGTGTTGATTTCGAAGCTCTCACGAACATCACGCCAGGCCAGCCCGACGTGGCAGCCGCCAAGGCTGTCATCACCTCAATCGAACAAGCCGTTTTCCTGACCCTCGAAGGCGAGGCCAGCGGCGTCACCACCCTCCCCATCCAGAAATCGATCCTGCAGGAAGCAGGCTTCTCTTTTCCGGGGCACACAGAATTTCTTGGCGCCCTCACGGCGCGCACAACGATGCCGCAAGGCCGCACCCGCGGGCCGGTGATGATGCTCGCCGCGGGCAGCTTCCGCACCGTGCCCGTCACCATCCACCTGCCCCTCCGCGAGGTGCCCGCAGCGCTAACCGCCGATCTCATCGTCGAAGTCGCCACGGTCACGGCCCAAGCGTTGGCCTCTGATTTCGGCATCGCATCGCCGCGCATCGCCATCGCAGGACTTAATCCGCATGCGGGCGAAGACGGAAGAATGGGCACTGAGGAACGCACCATCATTATCCCGGCAATCGAGGCGCTTAGGAGCAAAGGCATCGCCGCCGCTGGCCCCTTCCCCGCCGATACGATGTTCCACGAAGACGCGCGCACCCACTATGACGCGGCCCTGGCGATGTACCACGACCAAGGCCTTGTCCCGATCAAAACTGCGGCTTTCCACGAAGCGGTGAACGTCACCATCGGTCTACCAATCATCAGGACAAGTCCTGACCACGGCACCGGCCTTCCGATCGCTGGCAAAGGCGCCGCCCGTCCCGACAGCACCATCGCCGCGCTGGTCATGGCAAGCCACATGGCGGCCCAGCGCAGCGCAGCACGCCGTTCGGCATGAGCCTCGATCAGTTGCCGCCTTTGCGCGACGTCATCGCCGAGCATGGTCTGGCCGCGAAGAAAGGGCTTGGTCAGCACTTCCTGCTTGATTTAAACCTCACACGGAAGATCGCTGGTTTTTGCGAAGCCGAACCCTCTGACACCGTCCTCGAGATCGGCCCCGGCCCGGGCGGCTTGACCCGCGCCCTCCTGGAAACAGGCGCCAACGTCGTCGCCATCGAGCGCGATCGCCGTATCGCGCCCATCCTCGACGAACTCCACGCCGCCACAGGCCGCCTTCGCGCCGTGGAAGCCGATGCTCTGAAGGCGGATGAACGCGCGCTTGGCCTCCCTGACGACACCATCATCGCCTCCAACCTGCCCTACAACATCTCCACCGAACTTTTGATCAAGTGGCTCACCGCAAAGCCGCGCTTTTGGCGCCGGATGGTGCTGATGTTCCAACGCGAAGTCGGCGACCGGATCCTGGCGCAGCCTGGCAGCAAAACCTACGGCCGCCTGTCCGTGATCGCCCAAGCTGCGAGCGCCCCGCGCCTGGCGTTCCACCTGCCCGCACGCGCCTTCACTCCGCCGCCAAAAGTCGACAGTTCCGTGCTCATTTTCGAGAACGCCGGAAGGCCCGACAACCTCTCCGCTCTTGAGAACGTGACCGCCGCGGCGTTCTCTCAGCGAAGAAAAATGCTACGTCAGAGTTTGAAGTGTATCTTTCCAGACCGCCTCGCCGAAGTCTTAAGGTGTGAGAGCGTTGACGAGACAGCGCGCGCCGAGGACCTCAGCGTGGAACAATACCGCGCCCTTGCCGCCCATGTCGTCCAAGCGGCGTCTCAGCGTTAGTTCCCTGTCGTCTGTGCCTCATCGTGCGGTCGGCACTGTTCACGAGAACCAATCGACGCGCACACGCAGGCGGTGATTACCCCGTCGTGCGCCCATGAGGAGCACGGATGATGTTACGGAAATTCTTCGCGGCCAGCGCTGCAGCCTTAGCCCTTTCGCCAATCACGGCAGCCTTCGCCGAGGACGACAAGCCAATCACCCACGCCGAAGTGGTCGACCACAACACCCACCACTTGATGGACGCGATGATGGACTTTTTCATCAGCGCGTTTGACCGCGCCGGTGTCGAAGACCGCAAGACCAAAGAAGTGCTCATGGCCCGGATCGATGCGTCGATTGCTGATTATCTCAGCAGCAAACGCCAGAAAGCACAGCTCGAGGCGTTCATGGTGACCCTCTCGCCCGCAGCGCAAGAAAAAGTGCAAGCATTCTTCGACACCGAGGAAGGCAAGGAAGTCTTTGGCGCCCTCCCCGCGAGCGCTGAGATCATGCCGGCGCTCACGGCCCAGTCCATGACGGATGCGGAACATATCGAACTGATGGAAGCGATCATCGGTGGACTGATGGAAGGCCACAATATGGGCTCTGCCCTCGCCCAGCGCGCCAAGGCCCTCGCCTACGCCATCCACGAACTCGACGCCGACGCTTAAGCGGGGGTATTCCTGGGCGCGTCCGTCGCGATTGCGGCGGGCGCGCGCCGATTCTTATCCACCCAGCGAAGCCTTGTGGGTTTTACTCGACCCCGAGCTTCGCTTTGAGGATCGCGTTGACCGCTTGCGGGTTGGCCTTACCGCCCGTCTCTTTCATCACCTGACCAACGAACCAGCCGAGCGCTTTCGGCTTGTCCTTGACCTTCGCCACCTGCTTTGGGTTCGCCGCGATAATCTTATCCGCCGCCGCTTCGAGCGCGCCGGTGTCCGTCACCTGCTTCAGCCCCCGTGCTTCGACGATCTCCTTCGGCGCTTTGCCCTTGTCCTCGCCCAGCATGAGCTCGAACACCTGTTTGGCGATCTTACCCGAAATCGTCTCATCACTGATGAGATCAATCAGCCCGCCAAGCTGTTCGGCCGACACGGGGCTCTCGCTGATATCGAGGCCCTCTTTGTTCAGCATACCGAAGAGCTCTGTGGTGACCCAGGACGAGGCAAGCTTACCGTCCCGTCCTTTGGCGACCGTCTCGAAATAGTCGGCCTTCTCCTTGTCCATGACGAGGACCGATGCATCGTAGGCGGACAGACCATAAGTCTCGACAAAACGGTGCTTCTTCGAATCCGGAAGTTCAGGCAACGAACCCCGAATTTCCTCAACATAGGCTTCGGTGAACGTCAGCGGAAGCAAGTCGGGATCGGGGAAATAGCGATAGTCGTGGGCGTCCTCTTTCGAGCGCATCGTCCGCGTCTCGCCCGTTTTGACGTTGAACAGCCGCGTCTCCTGGTCAATCGTCCCGCCCGATTCTAGAACCTGGATCTGCCGCCGCGCTTCATACTCAACGCACTGTTTGACAAAGCGGATCGAGTTGATGTTCTTCGTTTCAGTCCGTGTCCCGAGGTGCGAGAAGTCACCGGTTTCCTGAAACTTGGCAAAACTTCCTTCGCGGCATACCGAGACGTTCACGTCGGCCCGCATCGACCCCTGGTCCATGTTGCCGTCGCAGGTACCAAGATAGCGAACGATCGTCCGCAGCTTGGAGAAGTAGGCCGCCGCTTCCTCCGCAGACCGCATTTCTGGCTTGGAGACGATCTCCATCAGCGCCACGCCCGACCGGTTGAGGTCAACGTAGCTCTCTTTCGGCGCCAGGTCGTGGATCGATTTCCCCGCGTCCTGCTCAAGGTGAAGGCGCTCAATGCCTACTGTGATCGTTCGCTCGGCGTCGAGCTCAACCTCGATCTCACCCTCGCCAACGATAGGATCTTTGTACTGCGAAATTTGGTACCCTTGCGGAAGATCCGGGTAGAAATAGTTCTTCCGGTCAAACCGCGACCACGTGTTGATTTTCGCGTTGAGGCCAAGCCCCGTACGGATCGCTTGCTCGACACAAAACTGGTTGATCACCGGCAGCATGCCCGGCATCGCGGCATCGACGAGGCTGACATTCTCATTGGGCCCAGCGCCGTAAGCGGCTGATGATCCCGAGAAAAGCTTCGTCGTCGAGAGCACCTGGGCGTGGACTTCGAGGCCGATGACCACTTCCCAGTTGCCGGTCTCGCCGCGGAGGAGGTTCTTTGCTTCAGTCATGGTTACGCCCTCCACCATTCTGTAGGCTGAGCGTTAAAGCCAATCGCTTCCTCAAGCGCAGCCGCACCGCGCAGCATGGTCTCCTCGCCAAAGGCAGGCGCGACGAGCTGCAAGCCCAAAGGTAGGCCCTGGCTATCGAGCGCTCCGGGTACGGATATACCGGGAATACCAGCGAGGTTGGCCGTCACGGTGAAAACGTCGTTGAGATACATCGAGACAGGATCCGCCATCTTCTCACCGAGCCCGAACGCCGCGGAGGGCGTTGATGGTGTCAGCAGCAGATCGACATTCTCGAACACCGTCGCGATTTCGTCAGCAATCTTCTTCCGCACACGCTGGGCGCGGAGGTAGTAGGCGTCGTAGTAACCCGCCGACAGCACATAGGTGCCGATCATCAGCCTGCGTTGCACTTCAGCGCCAAACCCTTCAGCGCGAGTCTTCATATAGAGCTGGTCGATATTGTCGTCGTGGACCCGGAGGCCATACTTCACCCCGTCGTAGCGCGCGAGGTTTGACGACGCCTCGGCGGGCGCCACGATATAATAGACCGGCAGTGCATACTTTGTCAGCGGCAGCGAAACCTCAACGATCTCAGCGCCCTGCTCTTCCAGCAGCTTCGCACCCTTCTGCCAAAGCGCGTCGATTTCGCCGGGCATCCCGTCGAGGCGATATTCCTTCGGTATACCGATCTTCATCCCCTTAACACCACCCTCGAGAGCCTTCTCATAGTCCGGGACCGGACGATCGATGGAGGTGGAGTCCTTCGGGTCATGCCCCGCCATGGAGGTGAGCATGATCGCTGCGTCGCGGACGTCCCGCGCAATCGGGCCCGCTTGGTCGAGGGAACTCGCGAAGGCGACAATGCCCCAGCGGGAGCATCGGCCATAGGTGGGCTTGATCCCCACCGTGCCCGTAAGCGCCGCAGGCTGACGAATGGACCCGCCGGTGTCCGTCGCGGTCGCCGCTGCACAAAGATGCGCCGCCACCGCCGCCGCAGAACCGCCAGAACTGCCGCCGGGGGTCAGCTGGGCATCGTCCCCTTCCCGGCGCCAGGGGTTGATCACTGGTCCGTGGAAGGACGTTTCGTTCGATGACCCCATGGCGAACTCATCGAGGTTGAGCTTGCCCAGAAAGATCCCGCCGTCACGTTTCAGGTTGGCGGACACGGTGCTCTCATAGGGCGGCGTGAAGCCGTCGAGAATCTTCGACGACGCATTGGTCGGCACCCCTTCGGTGCAGAAAAGGTCCTTGATCCCTAGCGGGATGCCGTCGAGCGGCCTCGCCTCGCCCGCCGCAATCCGCGCGTCAGAAGCCTTCGCATCCTCCCGCGCCTGATCAGCCGTGAAGCGCACGTAAGCGTTGAGCGCGTCAGAACTCTCAGCACGCTGAAGGTAAGCATCGGTCACTTCGGCAGCCGAAAATTCTTTACCGGCTAGGCCTGCGCGCAAGTCTGCAATGGTCTTTGTGGTCAAGTCCGTCATGACGTAGATCCATCAACAATCATGGATGAGAAGATTTGGTCGATCGCCTCGGGTAGGCTTTTTTGAAACCACCCGGCGTTCCCTGCACGGAGATTTGTTTTCCACTGCTCGTGCCCGTTTGAGAAGCTCTCCGGCAAGGCGTCACCTTCCGACAAGCGGTCGCCGAGGCCCAGTGCTGCGTACTCGGACTGAATCGGTACGTGGTTGATCACGCCAGAAAAGCCCGCTGCCTTGGCTTTTTCGGAACCAAAGGCCTCTGCCTCGAAGACATAAAAGCAGACAAGCTCCGTTTCCGCGGCTTCACCGATCAGGCCGACTGTCGCTTTGCCCGTGCGCCCGCCGTTAGAGAAAGCGAACGTGTCGCCAACTTTCATCACTCCACCACCTTCGGGACGACGAAGAAGTGATCTTCCGTCTTCGGAGCGTTCTTGGTGACGTTCTCGGGCTGCCCGCCGCCGGTATAGCCCTCGGCGAGATTGTCCTCGCGCATGGGCAAGGCGACGTCGACGGAGGAGGTCATCGCCTCAACACCTTCGATATCCACTTCATTGAGCTGCTCGATCCAGCCGAGGATGCCGTTCAGCTCGTTCATCAGGTGCGGGACGTCGTCGTCCGAGATGGCGATGCGCGCCAGCTTGGCGACTTTCTTCACGTCAGATTCGGAAAGGCTCATAGCGGGCGTCGCTACCGCAGGTGCTCAGAGTCGTCCAGCGCGTAAGCTCGCGATCACCGATAAAGGCTTCGCGAGGCTGTGGTTTCCAAACAGGAACGCCCGGGCGGCCAGGGCGTGGGCGCGGCCCGCCGATTGCTCAGCGAAGGCGAGGAAGCCGTCCACGCTGCGCCCCCCATCGACGAACGCGCGGTAGAGGTCGCTCGGCGAGCATCCCGCCGAAGCGGCGACGGCCAGCACGAGGATCGCGCCGCATCCATAAACCGCCTCAACGGAGCTGTTGCTGATCAGCGGTCCGGAGGCGAGCGCGGCAGCGCAAGCGCGCTCACGCTCAAGGAGCAACGAACGCCCTTCGGCGCCGCACGGCGCACCGCACGAGGTCAGCGTCGCAATCGCAATGGCCTCCGCGATCCCTTCGTGGAAAAGCCGATCCTCCGTCGGCGGACCCAGCTGGCGCTGCCAGACATGGGCGAGCTCATGGGTCAGGTTGCGGATCACATCGCGCCGCGCGGCCGGCGTCTCCGCCGCCCAGCTGCCTTCATAGCGCAGCCGCACCTGCGTATCGCCCGCATCGGCATCGATCACCCGCACGCCCTCCGGCGCCGCGGAGGGATCAAACGACACCTCAAGAAATGGCACGCGGCTGAGCTCCATGGCCCCAGCGATCACCGGAGCCTGCTCCTCAAGCAGTGCCGTGAGCCAATCCGGAGCAGGCGCGGCATTGGCCCTTGCAATGAGCGCGAGCATGGCCACAAGAGCGGCGATGATAGTGGATTTGGCCCAGCTCCTCGACCATCCAGGCCCGCTCTTGGGGCTCGATGTTGGCGTGAAAACCATTGGCGTCGCTCTCTCCGATCCCGGCCGGAGCTTGGCGACACCGCTTGAGACGATCAAGCGCACGAAATTCACCCAGGACGCCAACGTGCTCCTCGAACAGGTCAGCACCCGCCAGGTTGGGGCCATCGTCATTGGCCTTCCGCGTAATATGGACGGCACCCTGGGTCCGAAAGCGCAGTCGGTGAAAACCTTCGCCAAAAACTTGGCCAAGCAAACGGATCTTCCCCTCGCATTCTGGGACGAGCGGCTCTCAACGGCTGCTGCAGAACGCTCCCTCATCGGCCTTGACGTCTCCCGCGCAAAACGTGCAGCGGTGATCGACAGCCACGCCGCCGCGTTCATTTTGGACGGCGCGCTCGACCGGCTGAAGCGAATGGGAGAAGAGCGCAGCGCATGAAGCACCTCACGGACATCACCGCGCTCCAAGACGACGAGATCCGCCAGCTTCTCGCCGAAGCGCTCCGCTACCAGCGGGCCATCGAGGCGCGCGACGATCTCAAAGCGCCCCTCGCCGGGATGATCCAGTTTAACCTGTTCTACGAGAACTCCACCCGCACCAGCCTCTCTTTCGAAGTGGCGGGCAAGCGGCTTGGCGCGCATGTCATGGCGGTTCCTGTGGCGGCGTCATCGGTCCACAAGGGCGAGACCCTTCGCGACACCGTCCTCACCCTCTCCGCCCAAGGCGCGGATCTGCTCGTTCTGCGCGCCTCCGAGGCAGGCACCATTGACGCGAGCCGCACCGCCCTGGCCGATGCTGGCCTCCAGACGGCGATTATCAACGGCGGCGAAGGCGCGTTTGGCCACCCGACTCAAGCGCTGCTCGATGCAGCGACCTTGCTGCGGGCCTTCCGCCGCGATGCTGATGAGGGGCTGGAGCGCCTCAAAATCGCGATCGTCGGCGATCTGGTACACAGCCGCGTGGCCTCGTCGTGTACCCCGCTTTTCGCCAGCCTTGGCGCCGAGGTGCGTCTGTGCGGCCCCCGCCACCTGCTGCCCCACCGCGCCCCACAAGGCGCAGCCTTCATCACTTCAAGCCGCGACGAAGCTTTAGACGGAGCTGACGTCGTGATGGCGCTGCGCATCCAAAAAGAGCGCTTCGACGAAGACACGTCGATCGACATGGACACCTACCGCCGGGATTACGGGATCACGATGGAAGCCCTCACCTTCGCCCAGCCAGGGGCCTTCGTCATGCATCCAGGGCCCATGAACCGCGGCATCGAAATTGATAGCGACGTCGCCGATGACCGTTCCCGATCGCTCATCCTCGACCAAGTGGCGATGGGCGTTCCGGCGCGAATGGCCGTGCTGCGCTACGCTGCGGGGCGTTGATGCTCGCCCTGGGATTGGCCGTCTTCGCTTACCTTTTAGGCTCTGTGCCGTTCGGGTTGGTGCTGACCCGCGCCGCGGGCCTCGGCGATATCCGCGCGATCGGTTCCGGCAATATCGGCGCCACCAATGTTTTGAGGACCGGCCGCAAAGATCTGGCCCTCGCCACATTGCTCCTGGATACCGGCAAAGCCGCCATCGCCGCGATCGTTGCAGGGGTCCTATCCGGCGGCGATGACCGGCTGATCGCGATGGCGGGCGCCCTGGCGTTCCTCGGCCACTGCTTCCCGGTTTTCCTAGGCTTCAAAGGCGGAAAAGGCGTCGCAACCTATTTCGGAACCCTGATCGCGTTCTGGTGGGGCGGCTTCGTCATCGCAGCGCTCGCTTGGCTCATCACAGCAGCTGTCACGCGCTATTCATCGCTCTCGGCCTTGGTCGCCGCAGTGCTCACGCCAGCCGGTTTCTTTCTTACTGGGAAATTCACCCTATTTCTCGGCGTGGTGTTCATGAGCGCGCTGATTTTCGTGCGCCACCGCGCCAACATTTCTCGCCTTGCTCAAGGCGAGGAACCTAAAATTGGCTCAAAATCGCGCTAAACTTGCGCTTTTGGGCAAAACCAATCGCGTAGTAGGCGCTTGCGTTCCGTATCGTCCTTCCTTTATGCGCAGTGCAGCAAATTAACCAAGATGCAGGGAGCCTGAACGGCATGAGTGTTGAGAACGTCCTCAAGATGATCCGCGACGAAAACGTCGAGTTCGTCGACCTCCGCTTCACCGACCCGAAGGGCAAGTGGCAGCACGTCACCTTCGACAAAGACATGGTCGATGCCGACTTCTTTCGAGATGGCTCGATGTTCGACGGCTCCTCGATCGCAGGCTGGAAGGCGATCAACGAGAGCGACATGGTCCTGATGCCAGACGTCGACACGGTGCTCCTCGATCCGTTCTTCGAGGCCAAGACCCTGTCGATCACCTGCGATATCCTCGAGCCTTCGACGATGAAGCCCTACAACCGCGACCCGCGGACCACGGCGAAGGCGGCTGAGGCTTATCTCAAATCCACCGGTATCGGCGACACGGCGTTCTTTGGTCCGGAGGCGGAATTCTTCGTCTTTGACGACGTGCGGATCTCCACCTCGCAGAACAATATCGGCTTTCGCATCGACAGCGGCGAAGGTCCCTACAACCTCGACACTGCGATCGACGGCGGCAACCTTGGTCACCGTCCGCGGGAAAAAGGCGGCTACTTCCCGGTCCCGCCGGTCGACAGCGAGCAAGACATGCGCTCGGAGATGCTCCGCTACATGCGCGAGATGGGCATCAAGCCCGAGAAGCATCACCACGAAGTCGCGCCGTCCCAGCACGAGCTCGGCATGAAGTTCAGCACACTGACGGCCATGGCCGACCAAATGCAGATCTACAAATATGTGGTCCAGCAGGTCGCCCACAGCTTCGGCAAAACCGCCACTTTCATGCCCAAACCGGTCTACCAGGACAACGGCTCCGGCATGCACGTGCACCAATCCATCTGGAACGACGGCGCCCCCGCCTTCGCGGGCGATGAATATGCCGGCCTCAGCGAGACGTGCCTCTTCTACATTGGCGGCATCATCAAGCACGCCAAGGCGATCAACGCGTTTGCGAACTCGTCAACCAACAGCTACAAGCGTTTGGTGCCGGGGTTTGAAGCGCCGGTCCTTCTTGCTTACTCGGCACGGAACCGCTCAGCATCGATCCGTGTACCGTGGGTCAGCTCGCCCAAAGCCAAGCGCATCGAAACGCGCTTCCCCGACGCTGCGGGCAACCCCTACTACACCTTCTCAGCGCTGCTGATGGCAGGCCTCGACGGCATCGCCAATAAAATTCACCCCGGCGATGCTCTCGATCAGGACCTCTACGCGATGAGCGACGAGGAACAGCAGGACATCCCCACCGTCAGCCGTTCGCTGCAGCAAGCCCTCGACAGCCTCGACGTCGACCGTGCTTTCCTGACCAAGGGCGACGTCTTCAACAACGACCAGATTGACGCCTATATCGAGCTCAAAAACGAGGAAGTGCAGCGCTACAACTCGACCCCGCACCCGGTCGAGTTCGACATGTACTATTCCTGCTAAGTCCGTTTGAAACCAGCAGGTTAGGCCGCTTCGTCGGTGATCCGATTGCGGCCGTTCTGCTTCGACTTATAAAGCGCCTCGTCCGCCCGCTTGAGCAGTGTGGCGAGGCTGTCGTTCTGGCTCAGGACCGAACATCCAATCGACACCGTGACCGGGACTTCCGTCCCATTTGCCAGCTTCGCAGGCGTCTCGGAAACTGCCTTCAGCACCCGCTCGGCAATCTCATGGGCCGACTCGCGCGGTGTTCGCGGCATCAGAACCGCAAACTCTTCACCGCCGGTGCGGCAAGCAAGATCCGATCCGCGTACGGAGGTTGTCAGGCGACCAGCAATCTCCCGCAACACAACATCGCCCGCATCATGGCCCAGCGTGTCGTTGACGTTCTTAAAGTGGTCGATATCCACCATCAGACACGCCATCGGCTGCTTGTCGCGGAAAGCGTCGTCGATCAGCCGGCTTCCCTGATTCCCCAGGAACCGCCGGTTATAAAGACCGGTCAGCTGATCCATGATCGCCATTTCCATCGTCTGGTTGAGGCTCTCACGGAGATGCTCGATATACCGCATACGGCGCAATTGCGTCCGCACCCGCGCGGCGAGTTCCTCACTGTCGATGGGCGACAGAACATAGTCAGAGACGCCCAAATCAAGCGCCCGGACCACGTGCCGGGTCTCATCCGCACTGGCAATGGCCAGAAGCGGCGCCAAACGCGTCATGTCAAACGCGCGAATGGCCGAGCACAGCCGCAGCGGATCATAGCTCTCAAGACCGAGGTCGAGCAGCACCAAATCCGGCTCGCCGCGCCGGATCGCATCAAGCGCCGCGCGCGCATCGTTCTCATAAACGATCGACAGGTTTTTTGGCAGATACGATGAACCCTGATCAAGTTCGGCGATGTTGTCTTTGTCGGTCACCACCAAAACAATCGAATGACTCTCGTCAAACTTCGAAAGATCAGCCTGGGTTACAACCCCCATGCGCTCGCCTGCCTGGTGACGATGGCGCAGCTCGTCGGTCATCTGCTTGAAGCGCGTTAAACTCCGTACACGGCTGAACAGTGCAATATCGTGCACCGGCTTGGTGATAAAGTCGTCAGCACCCGCATTCAGTCCCGCTACCCGGTCCGCCTGCTGATCAAGCGCGGTGACCATGACCACAGGGATGTGCCACGTCTTCTCTGATTGCTTTAGGTGCTCGCAGGTCTGGAACCCGTCCATCCCCGGCATCATCACGTCGAGCAACACGATATCGGGCTGCTGGCTCTCCGCAATCTCAATCGCTTCTTGGCCGGACAGGGCCGTCACCACCTCAAAGTATTCCGCCCGCAGCTTCGCTTCGAGCAGTTTGACGTTCGGCTCTAGATCATCGACCACCAAAACCCGAGCTGTCATCGGCGTACCTCTGAGACCACCTGTCCGTCGCGAAGCCTTACGCCAAAACCCTTTTCACTTTCTCAAGGAAAGCCGTGACGCTAATGGGTTTTGCGAGATAATCGTCACAGCCAGCGGCCCGGATGCGCTCTTCGTCGTCTTTCATTGCAAACGCCGTCACCGCGATGATCGGAATGTCGCGCAACTCAGGTTCCGCCTTGATCTCCCTGGTGACCTCAAGTCCTGATTTTTCAGGCAGTTGGATGTCCATCAAGATAAGGTCCGGCCGATGATCGCGGGCCAAACGAAACGCCTCGTTGCCGTCACCGGTTTGCAAAATACCATAGCCCTGGACCTCCAGGAGGTCGTGAAAGAGCTTCATATTCAGCTCGTTGTCCTCAACGACGAGGATAGTCTTGGCGGCGGTCATCATGGCCTTTGTCCATCTTTCCCAGCGCTGCTCAACCGAAACGCACAGCGCCTTCGGTTGGTTTGCGGGACAGCTGTTAACCCTCCGTTGATGCTGTGACGAGCGCGCCAGAACCCAGGCTCTGCCTTGGCTGCGGCACAGCCGTTCCTGACCAAGCCACGCCGCATTGCATAGGATTCGGGTATCTCGCGCACCCGGAGCTCGAATCACTCGGGATCGCCCACGTCGACTGCGATGCGTTTTTCGCCGGCGTCGAGAAGCGCGACCGCCCCGAGCTGCGCCACGTCCCCGTCGCTGTCGGCGGCGGTGACCGCGGTGTCGTCGCAGCCGCCTGCTACATCGCGCGCAGCTTCGGCGTTCGCTCCGCCATGCCCTCGTTCAAAGCGAAGCAGCTTTGCCCCGACCTCGTGTTCGTCAAATCGAACTTCGCCGCCTACCGCGAGGCGTCCCAGCACGTCCGCGCGATGATGGATGACCTCACGCCCCTCGTCCAACAGGTGTCCATTGACGAGGCGTATCTCGATCTCTCCGGAACCGAGCGGCTCCACGGCCGGTCGGCTGCTGCGTCGTTGATCCGTATGCAGCGTAAGATCGAGCGCGAGGTCGGCGTCACCGTCTCGGTGGGTCTCAGCCACAACAAAGCGCTGGCCAAGATGGCGTCCGAGCTCAAAAAACCCCGCGGCTTCGCGGTCATCGGCAAGGAAGAGACCCTCCGGTTCCTCGCGCCGCTCCCTGTAGACTCGATCCAGGGCGTCGGGAAAAGCCTGGCCGCAAAGCTTGCACACCACGGCGTCCAGACTATTGGCGACCTGCAAAAGATCAGTATGCGTGACCTCGTGGACCGCTACGGCGAGGCTGGTCTGCGCCTCCACCACCGCGCCATGGGCCACGACCCCCGCCCCGTGAAAGTCGACCGCGAGACAAAGTCGATTTCCGGTGAAACAACCTTTGCAAAAGACCTCACGTCAGCGGCCGACCTCGACGATCGTCTCTACGCGATGGCCCAAAAGGTCTCGATCCGCGCGAAAGCCAAAGGCTATGCAGGCCTCGTCATCACGCTCAAACTCAAGACCAAAACATTTCGCACACGGACAAGACGAAAGACCCTCGGCATCGCCACCAACCTCGCCGAAGTGATCTTCGAAGTTGGACAATCGCTTCTCCGCGAAGAACTGTCCGCACACTCCCGAGACGCATACCGGCTAATCGGTATAGGGATCAGTGACCTGGTGTCCGCAGAAGACGTCCACCTCGACCTCGCTTATCCAGAAAAGCACGAACGCCTGCGACATAAGGAAGATGCAATTGGGGCCTTGCGCGCGCGCTTCGGAGAGGGTGTCATCGGGACAATGCGCGACCGGAGAATCAAAACCAAGTGACGACAATCGAAGACAAGCTTGCCAAGCGCGGGTTCACACTGCCCGCCGCCGCTGCACCGCTCGCCAATTATGTGCCGTTTATTCAATCACGTAACCTGGTTTTCATTTCGGGCCAGCTGCCCATCGAGAACGGTGAGATCCTCACCGGAAGACTGGGCGAAACGATGACCACGGAGCAAGGCCAGCATGCAGCTGCGCTTTGTGCTGTTGGCATTGTCGCCCAGATCAAGGCCGCCCTCGGCGGCGATTTCGGACGCATCCGGGACCTTGTGAAAATCGAGGGCTTCGTCAATGCCGTTCCGGAGTTCACGGAGCATCCCGAGGTCGTCAACGGCGCCTCGGACCTCGTCGCTGACCTTTTCTGCGCGCGCGGCAAACATTGCCGTACCGCCGTGGGCGTCAGCTCCCTACCCCGCGGCGCTGCTGTCGAGGTCGCCGCCATCTTCTCCGTCGATTAGCGCAAGGATAGCGCGCGCAGCCGCCCGGGAAGGGTCTTCCGTACCCAGCAGCTGCGGCAACAGCGTCTCAAACGCAGAAATTTGCCGTGCCCGGACGTTTTCATCGCTCAGCAGCAGGACCAATTCCGCGGTCAAACGCTCTGCCGTACACGCACTTTGCACCCGCTCCGGTATAATCTCCTCACCGGCTGCCACGTTAAGGACGGATATGTAGGGCGTAATCATCACCCGCTTCGCCCAAAACGCGGTAAGCGGACCAAGGCGGTAAGCCGTGACCATTGGCGTGTGCGCAAGTGCCAGTTCTGTGGTCACGGTCCCCGACGCTGCGAGAGCAACATCCGCCGCGTGAAACGCATCAAATCGCTCCTTACCCGGAACAATTAAGGCGGACTGCTCCCACTGCTCCGCCTGCGCTTGAACTTGCGCTGCCACATTCTGCGCTGCAACCACAACGCCGCGAACGTCTGAAAAGCGTTGCCGAACAGCGGCATAGGTTGCGCCAAAGACAGGCATCAAACGCTTAACTTCGCCGCGCCGACTGCCCGGAAGGATCAACAGAAGCCGCTGGCTTGTGAGGTTATGACGCTCACGGAAGTTCCCGACTGCCCCTAGCCGCGCCCGGGTCTCTTGAAAGTTGGGGTTGCCGATAAACTGCGCCGCTCCGCCCTCCCCGGCGAACAACGCAGGCTCAAAAGGCAGTAAGCAGAGGATAACATCAAAAAGCTCCGCCGCCATTTTCGCGCGCTTCGGCCGCGATGCCCAGACTTGCGGCGCGGCCAGCTTCACCAACTTGGTCGACGGCGAAACGGCCTTCACCTTCTCAGCCACCATTTTTGAAAAGGACCAACTGTCAATAAAAACAGCGACATCAGGCCTATAATGGCTGCAGAGCTCTACCACACCGCGCGTTATTGTCCGTGCACGCGGAAGGGCCTTGAGCGCATCAACTGGCCCCATCACCGCGAGTTGCTCCGTAGGAAGATCACCGATCAACCCCTCCGCGCGCATCGCGCTTCCCCCGGCGCCAATGAACCGGACTCCGGGACGCAGTTCGCGCAGCACACGCATCAACGATGCGCCCATGGCATCACCCGAGGGCTCAGCCGCCGTGAGAAGGACCGTGGTCAATGGCCTGACAAGTCGTCGTCGGAAAACGCGTAGACAAAAACGCCAAGGCGATCGGCCTCGTCACGAACGTCCGCGTGATCGATCACCAACGCCCGACCAGCGCGCACGGCGATACCGGCTAATCCAGCTTCGCAAACACCCCGTACGGTCTGTGCACCAATCGTCGGCATGTCGACCCGCAGCTCTTGCTCTGGCTTGGGCACCTTGACCAGCACACCGCTGCGCTGACCTTCCGTACCCGGCTCATCGCCTTTGAGAGACGCAGGCAACGCGGCGCAGCGGGCCAGCATCGCATCGGTGCCCTCTGCCGCCTCAATCGCGAGGACAAATCCTCGGCGCACCACGGCTCCTTGCCCAACGTCAAACGGACCTAATGCTTCAATCAGCGAAGCCGCTTTTCGGATGTCAGAAAAGTCCTCCGTGGACGGCTGGATGGCACCGACCGAGCCCTGAGCGATCTCAAGTGCTCCAGCCGCTTCCTCGGCGCCCACCACCTGAAATCCCTCTTTTTCAAAGACTTCCACAATCACATCAATGATCGCGCCATCACCCCTCCGCGCAGCGTTCACCACACGCGGGAGCAAGGCCGCCCCGCGCCAGTCGGGCTTGAGTTGCGCAAAGTTCGGCCGCCTGACGATCCCAGCGAAACAAACGGCATCGCACCCTTCCGCCTGCAGACTTTTCAAGATCGCACCAACTTCAGCAATCGAATGGTCCCGAAAAGAGAACTTCTCGAGGGCCTCCTCGTCGGTCAGCCGAACGACGAACGCGGGTGCGCCGCGACTGGCCTCCGCTTCGGCGATCCGTACAGGAAGCATACCGTCGCCGGCAATGATGCCCAGCCTTTTCCAGCCTGGCGATCGCCCTATTTTGGCAGACATAGCGAACGATGCGCCGACGACGCACGCATAAAATCAACCATTTCCATGACTTCCGGCGTGTCTTTATACGCTTCAGCCACATCGGCGATGCGTTCGTCGAGCGTTCCCTCCTGGGCAAACAACAAACGGTAGGCAGCGCGGATGGCATGGATCGTTTTCCGCTCCATGCCCCGGCGCTTCATCCCAACGATGTTCAAACCTTCAAGGTTGGCGCGGTTACCGAGAACGGACCCATACGGAATAACATCGCCGACAACGATAGCGCCGCCGCCGATAAACGAATAATTGCCAATGCGTGTGAACTGATGAATGGCCACCAGGCCAGAGATAAACACGCCGTCGCCAATGGTAATATGGCCCCCAAGCGTGGCGTTGTTCGCCATGATCACCTGGTCACCCAAGATGCAATCATGTGCCACGTGCGCGCCGACCATGAACAGGCATTCGTCGCCGACGACCGTTTCCCCGCCACCTTTAACGGTCCCGGGATTCATGGTGACATGTTCGCGAATTTGATTCCGTTTACCGACTTTCAGTGTTGTCGGCTCGCCGTTATAGGCCAGGTGCTGGGGCGGTGTGCCAAGCACGGCGAACGGCATGATCTCGCACTCTTCGCCAACGTCCGTATGCCCCAGAACCACCGCATGCGGATGAAGCTTACACCGATCACCAATCCTCGCGTTGGCGCCAACGTGAACAAAGGGTGCAATTTCAACGCCTTCGCCGATTTCTGCGCCGTCCTCAACGATGGCGCGCGGGTGAATGCCGGCCATTACCGCGGCTCCGTCAGCATCGCCTTGAACTCGGCCTCGGCCACCACCTGGCCATCGACCTTGGCGATCCCTTGGTATTTCCAGACCGGAGGACGGCGCGTCGCCACCGAGACGTGCAAGCGAAGTTGGTCACCGGGAACGACCGGTTTGCGGAACTTCGCTTTGTCGACGCCCATGAACAGCACAACCTTACCCTCGGGATCAATATCATCCGTGTACGCAGTATAAGCAGCGGCAGCCTGGGCCATCGCCTCAATAATCAGCACACCGGGCATCACCGGCATCTGCGGGAAGTGCCCTTCGAAATAGGGCTCATTGTTGGTCACGTTTTTGATCCCCACGGCGCCGTCCGTTTTCGTGATCTCGACAACCTTGTCGATCATCAAGAACGGATAGCGGTGGGGCAGCAGCTTTTTGATGCCGTTAAGGTCGACGTCGGGCAAGAAATCGGTGGGTTCTGTCATGTCTTTTTGCTGGCTAGTCGGCCGAGGGCCGATGTCTCTTTCATCCATTGGCGCACGGGCTTAGCCGGAAATCCGCCGACCCGATCGCCTGCTTCTACGTCACGCATAACACCGGCGCGCGCCACCAGGACAGCACCGTTCCCCACACTGATGTGGTCGGCCATGCCGACCTGCCCACCCATCATCACGTCGTCACCGATGGTGCAAGAACCTGAGATCCCCGTGTGGCTAGCCATCAGTACACGTTGGCCCAGCTGGCAATTGTGGCCGATCTGGCAGAGATTATCGATCTTACACTGATCATCCAGCGTTGTATCGCGCAGCATCCCGCGGTCGACCGTTGCGTTGGCGCCGATGTCGACCGCGTCGCCGAGGATCACCCGGCCGAGCTGGGGGATATAGACTGGCCCGGTTGGTCCCGGGGCATATCCAAAACCAGCCTCGCCGACCCGTGCACCGCCGGAGATCCGACAACTCTCACCAAGGATCGCGTGGGTCACCGATGCGCCCGGCCCGACAAAGCAGCGTGCGCCAATCACCACGCCGTGCCCGATATACGCCCCAGCAGCGATGACGCAGCCCGGGCCGACTTTTGCCCCAGGCGCGATCACGGCCGATGCGTGTACGCGAGCGCCAGGGTCAACCTCAGCAGGCGCGTCCGCCCCAGCGTCGACGCCGCTTTCTTCCCGGCTTGAGAACATCGAAGATGCGACCTGCGCGAAGGCCAGCTTCGGGCTCTTCGCTTCGATCACCGCGTCCGCCGCATCAGGGACGTCACCGCCGCTTCCTTCGGGGACGATCAGCAGCCCCACATGGGGCAGCGTCGGCACGCCTTTCTCAGCAAACGCGACGGCGCCGTCTCCGCCAACGTGAGCCTCGGCCACAGCGAAGATTTCGCGGTCGGCGCCCCGCACAACAACACCGCCGCAGATCTCAGCTGCGGCGGCGACGCTGCGTGTCCCGTGGGAGACGAAGAAGCGCGGATCAGGAAAAGCCATAGCGTCGGGTCCAGCGCGGGACCAGCTGCGCCGCTCCCGTCGGTCGTGTTATTGTTGGGCTGCTGCTTGGATTGATTGCTGCCCCAGTGCCAAGACCTGACGACGGCCAACGGCTTCCATTTGCTGAAGCGCGATTTGCTGCTCCAGCTGCTGGCGGATTTGTGTCCGCTCTTCCGCACTCGTCGTTGGCTTCACGACCTGGATCGAAGCGATTGTTTTGTTGAGCTGTTTCAGAACGTCCTGGGTGACGTCAGGCGCCCCGCCTGCGTAAACGACCATCGCGCTGTCGATCACAACGGCGCCTTTGCGCTTCTTCGCCACCGCCTCAACGGCTTGGTTGAGCGGGTCTTCGAGCTGCGCAAGCGCGTTGTTCTGAGCGACGGTCAGCTCGCGGTTCGCGATCTCTTGGTCGACGAGTAGGTCGAGCTCTTGATTGGTCAGCGCTGCCGCGCGCTGTTGAAAGTCTTCTTTGCTGAGCGTTTCACGGGTGGCCTGCAGCGACTGAAGACCTTGTTGCAATGAAGACTCGCGCTGTTGCAGTGCATTTTGCGCCTGGTCGCGAACAGTCGTCAGCTGTGCTGTTATCGACTTAAATGCTTCGCTTTCCGTAATGACCGTTTGCCGGTCGATGAGGACAACGGTCGCCCCGCGTTGGGCGAGAGCTTGGCCGCCGAGCGTGGCCACCGAGAGAGCGGCCACGAGGCCTGCAACAAGACGCTTCAACATCATTTTCTTTCCTTGCCCCCGAGGGATGTACAGAGGTTCCGCTGCGTGCATGCCTCAAGCAGCCGCAAAAATCCATGCAGACCGGCTTATCTTTCTGGTTATCCGTCGCGGCAGCAAGACCCAGCCGCTGCGACGCGTTTAGAAGCGTCCGCCAGCGGAGAACCGGAAGCTCTGCGGCCGGTCATACTCTTCAACCACCAGCGCTTCGGAGAGGTCGATCTGGACGGGACCGAAGGGCGAGTTCCAGTTGATCGACAAACCCGCCGTCACGCGCGGTGCAAAATCATCCTGAAGCGGGAAGTCCAAAAACGCATTGGCACACGGAAGGAAACTCAGGAAGTTCCCGAACTCATCCGTCTCGATACATTCCGACGGCAGATCATCACCAAAGAAGTTCCGCTGCGGGTTGCCAAACTCATCGACAAACGGCGCACCCGGCCCGTTGAACAGCTCGTCATCACGCCCGTTGGTCAGGCCTATATAGCCGGCATCCATAAACAAGGACGCGCGGATGCCATAGCTTGGCGGCAGTGGCAGGGGCAACAGCGCCTCGGTGCTGGTGATCGCGTAGGCTCGGGCACCGACGGCCTGACCCCGGCCCTGGAACCGCGCACCGGTCGAGCTGCCGAACAGGCGCGGTCCAACACCGGCCACGTCAAACCCGCGGAAACCGCGGTTGCCGCCGAGGAAGAACCGGTCGTTCGTCCGTACACCTTGCGAATTGAAGCTATCGATATAGCCTGCATTGATCTTCAGTGCACCGATCAGCCGTAGCGGAAGACGTTTATAAACACCGCCGCGCACCGTCGTGCGGTGGAAATTCACGTTGCCGCCGAGGCCCGCAAAGCTCTGCGACAGAGCCAGGTCCCATCCTGCTGACGGCACGATCGGATCATTCGTCCGGTCCATCCGCAAAGTGTAGCCAAGCTGCGAGGTGAGGAACTCGCCGTCCCGTTCACAGTTCAGGTCGCGCTCAAACCCTGCAATATCACAGCGGTTCACGCGATAGCCGGGGACCGTTTCGATATTGCCTTCAGCTGTCCGTACACGAACGTTGATCAAGTCAAAGTCAGCGCCCTCGTTGAGGAAGGTCTCGAGGAACGCCGCGCGCTCTTCCTCCGTAGTCACATCATCAGGGAACGCCTGGGACGAGGTAAGCTCCAGGTTATCGAACCGGAGACCATAGTTGAGCAGCAAGCTCGAAAACTCTGAGACGGGGAACCCAAGGCTCAAATTGCCGCCCAGCGAGTTCGAGACAAAGCCCGCCTCTTCAAAGTCCGTGGAGTTGGCGATGATGCTCGCCCCCGCCCGCAAACGCCGGCCTAAGAACCACGGCTCGTTAAACGACAGCCGAACCGAGTTGGTCCGCTGGGCCGCTTGCAAGTCGAGGAGCACATATTGCCCGCGGCCCAGCAGGTTCCGCTGCTCTACCGAGACGTTGAAAATGAAGTTGTCGTTCGAGCTGACGCCGCCGCCGATTTGGAACGAACCGTTCGGCTGCTCCGTCACGTTGATATCCAGGATCGACCGGTCAGGCGCGGTCCCCGGCTGCTCTTCAATCGTCACTTCACTGAAGTAACCCAATCCCTTGATCCGGCGCTCGGAACGATCGATCAGCACACGGTTGAACGCGTCACCCTCGACAATCCGCATTTCCCGCCGGATGACATGGTCCAGCGTCTGGGTGTTGCCGTTAATGTTGATCTCTTCGACGTAGACCCGCGGCCCCTCGTTCACATCAAACGTAATGTCGACCGTCTTGGTTTCGGGGTTGCGCTCCAGCCGCGGATTCACATCAACGAACGCATAGCCTGCAACGCCGGTGGCGAAGGTCAGTGCCTCTTCCGACTTCTCGATCAGCTCCGAGTTGAAAACCGTCCCGGTACGGATCGGGACGCGCGCCCGCAGGGCATAGCCAGGGAGCTTCGACAGCGTCGTGTTCACATCGACCTTGCCGAACTGGTACTTCGCGCCCTCTTCCACTTCGAACGTGATGACAAAATCCTGCCGGTCAGGCGTCAACTCTGCCACCGCCGAGGTCACCGAAAAGTCCGCATACCCATTTTTCGAGTAGAACTGCCGCAGCAGCTCCCGGTCATATTCCAGCCGGTCCGGATCGAAATTGTCGTTGCTTTCGAGGATGTTCCACCACTTGCTCGGTGAGGTCAGGATTGCACCGCGAAGCTCCGCATCGGAGAATGCTTCGTTACCGAGAAAGCTGATCGATTTAATGCCCGTCTTCGGCCCCTCGTCGATCTCGTAGACCACATCGACGCGGTTTTGCTCCAATCGGTCAATCTTCGGCGTCACCGTCGCGCCAAAGCGGCCTGACCGGCGGTAGACTTCGATGATCCGCTGGGCATCGGCCTGAACCTTGGCGCGGGTATAGACCGCCCGCGGCTCCAGCTCGATTTCCTCCGTGAACTTCTCTTCGTCGGTCCGCTTGTTGCCGATAAAGACCACACGGTTGACGATCGGGTTCTCCTGAACCACCACCTCGAGAATGCCCCGGCGGCCGTCGAAATTGATCTGCGCATCTTCGAACAGACCCGTCGCAAACAGCGACTTCAGCGCGCTATCGATCGTCAACTGATCAATGAACATCCCCGGCTCAACCGGAAGGTAGGAGCGCAACGTGCCGCTTTCGATCCGCTGGTTTCCCCGCACCGAAATCGTCCGGATCAGCGTTGAGAACTCGCCGTCGACCTGAGGCCCCGCCCCCTGCACCGTCTGGGCCGCCGCCGGCCCGGTCAGGCCCAACCCGGCAAACGCCAGCATGACGCTCGCGCCCAAAATCTGGATGCCCCGCGCCGTATTTTTTGTCATTCTAAGCACCGCCACCCCTTGTTGGATTACGAGGTTAAGAGCCGAAGCACATCATTTGCGACCACAAACACAATCAGTGTCAGGATCAATGCAAGCCCGATCCGGAACAAGAAGCCCTGGACTTTTTCATTCATGGGTTTCCCCGCCACCGCCTCATATCCGTAGAACATGAGATGGCCCCCATCGAGGACAGGAACGGGCAGCAAGTTCAAAAACCCGACCGAAATCGAGATCAACGCAGCCACCTGAAGGAAGTTGGTTCCGCTGACAATCAGCCGGTCGAGGATCGACGCTTCGGTGCCCTCTTCAAAGCCCGAGCTCGCCGCTTGGCCCGCATATTCCGCGATCCGTATCGGCCCGCCAATCTGGCGGGGGTCTTCTTCGAGACGCACGAGCCGCCCGAAATACCGCGCCGTGATACTGATGATCCGGCCGACCTCTTTTGTGCCTTCGCCGACAGCGGCGAGGGGGCCAAAGCGCTTGCGGACCACGCCCTCAGCGCTGGCACTAACGCCAAGCAGCCCCGCTTCAATCTCATTGCCAAACGCGTCGACCTGCACCGTGCGCCGCGGCGTCGCCTTGAGGGTGACTTCCTCATCGCCGCGCTCGACCACGAAAGTCAGTTCCGTCCCGCTCGACAGTTTCACCCGCGCGGCCATGTCGTTGAAATCGCCAACCGGCGCGCCGTTCATCGTGATGATCCGATCGCCCGGCTCAAACCCCGCCTCGGCTGCCGCGCTATCCTCCGCCACGGTGCCGATGATTGGCTCCACGACCACCGAGCCGAACGCCATGAAGATCGACGACAGCAGCACAATCGCCAGTACGAAGTTCGCGATAGGCCCCGCCGCCACAACACAGGCCCGCTGCCAGACCGGCTTGAAGTGGAAGCAGACCCGTTTCTCTTCGTCCGTCAGCGCATGTTCGAGTTTCGCGCGTTCCGAGCCAAACTGGGTCGCGCCCGACTTCTGGCTGTCGCTCGACGCACCAGCAGACGCCGCGTTCGCATCGCCGAAGAACTTCACATAGCCGCCAAGCGGGATCGCGGAGATCTTCCAGACCGTTCCGTGCCGATCGACCCACGACTTCAGCGCCGGTCCAAAACCGATCGAAAATGCATCAATCCGGATACCGAACAAACGCGCGGTTTGGAAATGCCCCAACTCGTGGATGAACACGATCAGCGGCAGCATGATGAGGAACGCCAGCACACTGACAAGGGTCGTCTGCGCATTCCCGAGAACCGTTTCCAGCATGCCTCGCCTTAGCTCCGCTGTGCCAGGTCTTCGACCCGGCGCCACGCCTGTTCGCGCGCCTGCTTGTCGGTTGCAAGAACCTCGTCGAGGTCGGCACTGCCGTGATTAGGTCGCATCGATTCGAGACAATGTTCAGTCACGTCGGTGATGTCCAGAAACGGCAGATGACCCTTAAGAAAGGCAGCCACCGCCACTTCGTTCGCAGCGTTCAAAATGCAGGTCGCAAGACCGCCCTCATCCAATGCTTCGCGGGCAAGGCGCAAGGCAGGGAATTGCTCTTCGTCGGCTTCGAAAAAATCGAACCGCCCGATGCTGACGAGGTCCAGCGGCTCCATCGGCGTGGGCACCCGGTCAGGCCATGCCAGCGCCGATGCCACGGGGATCGTCATGTCTGGCTGACCCAATTGCCCCAGCACCGAGCCGTCGATGTAGTCAACAAGGCTGTGGATCACCGATTGGGGGTGCACCACGATGCCGATGATCTCCTTGGGCACCGGGAAGAGGTACGCCGCCTCAATCCGCTCCAGCCCCTTGTTCATCATCGTCGCGCTATCGACCGAAATCTTCGCGCCCATGGTCCAGTTGGGATGCTTCACCGCTTCCTCAGGCGTCACGCCGCGCAGCGATTCCCGCGTCCGCTGGCGAAACGGGCCACCGGACGCTGTCAAAATCAGACGCCGCACCCGATGAGGTCGTTCCACGTCGAAAACCTGGAAAATCGCGTTGTGCTCGCTGTCGACGGGCAGCAACCGGCCACCGCCCCGCTTCATCGCCGCCAGCACGGCATCCCCGGCGCAAACGAGGCATTCTTTGTTGGCAAAGGCGATGTTGGCACCCCGCTCTGCTGCGGCCAGCAGCGGCTTGATCCCCGCCGATCCCATAATCGCCGCCATCACCCAGTCTGCATCCATTTGGGCAGCTTCGATCACCGCCTCAGGCCCCGCGGCAGACTTGATGCCTGTCCCGAGCAGCCGCGCGGCCAATTCCTCACCGGCGTGGGGATTGGCGATCGCCGCAAACTGCGCTCCCGACTGAACAGCCGCGTCCGCGAGCTCATCGACCTTCGAATTCGCCGTAACAGCGACCACCTCAATGTCGGCGTCGCCGGTCTCGCGCGCAGCTTTGATCAGGTTGAGCGTGGTTTGGCCTACAGAGCCTGTGGCGCCAAGAATTGTGGCGCGGCGCTTAAGCATCGTGCGGAAGCCCTCCCAGCTGATGGTTACCCGACGCCTTGCAACAAAAGAACGATCACCGCCAGTGCGAAGACAGCAAACAAAAAGCCGTCGAGCCGGTCGAGCACCCCGCCATGCCCCGGGAACGCACCCCCTGAGTCCTTCACACCGTACCGCCGCTTGATGCTGCTTTCGATGATGTCCCCAACCACCGCCGCGGCGCCAAGCACGAACCCTAGGAGCAGTGAGCCCCCCGCCTCGTGAGGCTTCACCAGGAGCGCCAGCGCCCCGGCGGCAAGCCCTGCGCCCAGGACGCCGCCAATCGCGCCGGCCCAGGTCTTGTTCGGCGAAATCCGCGGCACGAGCTTGGGGCCGCCAAAGCTCTTGCCCGAAAGGTAGGCCGCGCTGTCCGCCGCCCAGACGCTGATGAACAGCAGCAAGGTGAGAAAACCGCCCTCCGGCGCATCGCGGCGGAGCCACAGCGCCGCCACCGCGGGCACAATGATATAAAGCGCCCCAACCGCAGGCCAGCTGGGCGGGCTGGGTTTGGGCCACTCCAAAACCGTTGCGATCGCCCCGCCCATGAGCGCCGCGCCAAGGCCCCAGAGGGGCAATCCGCCCGCGGCAAGGTAACTTGCCACCGCCGCCGTCGCGGAGAGCACGTAGAACCCCCGGCGCATCTCTGCGCCATCCACCATCCGGGTCCACTCAAACAGGAGAAAGATCGTCATCGCCGCGATCAACGCCGCGTACAGCCTGCCGCCCGCTGCCACCGATCCCAGCGCGAGGGGGATCAGGACCGCAGCGGTGAGGACACGGGTCCGAAGCGGCGGTCGCGCTTCTTCGGACGCTTCCCCGGCATTCACGAAGCCGCAGCCGCCTCGCCTTTTCGCCCGCCATAGCGGCGGTCGCGCCCGCGATAATCCTCAAGCGCGGCCAGCAGATGGTCTTCGCCAAAGTCCGGCCACATCACATCGAGGAAGATGAACTCCGAATACGCCGCCTGCCAGAGGAGGAAGTTCGAAATCCGCCGCTCGCCGCTGGTTCGAATAATCAAGTCGGGATCCGGCACACCCGACGTGTCCAGGTGCTGGGACAGGGTCTGTTCGTTCACCTGCGCAGGATCGAGCGCGCCCGCTGCCGCCTTTTGCGCAATCTCCGCCGCCGCCCGTACCAGCTCGTCACGGCCACCGTAATTGAACGCGATTTGAAGGATGAAGTTTGTGTTCGAACGGGTTGAATTCTCTGCGTCTTCGACGAGCTTCCTAATGTCCGGTGGCAAGCTGTCATGGTCGCCAAGAATGCGGACGCAGACGCCCTCGCCAGCAAGCTCGCTCAGGTCCTGGCGGAAGAAACGGCGTAGCAAACCCAAGAGATGGCGCACTTCCCAATCGGGCCGCGACCAGTTCTCCGTCGAAAAGCTGTAGAGCGTCACGATCCGCACGCCCGCCTTCCGTGCCGCCCGCACGGTGCGGCGCGCTGCTTCAACGCCCGCGCGATGACCTTCAAGCCGCGTCAGACCTTCACGCTCAGCCCAGCGGCCGTTGCCATCCATGATGATCGCAACGTGGTTGGCCAGCGGGGCCTCGCCGCCGGTCCGCTCGGTTTGCTCCACTTTGGTCTTCGCTGCGAGCATCACGCCCCTCGCTTCTCGCCTGCCTCAACCAGGCCTTTTAGACCTGCATGATTTCTTCTTCCTTGGCAGACTGCATTTCTTCCACTTTTTTCACCTTATCGTCGGTGAGTTTCTGGACGCGGTCTTGCATTTTCTTGGCGTCGTCCTCGGGCAAGCCGTCCGCCGCCTTGATCTCTTCCATACCATCACGCCGGACATTGCGGATCGCCACTTTCGCCCCTTCAGCGTATTTGCCGCACATCTTGGCCAGGTCTTTGCGGCGTTCCTCGGTCATCGGCGGAAGCGGTACACGGACGGTTTGACCATCGGTCACCGGGTTAAGACCCAGGCCCGACTCCCGGATGCCCTTCTCGACTGCGCCAACGAGGCCTTTGTCCCAAACACTGACCGACAGCGTACGCGCGTCACTGACGCCAACGGTACCCACTTGGTTGAGGGGCATGTCCGAGCCATACGCGCTGACGGTCACAGGCTCGAGCAGCTGGACCGAAGCCCGCCCGGAACGCAGCCCACCAAACTCTGTCTTCAGGCTCTCAAGGGCACCGTCCATACGGCTCTCAAGTTTTTTAAAATCGGGACCTTCACTCATCACAGGTATCCTTGGAATCGACTATCCGGGCGGCTTATAGCCCCTCCGAGCCAAAGGGAAAGCGCAGCGCGGCGCTCTAAGCGGCTTTCGGTGTCTTCGGTGAGGGACAGCGGTCGATATGACCGCACCCGCCGCAGAGGGCCGCTTGGCGCGCAAACTCGGGCGTATCCTTCCCCCGAAGGATACGCTGCAGCTTACGGTGGGCGGCGATCACATCGTCATCGGGTTTCAGCTTCACCTTCTGGAACCGCGGCCCCTCGGCGCCTCCGGTGAAGCGGATATATCCGTAAGCGGAAAGAGGCATGCCCCCATCCCCCCGCAAAATATAGGCGTAGGCTGCAAGCTGCATCCGGTCGGCTGGGTAGACCCCGCCCGCGCGGGATTTGGTTTCGATGATCACCCGGCGACCATCCTTCACCCAGACCTCGTCAGGCCTCCCGCGCACGGCAACAGGACGTTTTCGCTCAATCGTTTTTTCACTGATCACGAGGCGGGCGCCCTTAAGCTCCGGCGGCAGCAGATCACCGTCACCCGCTTCGCCGCCGCGCAAAACGACAAGGATGAGAACCAGCGCCGCAGCGCCAAGCGCAAGCAGGACCAGCACTAGTGCACGAGCCCAAACACAGCCGCCGCGATACCCACCAGGACCAGCAGCAGCACGATCAGCCGGAGCGGCAGCGTTCGGCCCGTCTTATGGCGCGACGCGGCCCGGTGGAGCTCCGCGTGAACGACCCGCCCCTCCGCTGCGCGGGCTTTCCAGCGCTGGGAACGGCGCACGCCATGCTTTTTGTCGAACAGCATCTGCTGGCTGCAGCGCTCCAGCTGCGCCAGTTCAGTCGGTGAGAAAACGCGGCGGTCGGACAAGGCCCTACCCGGGGATGACGAGAACATCGGTATGCCCGATGTTCTGCCTTTGGTCCAGCTTCGTTTCCCCGTTTAGTAGAGGCCCGTTCCCGCTGGAAGCTCCAACGGTCCCTCCACCGTGACCGTGACGTTGCGGTCTTCATCGACGCTGAACAGCAGCGCCGAGGCGCCGCTCAACCGCATCTTGGCGTTGCCCTTTTCGCTCAGCCGCAGGGACCGGCGGAGCGACTGGCGCTGCCCGCTCGGCGTGCGCAGCGCAATGTCCACATAAAGCGCCTGGCGCCGGACCGCTGCGATGCTCATCGACGCCGTCAGCTCGGGTCCCAGCTCAGCGGGCCCTTGCTTCACCACCGGTGTCGTCCGGCCTGGCGGCGTCGTGCTGGAAAGCGAGGTCACGAACAACGTTCCGTCCTCCCGGATCATATACGATCCGCCCTGGTCCGCGATCGGGAAGCACAGGGAGTTCCAACGGTCTGAGCCATCGTTCTGATCCAGCGCGCACCAGGTGATCTGCTGCTCCGCCCCCTGAAGTGACCTGATCATCGACGAGAAGGAGCCAAGCCGAGCACCATAAACCGGCGTTCCGACGGGGAGCTCAACTGTCCGCGAGCCTAACCATCCCAGCGCAACCGGCGAGCGGAACGAAAACGGCGCCGAGAGGGTCCCGGTGGTGCCGTAGTCCGCCTTCGCTTGAAGAAAAACAGCCCCCTTGGCCGCCTTAAACTTGCGCCCAGGGAAGCGTGCCGCCTCCGCTGTCACCACATTACTGCCCACCGCCGAAAGCAGCGAATCCAGAGATCGGACCGCCTCGTCGCGCGTCGTCTCTGGGGTCGAGAAATCCCGCAAAGCGATCCCGGCACCGGGCACCAGGACCGGCCCCCGGGCCTTCGGCGCGGCAACGACCCGGTAAGCGACACTCTGGTCATTGGGCGTCACGTCCAGGACGATATCGCCAACCTCGACATGGCCATCGTCGGTCAATTTCCCGAACAAACAGGGCTTGAGCCCTGCCAATGCGAACCCGTCTGTGCTCTCCGCTGCTAACGCAAACCGCGGCACGCCCTCTACCGAGCAAAGCCGCATGCCGAGATAGGTTGCAGGGCTGGTCGCGCCCGCTTTGCGATAACGGACAGGCGTTTCCAGGGGCACCTCAACCGCCGAAAACGCTTCGAACATCGCGCCGTCGTCAAAGCTGTCCCCGACCAGGGCTTTGTCAAAAACCCCGTCCCCGTCACTATCATGGAGGCAGTCATGGCGACCGTCTGAGCCCAGCACATTGGTGCGGTCGACAAAGGCACAATAGTACCCGCTGACGGGCAACGCTTCGCCTTGGTTTTTTGGAACACGCCCTTCGTACGCGGCCAGGAAAACCGTGCCCGCCTTATACGTTTTGCGCCCGATTTCAGCCGGGGCTTCAAGCACCGCCGAGCGCTTCGCAGCGATCGTCCCAACGAGCTTTGTCTCGCCCCGCGCGATGGTCGCCTGATCGCCCACCGCGATGGTCGGGGTAAAATCACCCGGCACATGGAGCGCCGTTCGCGGACCCGTCGGCCCCGGGCTAACGCACGCGCTCAAGGCAAGAACGCCAACAAGTCTTCGCAACATGGAACCCCACCACAGAACACATCGTCACGGAACTTATTCGCAAATGCGCGCTAGAAAACAAGGCCATGACTTCAGCGCCATAGGGTTCGTGCGCAACCGAGAGCGGGGTTTGTTTCTAATCGAGCTGGATCAACTGAATATAGTTTCCGCACGTATCATCAAAGGTGGCAATCGTCGCGCCCCCCGCCTTCATCGGCTCGGTCTTGAACGCCACACCGCGGTCCTTGAGCTTGGCAACCTCACCCTCGATGTCGGACACACTAAACGCCGTCCACGGAATACCGTCGGCGTAGAGCGCCTTCTGAAGCGCTTGCGCCGCCTCATACTGGTTCGGCTCAAGCCCCAGCTCCGTTCCCTCAGGTTCCTCGGGCGAGACCAAGGTCAGCCAGCGAAATTCACCCATCGGAATGTCATTCTTGACCGCGAACCCAAGCTTTTCGGTATAAAATTCAAGCGCTTTTTGCTGGTCGCTGACCATCACGCTTTTGATATACATTTTCATCTCAAACGCCCTCCTCACCAGAGCACGCGCCAGCCGCACCCCGTCAGGTCAGGAGATTTAGTCCGAAGCGAAGCCGCGCCTAGTCTTCGACGATGGTGAACTTGCCTTGCCCAGTGAGCGCTCCAACGATCCCGTCGCGCAAGCTGAAGACCACAATCGGGATGCCGTTCTCCCGGGTCAGGCTCACAGCCGACTGGTCCATCACCTTGAGATCTTTGGTCAAAATCTCACGATAGGTAATCCGGTCATAGCGCTCCGCACTCGGATCCAACTTCGGATCCGCCGAGTAGACACCGTCCACCTGGGTCCCCTTAAAGAGCGCCTGGCACCCCATTTCAGCCGCCCTCAGCGCCGCACCCGTGTCCGTGGTGAAGTATGGGTTTCCGGTGCCGCCCGCGAAGATCACCACCCGGCCCTTCTCCAAATGCCGAATGGCCCGGCGCCGAATATAAGGCTCGCAAATCGACTGCATGTGGATCGCCGAGAGCACCCGCGTGTCCACCCCCGCGCCTTCCAGCGAGCTCTGCACCGCCAACGCGTTCATGATCGTCGCCAGCATGCCCATATAGTCGGCGCTGGCCCGCTCCATGCCTTTCGCCGCCATCGACAACCCGCGGAAAATATTGCCGCCGCCGACCACAAGGCAGACCTCAACCCCGAGCTCAGTCGCCGCGCGGACTTCCCCCGCAATCCGCTCCACCGTCTCGAGATCAATGCCGAACTCGCCGTCTCCCATCAGCGCCTCCCCGGAGATTTTGAGGAGGACGCGGCGGTATTGCGGTTCGTTCATCAGGAGGCTCCGGCGGATGCGCGAGGCGGCTATCAGATTTGTTCAGAGGGCGCGAGCTTCTTTTCTCAGCGAAACCGAGGAACGGCATCGCTTCTCTAAAAAGCTGTGCTACTCTCTTAACCTAAGGCGTGCGGTGGAGCGGACCAGCAATGACACTATGGGGCGGCGACAGCGCGGGGATGCGCGCGTTGCGTGAAACCGAGGCCCAGCGCCTCGACCTTCTTCAGCGGATCGGTGAGGCGCGGGGCTCAACCGTCCTGACCTACATGACGAGCTACCGCGAGGGCTGGCGCAGCTTGGTCCTCAGCGAAGATATCCGCATCCTCGAAAAGCACGTTGCGCGCGCAAAAGCCGATGGCGTGCGCAAGCTTGACCTCTTCGTCTCGACCTATGGCGGCGATGCGACCCTGCCCTGGTCTCTTCACGCGATGTTGCGCGACTACCTCCCCAAGACCCAGATCGGGATCATCCTTCCCTTTGAGTCGTATAGCGCAGGGACCGGCATCGCCCTTGGCGGCGACGAGATCGTCATGGGCCTCTCCAGCGTCCTGGGGCCAACGGATACCCAAGCCTATCACTATTTCTGGCAGCCCCAGCCCTCCGGCGGCGGGGTCAGTGCCCTCCAGGGGTTCATGCAGCTGATCAAAGACTTCGACATGCGCGGGAAGATCGATGATGCGACGATGCTCGAGTGGCTGACGCGCAATTCCGACCCCATGAAGCTCGGCTCGATCTACCGGATCTTCCGCGAAAACCGCCGGAAAATCATGAAGATCTTAGGATCGCGCCTGCGCCCGCTTTCGGCCAAAGACAACGAAAAGCTCGCCGACTTCTTCCTCTACGAAATCGGCATCCACGGCCAGGGAATCCGCCGTCGCGAGGCCCAGGAAGCCGGGCTGTCCTACATCACCGATCTCGAAACGACGGGCCTTGAGGGCGCCGTCAACAGCCTGTTCGAAGCTTATGCCGAGGTCTTGCAGCTGTTCGTCCCCTTCGCCCGAGCCTTCCCGCCGGGCGGCGGCGGGGGCTTTGGCAATGACACCAACCTCGAAGGCGAGCACGTCGCCGATACGCCGGTGGTGATGATCGAAAGCCTCTACGAGACCAACGCCGCGTTCAGCGGCTACGGCGTGATGCGCGCTTGGCAGCCCCAAGATGCCGGGGCGAGCACCGCGCCAGACGAGGTCGGCTCAGAGCACAGCCATTACGCGGCGGCTGGCGGCCCTGGCGCTCCCCAACCACCCGTGCGCCTGTCGTGGGCATCGGCAACGCGTTCCCGACCGATCGGCGGACGTCGGAACAAGGTGGCACCGCTGAAAAAACGCGGATAATCCAGCCCGTCACTTATTACCGAACGATCGGTAAAATTCGCTTTGAGGTCTTCCCAAAGGCGGCACGGTCGTTCAAAAAAGCGCATGGCCAGACCTGCGAAAGAAAGCGACGAAGCGGTGCTCACCCGCGCTATGACCGTCTTCCGCGCCCTCGGCTACGAGGGCGCATCGCTGTCAAAGTTATCCGAAGCGACCGAACTCAAGCGCGCGAGCCTCTACCATCGGTTTCCCGGCGGCAAAGAAGACCTCGCCACCTCGACCCTCGCCGCGCTTGGGCGCTGGCTCGATGCCCAAGTCCTGTCGCCGCTCAAGCGCCCAGGCGATCCGAAAAAACGCCTCGAAGCCGCCGCTTCAGCGTTCGACGCGCTTTTTGACGGCGGTAAAGACGCCTCGCTCATCAATGTCTTCGGAACACCCGAGGCTTCACCCCAATCCCTCGTCGACGGCGCCCAAAGTCTGGCCCTTGCCATGATCACCGGCATCGCCGCCGTCCTCGAAGAAACCGGTCTCGACCCCGACGAGGCCAGAACCCGCGCCGTCCGCGGCGTCGCCCTCCTCGAAGGATCCATGGTCCTCGCACGCGCCTTCCGCGACCCCGCCCCCTTCCGCGCCGCCCTCGCAACCTGGCCCGACGAGCTCCTCGGCCCATCACAAACCGAGAAAACCGCACCAGCCGCCGAGCAACCAGAAAAGACCGAGTCCAACGAAGAACCGCCAAAACAGACCAGCGAAGTCCGCCGCGCCGTCGCCCGCCACCTCGCCTTACTGAACGGTCGGTCGCTTTAATTTAAACTCGTTCGGCTCGAGAATTCGACGATCACTCACGGGCCCCGCACCGACCAGACGGATCGGTGCGAGAGCAAAGACGCTGATGATGAGATACTCAAAGAATGGATCGGCAAGCGCCTTGCGTAGGGTCGACCGAATCGGTCGCATTTTGGCGCATTCACAAAAAAACCCGGGCTTTCGGCCCGGGCTTTGACGTATCGCGCGAGAGGCGAACCTTGTGCGTCAGCTCTTCGATAAGCTCGCGACTTCGGCGGCGAAGTCGTCTTCTTGCTTCTCGATGCCTTCGCCGAGTTCGAAGCGGACGTAAGCTTTCAGTGTTGCGCCGGCGTTCTTGACGACGTCTTTGACTTTGGTCTCGCCGTCGATCACGAAGATCTGCTCAAGCAGGACGCTCTCTTCGTAAAACTTGCGAATGCGCCCTTCGACCATCTTCTCGATGATGTTGTCCGGCTTGCCCGAAGCACGCGCCTGATCGGACAGGACGTCCTTCTCACGCTGCACGACCGCCTGGTCGAGGCCTTCCACGTTGAGCGCCTGAGGGCGCGCCGCTGCGATATGCATCGCGACCTGCTTACCGACTTCTTGGAGCTCATCGGCGTTCTTGTCCGATTCAAGCGCCACCAGCACGCCGATCTTGCCTGAACGATCGGCAATCGGGGTGTGCACGTAAGGCACGACGACGCCTTGGTCGACCGACACGCCTTGGGCGCGGCGGAGGGCCATGTTCTCACCGATCTGGCCGACCATCTCAGCGATGTGGGCTTCCACCGACTTGTCCGCACCCGGATAAGCCGCGGCTTTGAGCGCTTCGGTATCGCCATCAACGGTGAGGGCGACGTCAGCGATATCGCGGACCATGCCTTGGAACGTCTCGTTGCGGGCAACGAAGTCGGTCTCGGCGTTCACTTCGACCAGCGCACCTTTGGTGCCGTCGAGGGCAAACGCAACGAGGCCATCAGCGGCCGTGCGGCCAGCTTTTTTCGCTGCTTTCGCAAGGCCTTTCTTACGCAGCCAATCGACCGCGGCCTCCACGTCGCCGCCGGTTTCCACCAGGGCTTTCTTGCTGTCCATCATGCCTGCGCCGGTTTTGTCGCGCAGGTCTTTCACCATCGCGGCCGTGATATCAGCCATCGGGTCCTCCTTGGGAGCGGGTGGGCGGAAGGGTCCGCCCGAACAAACGAATGGGAACTCTGGCAGGGCTAGAGAGCGCCCCGCCGCGGAAGTCAAGCGGCTGGCCCGAGATCCCTCGGGCCGGGCGCTTAGGCTTCGGTCTTTGCTTCTTCGGCAGGTGCTTCTGCAGCAGCTTCAGCCGCCGGTGCGTCCTCAGCAGGCGCTTCCGCTTCCGCCTCTGGCGCCGCTTCAAGAGCAGGCTCGCCCTCAAAGTCTTCCATCGCGCCAAGGTCTTCACCCATGGCCACAGCCGCAGCGCCAAGGCCGTCGATCACAGCATCAGCAACCAGGTTGCAGTAGAGCGAGATTGCGCGGCTGGCGTCGTCGTTGCCTGGGATGATGTGCTGCACACCTTCAGGCGAGCAGTTGGTATCAACCACAGCCACGACAGGAATGCCGAGCTTGCGCGCCTCTTTGATGGCAATCGACTCTTTGTTCACGTCGATCACAAACATCAGGTCCGGCAAGCCGCCCATGTCGCGGATACCGCCAAGGCTCAGCGTCAGCTTCTCCGCCTCGCGCTGCATGTTGAGCTGCTCTTTCTTGGTGAAGGAGCCGCCCTCGCCCGCCAGGGTCTCTTCGATCTCGCCGAGGCGCTTGATCGAGTTCGACACGGTTTCCCAGTTGGTCAGCGTGCCGCCAAGCCAGCGGTGGTTCATAAAGTATTGGGCGCAGCGTTCAGCGGCTTCGGCCACGGGCTGTTGCGCCTGGCGCTTGGTGCCCACGAACAGGATCCGGCCACCACCAGCAACCACGTCGCGGACTTTCGTCAGGGCTTGGTGCAGCAGAGGCACCGTCTGGCTGAGGTCGATGATATGCACGCCGCCGCGATCGCCAAAGATGTACTGGCGCATCTTGGGGTTCCAGCGGTGGGTTTGGTGGCCAAAGTGGACGCCAGCCTCAAGCAGCTGGCGCATCGAAAATTCAGGTGCGCTCACGATGTCTCCTTCGGTTGAGCCTCGGGCGAAGGGGAAGCGCGAACGCCACCGAAGGTCCTTACGCCCTGTGGTTTGAGCGGCGCGGGTAGAGGAAAGTTGCGCAGATGGCAAGGGTGGCCCAAAGGCGCCCTTCCGCCGCCCGCGGTGGGATCAACCTGGGTTCATCCGCGCGGTTACACATCGATGCTTTTGTAAGCGTAGGGCTTGTTTTCGAGCCGCGATAGCTTGCCCAACAGATCATCGATCAGCGCCTGGGTCACATCGCTCCCCAGGGACCCCTCGATCGTTAGGTACACCCCATCATCGTCTTGCCGGTAGAAAACCTGCGTGCCCGCGATCTCAATCCGATGGGCGGCTCTGAACCCGTCTTTGCTCTCAATGACGGTGTGCTCGATCGGCGGGGTGTAGCGCGCATTGAAAAGCTGTTCGTCGAGCTCGCAGCCTCCGTCGGTGAGCCGATCAAGCTTCTCCTGGTCCCACTTGCTCCAACGCCCCGTCCGCTGAGCTCTTAAAACGTCATAGAAGTCGGAGAGCCGGTTCCGGCTCCACGGCTCGCGAAAAATAACAAACCGCGACCAAGGGCGCCGCGTCTCTCGGGTCCATGTTCTGCTGCTCAGGTCGAGTGACCACAGATCGATATTGTCCGTGTTTCCCCATTCCGGGTGAGACATTTCACCGCCTTCAACAAGCACGCGATGGGCGCCCGCATCGTAGCAAGCGCTTTGATCGATTAGACCAACCGGCACCTCACCATCGCACACGATCTTCTCCATCGAGAAATCGGAAAGCGACAGCGCATAGACCGGTAGGTCTTCCTCGGGCGCCCCTATCGCACCATTCCCGATGATGATGATCCGGTTGTCCGCGAGCGTTGCGGAATGATGGTCAGTAGGCGGAAAGATGTCTTCGGGGTAGCCGAAGATCTGGACAGTTCCATCCGGGGACTGAACGACGACGTCGTTGTAGATGTAAAAGTCGGAATCGTACCAGTCTTCGTGACATCCGCCGATCGAGATTGTCCGCCCGTCGGGAAGCTCAGTTCTCGTGTTGATCATGCGGTCGAAACACCACGCCGGCCAGTCCATGGGCTCTAACGTTTTGCCTTGCTCCTGAATGTACCACACGGGCTTCCGGACACGCCGGTCAAGCAAACTCAAGGCCACGTCAACGTGATAGGCGACAACGTGGTTTTGGATGATCCACACCCACGCATCGTTCGTCAGGTTCTCAGGGTTGGACTTCCCAAAACGCGGCGCTCGCCATTCCATCAGCAGCGGCAAAAGATCAGCAGGCGGTGTCTTGTCTTTCCTCACCGCAAGACCTTAGGCCCGGCGAAGCGGCCGACAAAGGTTCATCAGCACGCGAGCAGGACACGAGGAGGCCTTACGCCGTTCCGGCGCGCGGAAGGACCGTGAAACGGAAGCTTTTGCGGGTTCGACAACGAAGCCGCTGCATCCCGCGCTGCTTTAGCGGCTGACGCTCGGGCACCCGCAGCTCGCCGGGCACGCACAGTCGCTGCACGAGCAGGCCTCACCGCAGCAGCACCCCGACCCAGCGGGCTGCACGTCCGCACAGGTACAAGCCGGTGCGCAGTCCTTGCACGCACAAAGTTCTTGATCAGACATCGTCGTTCTTTCGCTAGCTTAGGCGTTAGTATAGCCCACCGGGCTGCCGCGAAAAGCCTCGCGCTCAGGCAAACGCTCCGATCCTCGGTCAAAACCCCGCGCAGACGGGCGGCTAGTAAGCGTTCTCAGGCTTTAGCACCGCTTTCACGGTGAGGATCAGGATGCGCATGTCGAACCACAGGGACCAATTCTCGATGTAATCGAGGTCATAGCGGAGGCGGGCTTCCATCTTTTCCGGCTCGTTGGTCTCACCGCGGAAGCCATTGACCTGGGCCCAGCCCGTCATCCCCGGCTTCACCCGATGGCGCGCGGCATAGTCTTTGATCAGCGCCGAGTAATATTCGTCGTGTTTGAGCGCATGGGGCCGCGGGCCGACCAAGCTCATCTCGCCTTTGATCACGTTGAACAATTGCGGAAGCTCGTCGAGCGAGGTTTTCCGCAGGATCGCACCGACCTTGGTGATACGGTCATCATCCTTGGTCGCCTGTTTGACGTCGTCGCCGTCTTCCATGACCTTCATCGACCGGAATTTCATGATCGGGAAGACATCACCAGCCATGCCCTGGCGGCGCTGGACGAAGAAAATCGGTCCCCGGCTGTCCAGCTTCACCGCAATCGCGCAGGCCAGCATGATCGGCGACAGGGCCAGCAGCATCAAGAACCCAAGGATCCGGTCCTCGAGCGCTTTGGTGAAGATCCCCCATCCCTCGATGGGTTTGCGCTGCACCATATAGAACGGCACATCGCCAATCGACGACATCCGCCCACCGCGGGTAATCCAGAGGGGATGCGGCGCTAGGCTCACGTGCACCGGAAGGCGGCGCAGCTGGTCGAGCACGTTGGCGAGCACCGCATCGTTGGCCTCACCTTGCGGACAGACGAGGATATCGTCGACCTCACCGTTCTCGACAAGCTTTTGAAGTTGCTTGAATTCCGGCGATTCAATATCGCCCAGTGTATTGGGATCGAACGATTTGACGATCTCCACGCTCGCCTCGGTGCGTTTCGTCTCCTCGGCGATCACGTGGGCACGGGTCGGTGCCCCAACCATCGCAATCCGGCGGCAGAGCAACCCACCAGCCACGGACAAGCGCCGCAGGACAAAGGCCGTCATGAACCGGCTGCCCCCTATGCCGACAGAGGCAATCACCACCCACGCCATCAGCCAACCGCGGGACAACAGCTGGGTCAGCCCGAGCGAATAGCACGCCGCAATAAAGCTGAGGACGATCAACCCATACCGCCAGATCACCCCGCGCAGCGTGCTCCAAGGGTCAAGCAGCTGATCAAACCGGAAATACCCGCCCTGGCGCAGGGCCTCGCTGTAAATCAGGCTGATCAAGAACCCCGCTGAGATCAGGTATCCCGCCGGGGTCTCACGAACAAAGCCGTCAGGCGCTGCCGTCAGCGTCGCGAAATGCGTCGCCAGCCAGGCCGCGGCCGTAATGATCAGGATTTGGGAAAGCGCGACAATATCCGCGCAGACGTCCCGGGAAATCCCATTCCGCCTGCGTTTGTGGGACTCATCGACGTTACCGCTTGCGGTGGTGGACATAAGGCGGACTGCTTTCACCGTACCCTCAAAAAAAACGCTTACCCCCACAGACCGCGTAACCTCAAGGCAAGGTTCGTGCCTGCAACAAGGGATGCTAGGCCAAATTCGTGACCACACGCTGAAGCCGCAGTGCCGCACCTAACACCCGGGGAACATGTACCATGACCTATCCAATCAGCGCGATGACCGAAGCCGCCATCGCGGGCAGCAAGATCGTCCTCGATTTCTACCGTAAAGGCGCGGAATCCCGAGAGAAAGCCGACGGTTCGCTGGTCTCCGACGCAGATGAAAAAGCGGAAATAGCGATCCTGGCGATCCTCAAAGACAAGGCTGGCGACATCCCGATCATCGCCGAAGAATCCGTCGCAGGCGGCGCTGTTCCGAAAGCGACCGAGCGGTTTTTCCTGGTCGATCCCCTCGATGGCACGAAAGATTTCTTGAAAGGCACCGACGAATTCACCGTCAACATCGCCCTGATTGAAAATGGCGAGCCCGTGGCGGGTGTGGTCACAGTCCCCGCGACCGGAACGATCTACGTCGGCACCATCGACGGCGGCGCCACGAAGCAAGACTACGACTTCGATACGGGCACCCCGAAAAGCGACCCGGCCCCGATCTCCGTAAGGCCGAAGCCCGAATCAGGCATGGTCGCCATGACCTCCGCCAGCCACGGCAATGAAGAGACCCAGCGGATGCTCGAAAAGCTCGGCGTCACCGATGTGATGCCCGCAGGCTCCTCGCTCAAATTCTGCGCCATCGCCGATGGCCGCGCCGACATCTATCCCCGCCTCGGCCGGACAATGGAGTGGGACACAGGCGCAGCCCACGCTGTCCTCCGCGCAGCTGGCGGCGAAGTCTACATCTTCGACAACCAAGAACGCGGCGCCCCCTTGCGCTACGGCAAGGAAGAGCGCGGCTTTGATAACCCGCACTTCCTCGCTATCGGGAAAGAGTGACGACGCCCGAAGACCTTATTCAACGCGAAGCAAAAGCTCTCGGCTTTGATGCCGTGGGCTTTACCGCAGCGGAGCTGCCCAGCTCCGTGCTCGAGCACCTGCGCGAGGCGCTCAGCCTAGGCCACCACGGGACGATGGCGTGGATGGAAGACCGGGTGGAGCATCGGGCCCAGCCCAAAGTCCTCTGGGACGGCGCCATTTCCGTCGTCATGCTCGGGATGAATTACGGCCCCGATCAGGATCCTCTCGAAAAGCTCCGCGACCGGAGCAATGCGAATATCTCCGTCTACGCCCAGGGCGATGACTACCACGACGTCATCAAGAAAAAGCTGAAACAGCTCGGGCGCTGGATTGGCGACACCTACGACGTCCCGCTCAAAGTGTTCGTCGACACGGCGCCCGTCGCCGAAAAACCCCTGGCTGGGCAGGCTGGCCTCGGTTGGCAAGGCAAGCACACCAACCTCGTCAGCCGCGCGTTCGGCTCATGGCTCTTCCTCGGCGCGATTTACGTCGGGATGGAGCTTGAGGGCACGGGCCCCGATCACGACCGATGTGGTTCGTGTACGGCATGTCTCGATGCCTGCCCGACCGATGCCTTCCCCGCGCCTTATAAGCTCGATGCGCGCCGGTGCATCTCCTACCTCACGATCGAGCACAAAGGTCCGATCCCGGATGAGTTCCGCGAGGCAATGGGCAATCGGATCTACGGCTGCGACGACTGCCTCGCGGCATGCCCTTGGAACAAGTTCGCCCAAGAAGGCCGCGAAGCGAAACTCCACGCCCGCGACGCGCTCCGTAGCCCGCCCCTCGACGAACTCGCAGCCCTCGACGACGCGGCTTTCCGCGCGCTGTTCCGCAAATCCCCGGTCAAACGCATCGGCCGTGACCGCTTCGTCCGCAATGTCGCCATCGCCATCGGCAACTCAGCCGACGCCGCACTTTACGACTGCCTCATCCCTCTCCTCGACGACGACAGCACCGTGGTCCGCGATGCTGCTCAGTGGGCTGAGAAACGCCTCGCGCCCTTCCGTCATCCCGGACCTGATCCGGGATCCATCCCAAAAAGAAACGTGCTTAGTGAGCCACCGTCACCCGCTGCCCAAAACGTCAGTCCACGTTTTTTTTCGCTCCGCGCGATGGGCCCCGGATCAAGTCCGGGGTGACGCTCTTGTCCAAATGCTAGTCTGCGCGGCGGAGCCACACGGCCGCGTCAACGAGGATCGCTGCGGAGAGGCCGAACATCAACAGTCCGTTGAGTGACGAGAGCCCGGTGAGAAGCCGCCACTCCACCGGCGCGACGATGTCGCCAAAGCCGAGGGTCGTGTACGTCGAAAGCGCGAAGTAAAGCGCTTCTTCCACCGAGCCGCTGGTCCCTGTGTACCAATAAATCGCCGCCCAAACCGCCGCTGAAATGCAATGCGCGGCGATCAGCCAAAGCGAGATCACCACCAGCTGCACCACCCCGCTGAGATCGCCGCTGGCTTGGCCGGGGGCCGTACCCCTCAGCCCACGGACGATCACCGCGAAAACGGCATGCACAAGCACGGTGACAGCAATGGCGCCGCCAGCGAACAAAAATTGTTTGAAGATCATCGCAGCCTCCCCCTTCGGCCCAACACACAACGCGGTCGATGGGGCGGCAGCCAGACCGCTAGCGCGGAGCCAGCACCATCATCATCTGGCGCCCCTCAAGCTTGGGCATCGCCTCAACCTTGGTCGACTCTTCGAACTCTTCACGCACCCGGTTGAGCAGCTCCATGCCCCGCTCCTGGTGGGCCATCTCCCGGCCGCGGAAGCGCAAGGTCACCTTCACCTTGTCGCCGCCATCGAAGAAGCGCCGCATGGCCTTGGTTTTCACCTCATAGTCATGCTGATCGATGTTCGGGCGCATCTTGATCTCTTTGATCTCGACGACCTTCTGCTTCTTCTTCGCTTCAGCTTTTTTCTTCTGCTGCTGGTACTTGTGCTTGCCCCAGTCCATCAGCTTACAGACCGGCACATCATCGTTGGGTGAGACTTCAACGAGGTCGAGCCCCGCCCGTGTCGCCATTTCCCGCGCTTCATCGGCCGGCATCGGGCCCTGTTTTTCGCCATCTTCAGTGATTACGAGGATACGCGCGGCACGAATGCCTTCATTCATACGAGGACCCGTCGGTTTCGGCGGGGTCGTGTTCATTGGTCTGCGGGCGATGGGGCGGTCTCCTTTTTCAGCTCAAATCGCGCGGCAAAATTTGCCACCCGCAAGATAATGAACCGTTGGCACGGATTCAATCAAAACGTGAACGGACGTGCGCGCATTAGCGCAGAACACGGCGCGAACGCTGCAGCGGCGCAAAGCTCGACTGCGGCTGCGGGCGCGGTTCCGGTTCAGGGGCCTTCAGAACGCCCATATTGCTGAGCGTCTGGAGCGCCAGGTCCGCTTCAACCCGCGCCAACCGCGAGGCGGTCAGTTTCACGAGGTTGCGGCCATAAAGGGCGTCGCCGGAAATATCCTCAGATGGCGGGATCACCACCACACCGCTCAGGCCCACGGATGTGAGCAGGTGCAGCTCTTCCGCCGGGCCCGCGACGAAAAACTTCGCCTTCTGGCCGATCACAGCGATCTGCGCCGCGTCGGCTTTCCCGCACAGATCAACGATATTGCGCCCTTGAAGCTCTCCGGCGTGGGCGGCGGCTTGGATAATGTCGCCAGCAAAGTCGCTCACCAAACCGTCGCCGACGATCACCGACGTTATGCCTTGCGCTGCCAGGGCCACGGCCAGTTCGCCATAGCGCTGGGCTGGCCAACGGTGCCCAGGCACAGCCGCGGGAACCAGGACACCAAACCGATCGGGCAAGCCGAACCAGCTGGTCTCCATCGCGGCGCTGCTCTCTTCGGCCTGCGCCGACCACGAAAGATCGGGCAACCGCTCATCCGGCTGCACCCCAGCCGAGCGCAGCAGCTTGCGCATCCCTGGCCCTGCCAGCGGCGTCGGTGCAAGCGCGCGTTTCCCTTCGGAGAGCGGCGACCGCGGGCCGATCCACTGCGGACCACGGAAGCCCCGCATCGAGCTGCGCAGCTCCATCGACTCCTTCGTGCCGTCTAAATCATAGACCACGCCATAGCCGACGCGCTTCAACTGAGAGACAAGCTCGCGGCGATCACCCTTCTGCACCAGGGCCCGGGTCGCCACCACCCGATCAAAACACGGCGCGCTCTTGGCCAGGCGCTGCAGCAAAGGGTTGGTTAACAGATCAATCGTCGCCCCGGGATGGGCTTGGCGGATCGCGGAGAAGGCAGGCTCGGCTTCGACAAACTGGCGCAACCCGTCGCGTTTGATCACCAAAACCCGCTCGGCCGACCGAATATCGTTACCCCGCACCCCGTATCTCCCACCGTTTTATGACCGCGTCATACACCATGAATGTCGCGTTCGTCATCGCCCCGACCGAATAAGATGAATGGACGTGGTCCACACCGCGCTTCCCCATCTCCGCGCGCTCTTCGGCTCCGCGATCGTGAAGGTTTATCAGCGCTGAAGCAAGCGCTTCTGGGTCATTCGGGGGAACGAGGAGACCGGTTTCACCATCGCGGACCGTTTCGAGCGCCCCGCCATGGGCCGTCGCGATGATCGGCGTTCCCGCCGCTTGGGCCTCGACCGCGACCCGCCCAAACGCCTCGGGCTCTGTCGATGCCGACACCACCACGTCCGCCGCGCACAGAAACGGGGGCAGGTTGTCCGTTGCGGGAAGCAACTGCACCGCATCGCCCAAGCCCGCCTCAGCAATCACGGTGCGCAAGGCTTCCACATAGTCCGGTTTCTCATCCATCCGTCCAATGAGGATCGCCGCAACCCTCGCCGCAGGAAGGCGTTCGCGAAACCGGATCAACGCTTCGACCAGAACCCGCTGGCCCTTCCAAGGCGTGAACCTTCCGGGCAGCAGCACCTTAAAACCCTCACCGAACTGCTGCTCCGCCGCGTCGATCGTGTCCCTAGAAACCGCATCCGGCGCGAAATGATCGAGATCCGCCCCCCGCGGGATCGTCGTCATCTTCTCCGCATCAAAATACGGCTTGCCCGCATATTGTGTACGGATATTATCCGCCGTGAACTGGCTGTTCGCGATCACGGCATCGCTCCGTACCATGACGGAATTATAAAGCGTCTTCAGCGCGGTCCGCGCGTTGTAGGTGCCGTGGTAGGTGGTCACGAACGGGATCCCCGTTCGCCGCGCCGCAAAGAGACAGCTCCACGCCGGGGCACGGCTCCGCGCATGGATCAGGGTCACGCGCTCTTTCACAATCAGCGCCTGAAGGTCCCGGGCATTCTGGCCAATCAGCCAAGGGTTCTTGCTGTCCACCGGCAAGGTGATGTGTTCGCTCCCCTCCGCGACCAACGCCTCGACCATGCCGCCGCCGCTCGACACCACGAGCGACCTGCCGCCCGCAGCCACAAACCCGCGCGCAATCTCCAGCGTGGTGCGCTCAGCCCCGCCGCCAATCAGCTTGGGGATGACCTGGAGGAGCGTTCGGCCTTGGAAAGAGTGCGTCATGGAGGCGGTTTACGGACAATAGCGGCCGCCGCTACGAAAAACGACGATGGAAGACAACGCCCCGCCCCCTTCTCCCCCGACGTTGACGGATGGCCCCAACGGCCGCCTTGCATTTCGCGTGACGCCAGGGGCTGGCCCCACCACAGTTTGGCTCGGCGGCTACGCGTCAGACATGCTCGGCACCAAGGCCGAGCGGCTCGACGCCTTCGCCCACGCCCAGGGCAAAGCCTATCTGCGGTTTGATTATTCAGGCCACGGCGAAAGTGCGGGAGCGTTTGAAGACGGCACGATCTCAACCTGGTTCGCCGACGCGGAACACGTGATCACTAACGTGGCGCCGGGGCCGAAAGTGCTCGTCGGCTCCTCCATGGGCGCGTGGATCACCCTCCTCTTCGCCCTCAAACATCCCGAAACCGTCTCAAGCATCGTCCTAATCGCCCCAGCGCCCGATTTCACCGAACGCCTCGTCCCCAGCCGTTTCACGGACGGCCAGAAAGAAGCGCTGGCCCGCGACGGCGTCGTCAGGACGGGAACCAGCGGGCACCCCGCCGAAACCTACACCCAGGCGCTGTTCGACGACGGCCGCACCAATCTTCTCATGGACAAACCCATCCCGTTGCCCTGCCCCGTGCGGATTCTCCACGGCATGAGCGACGACGTGGTCCCCACCGATCACGTCCTCACCCTCGCCAACCTAATTGAGGCCCCGTCCCTCACCGTAACCCTCGTCAAAGGCGGCGACCATCGCCTCTCCGAGGAGGCCGACCTCCACCGCCTTGAGGCCACCATCCAGGAGCTCACCGCGTGACCGACGCTTCATTCGCCATGAAGATTCCGGTGCGATAACAAGTGCCCATGCGATTTGACGTTCCCATCCAACGCACCTTCGCCGTTCTCGCCCTTGAGCGCGCGATCCCTGCGTTCCTGCCGCTCGCGATCACCGCGGGGATCGTCTTCGCCCTGCTCTGGACAGGCTGCTACGCCCTTCTGCCGCCGGTTTGGCATATCGCCGCCCTCATTCTTTCCGTCGCGGCACTGGCGATCTTACTCTCCTGGGGCGGCGCACGGTTTTCCTTCCCCCGGCGCAGCGACGCCCTCCGCCGGATCGAAGAACGCAACCACTTGCGCACCGGCATCCTCGACGGTGCCTTCGCGCAATCGTTCGGCGGCGACCAGGACGACCCCCTATGGCGCGCCTCTCGCCAGCGGCTGGCGCAGCTCATCGGCAAGTCCAAAACGCCGCTCGCCCGGATCAACTGGCAAGGCGCCGATCCGTGGCGGCTCCGCTATCCCGCCCTCGCCGCAATCTTGCTCGCCGTCATCAGCACCCAAGGCAGCCAAGACGGCCTCCGCGCCAGCCTCGTCCCTCAGGTGGAGCGCAACGAACCCCCCGTGATCGACGCCTGGGTCGAACCGCCCGCCTATACCGGCATGGCTTCGGCCATCATCAAAGAACCCCTCGGCCGCCGCCTCTATGTCGTGCCCGAGGACAGCGTCCTGCACGTCCGCTTGCGCGGAAAAGACGGCCGCGCCGCCCGCGGTGTGCTGACCTTTGCGCCTGAGAACAAACGGCGCCGCCGGATCGATGGCAGCGACGCAGACGGGACCACCGTCACCCTGCCCCTCATCGAAAGCGGCGCGCTCGGCATCACCACCGGCGGCCTGACCCGAGAATACGTCTTCAAAACCGTGGTCGACCGCCCGCCGCAAATCGAAGTCCTCGGCGAGCCAGACACCAGCACCGGCGCGATCAGCCTCAACGTCAAGGTCGTCGATGATTACCCGTTGGCGGAGGGCCGGATGATCCTGTCCCTCATCCCAGGCCAGAAACTCAGCATCGATGCGCCAATGCCCGAGGACCGCATCGTCGATGCACCGCTCACCATCGCCCTGCCTGATCTCGCAGGCCCCCCGGGCGAGCGTGCCGTGGAAAGCGAAACCGTTGAGCATCCCTGGGCCGGGCTCTTAGTCAAAGCCACCCTCGAAGTCGTCGACGGCCGCGGGCAAACCGCCGTCAGCGAGCCTTTCGCGTTCACGATGCCCGAGCGGACGTTCTATAACCCGATGTCCAAGGCCGTCATCGCCGAACGGCAAAAGCTAGCCATGGCGCCGAGCCACTTGAACAAGGCGGCCCAGCTCTTCGGTGCACTGACCAACGCGCCGGATCTCTTCGACGTCGAAGCCTCCGACCACCTTATGCTCAAGGCCACCGCACAGGCCATCGCGGCAGCGAAACAGCGGGATGTTCCCGACCTCATTGCGGGGCTATGGCCCCTCGCCATTGAGCTCGAAGACGACGGCCTCGCCTTTGCCAAAGCCCAGCTCGACGCCGCCGAGAAAGCTCTACGCGATGCCCTCCGCGACGGCGCCAGCTCCGAAGACATCCGTGAACGGATCGCCGAACTCCGCGAGGCGATGAACGCCTATATCCGCGCCCTCGCCGAAAGCGGTTTCGCCCGTGCGGATCCACAAGAGGGCCAGCAGACCTTCGCGGAAACCGACCTCGAAGACCTCCTCAAACAGATGGAAGCCCTCGCCAACCAAGGCGCGCGGGAGCAGGCGCAAGATCTCCTGCGCCAGCTTGAAGCGCTTCTGCAAGGTCTTCAGTTTGCGGAGGGGTCAAGCCCTGGACAAGAAGGACAACCCGGCAGCCAAGGCCAAGGTCAGCCCGGCTCCGGCGGCCAGCCTGGCCAAGGTGGCCAAGGCGGTCCCGGTCAACAGGCTCTCTCGGGCACCGGCGACCTCATTCAGCAACAACGCGAACTCGCCGACGAGACCTTCGGCGCGCGCCGCGGCGATCGGGGGTCTGACGGCCTTGGCAGCGCCCAAGAGGGCCTGGCCGAATCCCTCCGTGATCTGATGAACGGCCTGCCGGGCGGAAGCGAAGGCAGCCGCGAGGCCTTCGAGCGTGCAGAAGAAGCGATGCGCGGCGCCGCCGATGCCCTTGAGCGCGGCCAGCTAGGTCGCGCCCAGGCCCTGCAAGAACAAGCCCTCGGGGCCCTGCGCGAAGGCGGCCAAGACCTCGCTGAAATGCTGAATGAAGAAGCCGGCGGCGGTGACGGCACCGCAGGAGTAGAAGGCACCGACCCGTTCGGTCGCGCATGGCGCGGCGATGATGGTCCGTCCCCTGAAGACTTCGGCCTCTACGATCCCGAACGCATCCGCGAGCTCCTCGCCACCATCCGCGAACGCCTGAGTGACCCCGCCCTCAGCGACGCCGAACGCGCCTACCTCGAAAGCCTGCTCGAGCGGTTTTAGCGTCCGCCCGCTCGGTCTCTCTGCGAAGAACACGGGTTGCTGACCACTGGATGCCGCCCAGCGTCGCCGCGCTCTAGGGGCGATCTGATCCGTAGAAAAACGTTATGGCTTCAGTGCTCAGAAACCAGGCGTCTCCGCCGTCCACGCAGGGGACACCAGCGGCATCACCGGGGCACCGCCACGCTCCGACATCGGCGTCGGCAACAGCTTCACCGCCGTTGCGCCTTCAGGGAGCAGCAAGCGCACCGCAAACGGCCGCTCGGCACTCGGCGGCAACGGCGCGCTGCCCAGCCGCAACGGCTCCTCAATCGCGATGCGCGTGCCGGACAACTGCAAGGTCACCTCCGGCGCCACAGGATCGTTGCCGCTGTTGCGCACAATCCCGGTCATCTCAATCGCCGGGCCCTCGGTCGACTGAACATAGCGAGTCGAGACTTCCGCAAAATCGAGCGTCGGCCGCAAAGCGCCTGAGCGCACCACGGCGCCGGGACCAATCGTCTCCCAGGCCAGGATCCCAATACTGGCGGCCAGCGCCAGGCACGACCAGGCCAAGAGCACCATGCTAAACCCGTCGCGGACCGGCAACGACCGGTTCGGCTGGGGCGGATCAAGCCGCTCCTGGGCCGCGGCCGCGGCAGCTTTTGCCGCGTTCTCCGCCTGGGTGATGCGTTCGCGCAAACGATCGGCCAGCTCGCGCTCGGCTGCGCGGCTGCGACCTCGCGATGCGGGGGGAAAAGGATCACGTTTCTGAGCAGGAAGAGTCATTGCGCTCGGCCTCCGGAACGCGGCAAGTGATTGGAATGACGACCCCCGTCCCCGAAGAACCCATCGTCGCTTTGGACAATGTCCACCTGACCTATGACGGTGCGCGCGAAGTCTTGCGCGGCACGTCGTTTGCCCTGCGGCCGGGTGATTTCCGCTTCCTCACGGGACCCAGCGGCGCGGGCAAGACGAGCCTGTTGAAGCTGATCTACGCTGCACATTTCGCCACATCGGGGCGAGTCGCCGTTTTCGGCCACAACCTTGGACACACCCTTCCCGATGCGCTGCCCCCGCTGCGGCGCCGGATCGGTGTGGTCTTTCAAGAATTCCGGTTGTTGGATCATCTTACGGCGTTCGAAAATGTGGCCCTGCCAATGCGGGTTTTGGGTCATTCGCCAAGCGTTTACCGTGATGACGTCATAGAACTCTTAACCTGGGTCGGATTGGGACACAGGATTGATGCGCCGCCCACGGTTTTATCAGGCGGCGAAAAACAGCGGGTGGCCCTCGCCCGGGCTCTTGTCTCAAAACCGGACTTGATCCTCGCCGATGAACCGACCGGGAATGTGGATCCTGTCGTCGGCGAAAAAATCATGCGTCTGCTCCTTGAGCTCAACCGGCTGGGCACAGCCGTCATTGTTGCGACCCATGACCTGACCTTGGTTCGTGGCCTGAAGCAGCCGATATTGCGGCTAAAGGATGGCCAAGTGACGTTGCATGGGCCGATGCCGAGCGAAGTCACCGAAGCGAGCTCTGGAGCCGCGTAGATGAGCGAGACGGAACCCACGCTCCCCCCCGTGCGCAGCGGCAAGGCGCCGATCTTGCCTGAGAACGGCATCAGCGGCTTTTCCTTGGCGCTGGTGATTGGCGTTCTGGCCTTCCTCGCCGGGATCGCGTTGACGGGATTTTTCGCCGTCGATGCCGCCGTGCGCAGTTGGTCAGGCGAGCTGACAGGCACGATCACGGTCCAGGTGCGGGGCATGTCGCCGGCTGAGATCGAGGCTGCTGCCCTCGCTGCCGAAGCGGTGCTCGCCGAGACCGATGGGCTCTCCGCCGTCGCGCCGATGCCCCGCTCCGAAAGCGAAGCGCTGCTCCGCCCCTGGCTTGGCGAAGGAAACCTCCCGGATGACCTGCCGCTTCCTCTTTTGATCACCGCCGAAGTAACGCCCGAGCTGCGCGCCAATCTCGGCCCACTCCGCGCCCGGCTGGTCGAAGAAGTTCCCGGCGCCAGCCTGAATGACCACGGCGCCTGGACCGATCAATTGGTCGGCGCCGCCCGGCGGATGCGCGGCCTCGCCTTTGTCGCCTTCGCCATGATCACCGCCGCCGCCGCCAGCGTCATCGTCTTCGCCGCGCGCTCCGGCCTCGCCGCGCATAAGAACATCATCGAGGTCCTGCATCTCGTCGGCGCCACGGACAGCTTCATCGCCGGGCAAATCGGCCGCCGCTACTTGCTGCTGGGCTTCCTTGGCGGCGCAGGCGGCGCTGTGGCCGCATGGGTGACCGCCAAGTTCCTGGCGCTGATCACCGATGACGCCGGCGGCTTCCTGCCCGCCTTCTCCATCGACACCCGCACCGCGCTCTGGATGCTCGTCATCCCCCTCCTGCTCGGCAGCCTCTCAACCATCAGCGCACGGATCGCCGTGATCCGCACCCTGAAGAAAGACCGCTACAGCCACCTCACCAACGCCGCTTCCTTTCGCTAGACGCCATAGTCGATAGAAACGACCGGAACTCGCCAGACGCAGTTATTCACATCGAATGATCAGGTCCGATTAGGTTGCGAAATTGAGCAAGAATTTCTGCACGCGCGTCTTCTATTGATCCAAATATATGCGGCCGTGGCAGCATGTCCTGCGACCAGTAGAATGCGCCTTCGTCTTCATCAAAGAGTTTTCGTTCGATGTAAAACTCGAAGAGGCGATCGAACCGTATGCGAATAGAAAATACCGTTTTGCCGTCAACGCTTCCCAACCAGTCAACTTCATTCACACGCGGGACGCGATCTGTCATTAATCCCCCATACCGAGAGAGTGGCCTGAGTGCCCCTTCTCTATTCAAGACCTGCCATCAACATTGAACTAGCGCCAAAATCGGCCATCGTGATCCTGCCTGCAGGCTAAGCCGCCGCGTCGTCCAGGGTCCAGTCGGGGCGGACGTAGTGGCAGGTATAGCCGTTGGGATATTTCTGCAGGTAGTCCTGGTGGAAGTCCTCGGCCTCCCAAAACGGCATCGCGGGCGCGAGCTCCGTCACCACAGGACCCGGCCATTTGCCCGACGCGTTCACCGCAGCCATCACCTTCTCGGCCGTCTCTTTCTGCTCATCGTCCTGGTACCAAATCGCCGAGCGGTATTGGCTTCCGCGATCATTCCCCTGCCGATCCTTCGTCGTCGGATCATGGATCTGGAAAAACCAGCGCAGCAGCTTTTCGTAGCTCATCACCGCTGGGTCGTAGCGTATCTCCAGCGCCTCGGCATGGCCGGTCTGCCCGGTCTTCACGTCATTGTACGTCGCATTGTCCAGGGTCCCGCCGGTATAGCCGACCCGCGTGCCGTGGACCCCGGGCTGGTGCCGGATCAGCTCCTCCATGCCCCAAAAACACCCGCCAGCAAGGACCGCAATTTTCGTCTCACTCATCTCACATCACTCCGTAACGTCGCGCGGATCAGGACTGGCTAAACATCAGCGACACTGTCACCGGCACGGCAAAGCTGATCGATTCAAGACCCGCCACATTGCGCAGCATCTCCACCCCGCCGTCGAGGCCAAAGTCATAGGCTGTCGTCAGCACCGGCGACGCGGTCTCCACAAGAACATCCGTCCCGCTGACCCGGGTCACATACATGTCCGCGTCATATTCTGCTTCCAGACCGTGCAGCGACACCGTGATCGGCACCAGCTGCCGGCTTCGCTCGCCGACTTCCAGAGACGAGAACGTCTCCATCGGTACATCGGCAGAGATCTGCGCGTTGGCGAATTTCGCTGTCTCGAACAGCATCTCGCGCATCCGCTCGTTCCGGATGTCGACGTTGGTTTCCACGCTATCGAGGCCGATTGTCAGCGACGCCGCGCCTTCAGGGCCCACCGCGCCGGTAATGTCGGTGAACGTATGGGACTCGGCCAGCTCGCCGCCTTTGACCGACACAAAGGCCAGGTGCGATTGCTCAGCATCAAGCTGCCACGCAGCCGAGAGGTCGGCACCAGGGGCAGCAGGCGCTGATGTCGTCGATGGGCTGCCGCATGCGGCCAAGGCAAGAAAGGTACCCGCTGCAAATAAAGCTCTCATGGTCTCCTCCAAAGGGCCAAGGGCGCGCCCGGCGCGCGCCGCGGGCTTAAACTAAGACGTTTTCCGCTGAGGTCGAGATCACCAGCGCCAAGGCTCCAGCGACGTTCCGTCACGACGCCCGCCAGGCATGGCGACGGCTGGTCGCGTTTGTCGACGGCCCCGCGCGCGATACGACCGCTCACAGTTTTGTGATCGTTTGCGTGAGGACCCGACAGAATGCCGTTTCGTGAGATCGCTCCAGGCGATCTGGGTCCTTACATCTCCCTTGCCGATGAAAATTTGAAACTGATCTCCGTTTTCGACGACATCAAGTATGATCGCGCCGACGCCGATATGCTCAGCCCCGCCATGCGCCAGCATCTGGTGAAGACGCTCAAACCGCTCGGGTTCAAACAAACATCGGGCACGGTGCTGAAGCACCAAGCCACAGGCGTCCGGTGCATCATCCCAAAGTTCCACGCCCTGGGCGCATCGCCCTTTGACATTACACAGTTCACGGACAAAGGCGCAGACGACTACTACGTCCTCACGCCCACCCAAACGGCGTGCCAGTTCATCGACAATTATGGTCTTGAAGAGGCGGTCAGCGCGATCCGTACCCTGATCAAAAGCCAGCCGATCAATATCTACCGGCTGATGGACTATCTCGAAGCCAAACCGGCGCACGAAGCGTTCTTCCAAGCGATCGGCCACCTCAAATACGTCCAGCGCGAAGCGATTGAGGGCAAAACGCTCCGCCGCATGCGCGCCCTCGGCTGATCACAACGCTCCGTTCACAAAAAAGCGCCGCAGGCTAAGCTCCCGACACATAGCTTCGACGTCGATGCTCGCTATTCTCCATCTGAGGCTGCGTTCGAGCGGTGTTTGATCCAGAGGAATGCTGTGATCTCCCCGACGATGAGGACGACCGGAGCTCCGTAAAATAGCACGTCTCGAAGGACGCCGTCAGCGATCATCAAAGAAGCGACCAGCATGATGATTGCCAGCCACGCAGCAGCAAGTATCGGCCAGATCTTGTCCATTTTATCAGATCCCTGTCGGTAGCTTCAGAGCCAATAGCTTACGGTTGCGGCGAGGCATACCGCCGAGAGGAAAACATCGGCCTTCCTGTCGTAGCTGGTACCGATGCGACGGAAGTCTTTCAGCCATCCAAACATGCGGTCGAACAGCGGAACTGTCGATCAGGGTTTGGCTGGGTGGCCCACCGGCATCGGCCAGGGCAATAAATATGTCATGCCAGACTCCTTTCTCCGCCCACCGAACGAAGCTGTTGCAGAGCGTCTTGCGAGGACCATAGTCCGGCGGTGCGTCTACCCACCGGCAACCCGACTTCAGGACGTGCACGATGCCCGATATCACACAGCCATCATCGACACCCGGCACACCGCCAACCTTGTCAGGCAAGAGCGGCCTCAGACGCGCAAACTGCTCTTCGCTGAGCCAGAACAGGTGATCAGACATCTGTAGGTCTTCCTTCGAAGACCGTGAATCAACATCCTCCTCAGCTCTCAACCACAGTAATGGGTCCGCAGGCTGAGCCAACGGCGCTTCTTTGTTGGTGTTTTGAGGCGTTAGCGCTTGCGCAGCTTCCGGAACAAACCAGCGCCAAACGCACCGCCTAACAGGAGGCCAGCGGCTGGGACCGGCACCGGATCGACGTCCACATCGCCAAGCTTGATGAAGACCAAGTTCGCGCTGTTGCCGCCATTAACGATGCCCAAGGTGCCCTCAAGCACAAGGCCGTCCGTGACGAAGTCTTCGCTGAAGAAGACTTTGCTCTCGCCCGAGTTCCCGTCGGTGAAATCCCCAACCGTCGTCGAGAACGCGTGCCCGTTGATCGACGTGATGTTCACCTGCGACAGGCGGTTGGCGAAAATCTCAACCGCGTTGCCAAGCTGCATCGGCCGCGGCTCGTCCCAAGTCAGCGTCACACCGCCAACATCCAGCGTACCAACACCCGCGGTGGTCACCTCAAAGCGAAAGCTCTGCCCCGCCGCATCCTCAATCCAGGTGTAGTTCGCTTCAACAAACGTACGCGGATTATTCGGCTGGCTCGTCTGCGGACCAAGGCCCAATTCCCAGGTGTTCGGGTTACCGCCGCGCAGCTCAGCGCCGTGGGTTCCCGCGCCGCCCATGCTGAACGACGAGAACGTCGCGGCCTGGGTCGGATCCGTCACTTCCACCACCGTCGACGCCGAAGCCGCGGTGAAAGCAAAGCCCGCAGCGCCAATCGCAGCCGCGGCAAGTTTGATATTCATCGTCATAGCAAATCCCCCGCTATTCAAAGACGCGCTCACCATAACCCAGAGCCGTCCGCGCATTCAAAGCAAATTTGGCTTAACGTTAAGGCAGCCCAGCTGAAAAAAACGTGCGCTTTCCGATTGATGCGGAGCTCACAAGACATCCCGCAACCCCGCCGCTATAGCCTCCTGATGGACCGATTTCGTCTGCGCCTTCCCGCCGTTCGTTTGATCATCCCCGCCCCCGGGCAACGCCGCCCATGACTGAGGTTCACGGCGTCCGTCCGCCCGGCAGCCCGCTCTACGAGCTCCGGCGGTCCATCGCCCTCGCGCTCTACCGCCTCGCCGGCTGGCAAGTCGAAGGCACCGCACCCGAGACCCATAAGTTCGTCGTCATCGCTGCGCCGCACACATCCAACTGGGATCTGCCCTTCATGCTCGGCGTGGCCTATATGTTCCGCATACGGCTGCGCTGGATGGGCAAGGACAGCCTCTTCAAAGGCCCCTTCGGCTGGCTGATGAAGGCGCTTGGCGGCATCCCCATCGACCGCTCCAAAGCCAACGACGTCGTCAGCCAGATGGTCGCCATCTACAACCAGGCCAAAAGCCTCGCCGTCGCCATCCCGCCCGAAGGCACCCGCTCCAAAGTCCGCGTTTGGAAGACCGGCTTTTACAACATCGCCCACGGCGCAGGCGTGCCCATCGCCCTTGGGTTCCTCGACTACGACCGCAAGGTGGGCGGCATCGGCAAGGTGGTCGTCACCACCGGCGACTACGAACGCGACCTTGAAGAGATCAAAGCCTTCTACGCCCCGATCATCGCCAAACACGGCGACAAGTACAACGAGGCATAAGCCCTCCGCGCCGCGGACAAAGCGCCCGTGGCCTTCGCGCCCCACCCTCGCTAAGCTCCCAGCATGTTCACGCAATTCTTCCACGCCCTCAAAGCCCGCGAGGTCCCCGTCTCCTTGCGCGAGTACCTGACGCTGATGGAGGTGATGGAGCAGGACCTTCCCGCCATGAAGGTCGAGAACTTCTACTACCTCTCCCGCGCGAGCCTGGTGAAAGACGAGCGCCACCTCGACCGCTTCGATCAGGTGTTCGGCGAGACTTTCAAGGGGATCGAGAGCCTCGCGGATATCGCGCCGGGTACGGAGGAAATCCCCGAGGACTGGCTCAAGTCCCTCAACGAGAAATTCCTCACTGAGGAAGAAAAAGCCGCCATCGAGAAAATGGGCGGCTGGGACGAGCTGATGAAGACGCTGGAGCAGCGGCTTCAGGAGCAGAAGAAGCGTCACGAGGGCGGCTCGAAATGGATCGGCACCGGCGGCACCTCGCCCTTCGGCAATGACGGCTACCACCCTGAAGGCGTCCGGATCGGTGGGCAGTCCAAGAACAAGCGCGCGGTGAAGGTCTGGGAAAAGCGCGCCTTCCAAAACCTCGACGACACCAGAGAGATCGGCACACGGAATATAAAAGTCGCCCTGCGCAAGCTCCGCCGCTTTGCCCGCCAAGGCGCGCCCGATGAGTTCGACTTGAACGGCACAATCGACGCCACCGCGCGCAGCGGCTTCCTCGACGTCCAAATGCGGCCCGAGCGGCGGAATGCCGTCAAGCTCCTCATCTTCTTCGACGTCGGCGGCTCGATGGACCCTTACGTCAAGGTCTGTGAGGAGCTGTTCTCAGCCGTCCGCACCGAGTTCAAGCACCTGGAATACTTCTACTTTCACAACTTCCTCTACGACTTCGTGTGGAAGGACAATTCTCGTCGGTGGTCGGACAAAACCCCCACCTGGGATGTTCTGCATACCTACGGTTCCGACTATATGGTCCTCTTCGTCGGCGACGCGTCGATGAGCCCCTACGAAATCACCATGCCCGGCGGCTCGGTCGAGTATTACAACAAAGAAGCCGGCGCCATCTGGATGAAGCGCCTCCTCCAAATCTACGAAAAAACCGTCTGGCTGAACCCGATCCCAGAAGACCGCTGGCAATGGTCGCCCAGCATCGACCTCACCGAACAATTGTTCGAAGGCCGCATGTTCCCGCTCACGCTCGACGGGCTCGAGCGCGCAATTAAAGAGCTGAAGCGGTGAGGCCCGACGAAATAGAAAAATGCTGGCGTCGGCACTATCCGTCCTCTGCACCATCTCAATATGAATTGCACACGGATCAAACTATCGGCCATGTCCGGTTCCACTATCTACGCAATGGCGGTTGGTTCACCGGCAGGCCACAAGACCGGTTTGGAGCTCTCCGCCGGTGCCGCATACTGACTGAACGTATCTTCCAGGCAGGCGTGTGTGTCATGTTCCACCAACTGTGTGATCAAGACATACGCCTCTCAGCTGTTCAATTCACTCCCGTCCCGACACTCAGCTGGAAGTATAAGGACCAATTTTCGTTGTCACTTGGCACGAGAACTTGGGAAAACCCGATTTACCCGAATGCTGGCTATGAGTCGGAAAACGCTGTTGAAGCAGCGGCGCTACCTTGGTCCCTCGACTTGTATGCCGAGTTATTTGCCGATCCATCGGCATGGTATGGCATAGAACCTGATTATCTTGCACTCGAACCAAGATCAGGCCTCGCTCTTGGGTTTTATCACTCGGGCGTCGACGTGTTTTCCCCGAAACCCGAGGGCGTGCTCAACCTAACTCGCCAGTTCAGGCGATGGCTCCCACCTCCCAGGTAGGACTATGGGCGGAGAGATGCGCCCTCCGATGTCGTCACCCCGGACTTGATCCGGGGCCCATCGCGAGAAAAAAATGCGCAGCGCCACTTATCTCAAGTGCCAAAACCAGCACCAGTTCACCCGAGCAGCTAGAGCACAGACGATCCGGACGAGATGGATCCCGGATCAAGTCCGGGATGACGAGCTGAGGGGTGCCCGCCCAGAGATCGTCATCCCGGAAAGCCGATAGGCTTATCCGGGACCCAGGGTCCCAGATCTGATCTCAAGCTCCAGGCAGATAGCTCCTTCCTTGGGTCCCGGATATCTGCTCCGCAGATTCCGGGATGACGGCTATGCTACGCGCCCCAAGCGACCGACCGGTCGCCGGGCAGCGCCCGCCCCGTCGGAGGCGCCGCGCGCCGCGAGACAAAAATCGTCACCCCGGACTTGATCCGGGGCCCATCGCAAAAAGGGAGCGCGCAGCGCCACTTATCCCCGCCCCAGCCACCTGCGCTACCCTACCCCAGCAGCAGGACCTGGGCGTCCGGTACCGTCTCCGATGCGCTTGCTGCTCTTTGGTGATCCGTGGGGGGAGCAATCCCGCCATGACGGTCCCTGGCCCGCGTGAGCTTTAAGTTAGGCCGCGGCTCAGGCGTGATCCCAAAGGCGCCGCGCGGCGTGGATTGGAACCCTTCGGTCCGCCTGCGCTCCACAGCATATCTCTCCGTAGGCAGACAGCCGCGCGGCGATCCCTACCCTCGCCACGGTCGCTCACCCCCGAGCGCCGCCGCACACCCCTACCCGTCATCCCGGAATTTGCGCAGCAAATATCCGGGACCCAGGGACGAACGGACCCCACAGCGACCGTCACCCCGGACGTGATCCGGGATCCATCAAAGTCGGACCGTTGCCTAGTGCTTCCGCTTCGCTTTGTCCGCATAGGGATTTTCCCCTGCCCGCAACCACACCCGAACCGGGGTGCCCTCCAAATCAAAGCTCTCACGCAGTGAGTTGACGAGGTAGCGGCGGTAGCTCTCGGGGACTTCTGCCGCACGCTGACATTTGATCACAAAGGTCGGCGGGCGGGTTTTGATTTGGCTGGCGTAGCGCATTTTGATGCGGCGCCCCGCCACCGCAGGCGGCGGGTGATGGGCGATGACCCCTTCGAGCCAGCGGTTCATCTCCGCCGTTTTCACCTTCGCGTTCCAGTCGCGGTAGGCATCAACAATGGCCGGCATCAGCTTATCGATATGCCGCCCCGTCAACGCAGAAAGGAAGACAATCCGCACACCGCCAAATTGCGGCATCGCCCGCAGCGCATCAAGCCGCAGCTCCTTCGCGGCAAGGTCGGTGTCCTCAACAAGGTCCCACTTGTTCACCGCGATCACCGCGGCGCGCCCCTCGCTGGAGATAAAGTCCGCGATCTGAAGATCCTGCTTCTCAAAAGGCATCGTCGCATCAATGACCAGCACCGTCACTTCAGAAAACCGCACCGCACGCAACGTGTCGCCAACAGAAAGCTTCTCCAGCTTCTCCTGCACCTTCGCCTTCTTGCGCATCCCCGCCGTATCCCAGAGCGCCACAGGCCAATCCCGCTCGCCATCGCTCCAGGTCCAATCGACATTGATCGAGTCCCGGGTGATCCCCGCCTCTGGGCCGGTCAGCAGGCGCTCTTCATCGAGGAGTTTATTGATCAGCGTCGACTTCCCAGCATTCGGCCTGCCGACAATCGCCACACGGAGGGGTTTGAACTCCGCCTCCTCCTCATCATCCTTATCCGGATCAATGCCGTTGGCTTCCACCGCTTCAGCCAAAGCTTGGTAGAGATCAGCCATCCCCTCCCCGTGCTCAGCGGAGATGGCGACCGGGTCACCAAGGCCGAGCTCATAGGCCTCATAAGCGCCCTCCTCGCCCCGGCCTTCGGTCTTGTTCGCCACGACCACCACCGGCGTCGGGCTGGCGCGGAGGATATCGGCGAGGTTGCGATCCTGCGCCGTCAGGCCAGAGCGGGCATCGACCAGGAAGAACACTACGTCAGCCTCAGCCACCGCGCGCTCCGTCCCCTGGCGCATCCGCGCTTGCAGCGAGCCATCGGCGGCATCCTCAAGCCCAGCGGTGTCCATCAGCCGGACCTCAAAATCACCAAACTGGATATCGAGATCGCGCCGGTCGCGGGTCACCCCCGGCTGGTCATCAACAATAGCCAGCTTCCGCCCAGCCAGGCGGTTGAACAGGGTCGACTTGCCCACATTGGGCCGCCCGATGATCGCAAGTTTCAGCATAGTCGCGGGCCGCTAGCAGACCCCCGCGCCAATGTCATCTGGGCGCTAATTCATGAACGCCGTGATCAAAACAGCAGCCAGCACACTGGCCGTCACAGCAGCCGACAGGCCCACAGACCAATAACGCGACAGCCGGCCCCCTGGCCCGTGCACCGTGGTGAGAAGCCCTAGCACCGCGGCGTTCGCCGCCTGAAGATTCTGCCAAACCCCATGCCAAACCGCTGCCACCGCAGGCACAACGGCATTGACGAGGCGCAAGCCCGGCACCCGCCAGACCCAATCCACATCAAGGTTCGTCGAGCGCACCTCAGCCGGATACAGCTTCCAGCGCTTCAGGAGCATGAAGGCGAGGATCGCGAACATCAGAAGCTGCATCTGCGTCGCCACATGCTCAAACGTATACGCATGATAGTCGGTCTCGTAGGGCAACAGGCCATAGAGCACCGGCGGATAGAACCCGACAAGCAGGCAGAGGAACGCGGCGATCCCCATGGCGATGAGCATCGGCCGCGGTGCCTCTTCGGGGCGCGCCTTGCCCGTGTTCGACGGCGCGAAACGGTCATGGGCGAAAAAGGCAAAGTACGGAATTTTGATGCCCGAATGCTCCAGCACACCAGCGCTGGCGAAAAGAAGGACCAAGTAGGCGAGGAACATATGCTCCTTCGCCGCGGCCAGGGTTATCATCGACTTCGCCACGAAGCCTGAGAAGAGAGGGAACGCCGAGATCGACAGTGCACCAATGATCGTGAAGAGCGTCGTGTAAGGCATCGACTTGTGAAGACCGCCAAGCTCGGTCGCCTTGGCCGTTCCCACACGGACAACCACGGCGCCAACACCCATGAACAGCAGCGCCTTGTAGATGATGTGGACAAACGCATGGCCCGCAGCGCCATTAATCGCCAGGGGCGTACCGATGCCGATGGCGCAGACCATAAAGCCCAGCTGGTTGTTCAGCGAATAGCTCAGCACCTTGCGCAAATCGTTCTCAATCAGCGCAAAGAACACCGGGAAGGCGGTCATCACGCAGCCGATGGGGATCAGGATGTCCGTGCCTGCGAACCCCCGCGCGAGGGTGTAGATCGCAAGCTTCGTGGTGAACGCCGACAGCAGCACCGAGCCCACGGGCGTGGCTTTGGGATAGCTGTCCTGCAGCCAAGTATGGAGGAACGGGAACGCAGCCTTGAGGCCGAAAGCAAAGAGGATGAGCGCCGCCGCAGGGTTCGTCCCCGCCTCAGTGAAAAGCGCAAAAGCGCCGAACTCGGACGATCCGCCTGCCGAGAGGTGCAGCACGATGCCCGCGAGGAGGCAAAGGCCGGACAGGACCTGAACCACAAGGTACCGCATCCCTGCCTTGAACGCAGCATGGGTGCCGCCTTGCCAGACGATGAACACGGAGGAAATTGCCGCCAGCTCCCAAAAGCTGAACAGCGTCAGGAGGTCCCCTGCGAGCGCCCCGCCGATCGCAGAGCCCGCGTAAATCAGCCCCATCGACGATTCGAGCCGGGTCGCGTGCCTCCACCCGTAAATAACATTAATCATCGCCGCGATGTGAAAGATGATCGCGAAGATCACCGACAGCTTATCCATCCGTAGGGGGATGAACTCATAACCGCCAATATCCGTGATGCCATAAAAGATCGCATCGCCCATCGGGCCGACGCCGAGGCTGCGCATCTGCAACAGGCCTGCGCCAATTCCAACAAGGCCAACCACACCCCGCGCGGTGGGCGAACTGATCAGTGCACAGATGAGACCCGCAATGCAGAGGAGGAAGGCTGGGTTGAAGTCGCCGGGAACGAAGGGGAGCATCAGTCGCCCTCCCAGTCTTCGGGCTCAGGCTGCGGCCCGCTGGCCTCGCCCTTCGCGTCCTCGCCGTCGTAATAGCCCTCTTCGCGCATCAGAATTTTGCGCAAGTGCTGCCCGGCCAGGATGATGAACATGAAGCTGAGAAAGCCCACAGCGCCATAGAACACCGGGAACTTGTCGATCGTGAAGTGCGGGTGCGTCTTGCCCATGAAGGCGAGCACGATATTCATCAGTGCAAAGAACGCGCACATCGCGGGCACGATGAGCCAAAGGCGCTTGAGGGTCTCTTCGGTCTCAAAGACCGTCCGCTCGTCGTCGCGGATCTTAGGGATATCGCCGCTCATAGGCCCTCCACGAGAGGCTCAAGGAACGCGATCACGTCCCCCATCATGAAGAACAGAATGACCGTGCCGATGGCGGTCAGCCACGCTGGCACAAGGCAAAGCGCTGGGGCTTCTTGAATGCCCGAAGCGCGCTCCTCCGTATGCGGATCCATAAACGCCCGCACGGCGGGGGGCAGGAGGTAGACGATGTTCAAGAGGCTCGAAAGGATCAGCGCGGCGATCAAGATGAGGTCGCCGGTCTCCACCGAGCCCATCATCAGCAAGAATTTCGGCCACGTCCCCGCCATAGGCGGTATACCGATGATCGAGCACGCCCCGATGATATAAGCGATGAACGTGTAGGGCATCACCCGCCCCAGGCCGCGCATATCGGAAATGTACTTCTTGTGATGCGCCGTCGCGATCGCCCCCGCGCACATAAAAAGGGTCATCTTACCAAGCGCATGGGCCGCGATCTGCGTTCCCCCGCCGAGGATCCCGTACTTCGTCGCCAGCATCGCGCCGAGGGTGATATAACTCAGCTGACTGACGGTTGAGTAAGCAAGCCGCGCTTTCAAATTGTCCTGGGTCATCGCGATAAACGAAGCGATGAGGATCGACGCGGCCGCAACGTAAAGAATAATCTCCCCTGCTCCCGACGATGCTACATTGGCGGCGCCGAAGGTGTAGACGGTCACCTTCAGCACACCGAAGACCCCGGCTTTCACCACCGCGACAGCATGCAAGAAGGCGGAGACCGGCGTCGGCGCGACCATCGCATTGGGCAGCCACGGATGGAACGGCATCAGCGCCGCCTTCGCCGTGCCCCAAGCAAAGAGCGCGAGGATAATGCCGAACACCAACGGCATGTTGACAAACACATCGCTCAGCACACCGCCGAGCACGAAATCCGTGGTCCCCGTCAGCGCATAGACCCAGATGACCCCGGGAAGCAGAAGACCAATCGACGTGCCCATCAAGATGCCGAGATAGATCCGCCCACCCCCTTTTGCCGCCTCGTCCCGCTCATGGGTGACCAGAGGAAAAGTGGAAAGCGTCAGCGCCTCGTAGAATAAGAAGAATGTCAGGAGGTTACCAGAATAGGCAATGCCCAGAGCCGCAGAAATCGCCACGCAGAACGACATGTAAAACCGCGTCTGGCTATGGGCACCGTGGCCGCGCATGTAACCGATCGAGTAGAACGTGTTCACCACCCAGAGGCCCGAAGCGATGAGCCCGAACATCGCGCCCAGCGGCTCGACCTTGAACGCGATCGAGAGACCGGGAAGCATCTCCACCACATCGACCGCTGGGCGCGCGCCGCCAGCAACCGCGGTAAAGATCGTCAGTGTGAAGAAGAGTGTGATTACGCCGGTGGTGATCGACGCCGCCTCGCGCAAGTTCGGTGCCCGGTCGAGCAGCGCAACCGCGCTCATCCCGATCAGCGGGACGATCAGCGAAGCAACCAGCGCGAACTCCGGTGAGACATGAGAGAACATCAGCGCGCTCCCCCAAAGCCAAGGCCCGTATCAAGGAGCGTGTCCGCTGCCGCCCGGGCAAGATCAACCAGGCCATCAGCACTGATGCCCAAATAAAGGTTGACCCCGGCCATCAGCAGCATCGGCGCAATCATCAACGCGGGAAGAGGCTTCGCGGTGACCCCAGCTGGCGGATCCTCAAGCAGCATTGCCCAGGCGATCCGGCCGACATAGGCAACCGCAAGGAGCGAGCTGGCGACGATCATAAAGACAATCATCAGTGTCGGGACGGCCAGGACACTATCGAACGCCGCCTGGATGAGAACCCATTTCGACACAAACCCCGCGGTCAACGGCACACCGACCAACGACAAGCCGCCAATCAAAAACGCGCCGCACGTAATCGGCATCGTCTTCGCAAGCCCTTTGTAGGCGGACAATCGGTGCGAACCGAGGGAGAAGAACACCGCCCCCACGGCGAGGAACAAGCACGCCTTCATCGCTGCATGGTTCACAACGTGGACCAGCGCTGCGGCCACACCGTCCGGCGTACCGAAGCTGATGCCGAGCAGCATGTACCCAATCTGCGCCACCGAGGAGTAGGCCAAGATCATCTTCACGTCCTTGCGGAAGATCGCGATGAGGCTCGCTGCGAACATCCCCACGAGGCCGAGGACCAAGAAGAAATCGAGCGCCACTTCAGCGAAGCCAAAGCTGAATCCAAAGACCGTGAACAGGAACCGCAGCATCGCATAGATGGCGACCTTCGTGCTGGTCGACGCCAGGAACGCAGTCACCGCCGAAGGCGCGTAGGTATACGCCGCAGGCAGCCACCGGTGCAGCGGGAACATCGCCAGCTTCAGCGCAAGCCCGGTGATGATGAACGCATACCCTGCCCGCACGACCTTGTTATCGACGCCCTGCAGCCGCTCATGGATATCGATCATGTTCAGTGTACCGGTCACTTGGTAAAGAAGCCCAAGGCCGATGACGAAGAATGTCGCGCCGAGCGTTCCGAGCACCAGGTAGGTGAATGCAGCCGTCAGCGCCCGCCGGTCCCGCTTCGCGCCGAGCGCCACCAACGTATAGGTGCTCAGTGAACTGATTTCGAGGAACACAAAGACGTTGAACGCGTCCCCTGTCGCCACCACGCCCATCAGGCCTGAGAAGACGATGAGGAACATCGCGAAAAACGCGCTCGTCTGCGAAGGAACGATCTCATCCCGCGCGCTCTCGATCGCGTACGGGAACGTCACCGACGCCATCGCCGCTACAAGGGTCATCACCATCGCCCCCGCAAGATCAACGCGGTAGACAATCCCCAGCGGCGATGCCCAACCGCCAAGGCCATACTCCACCGTGCCGGTTGCGACGATCACGCCCAAAAGCTGGGTGCACAGATAAAGCGACACCCATGCCACCAACGTCGCCCAAAGACCTGCCGCCCGCGTATTCGGCAACAACAGGCAAATCGGCGCCGCAATGAGCGGCAGCACGATGGGCAGAACGGGGAGATCGTCCATCAGCATCAGGAGGCGAGCTCCGCCGTATCGTCGGCATTGTCCATCGCCTCAAGCGCGTCCTGCTCAACCGTTCCGTACGCTTCGCGAATCCGCACCGCGATCGACAGGCCAACCGAAGTGGTGGCGACACCGACGACAATCGCTGTCAGGATCAAAACATGGGGCAACGGGTTCGAATAAAGAATTTCAGCGACATCTGCTCCCGCGACAGAGGCGCTGTGCCCCGCCGCGCCGGAACCATGGTCCCCTGCTTCCAAAATCGCCTGCGCGTCAAGCGCCGGCATTTCCAGATGCCCGGCAACCTCTTCAGACGTGGTGATCGGTCGGTATTCGCCGTCGACAGTCTGAGCCGCGAGGGTCTCTGCCACAGCCAACACATCCGTGGGCGAAGCAATATGGGCACCGGTCGTTTCGTTGATCATCCCTGTCGGTGCTTCCGAAGCGCTCGTTGCGTGATCATCGCCGTGGTGCGCACCGCCATGCCCGTCGCCTGCGCCGTGGGCTGACTTTTCCGCATCGCCGTGATGATCCTTGTCTTTTTTATCCTCGATCAAAATCGGCGCCGTGCCGCCCAGCACTTTGCCGACGGTGATGTAAAAAATGAACACCGACGTCTGGAAAAGGTTTAGCCCAATCAAGGTCTTCACGAGATTGCCGCGGGAGAAGACAATATAAAGGCCCGTCATCATCAGGACGATGACGATCCAATAATTGTACCGTGCCAGGATGAATTCAAGCATTACCAGGCATCATCCATCGGCTCAGGCTCACGTCCAGCAAACGCGTAGAAGATCTGCAGCATCGTGGCGGCGACTGCCAATCCGACGCCGAGCTCGACTGCGATGATGCCGATATGCTGCCCCGCATTATGGTGGCTGTCCGGTTGGATGATGTCGTAGTCGAGGAAGTTCTCGCCCATCAGCATCGTGAACACCCCGGTCCCGGCATAAATCAGCACACCGAGGGCCATACCGACCGGCAACCAACTCGGCGGAATAATCCGCTGACAGCGATCGAGGCCAAAGCCGAGAGCGTGCAGCACGAACGCGGCGGCGAGGATGACCCCCGCTTGAAAGCCGCCGCCGGGGCCATAGTCGCCATGAAATTGCACGTAGAACGCGAACAGAATGATCGGCGCGAACAGCAACTTGATCGTGACACGGAGAATAAGGTGACCCATCAGTGCTCTCCATCATCGTTGCGGCCACCGCCCCGGCTCGCGCCCGCCCCGAGCAGCAGCAAGCACGCAAGACCTGCGGTGAAGACCACCACCGTCTCGCCGAGCGTATCGAACCCGCGATAGCTGGCCAGCACCGCGGTGACGATATTGGGGACCTCGATGTCCGTAGGCGTCGCTTCGATATAAGCGTTCCCGACATAGGCGTTCGCCGGCGCGCCCGGGTCGCCAAAGGCAGGCATGTCGATGGTAGCATAAACCAAGGCCGCGCCAGTAACGATCACGATCGCCAAGGGCAAAACTGTCCGCTCACGGCTCACCGGCAGCTCGCGTTTCGCGGTCAGCGCGATCCCGGATAGGACCAGCACGGTGGAGATGCCAGCACCCACCGCTGCCTCTGTGAACGCCACGTCGACCGCATCAAGCGCCACAAAGAAGGCCGCGGAGAGAAGGGAATAGATCCCCGACAGCATCGCCACGCCAAAAAGACGGCGCATACGGACCATCGACAAAGCCACGGCAACCAAGAGCGCGAGGACACAAATCTCGACTGCGAACGCGCCGGTCACGCCCGGGCGATAGGCGGTTGCAGCGGCCTCGACGGCGGTATCGGAAGCAGCCAAAACGATCATACCGGCGCCTCCGATGGATCATCCGGCGCGGCAGCAGACGCCTCTTCATCTTCCGGCGCCATGGGCACGTTCTGGCGCAGCAGAAGACGTCCCGTTAGCGGCGCTTCCCGCCCCGCGTACGCCGCATGGGCAACGCAATGGGTGGCAACAGGACTCGTCAGCACAAAGAACACAATGATGAGGAGAAGTTTCACAGCCGTGATCGCGTCAGGAACCTGGAACAAGAGCCCAACGAGGATCAAATCAGCACCCAGAGTATCGGTAATCCCCGCCGCATGCATCCGGGTGTAAAAATCGGGGAACCGCAGCACGCCGACCGCGCCGATAATCACGAAAAACCCGCCGCCTAGGAGGCAGAGCCACGACAAAAGATCGAGAACGAGGGTCATGAACGCCCCTCGTGTCGGATCAGGTCCTGGTCGTCCATCACCCCGGACAAGCGTCCGTAGCGCAGGAATTTCAGGATTGCGATCGTCGCGATGAAATTGATCAGTGCATAGAGCAACGCGATATCAAGAAACGCGGGCCGCCCCATCAAAAAGCCGAGAACCCCGAGGAGCAGAACCGTCTTCGTACCGAAGCTGTTGACGCTCAACACCCGGTCATAAACCGTCGGCCCCACAACGGCGCGAACGAGCATGAGAACCATCGCGACCACGATGGCGAAGGACGCTGCCCAGAACATTCAGCCCTTCCCTTCTTCGAGGCGCGACGCCTTGGCGCCCATCTCCGCGATGCCTTCGACATCTGCGAACGATTCGTCGAGGGCATGGATCAACAGCGCGTCCTCGCGAACGTCGACGGTCACCGTACCAGGCGTCAGGGTGACGGAGTTGGCAAAGATGGTTCGCGTGAGGTCGGAAGGCTGGTGCGCGGGTACACGGAACAATTTCGGCGCGAGCTTGATTTCTTTCTTCATCACCTCCTGCGCAACGGCAACGTTGGCCTTGCCGATCTCGAGGAGGAGCCAACTCATATACGGAATGATGCCAGGGAAGACCGACGTTGGGACGCCCTCGCGGTCAACCGTCTCCGCGCTTTCGGAGAACCACAGGGTGACTGCGATCGAAAACGCCCCAAAGGCGACAAGCGTCGCTTTCCCGAAATAGCCCGATAGCGCGAACCACAGCGCGACCATCGCGGCAACAAACACAAGACGGCGACCGGTTATCGTCAAAATGCGCAGCAAAGCCTTCTGCCCTTCAAGCGTCTGTCGGCGCAGGCCCTCTACCCGCATTTCGGTTGCGGAAAAAAGAAGGATGCACGCCCGACGTCAACCGGCAACCTGCATCGGGTTCGGCCGCCGCGTCATCTCGTGACGTTTGCGAAGGTTCGATCCCCAGGCCTAGCGCTCCATCGCTCAGCTCGTTAGGCTCGCGGCGTATCGGGAGAAAGTGACATGCGTCTGGTGTTGGTGGGATGTGCGGTTTTAGCGCTCGTGGGCTGCGAGACGACACCGCAAAACGACGCCGAAGGCCCCTACTACACGGAAGGGTACTCTGATGGCTGCCGCACAGCGGAAGCGCGCCGTGCCGCATTCGACAACCGCAGCTTTCGGAACGAGGATCTCTTCAAAGCGCAGGCAAGCTACCGAACAGGATGGCGCCAAGGCTTCCGCGAGTGCCAGCCGCTGGACAACAACCCCTCGCAACCAACCCCCGAAGGCGCCGCAGTCCCTTTCTAAAGGCACCCGCAGAGACCCGCAGTGCCAAAAGGCTCGTGAAGCGTCCTGAGACGACGCTCACGCATTACCCGCTAACGTATTTCCTCCGGAAGTGCAGAGCCATTCAGGGTCGACCGAAGGACGACCCTGAACCCGGTCTCAAATAGTGAGCGCGAGCGAACGATAGACCCAACAAAAATGGTGGTCGCGACTGGGATCGAACCAGTGACCACTCGCGTGTGAAGCGAGTGCTCTACCGCTGAGCTACGCGACCAGAGCCGCGGGCCATAAGCAAGAAGCCCGATCCCTGCAAGCGCCAATTGGCGCTTACGGTCGGTACTGGGTCTTGCACTCAAAGCCTTTGGAATTGACCTCAGCAACGTTGCCGTCACCGCAGGCTTCGCGGGCCAGACGGGTGCGCTCAGCCAAGGTCGTTTTCTCCGACCAGCTGTCATCACCGGCATCGATCACGCACCCTGTGAGGGTCACGGAAGCAGCCAGAGCCAAGAGCGGAAGTGCAAGTTTCGTCATCGGTGCGCCTTTTTGATTGTTACCGTTATACGATAAGAACGCGGCGAACCGCGTACAAGGATCAACGAGGAAAAAAAGAGGGTTAAGCGGCGATCAACCGGTCAACCTCGTCCACAAGGTCACGCAGGTGGAAAGGCTTGGACAGCACTTTGGCATCCTGCGGTGTTTTGTTCGCCGGGTTGAGCGCGACCGCCGCAAACCCTGTTATGAACATGATCTTCATCGCCGGATCGATATCGGCCGCGCGCCGCGCCAGCTCGATGCCATCCATTACGGGCATCACAATGTCGGTAAGAAGCAGGTCAAACTCCCGCAACTGAAGCTCCGACAACGCATCGTCACCTTGCGCTGAGTCCACGACCGTATGCCCGGCTCGCTCAAGCGCCCGCTTGAGGAAAGCCCGCATCGAATCATCGTCTTCAGCCAGAAGGATAGCGGCCATCGCGAAAATCCTTGTCTACTCGCGCCCAGGCTAATTACCTCGGTCTTAAAGCGTGGTGAAGCAACTGCAATTCACAACCCTTTGGCGCGTTGATTTTGCCCAACCTTGCAACTGGCTCGCAATCGGGTTCTACGCTAAGTTATCAACGCACTGGAAATCAGTCGGGTTCGCCGGGGTGTCATGGTCGCGCGCATTGTCAAAGAGAATTACCCCGGTCACGAGGTAAGCCGTCCGAGCGTTTGGCGGCATCCGCTCATTTTCATGTCGCCGCACTCTGGCCGGGATTATCCCCGCCGCCTTCTCGGCCAGTCGCCATTACCGCTCGCCACGATGCGCCGATCGGAAGACGCGTATGTCGACCGGCTGATCCCGGATTACGTGAAGCAGATGGTCCCCGTGCTGAACGCGCGGTTTCCGCGCCTGTTCGTCGACGTCAATCGCTCACCGCGGGAGCTTGATCCAGCTTTGTTCGCCGGCGCGCTCGACAACGCAACGGAAAGCAAGAGCAACCGGGTGCTGGCGGGGTTTGGCGTGATCCCCAAGCTTGCTGCCGACGGTCGCAATATTTATCCCGGCCGCCTCTCCAGCCACGAAGCGCGGATGCGCCTCAAAAACTGCTACCACCCCTACCACGCCGCGCTCCAAGGCCTGATCGATGAAGCCAAGCGGCGGTTCGGGCACGTGGTGTTGATCGATTGGCATTCGATGCCTTCCACCGCTTCGGTCACCGGCCGTCTTCCGGACATCGTTCTCGGCGATCTCTTCGGCGAAGCCTGTACGGCCCAGGAAATCGCGATGGTCGAGGAGGCCTTCGTCGATGAAGACTTCGACGTTGTCCGCAACACCCCCTACGCGGGCGGCTTTGTTGCGGCGCACTATGGCAAGCCTGACGCCGGGGTCAGCGTTATCCAGGTGGAGATGAACCGCGGCCTCTATCTCGATGAGCGACGGGTGGCGCGTGCCAGAAGTTTCCAGGATTTCGGGAGCCGTATCGAACGGGTTATCGACCGGCTTATCCTCGGCGCTTCACCGGCCGCCGTTGCGGCAGAGTAACGCTCAGCCGCTTCCGCGACAATGTTGCCGGAATTTCGCGAATTCTGCTTGCCTCGTTTCCTCAGACCTGACACGAACGAAAAAAAGGCCGCGGCAAAGCCGCGACCAGTCTAGGGAGGAAACGCCCGTAAACGGGCATGTCGGGAAGCCCGACCACCAAAAGGTGGCATCGCTCCCCGACGAGCGCAAGAGTTTTTTTGCGGCGCACAAAAGTGTTACCGGTTCTGCTCATTAGCGCTCAAAATGCAGCCAATGCTGGCGCGGCTCTGCTGGTGACATCCCATCCGCGGCAGTTTAATGCCGTCCCATGAGCGAAGCCCCTGATTCCAGCGCACCAGAAGCCAAAAAAGAGAGCCGTTTGCGCACCATCGGCGGCAAGGTGCGCAACGTCACGCGTCCGAAGCAAAAGTTTCAGATGCCGAACTCGGAAGCCGGCCTCAAGATCGTTATTGCGACTGACGCTTGGAAGCCGCAGCTCAACGGTGTCGTGACCACCCTCGACACGTTGGGGCAGATCCTGACCAAAGCGGGCAACCAAGTTCTCTATATCACGCCGCAAGACTTCAAATCGATGCCGATGCCGAGCTACCCGGAGATCCGCCTGTCGCTGTTTCCGAATCGCAAAGTCGCCTCGATGATTAACGACTTCCAACCCGACGCGATCCACATCGCCACGGAAGGCCCTATCGGGCGGGCGACGCGGCGGTTCTGCCGACGGCGGAAATTTCCGTACACGACGAGTTTTCACACCCGGTTCCCTGAATACGCTTACGACCGCATTCGCTTTCCAATTTCCTGGGGATACGCCCTCCTCCGCGACTTCCATAACCGCGGGGAGACGATGATGGTGGCCACGCCAGGCTTGATCGAAGAGCTCGATCAAAAGGGCTTCCAGAACATGAAAATCTGGCAGCGCGGCGTCGATACCGACCTGTTCCGGCCCATGGAAACCGACGTCTACGAAGGATTGCCCAGGCCGATCATGACCTATGTCGGCCGGTTCGCGGTGGAGAAAACCATCGAAGACTTCCTCGAACTCGACCTTCCCGGAACAAAGGTCATGGTTGGCCATGGCCCCCAGGAAGATGAACTCAAAGCGAAGTACAAAGACAATGTCTTCTGGGCGGGAACCCATTACGGCGAGGACCTTGCGGCCCACTTTGCCGGGTCAGACGTTTTCGTCTTTCCGTCCCGCACCGATACGTTCGGCCTCGTCAATGTCGAAGCGCTCGCGTGCGGCGTCCCGGTCGCGGCCTACCCGGTCCGGGGACCGCTTGAAATCCTCGGCGATGCCGACCCCGGCTGCGGCTGTATGGACGAGGACCTCAAGACCGCGATCCTCACCGCGCTCGACCGGGCGGATCCCGAAAAATGCCGTCAGCATGCGGAAAAGTTCAGCTGGGAAGCCGGGGCGAAGCAATTCGTCGCCAACCTCGAAATCCGAGGGTTCGATCACGAATGGTGGCTGCGGTCAGCAAAAATGGCCGATGAGTTGCTCCCGTAACGGACCAGCGGTGAACGATAAGACGGCGCGTTTTGGCCGTACAATGACGAAGTAAGGACAGCGAGGCGTTCATGGCAGACGAGCTCGACAGAAAATCTCTGACCCTCGCCGTCGACGTGATGGGCGGCGATGCTGGCGCACCGGCAGTGCTCGAGGGCTGCGCCCTCGCCAGGGCGCAAGGCCTTGCCGCAAAGCTTCTCCTTGTGGGCCAAGAGGATGTCATCGAAGCCAACCTCCCCGCCTCAGGGCTCAGCCGCGACGGCATCGAGATCCACCACGCCCCCGGCATCGTCGCAATGGACGAAAAGCCCGCGCGGGCCCTGCGGCGCAGCCGTGACAGCTCGATGTGGCACGCTATCGAAGCGGTGAAGCAAGGCCGCGCCCACGGGATTGTGTCCTGCGGGAACACCGGCGCACTGATGGCGATCGCGCGGCTCCAGCTGCGGATGATCGAGGGCATCGACCGCCCCGCCGCCTCGGCCCTCTGGCCGACGACCAAAGGCAACGCCGTCGTCTTAGATGTCGGCGCCAATGTCGAAGTCACCGCCGATCAACTCGTCCAATTCGCGATCATGGGCGAGGCATACTTCCGTGCGCTGACCGATAAAGAGCGCCCATCCGTCGGCCTGCTGAACGTTGGCGAGGAAGACCTCAAGGGCAACACCCTGATCAAAAACGCCGCCAAAATCCTGCGCGAAGCCGATCCGGAAATGGCGTTCCGCGGCTTTATCGAAGGCAACGATATCTCGGCTGGCAAAGTCGACGTGGTCGTCACCGACGGCTTCACCGGGAATGTTGCCCTGAAAACGGCGGAAGGCACCGCGCGCTTGATCGGCGCCTGGGTCAAAGATGCGCTTACGGAGAATATCATGTCCAAAGCTGGTGCTGCGTTGATGATGCCGTCGCTGAAACGCCTCAAGGCGCGCATGGATCCCTCGTCCGTGAACGGAGCACCGCTTCTCGGGCTGAATGGGCTCGTGGTGAAGAGCCACGGCGGGGCGGACGCGGCGGGGATCTGTTCCGCCGTAGTGACCACCGAAAATCTTGCCGCTCACCCCTTCCTCGAAGCCATCGCGAAGACGGTCGCGAAAGTCACCGAGCGCGCCCGCTCGGTCGACATCGAAGAGCTTCCCGCCGCGGCGGCCGCAGAATGATCCGCGCGGCCCTGCGCGGTGTTGGCTCGGCCCTGCCCAAGCGGGTGGTCACCAACCAAGACCTTGAGAAAACCGTCGACACCACCGACGCATGGATCGTCGAGCGGACAGGCATCAAGCAACGCCACATCGCAGGCGACGGCGAAACAACCGTCAGTCTCGGGAGCGAAGCAGCGCGCAAAGCGCTTGTTGATGCTGGCATGGACGCAAGCGAGATTGATCTCATCATCGTTGCGACCGCAACCCCCGACGCGACCTTCCCGGCTAGCGCAGCGCTGATCCAGCGGGAGCTTGGCATCCGCACCGGTACCGCATTCGATGTTGCTGCCGTCTGCTCAGGCTTCCTCTATGCCCTCACTGTTGCGTCGAGCCTTATGGAAACCGGCCAGCAAAAGAAGGCGCTGGTGATCGGCTCCGAAACCTTCTCGCGCATCATCGACTGGACCGACCGGCGGACTTGCGTGCTGTTCGGCGACGGCGCCGGCGCGTTTGTCCTCGAAGCGGAGGAAGGCGACACAGGGATCCTGTCCAGCACCACCCACTGCGACGGAAGCTTGAGCCACATCCTCTATGTCGACGGCGGCCCGTCGGGCACCGGCACCGTTGGCCACCTGCGCATGGACGGCCCGAAGGTCTTCAAGGAGGCCATCGCGCGAATCAGCGGCGCCGTTGAAACCTGCGCCGAGAAGGTGGGAATCGCTGTGCCTGATATCGATTGGTTCGTCCCCCACCAGGCCAACCAACGGATCCTTCAAGGCGTGGCGAAACGCCTCAAGCTCAACGAGGATCAGGTTGTCTCCACTGTGGCCGAACACGCCAACACCTCCGCCGCGTCGATCCCCTTAGCCTTTGATAAAGCTTGGAAAGATGGGCGAATCTGCAAAGGGGACCTGTGCATGCTCGAAGGCATGGGAGGAGGCCTCACCTGGGGCGCAGTTTTGATAAAGGTATGACCTTTGATAGGAATTCCCTTTGTGCTACTCCGCCGCAGCGACTGCCAGGAATTTGAGTCGCGCTCATCACTAGGGAGATAAGAATGGCAAAAACCCGGACCCGTGCTGACCTCACCGAAGCTGTTCACCGACAGGTGGGCCTGAGCCGTTCGGAAAGTGCGGATTTCGTGGAAAGCCTCCTCTCCCACATCTCGGACCGCCTGGAAGCCGGTGAGACCGTCAAACTCAGTTCGTTTGGCACGTTTCAAATCCGCTCGAAATCAGAGCGCATGGGCCGCAATCCGAAGACCGGCGAAGAAGTGCCGATCACGCCGCGCCGCGTTTTGACCTTCCGCGCGAGCCATGTGCTCAAGGACCGCGTCAACGACGGCATGCGGTCATCCGCCTAGCGCCCAATGTCCCGCCAGCCGAAAGCTCCCACTGCGTTTCGCACAATTTCCGAAGCTTCGGAGGAGCTTGGCGTGGCCCAACACGTGCTTCGCCATTGGGAGGACGTCTTTTCCGCCGTTCGCCCGATGCGCCGGGCGGGTGGACGCCGTCTCTACCGGGTGCAGGACATTGACCTGCTTCGCGGCATCAAGCGGCTTCTCCACGAAGAAGGCTACACGACGCGCGGTGTGCAAAAAATCCTGAAATCCGACGGCGCCGAGCACGTCTCCGGCATCGGGCGCGGGGACATTGCACCCTCTTCTGCCGGAACCACCGGCGGCGAGGCGTCCGATGCGGTTGCTGCCTTAGAAGCGCTGCTCAGCGACATCCAAAAGTTGCGCGCAACGCTCACGCAAGCGCGCGTCTAGCGCCGCGGCCGGGGCCGTGCTCGGTCGACCGGCAATTCTCCACCGCAACGCAACGATGCTTGTAGCGACGCAAACCCGGTGGTATGCGCCAACCCTCGCGGAGACGCGAACGGTCGGAGTGTAGCGCAGCCTGGTAGCGCACTTTACTGGGGGTGAAGGGGTCGTCGGTTCGAATCCGGCCACTCCGACCATTATTCCCTACGTCTTCAAGGATTTCAGCACGTCGAACGGGCTTGATTCGGGCGTTTGGCCGGGGTCTTCGGGGGGCTTGGCCCCTTCCGCGCGCGGGTGCGGGTCCATCGCCAGAACCAGCTGCTCGAGCAGAACCTCGCCGAGGTTGAGGACGTCGGCCTCAAGAGGCTCCGGAGCATCGAGATCCGCCTCAATTTCTCCTTCGACGACGTCGGGAATATCTGTCGTGTAGGCGACAGCGAAATCCTCGGCGATCCGCTCACGCAGCGGTGCCAGGCTGACGACACAGGTGCGCCCCAAGTCCGCCTCGATCGTTCCGGCGACACGGATCAAACTGCCGTGGCGGGTCACCTCAAGATCACCCTTCAGCAGCGCGATGTCGTGCACGTCGTAATGCGCCGTGAGCGCCGACCGATCATCAGCACCCACCTCGATCGTCTCGTGACGCGGCTCGGGCTCAAGGTCACCAAGCGCCAGCGGACGGTTCAGGCTTTTCAAAGCGTCGATCTGCATCGCGGCTTACTCCGTAACGTCGGGGAAGGAGATCTTCCCAGCCATAATCGCAGCGATATCCTGGGCCTTCAGCGCATCGTCAGCACGCCGAACGTAAGACGCAAGGCCCGGCGCATGGGGCGTTTCTAGATCCCCGTAAACGTTGCGGGCCAACGCTTCGTTGAGGTCACTCTCGCCGTCGAGCGCCTCCTCATAAGCCAGAGCGCGGCCAAAAAACGCTTCAGCATACTCGCGCACTTTCTTCCCCACGCGAAGGTCACCGACCCCCATTTCGCGCAACGAATCATCGACGTCACGGAACATGATATCGAACAAGAGCTGGGCATATTTCGCTGTGCTGTCGCGCTCAGCCTTCAGCCGCCGGAGCACCAGGATCATATGGAGGCTGAGGATATCGTAGCGGCCCTCTGTCGTGTCAGGTGCGGAGAGGTCAGCGTAAAACCCCGTGCGTCGCGCGGCCTCTGCAATGCTCACGTAGAGCTCATGCGCCTGGCGCCGTTCCACGTCCTGGCCGAAAAGCCGTCCGGCAAGCTCTTTTGCGCGTTCAAACATTCTCCGCTCCAAAACGCATCGGGGCTCGGTTTGCGCCCGAACCTTGAGCGCCCGCGGCGCCCAGCGCCTGCACCTAGGCGCGGCAGCGGCGGGGGGGAAGCCCCGTGGGCGCGATCCTTTCGCGCTTCTCATCGAAACGCGGAAGGTTTGGCCGTTGACCCAGCGCCTGCAACGGGCGATCACCAGGGTATGAAACGTGCCGTCCTCGCAGCAGTCCTCACCGCCACGGTCCTGTCCGGATGCGTGACCGTGCGCTCCCAACATGGATACGTCGTCGAATTTGGCGATTCGGGTCTCGATGCCCTCCCCGGGATCGACAGCAAGGAATCGGTGCTTGCCCGCTTCGGCGAGCCGTCGATCCGGCCGCCGCTGAACGACGACACGTGGTACTACATCAACCAACGCGCCAACGCCCGGGCGTTCCTGCGCGACGAGGTGGTGCAGCGGACGGTCGTCGCATTCCAATTCGACGGCGAGGGCATGGTCCAAGAAGTGGCGCGTCTCAACCTCGACGACGGCACCAACATCGACCTCGTCTCCCGCAAGACCGCCACGCGCGGCAAGGAATTGTCGCTGCTCCAGCAATTGCTCGGCGGCGTCGGCCAAGCCGCTGGCGGCCCCGCCAGTACCGCCGCCACGGGTGGCCAACCCCCGATCTAAACGGGCCGCAAGCACGCCGCCACATCCGACTTCACACAGCAAAACGGGCCCTTGCGGGCGCGTTTCTTTTAGACGCTGCGCTTCCCATTGGGGACAGGAGGTTACGCGGCGTCGGAACTTCCGTTGTCGTTGCCCGTCCGGCGCTTTTCTTCCCAAGCGCGCTTGAAGGCTTCAAACTCGTCCCGGTCGCGGGCCATCCGCAGCTCTTTCATATGCTCTTCAAAGGCTTCGCGGGCTTCATCGAGCTTGCGCTTTTCTTCTTCCAGGCGCTCGATCTCCGCTTCACGCCACGCATCGAACGCTGCGTTGCCCGAAGGGCTGGTCCGGCTCGACTGCCAGGTAAAGCCCTTCGCCGCGCGCTTGGCGCTCGACTTGGCTTTGCCCCAATTCGAAAGGTCGAAGCCCATTTCCTTGCCGTACATCATGTACGCAATGGCCAAGAGCCCCAGCGGCCAAAGACCAACAACAAAGAAGAGGATCATCAGCGCAATATTCACAGGCGTCCATTCGGGACGTAACTGATGCTGAAAGGTCTTTTCGTCGAACATCTTATCGCTTGTCGCTGCGGAACTCATTCAATCGGCCTCCTAGATCTTGATGAGGCGCTCGTTCGCCTCCTGCAGAGAACAAATGGGGAGCCTATGACAGATTAACAAGGTGGCTTTCGTCGTTTTTCGACAAAAATCGCCCGCGTGAACGGATTTTAGGCTTTCACACCAACAGGATAGCGCCGATGGGCTTCATCAATGATGGCG
>JBCDHW010000005.1:0-277238 GCA_038749595.1 Pseudomonadota bacterium
AGTTCGACGTGTGGGGAAGAAAGACATCGAAACTGCGCCCTCTCTATCTCATGATCAACGAGATCTGATGGGGCGGATCGCTCGCGACAATACCGAAGAGCGAATGATCCAGCTTCTCGAGGTCGATCGGTTACTTGATCATGAGATAGAGAGGGCGCAGTTTCGATGTCTTTCTTCCCCACACGTCGAACTTCCGAAACTGAGTCAACGACAAAGCCAGTGTTCGTATCTGCCAGTTTTAAAACGAGAATCCTTTGGCGCTCGTTGCGTTCGATCCGATCAAGCTTCAACCGGACACGCATCTCAATCACGGGGAGCACCGAACCACGAAGGTTCATCACCCCTTCAACAAACGCAGGCGTTTGCGGAATCTTCTGAATCGACTTCGGTATACGGATGATTTCTTGAACCGAGCTTATAGACGCACCATAAGGCTGGCCATCAATCTCGAAAATGACAAATTGCTCCTCGTCGTCCGCATCATGCTCGTCAGCCACAGAGATTTCTCCTGATTCGGAATCTGCAAGTTCATGATTGCAAATTTCATCTTCCCACGCCGTATCCCCGAGAAGTGCTTGCGCCGATAAAATCGATATGATCCGCTTACCCCCATCTAGACGACAGACTGACTCAATGACACCATCATCCTGGTCAAGAAGCGACGGCAGCTCCGAAACAGATGCGTCATGGAACCGAAGCACCTCTCGAACTTCATCGACAACCAGGCCGATCGCGCGCTGGTCACCGCTGGCCTGATCGAGGGTAACGACAATGATGCGTTCAGTTTGCTCGATACCGGCAGCCGGAAGCCCTAACAGTGTACGGAGCGAAATTAACGGGAGCACACTTGTTCTCAAGTTCACAACACCAATGAAGCCAGGTCTGGAACCCGCGACCTTGGAAATACTCTGCGGCATCCTGACGATCTCACGAACCTCTGCCAGTTCAAGGCCGTACTCCTGCCCATCAACAGCAAGTGTTACAATCTGGCGGACGTCATCACGCTCTTCTGCTTCTCCGATACCATTCGACAAGCTTTGGCGGCTCACCGATGGTGAAGGGCGTTGCTCATCAATACCGGACGCGAAGTGAAAACGCACAAGCTCTGTCGCGTTCAAAAGCTGAATGATTTCCGATCCATCGCAGCCCTTGGCCACCCCGTCGAGCATAGCGTCATTAAAGAAACTTCCTGCAGATGCTGCCGCTTCAATCGTAGACATTGGTATAGACTGTACACGGACTACCCGATCGACAACAAGACCAACCTTCGCGCCGCAATCGACGACAATAATCCGCATGGACTCGTCGGCTTCACGCATGGGCAATCCTATCATTTGCCGCAAATCCACGACAGGAAGAACGGCTCCGCGGAGGTTAGCGAGCCCCCTCAACCCCACTGGTGCTAACGGAACCAGAGTCAGGTCTGGTACACGGATGATTTCAAAGACGCTCGAAAGTGAAAACCCATAGCATTCATCCTCGATCAAGAATGTCACGTATTGTTCCGCGCTGACGTCAGCGCTTTCGTCTGTGTCCGCACGGCTCACAGGCAAACTCCTTCAGTTCACGAACAGGCTCGCTTAATCTTCTCAGTCTGCACTTTGGAGTTCATCAGCAACGGCTGCGATCTCCTCGATGGCAACGGCCAGCTGATCCGCTGCTGAGCTTTGTTGCGAAGCCGCACTCGACGCCTCAGAGCACGCAGCTGACGCTTGAGAAGCCGCGGCACCAATCTGCTCCATCGCCTTGGACGCTTGGCTCACCGCTGCTGCGATTTCCTCTGACAGCTTCAGAACTTCGTCATTACCCGTACGAACGGTTTGCATGTCCTCCTGAACGCGCTCGAAGTCGGTGGTCGTTTGCCGAGCATTCTCAACAGCTTCTGCCGACTCGGATGAAATCGACTCGAGGTCTGTTTTCACTTCGAGCATCTTGTCTTGAACGGCACGGACCAGCTCTTTTATCTCCACCGCGTTTTGCTGCGCATCTTGCGCGAGGCTCTCGATATCTGCAGAGACGACAGCGAACCCTTTCCCATACTCCCCCGCTCGCGCCGCCTCGACAGCACCATTGATTGCGAGCATACTGATCTGTACCGAGACGTTAGCGATGGCATCGACCGTCTTATCAATCTTTCGCCCAGCCTCAACCAGCTCGACAATTCGGCCAACGTTCGCCCGTCCCTCTTCGGCACTTTTTCCGATGTTGGTGATGATGTCATCAACGCTTGCCTTACTCTCCGTAAGATTGGCGCCGATTTCTGTCGCGCGCTCCACTGCGGTTTGCGCGCGGTCCTGCGCAATTTTTGCACCTTGCCCAATTTGCGCAAGCCCTGTCGTACCCTGATTAACGGCGCTGGCCTGTTCCTCAGCACCCTTTGCGATCTGTTCGATTGCAGTCGTGATCTCAGTCGACGAACGGCTTATTTCTTCGATAGCAGACGACAGTTCCTCCGCACTCTCCGCAACGCTCTCCGCACTTTTGGTGATATTCGTCGAGTTCTTAAGGTCTTCAGAAAGCTCTGACAATTCTTCCGACGTGGTGCTGGATTGCTCGAGAGCCACAACCGATTGCTCCACCGATTTCTGCGCCTCTTCGCACGCCGCCGCTTGCTCTTCCGCCGCAGCGGCGACCGCTTCCGCGGCCTTCAAGGCTTCACCGCCAGCCGTCGACGCTTGTTCACAAGCAGCGCCAATTTGTACGGCACCATCAAGGATCACCGACATGTCCGATGTCAGAGCATTAAGCTGCTCGCCAACGACGACACCACGCTCGACCTGTTCAGACGCTTTCTCAGACGCGCTCCGTACACTGTCAGCGATCTCCTGCGTCGAGGACTGAATCGTTTGGATCAGCGTTTCAATGTCGCCAGCATTTTTCTCCGACGTCTCAGCGAGGTTGCGAACAGCGTCCGCAACGACCGCAAAGCCCTTACCATGGCGTCCCGCACGCGCAGCTTCGATGGCTGCGTTGAGCGCGAGAAGGTTTGTTTGGTCAGCAACATGAATGACGGCGCGAACAGCATCGACGATGTTGTTCGCTTGATCGCTCAGTTCACCCATCATTTCGACGGAAGCTTTTTGCCGGTGCGACGCAGCCTTCCCATTTTGGAGAAGCTGATCAATTTGTTTGGATACACCGCCCAGCAAGCCCTGCAGATCCTTGGTTTTCTTGGTCGACTGCTCAGCATTTTGCGCTTGCTTTTGAAGTGCTTGTGAAATCTGCGACACCGCAGCCCGACTCTCTTCCGTCGCTGATGCCGCCTCTTCGGCGCCCGCAGCAATTTCAGTCGCCGCTTTCTGTAACTCTTCGGCAGCTTCCCGCGAAGAAACGATGTTCCCTGACAGTTCCGTTGTTGTACGGGCTAAGCGCTCAGCAGCCTGCTGCTGTTTCGCGACAGAGCGTGCGCGTTTCCGCTTCGCATCCGCTTCTCTTTTGCTCATGCCCTGGGCATTCGCTGTCTTCGGGGAAGCATGGCCGCCTGCAAAAGCGTGGCCATTTGCGTTCAACATTGCACGTTGTGGATTTACCAGTGACACAGCGCTTCCTCTTCTTGAAATGAGACTGACTTCTCTCGACCGCTGGCATCATTTCTTGACGCGTTCGTCTGGCCTGACGCTAGCGCCCAACCGTAAATTTCTACCTAAGGGCGCATCTATTCATGTTCTGCAAAGATTTGTTTTCGTGTGGAACCAGAGGCAAGCCAAGTCTGTGAGGCAAAATATTGTTTGGTCGAAGCTCCTTACCGACTGACAAAGCAAACGAGCGCTCGCATCCGTACGGTCATTGTTAACCACCAGAACGTGCGTCTATAGCGCGATTTATTAACGGTCTTCCCCTAGGGAGTGCTGGTTGCCTCATGCTTCTATGTATGCGCGCGCGCATTTTGCGCAATGGAGATCAAATGCCTACCGTCTTTCTAATCGATGATTCAAAGACAATACTTGCCAGCATGTCGCGTATTATTGAAAAGAGCGGTTATGAGGTTCAAGTCGCTGCGGGTGGCCAAGAAGCTGTCGAACGACTCGAGGCCGGACTTCAGCCGTCACTGATCATCACAGACCTCAACATGCCCTGCCTCAATGGGCTGCAAGTGATTGAGAGAGCGCGGCGCATCGCGCATTGCCGCTTCATACCGATCTTGGTCCTGACGACCGAGTCCCAACAATCGAAGCGCGACGAAGCAAAGGCGCTGGGCGCAACCGGTTGGTTGGTGAAGCCCGCAGATCCCGATCAGCTTGCAGGGGTGCTGAAACAGCTTATCAAAACTTAGTCCGTTTACTGTTGGTATTAGTTCTCTTCGCACCGTTTCGTCCGGTAACGGACGACGATCCATTAACGTCGGGAGCGCGCTTATGAATCCTGATTACGTCGCCTCTTTTTTTGGATCTGAGGTGCCCGAGTTCACCGAACTGGTCAGTACCCACCTCTTAGAGATTGTTGATCAGACCGAAGACGCCTCCTTGGCGCTTATCAGCCGGCTTGAGGACATAGAGCGCACGTCGAAAGACTTCGCCCGAGAACTCAGCAACCAAGCCACTGAACTTAATACGTTAACAGCGAATTCCGATGCTAAACTCGCAGAAAGTGAAGGTGCGTTCAGCGACATGGTCGAACGCTTCGAGGCGGTCATCGCTGCGCAACGTCGAGATCGAGAGTCGGTTGAATCGATCTTGTCCAGCTTGCGTGTCGATGATGAGGTGGACGAAATTTCGACCATTGCGCGAGCAACAAATATCCTAGCGTTGAACACTATGATCGAAGCGTCTCGTGCAGGCCCAGGCAGCGAGGGCCTCACAGTCATCGCAGCAGAGTTTCGTGATTTGTCGCATAAGATTGCACGATCTGCACAGGCTATTGGAAAGACAATCGTCGGTATACAAACCGCAATCAACGAGACCATTGCGAACCAAGCGAGCGTATCGGAAATTCGTGCGTACACAGATGCGTCTTCAACGCTACGGGAAGCCATGGGTGCTCTCCGGTCCGACAACGATGCGGTGACCTCATTCTCAAGAGAGCTTGTAGAGAGCGCACAAACGTCAGTGAAAACCGTTGATAGTCAATTGGTTGAAACGCTTTCGCATGTTCAGTTCCAAGACCGTTTGCGGCAATCGGTTGAAGCGGTCGTGACGGCCCATCGTCGGCTCGGTGAGCTTTGTGCGCATGCACCGCAGGGATCATCTCTTGATGAGCATGTTGCCGAGGCCATTGCTGCACTACGCAGTGGCTACGTCTCGCATGAACAACGCGTCAAAGATGAGGGACTCTCAACCGGAGACGAAGATAACAAAGCAGGCGCGCGCGCAATCGAACTGTTTTAGACTGTCTACGAACTATTTTTTCGAGAATAATCATATCTCTTTCGGCGTCACTCGGCTTGCTAAGCCTCGCACAGGAGTGGACGAAAATTTGCCGCTTAGCTTCCACAAGGTAACGCGAAGGTCGAGAGGTATCATCGTAGTCGCTGAGACTAACCGCACATTTGTTTGATACGTTTCTCCCTAGCTCTCCTTCGATGTCGCTTTTTTCGATACAATAATCACTGTATTTCTTTGTCCCTGGTCGAGTTCAGTGTCAAGAAAGCTGCAACCAGCATCAATCGTTGCGCCATGCGCAGATGAGATCCTTGACAAGACGCACTTGCATGCAAATGTATTCAAGGGAAGAGGCGTATACAGAGAAAAGGCATTCCAGTTTCGTTGAGGATCAGCGATGACGACGCTGCATTCCTTGCTGACTATGCTCCAGAAGGGGGCGCAACGCCTTCGGAACAGGTTCGGCACCTGATCGCCGAGGCGAGGGAACGAGCATAGGCGAAAGGGCCTGAAGATGGCCGTACAGCTGCGTCTCACGTTTTGGCGCCAGCGCGAAAGCGTTGGCGCGACTTGGAGGCAGAGGCCGGGCGAAACTCGGACCTCGTGCTGAAGCTCTACGATCGCGCTTCGGAGCTCCTTGGACGGATGATTGTTGGCCCGCGCTCTGAAGCAGAGCTTGATCAGTTCGAGGCTGACCTCGTCCGAGAGGCGGCGAGAACTCTGGAGGATCTGCTCGCGCTGCAACTGGGCGGCAACGCCCGTTCGTACAATGATTATGTTCTTGAGGACGAGCTTCGCCAAGCTCTGCGTCTTCTCGAACGCCTGCCAACTCAGAATTCGAAGGAGGTCTAGAATGCGTGCAGGACTTGTTGGACGTGTCAAACGCCTTGTCTCAGGAAGCGTCAATTCGGTGGTCGATGCTGTGGAAGCAGCAGCGCCAGAAACAGTGATGAAGGAAGCTCTCCGAGAGGTCGAGACTGCTATCGACGAAGTGCAGCACGAGCTTGGTCGGACGGCCGCGGACAAACATCATGCCGCGAAACGTCTGGCCGCCTCTTCCGAGAAGCATAACGACCTTGCGGAGAAGATTGAATTCGCTGTCACCGAAGGGCGAGACGATCTTGCCCAGGCCGCGATCGCGAGACAACTGGACCTCGAAGCGCAAATGCCGGTTCTTGAAGGCGCGCTCAGAGACTTCTCCGAGCAAGAGGCTGAGTTAGAAGCCTATATCGCTGCCCTCACGGCCCGAAAACGCGAGATGGAAGAGGACCTCGAACAGTTCGTTGTGGCCCAAAGGGAAGCCGGAACATCTGCAGACGGAGCGCCTGGCGCCGCCGCATCACCCGAAGACAGAGCCACGAAGGCTGATCGTACTTTTAATCGTGTACTGAAGAACGCTTCTGGCGTCGCTGGCACCTCGCCCGCCGACAGGGACACCGCGCAAAAACTTGAAGAGCTCTCTCGAATTGAACGGGAGAACCGGATCAAGGAGCGCCTGGCTAAAGTGAAGGCGATCCAAAAGGATAGCTAATGGATCTGCTCTCACCTTCCGCGGTCCCCTTCTCGGCCGCCCTGTTGCTTATGGTGCTTCTCGTGTCCGCTGAAATCGTCGGTGTACTGATTGGCATCATGCCTTCGGCCGCAATCGACAGCGCCTTACCTGACTTCAATGCCGATATCGATGTCGACATCGAGGCGGCGGCAGGCGGTCCTTTAGATGCCGATGCGCCGCAACTTGGCGACACGCCAGGCGGGCTGTCGCGTTTTCTCGGTTGGTTGTCCGTCGGAAAGGTTCCCGTCCTCGTCCTGATGATGGCATTTCTGTCGGCCTTCGGTGTGATCGGTTTGATCGTCCAAGCGGCAGCGACGTCGACGCTTGGGTTTCCTCTGCCAATGTTGTTCAGCGTCCCAGTCGCTTTTGTAGCAGCGCTCTATCCAACGCGATGGCTGGGGAGAGGGATCGCGGCGATCTTCCCGAAAGAACACACGGAAGCAGCATCCTTGAAAACCTTCATAGGCCGGACCGCGGTCATCACCATGGGCACAGCTCAACGCGGCCTATCCGCCGAAGCGAAGCTTACGGACCAATATGGACAAAGCCACTATGTCAGGGTCGAGCCCGACAATGACGACGAGACATTCAAGCAAGGTTCAGACGTGCTGCTCGTCAGCAAGGTAGGCGCAACCTATCGCGTCATTCAACCAACATCGGAGTATTTGGGGTAATGGACTTCGAGCAAACGGTCGATACGCAAGCAGAGTTTATTCAGGAGACAAATCATATTATGGGTACCACGGACATACTGATGATTGCCGGCATCGCATTCGTTGCACTGCTTGGGATCGGATTGGTCCTCGCGAGGCTGTACCGGCGCGCCTCCAAAGAGGTCAGCTTCGTCCGTACAGGTCTTGGTGGGCAAAAAGTCGTGATGAACGGGGGCGCCCTGGTCTATCCGGTTCTTCACGAGATCATCCCTGTCAATATGAACACACTCCGCCTTGAGGTGAAGCGCAATGATGGCCAGGCGCTCATCACCCACGACCGCATGCGTGTGGATGTCCAAGCTGAGTTCTACGTGCGCGTCCAACCAACCGTCGAATCGATTGCCAACGCGGCTCAAACCCTCGGTAAGCGGACGATGCAGCCGATGGACCTTAAGGAACTTGTCGAAGGCAAGTTCGTCGACGCTCTTCGCGCGGTTGCGGCAGAGATGGGGATGGAAGACCTCCACGAACAACGCGTAGATTTTGTTCAAAAGGTGCAGGCGGCCGTCTCAGAAGACATTCTGAAAAATGGACTGGAACTCGAGTCGGTGTCGCTGACGGGTCTCGACCAGACCAACAAAGAGTTTTTCAACCCCGATAACGCGTTTGACGCGGAGGGCCTCACGAAACTCACGGCAGAGATCGAAGAACGGCGGAAAAAGCGCAACGACATTGAGCAAGAAACCGAAGTGCTCATTGCTCGGAAGAATCTCGAAGCGGAGGCCCAACGTCTCGAAATCCAACGGGACGTTGAATATGCGCGCCTCGAACAAGAGCGCGAAGTGCAGGTCCGGCAAGCCATGCAGTCAGCGCAGATTGCTCAAGAAGAGGCTGTGCGCAAGCAAGAAGCCGATCAGGCGCGCATTGCAGCTGACCAGGAGATCCGCGAGTCGGAGATCGAAGCCAACCGTGCCGTGGAAGCCAAAGAGATCGAGAAGCAACGGCTGATTAGAGAGCAAGAAATCAACAAAGAGAAAGCTGTCGAAGCGGCCGATGTCGAGCGCATGAAGCAGATCAAGCTTGCTGAACAGGACCGAGACATTGCCGTTGCGGAAAAGAGCCGAGAGAAATCAGAGGCGGACCGCGCCGCCGATGAAGCCCGCGCAGTTGCGGCTCAAGCCGAAGAGAGCGTCATCACGGCTCGGGATACCGAGGTTGCCGAGCGTGAGAAGCAGATCGAACTCATCGAGGCGGAAAAGGCCGCCCAGCAACAAGCCATCGCTCTGACCGTTGCCGCCGAAGCCGAGAAAACAGCCGCAACCGACCGCGCCGAAGCTATCAAGATCGCGGCGGAAGCCGAAGCGAACAAAGCGCGGATTGAAGCAGAAGGTGAAGCAACCGCTGAAAAAACCAAAGCAGAAGCGATGGCCGCAACCTATGACGCGGAAGCGACTGGTCAAGCTCGCGTCAATGAAGCTGCAAACCTTCTGTCTGCTGAGCAAATTGCGATGCAAGTGAAGATCGAATTGATCAAAGCGCTGCCTGATATTATTCAGCAGTCGGTCAAACCGATGGAGAACATCGACGGCATCAAGATCCTCTCTGTTGATGGTCTCAACGGCGCTGGCGCGCTTTCCGCAAGCGGCGAAGACGGCGCGGCTGCTGCGCCGGGCGGAAGCCTCGCTGATCAAGCCGTGGGGGCTGCCCTGCGCTACCGGACCCAAGCGCCCTTGATCGACCAGCTGATGGCGGAGCTCGGCATCACCGGCGGAAGCCTATCCGAGATGACCAAGGCGCTTGAAGGAAAGTCCGTCTCCAACGGATTGGACCGCGACCATGAAGATGGGGCTGAGGCCTAGCCGAGGAAAATCATCCGGCGGTTGAGGGTGGCGGGACGCCCAACCGACTGAGCGCGACAGTCACAAGAGGTGGCGGCCGATACTCCGTGGGCCGCCACTTTGGTTGCTGAGGAACTGCTGTGCGGCTACGCAGCTGATTGATACGCTTCCGGAATTCAGAACCTTGTACCTCAGCATTGCCACGACCACACAGCCTGCCACTGACCTGGGTTACTTGCTGCGCAAGAACCCAGCGAACGTGCACGAGACTGAGCTCCCTTTTGGGAAAGCCGTTGTGTTCTATCCTGCGGCGACCGAGGGGCGATGCGAGGCCTCCCTCATTATCGATGTCGATCCCGTCGCCCTGGTCAGAGGCCGTAAAGGCGCGAAGGGTTCGCCCTCGCTGTTTGACCACTATGTCACCGATCGTCCGTATGCCGCATCATCCTTCCTCAACCTCGCTCCGGTGCGGACCCTTCGGGACGCTATGGCGGGAAAAGCGCCCGACAGGCCTGAGCTTGCAGACAGCGTCCTTCCATTAGAGTTCGTCATCGCTCCGCTCCCCGCCCGGTCGGATGAGCTGATCACACGACTGTTCGGCCCCCTCGGGTATGCGCTCGACATTCAACGAGACCCCCTCGATCCCAACTTCCCCGATTGGGGCGACAGCCCTTACGTGACCCTCCGGCTGACGACCGAGGCAAAGCTCTGTGATGCGCTGACCCAGCTCTACGTTCTGATCCCCGCCCTCGACGGGTCCAAACACTATTGGGTGGGCGACGATGAGGTCGACAAACTCGTGGCCAAAGGCGGCGCATGGCTGGCGAACCATCCTGAGCGTGAGCTGATCGCAAAGCGCTATCTTCGCCGTCAGCGGTATGCGGACGATGCCCTGGCGGAACTCGATGCCCAGTTCGGCATGGCATCGACGGAAACCCCCGAAGACGACATGGAAACCACCGAAGCCAAAATACGGCTCAACGATCTCCGCTATGAGGCTGTGACACAAGCAGTCGTAGAAAGCGGTGCACGGACAGTCTGTGATGTCGGTTGCGGTGAGGGCAAGCTGCTCCGGCGCCTCCTTCAAGAGAAGACGCTGTCGAAAGTCACCGGCGTCGAGGTATCACCATCAGAGCTGGAGAAGGCCGAGAAGCGCCTGAAGATCAACCGCATGTCGCCCACCCAGGCGTCACGGATTGAACTCCTTCGAGGCTCCGTCGTCTACGATGACCCTCGCTTAAAGGGGCACGATGCCCTCACCCTCGTCGAAGTGATCGAGCATATCGACGAGGAGCGGCTGACGGCTGTCGAACGCGTTGTCTTCGCTGGACCGCAAGCCCCGACAGTCATCGTGACAACGCCGAACGCTGACTATAATGTCCTCTACGAGAACCTCTCCGCTGTCGACGTCCGGCACAGCGACCACCGGTTTGAATGGACCCGTGAGCAGTTTAAGACGTGGGCGGACGGTGTAGCACAGCGCAACGGCTATACCGTGAGCATCCACGGCATCGGGGAAGAGCACCCCGAACACGGCTGCTCAACCCAGATGGCCACCTTCACAAGAGAACCGTCTGATGTCTGACATCCGTTCCCAGCGCCGACTGACGAGCACGATCTCGATCCCAGAATTCTGCCTTGTGCTGATGATCGGGCCGTCGGGTTCAGGCAAGTCGACCTTCGCCAAGAAGCACTTCTTGCCAACAGAGGTGGTCTCCTCAGACCACTGCCGTGCCCTCGTTGCAGACGATGAGCTTGATCAATCCGCAACAGGTGATGCCTTTGATCTCCTTGAGTTTCTCGTCTCGAAAAGGCTCGCGGCTCGGCGCCTGACCGTTGTTGATGCGACCAGCGTCAAGCCCGAGGACCGGGCCCGTCTCGTACGCATCGCCAAGACTTACCACGCTCTGCCGGTCGGCTTGGTCTTCTTCCTCGATGAGAAGACGTGCCAAGATCGAAATGCCGCGCGCGCCGACCGCAACTTCGGACCCCACGTGGTTCGGAACCAACTGCGAGCCCTGAAGCGCGGCTTTGGATCCCTGAAGAAGCGCGAAAGCATTCGCCAGCTCCACGTTTTTGACACCGTCGAGGCTGTGGAGTCGATCCAATCGATCGAGCGGACGAAGCTATGGCCCGACAAACGCGACGAGCACGGACCTTTTGATATTATCGGCGACATCCACGGCTGCGCGGGCGAGCTGGAAGCCTTGCTGCAAAAACTCGGATACGGTCTGGCGTTCGAAGGCGATCCCGGCCAACGCTCCTATAAGGTTACTCCTCCTCCTGGGCGCAAGGTGATCTTCCTCGGCGATCTCATCGACCGAGGGCCGAGGAGCCCGGACGTCATCCGCCTCGCCAAGAGCATGGTGGACGCCGGTGACGCACTGTGCATTCTGGGCAATCACGAGAACAAATTCCTCCGTAAGCTGAACGGCAAAAACGTCAAGCTCACCCACGGGCTCGCCGAAACAGTGCAGCAAATGGAGCAACAACCGCCAGAGTTCGCCGAAGAGACCCGCGCGTTCCTCGATAGCCTCATCAGCCACTACGTCCTGGACGACGGCGCTTTGGTCGTCGCCCACGCCGGCATCCGAGAGGACATGCAAAACCGGGCATCTGGCGCTATCCGCAGTTTCGCCATGTATGGCGACACAACAGGCGAGATCGACGCGTTCGGCCTCCCCGTGAGAGCTAATTGGGCGGCGGACTATCGTGGTCGCGCAAAGGTCGTGTACGGACATACACCCACGCCGGAAGCGGAGTGGATCAATGGCACGATCTGCATCGACCAAGGCTGCGTTTTCGGCGGTAAGCTAACCGCCCTCCGATGGCCCGAACGCGAGCTTGTGGATGTCCCTGCCGAGCACGTGTGGTCCGAACCCGTCAGACCGCTCTCGCATGCGCCCAGCCCCGCGCACGCTGACCCCACGGCAATCAAGCTCGACGATGTGCAGGGGAAACGGATCATCTCTACACGGATTGGCGGTACTGTCAGCATCAGCGAAGCCCACGCCGCTGGTGCTCTCGAAACCATGAGCCGCTTCGCCGTCGACCCGAGGTGGCTCGTCTACCTTCCGCCCACCATGTCGCCCGTTGAGACAAGCAGCCAAGACGGCTGGCTTGAGCGCCCCGAAGAGGCCTTCGCCCACTACCGCAAGCAAGGCGTTGACCACGTCATCTGCGAAGAAAAACATATGGGTAGCCGCGCGGTGATCGTTGTGGCAAAAGATCAGGACACGGCGAAAAGCCGGTTCCTCTCCCCTGACCGAACAGGCGTCATCACCACCAGAACGGGTAGGCCCTTCTTCCCCCGCGACCGCGAAGACCTGGTGCTTGACCGTGTACGGACGGCCATCAATAAAGCAGGCTGGTGGGAGCGCTTCGAAACAGACTGGTTCGTCCTCGACGCCGAGATCATGCCCTGGTCGGAAAAAGCGCGTAGCCTCCTCACCGGCCAATACGGCCCCGTCGGGAGCGCTGCGCAAATCGGCCTGACACAGACGGTCCGTGCTCTGGAGAAGGCCGTCGACAGAGGCTCGGACGTCGGTGCACTCCTCGCAAAACAGCGGCAGCGGTTGGCGTCAGCCGAAGCCTTCACCAAAGCCTACGCGCCTTACGTCTGGAACACGGAGGCGATCGACGATCTCCGCATAGCGCCCTTCCACATTCTCGCTAGCGAAGATAAAGTGCACACGGATCGGGATCATGAATGGCATATGGCGTGTGCTGACGACCTCACTGCTCAAGGCGACCCCATGATGATGCAAACGGCGTGGCGCAAGGTCGACCTCAACGACGAAGCGGCATGCTCCGAGGCGGCGCTTTGGTGGGAAAAGCTAACGTCCCAGGGCAGCGAAGGCATGGTCGTCAAACCCCTCTCGTTCATCGTTCAAAAGGGCCGCACCCTGCTCCAGCCCGCTGTGAAGGTTCGCGGCAAAGACTACCTGCGTATCATCTACTGCGCCGATTACGACCATCCAGAGAATCTCAAGCGCCTGAAAGACCGCAACCTCAGGCGAAAGCGATCGTTGGCCATCAGAGAGTTCGCCCTCGGCCACGAAGCGCTCGAACGGTTCGTGAAGCGCGAACCTCTCGCCAAAGTCCACGAATGCGTCTTCGGCGTCCTCGCCATGGAAACCGAGCCGATCGACCCTCAGCGGTAGGCGCTCTCTTAATCGTCGTTTTCAACGATGGGTTGGCGTCAGTTGGGAGGATCAACGATGACAGACTTAAGGCTTTCAGCGATGCGCGCATTCCTCGGTCAGATTACGCCGACCATGCGAAGGATCAGTTGCTGGATGGACGGCAGCGAGATCACGGTCAGCGTCGTGATGGATCGAGAGCCGACCGAGAAAGAGATCGACAGGATCAGCGTCGCGGCAACCGAAATCATCGCCGACTATCCTCAGGCCACAAACGTTCATGAGAGAATTACAGTCTCTGAAGAGGATTTCGCGGCAGAGGCCGGCGTCAAAGGCGATATAATTTTCGAACGAGCAGAGGACGACAACACCCTCTAATCCCCCACGAAAATGGCCCGAAAAACTTGAAAAGTGGCACTCCCTAGGGGAATCGAACCCCTCTTTCCAGGTTGAAAACCTGGCGTCCTAACCGATAGACGAAGGGAGCGCAGCGGGTTTGCGCCCGAGCGAGGCACATAGGAAAGAGCCGTCCGGCGATCAAGCCTTTTTTTGGCCGCGCTGGCGCGCGACCTATGCGGCAATTAAGCGGGAGCCGCGTCCTCCAGCTCGAACTGTGCAGCATCTCCCCCGCGCCAGGTATCGGGAGTAATCCGGCCGGCAAAATGGAACCGTTCGCCGTGCGCGTGTTCCAAGGCGGCCCCGAGGGGCTCGCCGACGACGCCGAAGGCAATTCCGCGAACGGAGCGGCCCATGTCGTCCTCTATCGTCAGCGACAGGTGCTTTTCGCCCACGACCCGAGAATGCCGCAAACGGACGTTTTCGAGCACGAACCGCGGTTCGGGATTGCCTTGACCGAATGGCCCAGCGGGGCTGATCGAGCGGCACGTTTGTCCGTGCACACCGCCTAAGCCGACGACGGCATCGATGACCAACGGGTGTTCCTCGGTCGCAGCGGACACAGCGCGATCAAGGCGGCAGCTCAAAAATTCCGTAAACGGCGCAAGTTGATCTTCGGTCAGGGAAAGACCCGCAGCCATAGCGTGTCCCCCGCCCTTGGAAATGATCCCTGCGCTCGCCGCAGCTGATACCGCAGCGCCGAGATCAACGCCGGGTACGGAGCGACCAGATCCTGTTCCCGCGCCTTGGGAGAGGGAAATGCAAAACGCCGGGCGGTTGTAACGCTCTTTCAAGCGCCCAGCGACGATGCCGACCACGCCCGGATGCCATCCCTCGCCCGCGGCGACGATGACGTTTCGGCTCTCCCCAGGTTGGCTGTCTACTTGCGCGATGGCCTCGCGTCGAACCTGGTCCTCAAGCCGTCGGCGCTCTTTATTCAGCGCCTCGAGTTTTTGCGCGATGGCGGCGGCCTGCGCCGGGTCGTCCGTGGTCAGAAGATCAAACGCCGTCCGCGCATGCCCGATGCGACCGGCTGCGTTGATCCGTGGACCGATTTGAAAGCCCAGGTGGCCTGCGTTCGCGGCGCCCTTGATCCCGGAAACCTGCGCCAAAGCACGCAATCCGGGGTTGCCATGGCTCCCGTTCTCCACGTCACCCAGAACCTTAAGGCCTTGGGCAATCAGTGTACGGGTTAAGCCTTCGATCGGCATCACATCGGCGATCAAACTTAAGGCCACCAGATCAAGCTGTTGAATAAGCTTTGGCTCTTCGCGCTCGGCGAACCACCCGCGATTGCGCAGAAGACGGCCGAGCGCAACCAGCGCCATAAAGGTCACGCCGCCTGCGGATAATCCGTGTAGACCAGATTGGTCGCCCGGACGCTGCGGGTTCACCAGGGCAAAAACGTCCGGCCGTTGATCCATCAAATGATGGTCAAGGACGATCACATCAGCGCCCGAAGGCTCGAGAACCGCGCCGTGGTTGGAGCCGCAATCGACCGTGACGATAACCGAAGCGCCGCGCTCTTCAAGGCTCTGCACCCCGGCCTGGGACGGACCATAGCCCTCGGTGAACCGGTCCGGCAAATGCACAACGGCCGACGCACCCACGGCGCGCAGATAGCGGAACAACAGCGCCGCCGCGGCCGTTCCGTCCACGTCATAATCGCCAAAAATGCCGATCGTCTCGCCGCCGGTCACCGCGTCGGCGAGGCGCTCAGCCGCCGCGTCCATCTCCATCAACGTCGAGGGATCAGGCAGAGACTGGCGCAACGAGGGCTGCAGATACGCTTCGATCTGATCGACATCGACCCCGCGCGCCACCAAGATGTCGGCCAGCAACGCGTCGATGCCATATCGCTGCACGGCGAGGTCGGAGGTCCGTCGGCACACGGATCGCTGCCACCAAGAGCGGCCGGTGATCGATTGGGTGACACCCAGCAAAGGCTCAGAGCTGACGGGGAGCGAATCAAGCGGCATGCGCGATTATCCCACGGCATCGCCCTGGCAGCAAAGGCCCGCTTTCCTCACCGCCGCGAACGGCAGGATCAGTTGAGCTTCTTTTTGATCGCGCTTGGCTCGGGTTTCGGTTCCGGCACCGGCGCGACGGCGACGCCCTCGTCCTTCAGCGCCTTGACCTCATGCGGCGTCGCCTCGCCATAGATCGGCTTCGCCTCGGCCTCGCCGTAATGCTGCTTGCGCGCCTCTTCGGGAAACCGCTTCCCGACATTCTCAAAATTGCTCTCGACGTAGGCCTTGGCTTTTTTGGCGACGTCGTTCCACTCGTTCGCCAGCGCCCGCATCGCGTCGTGCTTCACCGAAGCGCTTTTGCCCGTCACCACCGCGGGCGCCATGAGCGCCTTGGAGACCTCGTTCGATCCGCACACCGGACACTCCAGCAAAGCGTCGCTTTGCTGGCGGTCGTAATCACTGCTCGATGAAAACCACCCTTCAAAGGCATGGCCGTGAGCACATTTGAGCGCGTACTTAATCACGCACCATAAATGCGAAGTTCAGGTGAACGATCAAGAGCCAGTGAGGGGATGGATTGGCGCATCTCAGCCACTTGGCGCAGGTCGATGTCGACGACCGCCACGCCAGGCTCATCGTGCGCCAGCGTGTCGAGCACCTCGCCCCGCGGGCTGACGATCAGCGCATGCCCATAGGTGACGCGACCATCCGCGTGCGTCCCGCCTTGCGCGGGGGCGAGAACGAAGCAGCCGTTCTCAATCGCCCGCGCCCGCACCAGGGTCTCCCAATGTGCTTTGCCGGTCGGAACAGTGAACGCCGCCGGGATCGTCAGAATCTGCGCACCCGCCTGGGCCAACGCTCTATAGAGGTGAGGAAATCTCACGTCGTAACAAATCGACAGGCCCAGTTTCGCGCCGGGAACTTGGGCCACGACCGCTTCGCCACCCTCCTCAAAAAGCGTCGACTCCCGCCAGCTCTCGCCGGTCTCAAGATCCACGTCGAACAGGTGCACCTTGTCATAGGTCGCCACCTGCTGCCCTTCGCCAAAAACGAAGCACCGGTTCGCGACCTTCGTCCCGCTCGGCGCGAGAACAGGCATCGAGCCAATGACCAGCGTCGCGCCGAGGTCTTGCGAGAGAAGCGCAAAGTGATCGACCTCCCGCGGCTCAGGCTCGCCCAAGCTGTTCAAGAGACGCGTGCGATTCCGGTCGAGCAGCGTCGTCATTTCCGGCGTCACGATCAGTTGCGCGCCGCTGGCAGCCGCCTCGCGGATCAAAGCGGTCGCCGTCTCCAAATTCTCGCTCCGGTCGATCCCGGAGCGCATCTGAACCACCGCGACCCGCATCGCTTACGCCGCGAGTTTCTCGTCGAGCTTTCCTTCGCGATCGAGCGCAAGAAGATCGTCGCAACCGCCAATATGCTCATCGCCGATGAAGATCTGCGGGAACGTCTTCCGGCCGTTTGAGCGTTCGATCATCTCTTGCTTCTTCTCAGCGTCGAACGCGGCCGGGATCTCGGTGATCTCCGCGTTCTTCTTTTTCAAAAGGCCCATCGCGCGGACGCAAAACGGGCACATGACTTTGGTGTAGATGGTGACTTTGGCCATGGGTGCCTCCTTAAAGCTCCGGCAGGTCGATGTCAGGGTCCTTGGTGTTCGGCACAACCCTTGTCGCGGTCACAGCTGCGACATTGCTCGCCCCGGCTTTCCGCAGAGCCCGGGCCGCACCCACAAGGGTCGCGCCGCTGGTCAGCACATCATCGACCAACACAATCGACCGACCGTTAACGGCGGGGTCAGCCTCAAACGCCCCCGCGATGTTGCGAAACCGGCCCTCAAACCCCCGGCCTTTCTGCTGCGGCGTCGCTTTGATCCGCCGCACAGCCTGGGGCGCAACCTTGAGGCCCGTGCCTTTCACCAAAGCCCTGGCCAGGACCGCCGATTGATTGAACCGGCGCATTCGCAACCGCTCCGGGTGCAGAGGAACCGGGACAACGAGCGTGTCGGGATCGGGCTCCAACGCCTGGACCGGCCCGCGCATCAACGCACCCAGCGCGAGCCCTATATCGTGCCGGTCGCCATATTTCAGACCAAGGATCAACGGCGCCGACACCTTGTCATAGACAAGCGCCGTGCGGATTCGGTCGAGCTTTCGTCCCGCACACAGATTATAAAGCGATGCTGGCGGCCCTGCGCAGGCAACACACAATGGCGCCGCGGCTCCGCTATGGGCAAACGGCATGCCGCACTGAACACACCCCGGCGCACCCAGAAAGGTCAGCCGACGAAACCCGGTGGATGAGAGAACCGTATCCGCGGGAAGCGCCTCACCGCTGATCGGACAACGCCGCGGGAACAACCATTCCGTTGGCCAGCGGGCGATCCGCTTGATGAGGGGATGGCGCGGCGCCCCGTGGCCGGGCATGACACCGGCGACCCGTTCTGGATCAACGCACCCATGCCGCAACCTGCTGCTCCTTCAATTTTTCGCCCCAGCCTTCGTAAACGTCGGCTGGAACGGGCAGCAGGCAACTTCTCCGCCCATGATTTCCTCCACCGCCGGGCCGCAGCGGATATCGTAGAGCGCCTGGAAACGGTGCAGCGCACCTTCAAGAATGCCCTCTTCTACGGGCCCGGCGCCCCCCTGCTCGCCGAGATGCTCACCGAAGCCGCCGCGGTTGAGCATTTCACGGTTGCAGGCGAGAGCGCTGTTTTTCTGCGCAGTCAGGGCGTCTCAGCCCCCATCGAAGCCAGCGCTTGCGCCTTGCCGTTCGCTGATGGCGGGTTCGATCTCGTTGCGTCGGTGATGAGCCTGCACGCGGAAAACGACCTGCCCGGCGCCCTCGCCGAAGCCCATCGTGTTCTCTCCGCCGATGGCCTCTTCATCGGAACGTTCCCTGCCGAAAAGACCCTTGGGGTCCTCCGACAAGCGCTCCGCGATGCGGAAGCCAACCTGACGGGCGGTCTCAGCCCACGGGTCTCGCCCTTCGTCGCCATCAAGGACGCAGGGGGCCTCCTCCAGAGGGCGGGTTTCGCCCTCCCCGTCGCTGATACGCAGCCGGTCACCGTTGCTTATGGTGACCCGCTGCGCCTGCTGCACGACCTCCGCGGCATGGGCGAGACAGCGGCGCTCGCAGCAGGGGCGCAAGGCGCTCTCCGGCGCGATGTGCTGGCGGCGACGTTGGCCGCTCTCCATGGCCAGGAAATCCTCTTCGAGCTCCTGACGATCACCGGGTGGTCGCCTCACGAAAGCCAGCAAAAGCCGCTCAAACCCGGCAGCGGCAAAGTCTCCCTGGCCGACGCGATCCGCGGTGCCGCCCCACAGAGCAACTGACAGCTTTTGCAAAGACGAAAGGGTCGCTTTCTCCGCAGCGGCGCGCCTAGCTGAGAAGGTCCCGAACAGCGGCGGCAAGCGGCTTATCCGCAGGCACGAGCGGATAGTTCATCAGGTCCTGAGGTGCCGACCAGGTCAAAGTCTGCCCCTCAAGAGGCACGGGGATCCCTTTGTATTTCCGGCAGACATAGAGCAGCAAAAGCAGCTCGCCTTCAGTGTTGAACGACAACGGCGCCAAACAGCTCTCTTCGGTGTCGATACCCAGCTCTTCGCGGAGTTCCCGGATCAGGGCCGCGCCCGGCTCCTCCCCCGCCTCCACCTTGCCGCCGGGAAACTCCCACAGGCCAGCGTGAGCCTTGCCCTGAGGACGCTGGCTCAGCAGCACCTGGCCCTGACGATCAATCAATGCGCAGGCGCCAACCAGCAGCATCCGGGTCTATTGACCAACGCTCAAGGCAATCGTCCCGGCGATCTCGGCCTGGTCCATCGCAACAGTAGCGGGGTCACGCAGGCGCAAGGGCGCCTGGTCTCGGGCATCGCGCATCGCCTCGGCCAGCGCTTCCTGGCGCAAGGTCGCGGCAATCTCCGCGCGGCGCTCTTCGTAAGGCGGCAACCGCACAGCGCGCCGCGTATCGAGCCTGACGATTTGCCAGCCCGCTTCTATTTCAAAAGGCGCACTGACCCCGCCAATCGGGAGGGCACTCGCCACCGCATCAAGCGCCGGGTCGAGCTGACTGGCGCGCAGCTCACCGAGAGCGCCGCCGTTCCTCTTCGTCGCTTCATCGATCGAATGTCGGCGCGCGAGGGTTCCAAAATCCGACCGCAGCGCACGTTCCGCAAGGTCCGCTGCCTCGTCGCGCGTCGGCACGACAATCCGCGAAAGCCGCAACAGATTATCCCGCGCCAAAGCCTCGCTCTCGGCATCATACCGGGCGCGGATGGCATCCTCGGACACCGCCTCGTCGATCACAGCCTGAAGATAAGCCTCGGCGAGGATCTGGCGCTCCGCCAACGCAACAGCGGCGCGGATATCCCGACTGTTCGCAATCCCCATGCCCCGCGCGGCCTCGGCCAAGGCCAGGTGATCAGCCACATCGCTGACCACGCCCGAATCCATCAGCGCATGCACATCTTGAGGTTCATCGACGCCGATAAACGCAGCGTGGGCGACGGCATCGGACACGCGCACCACCTCATCGCCGACCGACGCCACGATGGGATCCGCCAAGCTCTGGATCGACGCCGTCTGGCTCACCGGCCGCTCCACATAGCCGAGCCGAATGGCTTCCATTGCCATTGCGCCCACCAAAGCCGCCATAAACACACCGCGCAGCATCACCCGCGACGACACCGTCGCGAGCCCGCAACGGACAATCAACGCTTGGCTGCGCAAAACGCTCGAAAAGCGCTGGGACAGGTTGGACAAGGTGTTGGTCATCGAGGCACGCGAAAAGGTAAACAGTTTCTTAACGGGACGGGCGCGAGATGCCCAAGGTAGCCCTGCGAAACAAGTGCCAGGACGCAACACATCACTTCGATTTGACAGGCGCCGCCCCCTCTACCTATTTGCGCAGTGGCTCTGAATGCTGTGCGCATTAACGCCAGCGGTCCGCTCGGAAATACAGAGTCTCATGGCTCGGGAAGGCATTGAATAATGGCTAAAAAATCGCTTGCGCAGCGTCTGTTCGGCTCCGCCAATGAGCGGCGTTTGAAGCCGATGATGAAGCGCGCGAAGTCGATCGGCGCGCTGGCCGAAGAAATGGCAGCGCTGACGGATGAACAAATCGTCGCAAAAACAGCGGAACTGAAGCAGCGGTACCAGGACGGCGAGACCCTCGACCAGCTGCTTGATGAGGCGTTCGCCCTCGTCCGGGAGGCAGCGGACCGCGCCCTCGGCCTGCGGCCTTACGATGTCCAACTCGTCGGCGGCATGGTGCTCAACGGCGGCAACATTGCGGAGATGAAGACCGGTGAGGGCAAGACCCTCGTCGCCACCCTCCCCGCCTACCTCAACGCGCTAACCGGCCAGGGCGTCCACGTGGTCACCGTCAACGACTACCTTGCCAAGCGGGACGCGGAGTGGATGGGGAAAGTCTTCGCCCAACTCGGCATGACCACCGGCGTCATCTTCCACGAGCTGACCGACGATCAACGCCGCGAGGCCTATGCCTGCGACATCACCTACGCCACCAACAACGAGCTCGGCTTCGACTATCTCCGCGATAACATGAAGCAAACCAAGGATGAGATGGTCCAGCGCGGCCACGCCTTCGCCATCGTTGACGAGGTCGACTCGATCCTGATCGACGAAGCGCGGACGCCGCTGATCATCAGTGGACCGACAGAAGATAAGTCTGAGCTCTACCTCGCCATCGACGAGATCATGCCGTCGCTGAACGATGAGCATTACGAGATCGACGAGAAGAAGCGCTCCATCACCCTCAACGATGAGGGCAACGAGCGGGCCGAAGAGCTGCTCGCTGAGCGCGATCTACTCCGCGCGCCGAACCTCTACGAAGCCGAGAACGTCGCGGTCGTGCACCACGTGCAAAACGCTCTGCGTGCGCACAAAATGTTCCAGCGGGACAAGGACTACATCGTTAAAGACAACAAAGTGATCATCATCGATGAGTTCACCGGCCGGATGATGGACGGTCGTCGGTGGTCTGATGGTCTGCACCAAGCCGTCGAGGCCAAAGAGCGGGTCGAGATCAAACCCGAGAACGTCACCCTCGCCTCGATCACCTTCCAGAACTATTTCCGTCTGTACAACAAGCTTTCCGGTATGACGGGTACGGCCCTGACCGAGGAAGGTGAGTTCCAGGACATCTACAATCTCGACGTCTACGAGATCCTGACCAACAAACCGATCGCGCGCGCCGACCTCGACGACGAGCTCTACATGTCCGCGATGGAGAAGTACCGCGCGATTGCGAAAGAGATTGCGCGCTGCCACCTCCGCGGCCAGCCGGTGCTCGTCGGCACGGTCTCGATCGAGAAATCCGAAGTCCTCTCGCAACTCCTCAGTGATAAGAAGTTCTGGCGCGAGGTCGCGTCTGACCTGACGAAACAAGCCGACGCGCTGAAAGATAAGCAGGCGGACGAAAAGCAAGAGCTCCTCGACCTCGCGGGCGAAATCGAAGCGATGGCGCGCAAGCCCATCCCGGTGCCGCACAACGTCCTCAACGCTCGCTTCCACGAACAAGAAGCTGAAATCGTTGCGAAAGCTGGTGAGCCCGGCGCAGTGACCATCGCCACGAATATGGCTGGTCGGGGTACGGACATTCAGCTCGGCGGCTCGGTGGACATGGAGATCATGACCCACCTCACCGATGAGGACGACGCCGAAACCATCGCGAAAAAGCGCGAAGAAATCGAAGCCAAGATCGCCGAGCGCAAACAACAAGTCCTCGACGCGGGCGGCCTCTACGTTCTGGGTACTGAACGTCACGAAAGCCGCCGGATCGACAACCAGCTCCGCGGCCGCTCAGGCCGTCAAGGTGATCCGGGTACGACGAAATTCTACCTCTCCCTCGAAGACGATCTGATGCGCATCTTCGGCCAGGGTATGGAGAAAATGCTCAAGCGGTTCGGCATCCAACCGGACGAGTCGATCGAGCACCCTTGGTTCACCAAAGCCGTCGAGAACGCCCAGAAAAAGATCGAACAGCGCAACTTCGACATGCGCAAAAACGTCCTCAAATACGACGATGTCATGAACGATCAGCGTAAAGCCATTTTCGAGCAGCGCATCGAGTTCATGGAGTCCGACGACGTCCGCGACATCATCGAAGACATGCGCGAAACGCTGATCGAAGATCTCGTTGCGGAGTATATCCCCGAAAAGAGCTATGCGGAACAATGGGACACCGAAGGCCTCACCGAGCAGGTCCGCGAGGTGTTCGGCGTCGAAACGTCGGTCAGCGATTGGGCGCAGGAAGAAGGCGTCGCCGACGCCGAGATCGCGGAGCGCGTGCGCACGGCAGTCGCCCAGCGCTACACGGACAAAGCGACCGAACTCGAGAGCAGCGGCGTCATGGGCGAAAACGCCATGCAGCGGGTCGAAAAAGCGATCCTTCTGCAGACGATCGACCGCAATTGGCGCGAGCACCTGCAACAGCTTGACCACCTACGCTCCGTCGTCGGCCTCCGCGGCGTGGGCCAGCGCGACCCGCTGAACGAGTTCAAAACCGAAGCCTTCGCTCTTTTCCAAGCGCTGCTAGATAGCCTGCGCCGCGATGTGACCCGAGGCCTCTACAACGTGCAGATCCGCCAACCCGAAGCGCCAAAGCTCGACGTCGAACAGGCCAGGCGCTTGATCGAAGAGCTGAAAAAGCGTGGTCAGCTCGACCCTGAGCAAATGAAAGAAGTCCACATCGACGCCACCACCGGCGAGAACGATGCAGGCCACGGCGGCCCTGATGCACCGCAGCGCGGCTATGGCCAGGCTGTCGGCACATCGTCGATCCGTGCACAGAGGGTCCAGCAAATGGTGCAGGCCACCGACCCCTCCACCTGGGGCCGTGTCAGCCGCAACGCGCCGTGCCCCTGCGGCTCCGGCAAGAAATTCAAGCACTGCCACGGTCGTCCTCAAGCCGAAACGGGCGAAACAGAGCAAGTCGCCGAGTGATCTTCCGACGACGAACTTTTCCGTCGCGCGCGCTGCTCCTGGGCTGCAGCTTCGCGGCGGCGCTTTCCGCGTGCGACGAAAGTGACACAGCCCCATCCCCGCCGCCCGAGTCGCTGGTGGTGGACGATGCACTCTTCGCTCCGGAACAAGCCGCTGAAGACGGGCGTCTTATCGCGTTCCTCGACAGTCTGTGGGAAGAGCGCGTGGCGCTGAGCCCAGAGTACCAAACGCGGCTCGGCCGCCGCACCAACTATAGTCAGTGGGATGATCGTTCACCCGAGGCGTCGCGGCGTCGCCAGGCGCTTTACAAAGCGCAACTGGAAAGCCTCCAAAGCGCTTTCAACCGCGACGATCTCAGCGCTGGCGGTAAGCTCAATTTCGACCTCTTCATTGACGACACGAACCGGCGGCTCATTCTCGAAACGTACCGTGACCGGAGCTTTCAAACGAGCCAGCTGCGCGGCATCCACACCGGCATCCCCGTGTTTCTCGCGAACTATCACCGCATTGGAACGCGCGCCGATGCTGATGCCTTCCTCGCGCGTATCGCCGGCGTACCGCAGGTCCTCGCCCAAGCGGCCGACCAACTTGAACAGCAAGCCGCGAGCGGCTTCACGCTGCCCGAATTCTCTTATCCGCTGATCGCGCAATCCGCCCGCAACGCCGCGACAAGCGACAGCCTGCGGAATGATTTCGCGAAGAAATTGAACGGCCTATCGCTAAGCGACGAAGAGAAAGATGCTCTTCTCAGTAAACTCGACACGTTGCTGTCCGGCCCCTACGCTGCTGCGTATACTGAGTTTGCCCGCCGCGTCACAGCGCTTGCCGAGAGAGCGACAGGCTCCGGCAATCAGGGCATCGGACGTTTCGATAGGGACGGCGCCTATTACGCATCACTGCTGAAAAACTACACGACCACTGATCTCAGTGCGGACGAAATCCACGCTTTGGGACTGGCGGAAGTTGAGCGTATCCACAAAGAGATGCGTGCGATCATGCAGACCGTCGGGTTCGACGGCACGCTGCGGGACTTCTTCACATACATGCGCACTGCTCAGCAGTTCTACCTTCCGAACACGGATGAAGGACGTGCCGAATACCTCGCGCTGGCGCGCTCCTACATCGACGCGTTCACACCGCGGCTCGACGAGCTCTTCACCCTGCGTCCCGCCGCGCGTGTCGAGGTTCGGCGCGTCGAACCCTTCCGTGAGCGGAGCGCTGGCAAAGCGTTCTATTCGCAGCCCGACGCCGAAGGAACCCGGCCGGGTTACTTCTACGCCAACCTCGCGCGCATGGAAGACATGCCGACCTACCAACTCGAGGCGCTGGTCTACCACGAGGCGATCCCCGGCCACCACATGCAGCGCGCTCTGCAAATCGAGCAACGCGGCTTGCCAAAATTCCGCCGCTTCGGCGGCGCTACAGCGTATACTGAGGGTTGGGGCCTTTATTCGGAGCTCCTACCAAAAGAGATCGGCTTCTACAGCGATCCGTACAGTGACTTTGGCCGCTTAGCGATGGAGCTCTGGCGCGCCGCGCGCCTGGTTGTCGATACTGGTCTCCACGCCAAAGGGTGGGACATGGACGAGGCCATTACCTACCTCAAAACCAATACACCGAACCCGGACGGCGACTCCGTCAAGGCGATCGAGCGCTACATCGTCCGGCCTGGGCAAGCGACAGCCTACAAAATCGGTATGATGAAAATCATCGAGCTGAGGACCCGTGCGGAGATCGAGCTCGGCGAGAGCTTCGATATCCGCACGTTTCATGACACCATTCTGCGCGCGGGCCCCCTGCCCCTCGACATTCTCGAGCAACAAATTGATCAGTGGATCGCTGAGCAGAAAACCTGACGAAAGAGCGTGCACATGGCCGCGAATTTTCAATCCGAATTCCTCCGGAGACTCAACGAACGAGGCTTTATCCATCAGGGCACGGACTTAGGCGCTCTCGACGAAAAACTCACGTCGGGAATGCAAACAGCCTACATCGGATTTGATGCGACCGCCGACAGTCTCCACGTCGGCAGTCTCGTTCAGATCATGCTACTGCGCCACCTTCAACAGTCGGGCCATCAGCCTATTGTCTTGATTGGCGGCGGCACGACGAAAGTCGGTGATCCGACAGGTAAGGACGAACAGCGAAAGCTCCTCTCAGGCGACGACATTACAAACAATATCAAGGGTATAAAACGCGCCTTCGATCCGTTCATCACTTTTGGATCGACCGGTACCGACGCTATTTTGGCCAACAACGATGATTGGTTGTCGTCGCTTTCGTACATCCCGTTCCTACGCGACTATGGCGTCCATTTCACAATCAACCGTATGCTGACTTTTGATAGCGTCAAGCTGCGCCTCGACCGTGAACAGCCAATGACGTTCCTCGAGTTCAACTACATGCTCATGCAGGCCTATGACTTTCTCGAATTGAAGCGCAGGCATGGATGCACTCTCCAACTCGGCGGAAGCGACCAATGGGGGAACATCGTCAACGGCGTCGAACTCATCAGGCGCGTCGCCGCGCGCGACGGAAGCAATCCTGATGCATACGGACTAACTACACCGCTGATCACGACAGCATCTGGCAAGAAAATGGGCAAAACCGAAAGCGGCGCCGTTTGGTTGAACGCGGAACGCACGTCGCCCTACGATTACTGGCAATTCTGGCGCAACACGGACGATAGCGACGTTGGGATGATGCTGCGCCGGTTCACTGACCTCCCCCTGGGCGAGGTCGAACGCCTCGAGGCGCTCCAAGGCGGTGAGATCAACGAAGCCAAAAAAATTCTCGCGACGGAAGCAACGGCCCTCCTCCACGGACGGGCCGCCGCAGACGCCGCCGCGGAAACGGCCAGGAAAACATTCGAAACTGGCGCAGCCGGTGGCAGCCTCCCGTCGTTAGACGTTGAGCAAAGCGCGCTCGCCGCAGGTCTGGCGCTGTTCGCGCCTTTCCAAGAACTTGGCCTCATCAGCTCCAATGGCGAAGGCCGTCGGCACATCAAGGGAAACGCGTTGAAAATCAACGACAAACCGCTGACCGCGGAGCGTATGTTGTCAACGGAGGATGTCGTTGATGGACAAATCAAACTGTCGATCGGCAAAAAGAAACACGCTGTCTTGCGGGTGGTCTCATGACGTTTCGCACCACATGGTCAGGACCCAAATCGGCCCTCGACCAAGCAGAAATGGTCCTTACCGAGATTATCGACCCGCCGGTCGACGCCGCTTCATTGGTGCGCAACGACGACGGGAGCGGCGATCCGGCTGACGCACCTTGGCTTCTCCATGCGTATACGGAGAGTTCTCTCAACGAACAAATAACCGAAATGCTTCCCCGCGAAATCGTTCTTCAGGCGTGTGAGGAGCTCGAAGATCGCGACTGGGTGGCCCACAGCCTCGAAGGGCTCGGCGTCATCAAAGCCGGGAAGTTCGTCCTTTTCGGCAGCCACGACCGGGAGAGCGTGACGAGCGACCACGGAATAAAGCTGCAGATCGAGGCGAACCGCGCGTTTGGGACGGGCCATCACCCCACCACGGCAGGTTGCTTGGAAACCATCAGCACACTCAGCAATCTTCATCCGGCAGCGGTTCTCGACTTGGGCACCGGCTCGGGTGTCCTTGCTTTGGCAGCAAAAGCTCTCTGGCCGGGCGCACGGGTCGTCGCCACTGACATTGACGCGCCGTCGATTGAAATCGCGAAGGAGCACGGTCAGATCAACAGCATATCGGACGTAACTTGGGGTGTAGCCGATGGGACCAAGTCCGGTCTCATCCAACAGGGTACGCCCTATGCCCTTGTTTTGGCGAACATTCTCGCAGGTCCCCTCCAAGAACTTGCGGCGGATATTCGCGATGTCCTGACCGAGACGGGACACGTCATCCTTGCGGGGCTTCTTGATGAGCAGTACAACGATGTTCTGAATACGTATCGTCGTCTCGGCTTCGCCTTGCGCCATAAAGGCGGCACAGAACGCTGGCCAACACTGCTTCTGCAACGTGAGACCAGCCAATGAACGTGATCACAACAACGGGCGCGCTCGAGGACTTCTGCGCGAGCGCCTGCAACGCAAGCTACCTCACGGTCGACACCGAATTTATGCGCGAAAAAACTTACTTCGCGCATCTTTGCCTGATCCAAGCGGCAACACCCGAAGCTTCGGTAATCATTGATCCGCTTGCAGATGACTTAGACCTGAGTGCGTTCTTCAGTCTCCTGTCAGAACCGGGGCTGGTAAAAGTCTTCCACGCGGCGCGCCAAGACATTGAGATTTTTGTGAAACTCACAGGCAAAGTCCCTGCCCCCTTGTTTGACACACAGGTGGCGGCAATGGTCTTCGGCTACGGTGACCAAGTCGGTTATGAGCCGCTCGTCCGTGACCTGACCGGTATTCAAATCGACAAAGGCAGCCGGTTTACCGATTGGGCGCGCAGGCCGCTCTCGGACAAACAGCTCGATTACGCGATGGGTGACGTTACGCATCTGCGTACGGTCTATGAAAAGCTGCTTCAAAGGCTCGATCAAACCGGACGGCGATCATGGGTCGAAGAAGAGATGAACGCTCTTCTGGACCCCGATCTTTATCGAACGCTCCCCGATGATGCGTGGCAGCGGCTGAAGCTCCGCAACCCTAAGACGCGAGAGCTCGGTCCGATCCTCGCCTTGGCGGCGTGGAGAGAACGCGAAGCGCAGTCACGTGACATACCACGTGCACGGATCTTAAAAGATGAAGCCATTTTCGAGCTCGCGCGTGTTCAACCTGAAACAACAAAAGACCTCGGCAAGCTCCGCTCTATTCCGCAAGGCTTTGAACGGTCTGCGGTTGCGCGGGATATTGTCTCTGCGATCGCCGCTGGCAAAGCGATGGCGCCTGACCAACTTCCGGTGCTCGAGCGAAAGCCCCGTGAATCTGCGCCGCCCGATGTGGTCGATTTGCTCCGTGTCTTGATGAAACGTCAGTCCGAAAAGCACGATGTCGCTCCAAAACTCCTTGCCGTCGCATCAGATCTTGAGAAAATTGCGCTCGACGACAACGCCGACGTTCCCGCCCTGCGCGGTTGGCGCCGGGAAGTGTTCGGCGACATGGCGTTGAAGCTCAAACGCGGCGAAATTGCGCTGAGCCTTTCCGGCAAGCGCGTTAGCGTGCGCGAATTGTCTTAAGGCAGACGAATTTCTGCGGGCAAGCTCATCGCTTGGGCTAACCGATCGAGGTCTTTCGTGACATGCTCCGTAAGCAGATCACGGACACTGTCATCGGCCTGGAGAACAAGCCGCCCGTCGCTGCGGTAAAGCCGAAACCCGCTCTCGGAGCGGTAGAGCGGCACTTTAAGCGTCGCAGCGAGGCGAAGTGCTCTCCCAACTGCTGTCGCGTGGTCCAGCTCTGATTTCTCCAGCAATGCAATCGGCAAGAGTGTTCCCGACTTTCCAACAGAACCGCCGAACCGGCTCTTCATCATCACCGCGAGCATCGTCCGCTCGATATGATCTATACCGACAAACGGCGCCGCCATAATCACCGACGCTGCATGCTCTGCACGCTGATCGGGGTGACTCGTACTCGCCATACGGATCATCATTGATGCCGCGTGGCGTAGCCTCCGCAGAGCAGGCGTTTCGTCAAACAATTCGTCCGTAAAAGCCGCTGCACCTTCGGCAAGACCAGCTTGGTATGCGCGGTGACGCTCGGCAATGTCTTGAGCAAGCGCAAAGAGGGGCTCTTCCGCCCGGGTTTCCTCTTTCAACTTTTCAAACAAAAAACCTTCGCGCACGCCGCATGCACTGACGACAACACTCTGCGCGTTGGAGACATCGAGCAATTTCCGCAGCACGATGGACGCCATCGGTAACGTGGGCACACGTTTTTTCTGAACCCGGTCGATACGCGCGAGGGTCTCTGGCTCTTCATTTTCGACGAACGCGCACGTAGCGCGGACATGCTCCGCAGACATCCTATAATGGTCGAGGATCGGAACCGGATGCTTGGCGAGGTTCATTCCCACACGGGCGATCGCGCGCCATGCTCCGCCCACAACGTAAAGATGCGGAGCGGACAATTCTCGCAGCCATGAGAGCGGCGCAAGGTGTTCATCGACAAACGCGATGGCCGCAGCGCGATCATCACCATAGTCTTTCGTGAGGCGAAGTGAACCGATCGGTAGGCTGACCATGTCCGAAATATTGTCGGGACCCGCCCCGAGGCGGCTCAACTCAAGACTGCCCCCGCCAAGATCTCCGCCGATCGCTTCTAGCCGATCACGGACGATTTCGGGCGCGCTGCACAGGATCCCGAGGCCCGCAAGTCGCGCTTCTTCCACACCAGTCAAAAGCCGGGGTGCAAACCCTAATACTTTAATATCATGCAAGAATTCCGGACCGTTCGGCGCATCGCGGACAGCTGCCGTGGCGAACACATCGACCGTTTCCGGTTCCTCCAACGCAAGCACAGCGGAGAAGCGACGCAGCGTAGCCAGCGCTTCCGTCATCGCTGATGGACGGAGGTTTCCCGTATCAGGATCGCGGTCACCCAACCCGCACAACGACTTCTCGTTCACGACTGGGATGGGAACGCGAGGAGGGCCGGTAAAGATCACCAGACGGACGGAATTCGAGCCGATGTCGATGACGGCACGCCGCGGCCATACGGATAAAGCGGTGTCAGTCGCCAACCGAAAGCTCTTGTGGTGGCTGCTCTTTTAAGGCTCGCCCCCGGCCTGATAGGCTGGGATTGGTCATAAAATAATCATGCACGTTGAAGGGCACCTGGCCCCGCGCCGCGGCATCGCGCGTGTACTTACCATCAGCACCCAGAGTCCAACTCTGCACATTGTCTTTCAAATTCGCGACCATGATCTGATCAATGATTTGATTGTGAGTCGTCTCGTTCGTCACGGGGCAAAGCACCTCGACGCGACGATTAAGGTTTCTGGGCATCCAGTCGGCTGAAGAAATGTACACCTTGGCTTGGTCGGACGGCATGGGATGCCCCGCGCCAAAGCAGAAAATCCGCGAGTGCTCGAGATAGCGGCCAACGATACTCTTGACCCTGATGTTCTCCGACAGACCAGGCACTCCGGGCCGGAGGCAACAGATGCCGCGCACAATGAGAGCCACGCGCACCCCAGCCTGGGAGGCTTCGTAGAGCTTATCGATAAGACTGCCGTCGACGAGCGAGTTCATCTTCGCCCAAATTTCCGCGGGGCGCCCTGCCCGCGCATGAGCGATTTCGTCGTCGATCAGCTTCTCCGTATACTCGCGAAGATTAAGCGGCGCGACGGCAAACTCTGCAAACTCCTTAGGCGTCGCATAACCCGTCACAAAGTTGAAAACCCGCGCTGCGTCTTGCGCGATGTCTTCGTTGCAGGTGAAGAGGGATATATCCGTATACACCTTCGCCGTGATTTGGTGGTAGTTCCCCGTCCCGACATGCACATAGCTGACAGTTTTTTTGCCTTCGCGCCTCACCACAACGCTCAGCTTACTGTGGGTTTTGTAGTCTACAAATCCGTAGACGACATTCACACCCGCACGCTCCAGAGCCCGTGCCCACTGAATGTTTGCCTCTTCATCAAACCGTGCCTTGAGCTCGACGAGCGCGGTGACATTCTTCCCCGCTTCCGCTGCTTCAATCAGTGCACCGATGATCGGGGATTGTTTTGATGTCCGGTAGAGCGTTTGTTTGATAGCAATAACATCGGGATCGGCCGCCGCTTGTTTCAGATATTGGACGACCACATCAAAGTCTTCATACGGATGGTGAACGACGATGTCTTTCTCGGCAATGGCCGAGAAACAGTCCATATTGTGCTCACGGATCCGCTCAGGAAACCGTGCTTCGAAGGGCGGAAACAGAAGGTCCGTCCGGTCTGACGGGATCATTTCTGCCAGCTGCGTCAGACCGAGAAGGCCCTCAATCAAAACGATATCGTTCGGATGCACACTGAGCTTCGCCCCGATGAGATCGCGTAGAGCGAAGGGCATATCAGCGTTGATCGTCAGCCGAATGACATCGCCGCGCCGCCGCCGACGCAACATCGTCTCAAACTGTTGAACGAGGTCTTCGGCCTCTTCTTCAATCTCCACATCGCTGTCGCGGATGATCCGGAAAACGCCGGATGACAGCATCTCGCGGTCCGGAAAGACGTGGTGCAAGAAATGGGAGATCGTCCGCTCAAGGCTAATATACCGCACGCGCGGCATTCCGTGCACCGCATCGTCGGTGGACGGAAGACGGATAAAGCGGCGCACTTTGCTCGGTACCGGGAGCAACGCCGTCAATTCACCATTGTCGCCGCCCAGGCGGAAACACAGCACAAATCCCTGATTCGGAATGAAAGGAAACGGATGCGCCGGGTCGAGCGCCAAGGGCGTCAGCGCCGGAAAAACATTGCTCAAAAACTCGTCTTCAAGCCACCGCGCCTCATCCTCGCTCAGGTCGCGCGGCTCGACGAGCGACACCCCTTGCTCATCGAGTAGCCGACGCAGCTCCCGCCAAATCCTCTGCTGCCGCATCATAAGAGCGGCCGCGCGCTCATTAATCAGCTTCAGCTGCTGGCGCGGCGTCAGGCCCTCTTGGCTGAGTTTCGTAACGCCGCTGCGCACCTGGCCAACGAGCCCGGCAACCCGCACCATGAAAAATTCATCGAGGTTGTTCGCCGAAATGGAGAGAAAACGCAGCCGTTCCAGGAGCGGATGCCGCGCATTTTCCGCCTCCTCCAAAACGCGATCGTTGAACTCGAGCCAGCTGAGCTCGCGATTGATGAAACGCTTCGGGTCATCCGCGGCAATCGGGCGTATCTCTGCGGCAGAACGATCGTGGTCCGGATTGTTATGCGCGACCGTATCCATCAATCTCCTCCCCCGAGCTCAAACCGGCAATCATCTCCACCGTCCGGTCAAGCGCCCATTCTAACCGGGCGCGTTGCCCCAAATCGGCGGGGACCCGGTCCAGTGCCGTGCAGAATGCTCGTGGCGCAGCAAGGTGACGATTCAATGACCCCGCCACGAACGCGCGGTCTTTTTCGCTCAATCGATGGCCGTGAAGATCGACGTCGTCGGCCAAGAGCCGCTCCAGCGCGTCAGGCGTCGGTCGGTCCAGGACGACTTCAGCCAACGCGATGAGTCGCGATTCGAGATCCGACGTGATGGCTTCGCCCTGGCGCTGGTACCACGCAACCGGCGGCTGACGCGCCTCGATAACAAGCACCCGGCGCTCGGACGCCGCGGCGTTGATCTGCGCAAAAAGCTCCATCGGCGCAGCCGTTTCAAGGCGCACGCACCGCATAGAATCGCCGCCGCGTGCCGTGTTCAACTCGTCCACAAGCCGCGACTTGCCGGCCCCGGCCGGGCCGATCAGTAGCACAGCCGTCAGCCCCGACGTGGCCCGATTGAGCCGGGTCGCAACGCGGTCGAGCTGTTCAAAAGCGGCCAGCTGCGCTGCGCTGGGGCGCCAAGCCGGTGCCGTGCTGAACCGGGGCTCAAACGGCAAAGACACCTGCTTCGAAGCGCTCTGCCGCCTTACGTTAACGGCCGTCGGGATCATCACCGAACAGGTCCTCCGGCAGATCCGGCACCTCTTCCTCGTCCCGGTTCCGCCGCCCAAAGATCCGGCCAAGCCCCCGCCGTTCGCGCTCTTGCTCAGCGTTCTGCTGCGCGCGCGCCGGATCCATGGGGATCAGCGTCTTCTTCAGCTCAGCTGCGCGGGTTTTCTCGGCGATGTGCCAAACGCCATTGGTGTCCTGCCAAACGTCGAGATCAAACTGCGCCATCGCAAGCCGAAATTGCTCGCTCTCACCAACCACCGTGAGCTCGATCTTAGTGGTGTTGTTATTGAAAACTCCGTCGCGCCGCCCAACCACCAGGGCGGTGGCGTCGATCGCATTCTGAATGTCGGCCCATTCCCGCGTGTCCGAGAACCAAGCCGTCAGCTCAAAAGTACGCCGCAAGCTGTAGTCAACCAGCGTCTGGTTTTTCCAGCGGCGGGCATGTTGATCCAACGTCCCGGTCACCGCCTGGCGGGCCAGGGCGGGGAAATCGTCCGCCGTACCGCGGAACGAGACGTCGGCGATCGGCGTTCCGAAGCCCAGTCGACCACCTTCAGCCCCGGGCGTCGCTTCGATCAGTTTGACGTTGAAATTCAACGACGTCCCCCGCTCGGCCAAACGGCCAAGGGCGATCAACAGACGCGGCGCGTTGTATCGCTCCGAAAACGCTTGGAGCTGCGCCGCGTTCAGGTTGAGCGCTTCTTCGGCCGAAATGGCCTGGACGTCGAGGATGTCCCCGCGCGGCAGGATCATCGGGGTCAGCTCACTGCTCAAGGGCTTGGCGAGCCAAGCCCGGGCCCAGGGGTTCTTCGCTTCCCAAAGATAAACCCCGTTGTCGGTGGCGAGCACAGGCAAGACCATCGCTTCCCGCGCTTGTTCTTCGGCGTAAGGCAACCGCGATTGTTGCAGCAGCGCGCGGATCAGTTCCGGTTTAAAGCGATACGTGATGCTGGCGCGGTAGGTCGTCCCCGACGACTTCTCGTTGAAAACGTTGGTTTCTTGCTCAAAACTTCTGAGGGTATCCCGATCGACGATGACCGCCGTTTTCCCCACCGCAGCTTGGGCTTCGTTGATGGTCTCTGCGTAGACCCCGCTCGTGCGCGCTGCTGCCGGCGCTGGGCGATCGCTGCTGACCACAGGCAGGTAGATCCAGTCGGCTTCCGCCACGAGGCGGCGCATCAAAATGTCAAACGCCACCGCCCTGCCCTGGTCCCGGGCGCGCCGCTGGGCCAAAGCCGAGGACTTCGCTTCTGCAAAGACGGGCACTTCAGGGACTGTAAAGACCAGCTCCGAGGCCGTCGCCGACGCAAAAAAGGCCATGATGACAAGGAAGAAGCGGAGCATATTCATATCCCAAAGGGTCGCCTGCTCCGCGTTTAGCATCGCCGAAGCGAAGAGGCGAACGGAAAGCCGTGAGAAGCGCGCAAGATCTGGGGGAAACGTTTTCCTTCACGAACCTGGCCGCAGCGCCTATCGGAGCCCATGACCGACGCCTATCAAAAAGCCGGAGTGGACATCGACGCCGGCAACGCTCTCGTCAAACGCATCCTGCCGCTCGCCGCGGCGACCCGGCGTCCCGGTGCCGACGCTGACCTTGGCGGGTTCGGCGGCGTTTTCGACATGAAGGCTGCTGGCTTTGACGACCCCCTGTTGGTGGCAGGCGCCGACGGTGTCGGCACCAAACTCCTCCTCGCGCTCGAAGTGGGGGCTTATCACGAGATCGGGATCGACCTCGTCGCGATGTGCGCCAACGATGTTCTCGTTCAAGGCGCCCAGCCGCTCTTCTTCCTCGATTACTTCGCAACCGGCCAACTCGATCAAGATGCCGCCGCCGCCGTGGTCGCGGGCATCGCCGAGGGCTGCAAGCGTGCCGGCGCTGCGCTCATCGGCGGCGAAACGGCTGAAATGCCAGGCCTTTATGCCAAAGGACATTTCGACCTCGCGGGCTTCTGCGTCGGTGCCGTCGAACGCGGCGCCTTGTTACCGCGCCCCGGCGCGATGGCCGCTGGCGATGTTCTCATCGCGCTTCCCTCCTCGGGTCCGCACGCCAATGGCTTCAGCTTGATCCGGAAGTTGATCGAGAAAGCGGGCGTTGCGCTTGGCGAAGACGCACCTTTCGGCGGGACATGGGGCGATCACCTTTTGGCGCCCACGGAAATCTACGTTCAGGCGGTTGAGCCACTCCTTCGTACAGGATCGGTCAAAGGCATGGCCCATATCACCGGCGGCGGGCTCATCGAGAATGTGCCCCGGGTGCTCCCCGACCACCTTGTCCCGTCGTACGACGAGGAAGCGCTCGCTGTCCCCGCACTCTTCGCCTGGCTCCAGGAGGAAGGCGATCTGCCCGACCTAGAGCTGATGACGGTCTTCAATTGCGGCATCGGCATGGTTCTGATCGCTGACCCTGCGCACACTGACGATATTCTGTCGGCAACCGAAGGCGCATTCGTCATCGGACAGCTCGATCCGGCATGACCACACGGGTTGCCATCCTCATTTCAGGGCTCGGCTCGAACATGGTCGCGCTCCTCGACGCGATGGCTGACGCTGCATTCCCGGCCGTTCCCGCGCTCGTGATCTCAAACCGAGCAGACGCCGCGGGTCTAGAAAAAGCCCAGGCTGTTGGCGTTGCGACCCAGGTCATCCCTCACAGAGGGAAGACAAAACCGCAATTCGAGCGTGAACTCGATGAGGCCCTGCGCGCAGCAAACGTCGGGCTGATTTGCTTGGCCGGCTTCATGCGCGTCCTCTCCGCAGACTTCGTCAGCGCCTGGCCCGGAAAGATCCTCAACATCCACCCCTCGCTGCTTCCGGCATTCCGCGGCTTGCACGTTCACGAACAGGCCCTCGAAGCAGGCGTCAAAGTATCAGGGTGCACCGTGCATTGGGTCACAGCTGAACTCGACGGCGGACCAATCATTGGCCAAGGCGTCGTCCCGGTCAGGGATGCTGACAACCCCGCAACGCTCGCCGCGCGTGTTCAGCGTGCAGAACATATCGTCTATCCCGCCGCATTAGCGCGCGCCCTCGGGAAAGAACCCGAAACACTTGAAACAAGCGACTTCCTCTTCGTCGTCTGACAATCCATGCACCCGTGCCGAATCGACCGGGTCACACGGCGGGGCTCCCGCATACTCCGTACACCACCTCTCTCCAAAAGCTCTACTCGGTGGGCGGAATGAGGACCGCATCAATCACGTGGACGACGCCGTTCGACACCGCAATGTCTGGCAACGCGACGATCGCTGTGCTCGGCTCTGTACCCAGGGCGATTACCGAGCCGGTTACCGTGATCGTAAGGTCAGTCCCCGCTGCAGTTTTGATCGTTTGTGCACCCTGAACAAATGCATCCCGCGCGAAGGAGCCTGGAATAATGTGGTGTCGGAGAATGCGTTCGAGCGTTTCGGCGCTGCCGTCTTGGGTCAAAACAGTGACGGGGGCGCCCGCGAGAAGGGCCTCAAACGCCTCATTCGTCGGCGCAAATAACGTCACAGCACTCTCGCCCTCGAGCTCCGCCAAAAGACCAGCCGATTGAAGCGTCGTGCGCAGGGTTGATAAGCGGGGCTCATCCTCAACAAAGGCCCGAAGCGATCGCAATTCCTCAGGCTGTAGGTCGGCTTCCGCGTCTCGCCCCTCCGACACTTGTGGATTTTGGCTGGAGCCAGGCTGCTCGTCTTGCCGCACGCCGCCGTCGCCGCACGAGATCACAAAAAGCAGAGCGGAAAACAGTAGTACAGCGTTACGCATTTTAACGGCATCCTCTTTTGGCCACCGCTGGTTAAACCCCCAGCGCGCGCACCGCAAATCGTCCCTCACGCGACTTTCTCGATCGGTCCAACACCATTAATCAGTTGCAGCGCGCCCTGGCTCTTCGGGCTCGCCTTAAAGTCTTCTGGCAAGGTCACCACGACCTCCACATTCTCCTCAGACAAAGGAAGAATAAGGCGAAGCTCCGTATCGTGATCACTTGTTGCACAGGCGCGTAGGCTTGCTCTGATCGCGGACATAGCCGCTGGCTCGCCGACCGTCACAGCAAGTCCGGACGCATGCCCTAGCCGCTCGGTTTTCTTCAGGGGACGGACACCCTCCAAAGTGAGGCGCAGCGTTCCTGTCCCGTCGTCGGCGGTTACCGAAACAAGAACCGGCACACCCGGTTGAATTAAATCATGATGGCGCGCTAATGTCTCGCTAAAGGCCGTTACTTCATAATCACAACTCTCATCGGAAAGGGTGATCCAAGCAAAAGGTTTGCCAGATTTCGATCGGCGGTTGGTGATCTCTCTGATCACGCCGGCCAACACCAAACTCCGCGTACCAATTTCTTCGGCATGCACGATACTGTCAGCTGACGGAACGTTTTTCACCTCGAGTTCCGGACGAAATTCTGACAGCGGATGCCCCGAGAGGTAAAAGCCCACCGCTTGGCGCTCTTCATCAAGTTGCTCCATCGCTGACCATGGGCCAGCTGCTGGGAGTTTTGGCCGCGGGATCTCGGCGGGTCCAGACCCAAACAAGCCTCCCTGGGCGGAGGTTTTATCGTCCATGTGCGCGGCAGAGTATCGGCAAAGGAAATCAGCAGCAGCAAGAACTTCGGCCCGATGGGGGTGGATTGCATCGAATGCGCCTGCCCGCGCGAGCTGCTCAACACCGCGCCGACCAACTTGCCGACAATCTACCCGCTCTGCAAAATCGAACAGGCTGGTAAATGGGCCGCCTTCGACCCGCGCATTTTCAATCAACCGCATGGCTTCGAAGCCGACATTTTTGACAGCGCCAAGGGCGTAGAAGACTTCGCCACCCCGGGCATAAAAGTCTGCGTTCGAACGGTTCACACAAGGCGCGTGCACCACGACCTTTGCGCGCCGCGCTTCTGCATGAAACACTGCAAGTTTGTCCGTGTTCGCCAAATCGAGCGACATTGAGGCCGACAGAAACGCCGCGGGATGGTGCGCTTTGAGGTAGGCGGTTTGGTAGCTGATCCATGCGTAGGCCGCGGCGTGCGATTTGTTGAATCCATAACCCGCAAATTTCGCGACCAGCTCAAAGATGCCTTCTGCTTTGGAAGCATCAACGCCGCGTTCCTTCGCGCCATCGATGAACCGAATTTTTTGCCGGTCCATTTCCTCTTTCTTCTTCTTCCCCATCGCCCGACGTAGCAAGTCTGCTTCGCCTAGCGAGTACCCAGAGAGAATTTGCGCGATCTGCATCACCTGTTCTTGGTAAATGATGACGCCGAAGGTCTCTTTCAGAACATCCTCAAGCATCGGGTGAAGATAGTCAGGCTCCTCTTCCCCAGCCTTCCGGGCATTATAAGTGGGAATGTTGTCCATCGGGCCCGGACGGTAGAGGGACACCAGAGCGATAATGTCTTCAAGACTATCCGGCCGCATCCCTTTCAGGGCGGAGCGCATTCCCGCACTTTCGAGCTGAAAAACGCCGGTCGCTTCCCCGCGGGTGAGCATCGCAAAGGTCTCGGAATCGTCCGTATGCAATCGATCAAGATCGATTTCCACGCCTTCCGCGGCAAGGCCATCCACCGCACGCCGGATAACGGTCAGCGTTTTCAAGCCAAGGAAATCAAACTTGACCAAGCCAGCGGGCTCGACCCACTTCATATTGAACTGCGTAGCCGGCATATCCGCGCGCGGATCGAGATAGAGAGGAACGATCTCCTGGAGTGGCCTATCGCCAATAACGACGCCGGCGGCATGAGTCGAAGCATGGCGGTAAAGGCCCTCCAACTTCAACGCCGTCTCGATGAGAACAGCGACCTGAGGGTCATCGCGCTTTTCGTCCTCAAACCGAGGCTCGCCCGCCATGGCTTGTTGCAATGTCACCGGGTTGGCTGGGTTGTTGGGCACCATTTTGCAAAGCCGGTCCACCTGGCCGAACGGCATTTGCAAAACCCGACCGACATCGCGCAGCACCGCGCGTGCCTGAAGCTTTCCGAACGTAATAATCTGCGCCACACGGTCGTGACCATATTTCGCCTGGACGTAGCGGATCACTTCGTCTCGCCGCTCCTGACAAAAGTCGATGTCGAAGTCCGGCATCGAAACGCGCTCAGGGTTGAGAAAGCGCTCGAACAGCAGACCAAAGCGTAACGGATCTAGGTCGGTTATGGTAAGCGCGTACGCGACAAGACTTCCTGCGCCGGAGCCGCGTCCCGGCCCGACCGGAATATTCTGCGCCTTCGCCCACTGGATGAAATCAGCGACGATGAGGAAATACCCAGGGAAGCCCATCGTTGCGATGACATTCAGTTCATGACGCAGGCGCTCGTCATAGACTTCGCGCTCCGCAGCGGGCGCGATGGTGGCCAACCGCTCTTCCAGTCCCCGCCACGCCATGTCTTCAAGTGCCTTGGTCTCTCCTTCTAAGTCGCCAGCAAACGAAGGGAGCATCGGATCCGCCGTACGGGGACGAAAGGCACATCGCTGGGCGATTTGGAGCGTATTCTCGATCGCTTCCGGCAAGTCGGAAAACAACGCGCACATGGAATCTGCGCTCTTGAACCAAAAATCTTCGGGTACGGAGCGTCGGTCGTCTTGGCTTATATACGTCCCATCGGCGATGCAGAGTAACGCGTCGTGGGCGTCGTGATCTCCGACCTCTGGGAAATAAACACTGTTTGTGGCCACCAACGGAAGAGCTTCGTCATACGCGAGATTGACCAACTGCGCTTCATGGGGGAACCGCCCGTCGTCGTCCGTCTTCTCACTGCTCGGCGCGCGCTGAACTTCCAAGTAGAACCGGCCGGGGAAAGCCTTTTTAAGGCGGCGTATAAGTCCAGCCGCCTCTTCGTCCTGGCCGGAGAGGAGCGCTTGGTCGATTGGTCCACCGAGACCACCTGACAAGCAGATAAGGCCGTCCGTCTCGTTCAACACGTCCGTCAAAGCCACGCTCGCCTCATCGTCGCGCGCAGGTTCGAGGAAGCTCTTCGAGGCCAGCGCCATGAGGCGGCGGTAGCCCGCCTCATTCTGTGCGAGGAGAACCAGTGGTTGCGGTGCTGGCGGCCTCCCTCGCGGATCCCCGCGCTGTTCAGGCGCAACCGCCAGCTCGATCCCGGCGATGGCCTGGATACCCTTCGCGGCGAACGTTTCCGAAGCTTCAAGAGCGCCGAAGAGGTTGTTGGTATCCGTCACGGCGATGGCCGGCATCTGTGCTTCCACACAAAGCGAAGCAAGCCGCGATATTGGGGTTGCGCCCTCTGCGAGGGAGTAGGCGGAATGGACGTGGAGATGAACGAAGGCGGAGGTCATGCGAGCCACGCTAGTCGATTCAGAACCAGGAGCTGCGACCCCGTTCTCCACAATCGACGCCCTACCCCGCGCAGACAATCAAGGCAGCAACAACGCTGAGCAACGTAGCGAAACCGGCGAGATCCTTAGCGATGATCATTGTTTAATCTCCTTTTGTTCTCTCTGCGTTCCATACAAAACGAGAACATTCAATCGCACTTTCCCAAAAAAAATTTTCTGGTCCGCCCGACTCGCCGCCAGGCCGCTTGTTCACTGGATGTTCTCGGATGCGGAAAGAGTCTTCAGGCCACTTCGTAAACACCGTTCAGCGAGATCACGCGGCTTTCACGTTCCCGCGCCGCGCGACTCCGCTATAGCTTGGCCTATGTCGTCATTATCACAGCGCGCACGAAGCGGAGCGGTCGAACCGCAAACTGGCTATTTGGAGGGGCTCAACGAGCGGCAACGCGAGGCCGTGCTTACGACGGAAGGCCCGGTGCTAATGCTTGCGGGAGCAGGCACGGGGAAGACGAAGGCGCTCACGACGCGGATCGCTCATCTGCTTTCCGCGGGCTTGGCGCAACCTTATCAAGTGCTGGCCGTGACGTTCACGAACAAAGCGGCGCGCGAGATGAAAGACCGCGTCGCGGCTCTGATCGGCGGGCCTGCCGAAGGTTTGCGGTGGATGGGAACGTTCCACTCCGTCGCCGCACAAATCCTGCGGCGCCACGCTGAGATCGTGGGCCTCAAGTCGAGCTTTACGATCATCGACACCGACGATCAGATCCGCCTGTGCAAGCAAGTGATCGAAGCGGCGGGTCTTGACGAAAAACGCTGGACAGGTCGCGGCATGGCGGCCGTCATTGACGGGTGGAAAAACCAAGGGCTGACGCCAGGCGACCTCAAGGCGCACGACGGCGACAGCTTCGCCGACGGGAAAGGAATTGCTCTTTATAGGGACTATCAAAATCGCTTGATCACCCTGAATGCCGCTGATTTTGGCGACTTGCTGGTTCACAACCTCACCATTTTTCGGCACCGCGATCCCGAAACAAAGCGGCTCGATATCCTCAACGACTGGCAGCGAAAGTTCCGCTACATGCTCGTCGACGAATATCAGGACACCAATGTTGCTCAATATCTTTGGCTTCGCTTACTTGCTCAGCAAGCAGAAGGTCAGCAGGCGAACATTTGTGTGGTTGGTGACGACGATCAATCAATCTACGGCTGGCGCGGCGCGGAAGTTGAGAATATTCTGAGGTTTGAAAAAGACTTCAAAGGCGCCAAAGTCATTCGGCTTGAGCAGAATTATCGCTCAACACCGGCGATCCTCGCTGCTGCGTCGGCGGTTATCAGCAACAACGACGGGCGCCTGGGGAAAACTCTTTGGACGAACGAACCCGACGGCGAACTAATCAAACTGCGCGGCGTCTGGGATGGCGAGGAAGAGGCGCGGTCAGTGGCAGAGGATATCGAGAGCGCCCAAATGAAAGGACGTCCGCTCTCGGATATGGCGGTTCTCGTGCGCGCGTCGTTTCAGATGCGCGCCTTCGAAGAACGCTTCAACACAAGCGGTATTCCCTACCAAGTCGTTGGCGGGCCACGGTTTTATGAGCGTGAAGAGACTCGCGATGCCCTGGCCTACCTCCGCCTCGTCCGGAACCCGGCGGATGATCTCAGCTTTTCTCGCGTGATCAATAAACCCCGGCGCGGCTTTGGCGATAAAACCATCGCACAACTGAATATCCTTGCACGGAAGGAAAATCTGTCGATGGCCGCGGCGGGCCAGCTGATGTTGGAGGCGGGTGAGCTGAAGGGCAAGGCGAAGTCAGCCATGACAACTTTCCTCGCCTCACTCGAACGGTGGGCGCGGGAAGCTGAAGCGATGGCCCCCGGGGAATTGACCGAGGTGATCCTCGAAGAAGCGGGCTATACGGATTACTGGAAGAACTCAAAGAACGTTCAAGCGCCATCGAAACTGGAGAACCTCAAGGAATTGGTCAACGCCGCGTCCGAGTTTGAGACGCTTGCGGGCTATCTTGATCACGTCAGCCTCGTCGCTGAACGCACGGGGGACAGCGAAGACGGGCAAGTATGGCTGATGACCTTGCACGCCGCCAAGGGTTTGGAATTCCCCATCGTTTTCCTTCCGGGTTGGGAGGAAGAAATCTTCCCCTCACGGAGAAGTTTGGATGAAAACGGTCAAGCGGGCCTGGAGGAAGAGCGGCGCCTGGCTTACGTCGGCATCACACGAGCGCGCGAGAGCTGCCGGATCAGCTTCGCGGCGAATAGGCAAGTGTACGGACGATGGCAAAACGCTCTCCCCTCTCGGTTTGTCGACGAATTGCCCGAAGACCAGGTCGATGTCGTCAGCGAAGCGAGCCTCTACGGGGTGTCGGCGCGCGAGACCCCAGCGCAATCACGCTTCGCCGACTTGGTCCTCGACGAAAACGCATCCCGCTATGACACGCCCGGTTGGAAACGCGCGCGCCAGTTTGGCAATGCTCAGCACACAGAACCGATGATCGATGGGCAAGCGCGCTTGATTGCATCGAGTGCGCCCGGAGAAGAAACGTTTTGCGCTGGCGAGCGGGTTGCCCACGGAAAGTTTGGCGAAGGGACTGTCTTGCGCGCCGAGGGCAACAAGCTTGAGGTCGAATTTGACGACATCGGCGTCAAGAAAGTCATCGCGAGCTTCCTCGACGCTGTTCCGTATAAAGATTAGCATCGTCGGCTACGGGTTGGACGTCCGCGTTGAGGGCACCTCGCGGGCGCCAAGGGCTGTTTTGAACCCGGGAATGTTTTTGAGGATTTTCCAATATCGCGTTGGAAAACAACGTTGAATCATCGCGAGTGTCCGCGCGTCTTTGCCGATCAGCAGACGCGGGTCCCCCCTCTCCGCCGCATCGAGGATGAGCTGCGCTGCGCGTGTCGGCGGCATGGACAGCGACTTTTCAGCCTGGGCCTGCTGGGCCGCCACCAACTCTTTCGGCAATACGGGCGAAATCTTCGCTCGCTTTGCAATGTTTGTTGCCACACCCCCTGGATGGACAACTGTGACGCCCACGGAACTTCCCTCAAGCTCATGGCGTAGCGACTCAGAAAATCCGCGTACGGCAAACTTTGCCGCGGAATAGGCGGTCTGACCCACCGGTGCGATGATCCCAAAAATCGAGCTGATGTTGACGATCTGCGCCGGGCCGTTCTGCCTACGCAGCAACGGAAGAAAGGCCCGGGTCATGTGCACAACGCCGAAAAAATTGATCTCCATCAGCCAACGGAAATCACGCGAACCATTGTGCTCGAAAAAACCGCCCATGGCGACACCAGCATTGTTGAACAAAAACCTGACCGCGCCATGCTCCTGCTCAACTTCTTCCGCAGCCTGAAGAATTGCTTGTTCGTCCGCAACATCGAGCGTCCGCGCCGTCACCGTCACGCCCTGGGCGCGCGCATCGTCCGCAATCGTCTGAAGCTCCTCGCCGTTAATATCGAACAGCGCCAGATCATAGCCGCGGTCAGCACACAGACGGCTAAGCGCGCGGCCGATGCCGCTCCCTGCGCCCGTGATCACCGCGGTTCCGCGTGGGGAGGTCACTCCGCAGCCTCCATCATCGTCGGGCGCGACTCCTTCGGTTTAAACTGCATCACGCCGTCATCGAGCTTTGCGAATTTGGTGTCGATATAGTCCATAATGTAGGACTGATGGTTCCTCCACGGACGACTATCGCCTTGCCGGGGGAACTGATCGATCCCGCGCGCGACATACCCGGCTTTCAAGTCGATGGCAGGCTCTGGCCGAGGCGGAATAGCGCCCACTTCGGGCACAATCATGTCCGCACCCCGATCTTCCATCATTTTGATCAGTCGGCAGACATACCGGCACGCAAGGTCCGTCTTCAGCGTCCAGGACGCGTTGGTATAGCCAAAAAGCGCGGCAAAGTTTGGCATACCCGAGAACATAAAGCCCTTATAAATAAAGCTATTCTGGAACTGGGCTTGCTCGCCGTCGACGAACATCTTCATCCCGCCGAGGGGCAGCAATTTCAGGCCCGTCGCTTTCACAACGATATCGGCCTCAAGCTCCTTACCCGAAGACAGCTTCACGCTATTCTCCGTAAACGTATCAATGGTATCCGTCTCAATCGACGCATGTCCGTCGCGGATCGCGTGAAAAAGATCATTGTCCGGAACAAGACAGAACCGTTGGTCCCACGGGTTGTAGGTCGGCTTGAAATGCGGCTCAAGCGGCGTGTTCTCGCCGATCTCCTCACGGATGCCCTTTTCAACGAGCTTCCTCATCAAACCAGGGAAGCGCCGCGACAGCTGATAGGTCAGCGTACCCATCATCACCCTTTTGATCCGGAAGAACTTATAGGTCGCCGCAGGCGGCAGCACACGGCGCACAAAATCAAACCACGGATCTTTGGCGGGAAGCGACGCAATATAAGTTGGCGAGCGCTGCAACATCGTCACGTGCGCTGCTTTGTCGGTCATCGCGGGGACAATCGTCACCGCCGTCGCGCCGGATCCGACTACGACCACTTTTTTGTCGGTGTAATCGAGATCCTGGGGCCAGAATTGCGGCTCGATAATCTGTCCACGGAAGGCGTCTTCGCCGCCCATCATCGGCACGTGACCCGTCTTGTAGTCGTAATAGCCGCAGCATGAGAACAAGAACCGTGAACGGACCATTTCAGTCCGTCCATCCGTGTACTGGATTTTCGATGTCCAGAGCGCGTCCTCGGAGTTGAACGAAATCTCCGTCACCCGCGCGCCGTAAGTGATCTTCTTGTCGACGCCATATTCCGCCGCGGTATCCTCGATATACCCCTTAATCGACGCGCCATCGGTCAGCGATTTGGGCAAGTGCCACGGCCGAAATGGATAGCCCAGCGTGTACATATCGCTGTCCGACCGCACCCCGGGATAGCGGAACAGATCCCAAGTCCCGCCCATCCGTTCGCGCGCTTCAAACAGACGAACAGACAGATGCGGAAGGTGGATTTTCAGACGGCTCGCCGCGCCAATACCCGAAAGGCCGGCGCCGATAATGACAACATCTTCGATGGCTTCGGCAGTCATCGCTCTCCCTTTCGCGAGCGTTTGTTGATAGAGCCCGCGGACGCTTTTGTTTTGGCGATAAGAGAGCAGAGATCATGACTGACACCAAGGCGTTTCTGGCAATAACCCTTATCGCGCTGGCCGCATGTCAAACGGCGCAACCCCCCGTGGCGCCTGCGTTTGAGGTGCGTTCAGCGCTTCCCCCGGTTTCTGCAGAAACGGTGGAGCGCCATGTCGCAGCCTTGAGCGATGACGATTTTCTCGGCCGTGCGCCCGGCACGGAGGGCGGCCTGAAAACCCGCGCCTACCTCGTCGCGGAAATGCAGCGGATTGGCCTCAAGCCCCTCGGCGACAGCTTCGAGCATCCCATTGCGTTGGTCAGCCGCACCCTTGACCCGGCCCAGTCGCGCGCGCGGGTCAGCATGAGAGGCGGCTTCGACGATCTCAGCTACGGGCCAGAAGCGGTGTTTTGGTCAAAGCGCGACACCACCCGGCTCTCCGTCCAAGGATCAGAATTGGTCTTCGTCGGCCACGGTGTCGTGGCGCCGGAATATGGCTGGAACGACTATGACGGGCTCGATGCGCGGGGCAAAACGGTCGTTATACTGATCAACGATCCCGGTTTCCGACTTGAGGGCGAAGCGTTCCGGGGTCGGGCCATGACCTACTACGGCCGCTGGACCTACAAGTTCGAAGAGGCGGCGCGCCAAGGCGCGGAAGCGGCGATCATCGTCCACCAGACCGAGCCCGCCGCCTACGGCTGGGGCGTGGTCGAGGGCAGCTGGAGCGGTCCCCAACTCGACCTTCCGCGCACTGAAGGTGCAGAGCAGCCCGTCGCCGTGGAGGGGTGGATGACCCAAGAGCAGGCGGAAGCCCTGTTTTCCGCCGCTGGGCAGAGCTTTGAGGCGATGGAACAGGCCGCGTTGCGTCGCGATTTCAAGCCCGTAACCCTCGGCGATCTCACCTTCTCAGCGGAACTCTTCCAAGACATGTCAATCACCGAGAGCGCCAACGTTGCCGGTGTTCTTGAGGGCTCCGAGCGTCCCGACGAGTATATTCTCTATACGGCGCATTGGGACCATCTCGGCGTCGATCCCGAAGCGCAAGCGAACGGCGAAGACGGCATTTATAATGGCGCCGTCGACAACGCGACGGGGACGGGCGGCATCCTCGCCATGGCCGAGAGCTGGACCGCGTCGGGGATCGCGCCAAAGCGCAGCCACATCTTCCTGGCCGTCACCGCGGAAGAATCGGGGCTCCTCGGATCAAGGGCGTTTGCATCGAACCCGCCGGTCTCCCTCGCCAAGATTGTTGGCGGCTTGAACGTTGATGGAATGCTCCCCACCGCCCCGGCCAAGGACCTCACGGTTTACGGCTTTGGCGCTTCGGAACTCGAAGACATCCTCGGCCTCGTCGCGGGAGAGCAAGGCCTGAGGCTCACACCCGACCCCGAGCCTCAGAAAGGCTATTTCTACCGCTCCGACCATATCGAATTCGCCAAGCGCGGTGTCCCGATGCTCTACGTCGATAACGGCCGCGACTTAGTCGAAGGCGGAATCGCCGCTGGCGAAGCCGCCGCCGCGGCCTACCGCGCCGGCCCGTACCACGGGCCGACGGACGAATACGATCCGAATACCTGGCGCTTTGACGGGATCGTCCAAGCCATGACCATCCTTCGCGACGTCGGCGTCGTCCTTAGTGAGGATCCAGCAAGGCCAAACTGGTATGAAGGTAACGAATTTCGCGCATTTCGCGATGCACAATTGCTGCAAGACGAGTAGAGCGATCCCAGTTGCGAGGGGAACTGTCGAGCTATGACCTATCTGCCGATTTCAACCGAACCACCGTTTGTCATCGACCAGGACGCGATCCGCGCCAAAGGCACCGAGTTGCAAGAGGCACATCTTCACGCGGATCCCTTCCCCCACACGGTGATCGACGACTTCTTCCCGCAAGAGATCGTTCGCTACTGCCAAGAGAACTTCCCAGGCCAGCTCGGAAGCCAAGGCGACGAGTTCGACCGGGACCAAGAGCGTTTCAAGCGGAGCTTCCAGCCCGACGAGCTCGAGGATCCGGTCCTCCGCAACCTCTTCTATCACTTCAACAGCTTGCCATTCGTCCAAATGGTCGAGCGGATCACCGGGATTAAAGGTCTGATCCCAGACCCTTATTTCATCGGCGGCGGTTTCCACGAGACCCGCAACGGCGGGCACCTCTCGATGCACGCGGACTTCAACCACCACAAGCGGATGGATCTTGAGCGCCGGGTCAACGTCCTCATCTACCTCAACGAGGACTGGGAAGACGGCTTCGGCGGCGAACTCGAGCTCTGGGATGAGCAGATGAAAGAGTGCCGCCAGCGGGTGGTGCCCGTTGCCGGCCGCTGTGTGATGTTCAACACCACCGGCGACTCCTACCACGGCCACCCCCACCCCGTGGCCCATCCGCGCGACGTCCCGCGCAGGTCAATTGCGCTCTATTATTACACCGCCACCTGGGATGGCTCGAAGGCGCACAAAACGACGCAGTTCAAGGTGCGGCCTAATACCGAAGACCGCGTTGACTGGAAGGTCAGGACAACCGAAACGCTGAACGAAGTATTGCCGCCCATTTTGATGCGGCCGACCCGAAAAGTTCTAAATAAGGTGTTCCGCTGAAATCTCGGCGTGCACCGCTGAGGAGTGACCATGAGCGCAGCGACGGACGTCGATCCGGGACGTGAACCCGACACCACCCTTTCGGTCGCGGACACGTTTGGTATTCCGTCCAACATGCAGGTCCCGGCCTTTAAAGAGGGCGGAGACCACGTCCCCGTCGCCGACGAAAGCTATCGCTTCGACCCGCAGACCACCCTCGCCATTCTCGCTGGGTTCGCTCACAACCGCCGGGTGATGGTCCAAGGCTACCACGGCACAGGCAAGTCGACCCACATCGAGCAAGTCGCCAGCCGCCTCAATTGGCCCTGTGTACGGATCAATCTCGACAGCCACGTCAGCCGGATCGACATGATCGGCAAGGACGCCATCGTCATCGAAGACGGAAAGCAAATCACTGCCTTCAAGGAGGGCATTCTCCCCTGGGCGTTCCAACGCCCGGTCGCCCTTGTCTTTGACGAATACGACGCCGGTCGTCCTGACGTTATGTTCGTCATCCAGCGGGTTCTGGAAGCCGAAGGCCGCCTCACCTTGCTCGACCAGAACAAGGTGCTCACGCCACATCCGTCGTTCCGGCTGTTTGCCACCACCAACACGATCGGCCTGGGCGACACGACGGGTCTCTACCACGGGACCCAACAGATCAACCAAGGCCAAATGGACCGCTGGTCGATTGTCACGACACTGAACTATCTCCCGCACGAAGAAGAAACCAAGATCGTCTCCGGCAAGCTCCCCAGCTATCAAACCGAAGCGGGACAGAAGACCCTCGACGCCATGGTCCGGGTTGCCGATATGACCCGTAACGCCCTGATGGCAGGCGACATTTCAACGGTGATGAGCCCGCGGACGGTAATCACCTGGGCGCAAAATGCCGAAATTTTCGACGACATCGGATACGCGTTCCGCGTCACATTCCTCAACAAATGTGACGAGCTCGAACGGCCGCTGGTCGCGGAGTTCTACCAACGCGCGTTCGGCGAAGACCTTCCCGAGGCAAGCCATCTGATCGACGTCGCCTAAACCCGGCTGCGTCGATCGCTACACTGATCATCCGTGGGCGCCAAAATGGTGCGACACGGCCAGGCTGATCCGGCGGCACTGCCCAAACGCGCGTTCGAGCGGCGCAATCGTCTCGCGTTCGATCGCCTCATACCCCGCGTCGCTGCCGTCATCATCGGCAGGTTCATCGAAGAGTTTCCGAACTTCCGACGATTGGCGCTGGGGAAACCCGATCCGCAATTGGTCCACCGCACGCGGAACATCCAACGCCAAGATCTCGTTGAGCACCTCATCGCGGGAGAACCCACCCGCCCGCGCGAACGTTGGCAGCCGCGCACCAAGCAAAAACATGTGCTGAATCAACGCCAACCGAAGCGCATGCAGCAAATCGAGATTGAGCGGCGAACGACCAAGCGCCTCAAACCCCATCGCCTCAAGCCCCCGCTGCAGCTTGATCGCACCGGGCCGCAAACGCGCCGCCAGCTCAAGCGCGGCAAAATACCGGCGATCTTTCACAAGGTGCGCGGCCAAGTCGCCACACGGCCGCTCCAAGTAGGGCTCACCGCCAGCGCTCGGCCGAGTCGCCCAAAAACTCCCGTCATAAAGCTTCATATACGCGATCAGCGTCTTCATATCCGACAACTGAACCGCCCGCGCGGCCAGGCTCATTAGTCGACGAAAGCGGTCCGATGCCTGGTATAGCTCCGTATACGCCTCGGTCTCTCGACCAATCGCCTCGCCAACCCCAGCGTGAATATTAGCAACATAACCAATCTGTTGCAGGCTGCCGTTATGAGAGATCGCACGAATACTCCTGAGACTGAGCTCTTCTTCAGACGAGCGCTCGAACTGGCGCTTCGTCTTCCGCGACCCCGCAACAGGCAAGAGCGCAAGCCCCGGTCCCATCGCGACCATAGCCATCGCCTCTTCACCGAAGAGGACCATCTGTTCCCTCTGCACCGAGTTGTAAAAATCGAGGCTAGCCTCCGTACGCCGATAAAACGGATCACTCTCTTGCTCGTCCGTATACCGTGCTTTTAACAGACCCGCGAGAACGGCCTCCGCGCTCTCCGGCGATGCAAACCATGCGTATCCGTCCCCGCCCTGAAAGCTAATCTCGTGATTGAGCCGAATGTCGCTCTCGCGAAACCGGCCCCGCGCCCAGGGCGACATCGCGTAACAACTCCGGTCGAGGATCGACGACGGATGACCACCGCGCCCCATACTCTCGCCGTGGGTGTTGAAAATCACGGCCTCAAGCTTCTCTAATCCCTGCCGCTGCATCTCTCGCGCCAACTGGCTCTGCAGCCGTTCGATCGCCATCGTTGCGGGGAGCTGGCCCATAAATCGTCCGGCGTCGGAGAACCCGGCTTCAATCGGAACGCGTCCGCGCTGCTCGACCTGGGCGCGGTAAGCCGGTTGTTTCAGCAGCACATTAAGGATACGGCCGCTCCGATCAAAACTGTCAGCCGTTTCAAAAAGTGGGCAAATATCAAGCGTATGACTAATTCCGTAGCGGCGCGCGAGGTATACCGCAGTGAGAACCGTCACCGGGTTCTCACATTCAGCGATCAGTAGACGGATGGGCGTATCTTCATCGATATGCTTCTGAATTTGCGCAGCCGCAATCACGATCCGTCGCGCCGACGATGTCTCCTCATCAAGGCTCGCAAAGTTCACGCGCTGCGGTTTCACCTCCGCCGCGGCCTGATTAATCGCGGTGAGCACAGAGTGGCCAAACAAATCCGCATCGTGATCAATCGGCAGTAACGACCGCGCCGCGTTTCGAATTTGCGACGCATTCAGACGAAAATGCACCTCTGCAAGGCCCAGGCCCCGCGTCTGCATCAAGGCCGCGATCGACAACAGGCCGATCGCGTCGTCCGGCTCCGCCCCTTGAGCCGCCGCGCGAAGGTCAGCAATAATAGACCGCAGCGACGTCAATCGCCCTTCCCCGTCAGCGGTCAACGCATTGGCCGCCCCGGCAACACCGGTAGGTGTACGGAGCGCTTCATCATCCGAGAACCGCTCGCTGTGAACCTGCGCTGCGCGGTATGCTTTGTCGATCGCCTCAAGCACGGGGGCAACCCCAGGAACAGCGCTAAACTGTTGCAAACGCTCACAATAATCTCCAAGAGCAGATGCTTTTTCGATCAGCCGATGGCGGAAGATCCGTGTCCAACTGATATCTTGCCGCCCGTCGAGATCGTAGCCGACCCAGGTCGCAAGACCAATCGGACACGGTAAGAGTTCTCGGAAACCGTCGCCGATCTGCTCGCGTGCAGCGTGCAACGTGGCGGCGCTCGTCTGAACGACAGCTTGCGCTGCGGAACGCAGTGCACGGACGGCCTCGCAGTGCTCGTCGTCGAGCGAAATCTGCGCGCGCGTTTCGGTGGCCCGTTCAATCGGCACTCCGCCGCGGAGGGCACCTCCTCCCTCCGGCCCCATGGAGAACGTTGGGTGGCCGGTGAACACCACCGTCTCCACCGGACGCGCAGTTCGCTCGGCGATCTCATCCGCTGTCGCCGCATCACCGATCAGCAGACGGACGGCCTCCGATAGAGTGCCCGCGTTCTCAAGGTAAGCCTCTCCGCGCTTTTGACGGGCAAGCGCCGCGTCAGCGGACAGCACAGAAATCATCGCTTCGGTCTGGTCGAGCGAGAGCCGTCCGCTCTCAATCTCCTGGCTCAACTCGTGGGACAAACGCCGTACCGGGTTGGCGAGCGGATCGCGTTCAAGCTCCGTTCGGAGCTCCTTCAATCGTTCCGTAAGCTGATTGATTTGCTTCTGCGTATCGGCCATGTCGAGGCTCCAGGGCTTTCGCCGCAGAGCCTATCGAGCGTTTCGCTCCACGCCAACGGGGTCCGGTGCTACGGAAGCATTCAGGCGCCCCGAAGCACAAAAAGCTGAAGGTTAAGAACCGCTTCGCGCCGTCGCAAAGCCGCAGAAAGGCAGCAGATCAGGCGCCAGTTCGTGGCGCACGGGGCCCTCGTCACCGGCAAAATCAACCCCGAAGTCAAGGCGCGCTGCGCCCAATCCGCAGACATCGTCGAGGTTGAACCGGGCCTCCACGGTGCGTCCGCGCACCGAAGGCCGTTTTCGAATTGTCTCGCCATCATCGGCGTAAAACGATAGGCCGGATACGGATGATCGGCCTGCAGCACTTTCAATGGTCATCCGCACAAGGCCCGTCGGTCGCTCCGCTTCATCCAGACCAAGATGCATCTTCGCGACCAGCCCCTCGCCGAGATCTTTCTTCGCCAGCAGCAATTCTCCGTCCGGCACGTCGGGCCCTTGGAAACGGTCATACCACTGGGCGCAGAACACCATCGATGCGAACAAAACCGGCATCGTGGCGAATTGGGATTTCGAAATCGCCGTGCTCTTGAGCCGCTTCCAGGTCAGCCACACACCGGTAATCGACAGGCCCGTCATGAACACGCCGAACACGAACCATATGAGCTTCGTCGGTAAACCCCCGAAAAACCCAAAATGCAACGGGTCCGCCATTTCGTTCAGCTGCACGAATGTGTTCGAGTCCCGCCATCGGAGAACTTTCAGGACTTCAAGGGACTCAGGGTCCAAATAGACCGTGTTCGATCGTTCCCGGGCAAGCGGATTGCCCACCATCCCCTGCACGGCGAAGGGCGCTGTATCGTAAGACGGCAAGATGATGTTGGTGACACGCAGCTGGGGATACGCCGCCTTAGCCGCTGCCACGACCTCATCGAGGCCCCGATCGTTGATCACGGGGCCCATCTCCACCACCCGCTCGGCGGAGAGCCGCGGCCGGCTGCCGAATATATCCGAGTCCGTCATTTTGGCGTTGATGGCGACGCCGTATTCGACGAGATACCAAATGCCCGTGACGATGATCACGGCAAAGAACCAAATCCCCCACAGGCCCGCCGCTTTGTGCGCATCCCCCCACATGATCCGCGCGCCCTTGTCGGTGCGCACACGGAAGAGAAGCGTCTTCCAATTCCGTGTCGTCTTGAGACCCGTATAAAGAGAAATGGCGAGAACAAACCCAAGCGACGTGACCAAGGGCAGCCCGATATAATTGGGCATGAACAAGTAGCGGTGGAGATCACGGAACACCCGCTGCACCGTCAAAGGATGGGTCTCCCCGGTGACTTCGCCCGTCCACTGATTAACGTGGACGAAGGTCTGCCGCCCATAGGCGTCAACCACCCGCGCCCGATAGGCAAAGTGGTCGCCCTCCATTGCGCTCAGTGTCGTGATCGTCTCGCCCGGCGCATAGGCCTCGACGGCGGCTTGCATGGTGCCCCAAGAGACTTTCTCTCCGTCGGGGATCACCCGCATATCGTGTTGCATCAGCCAATCAATTTCGTGGCTGACAGTGGCCATGGTCCCGGTGAACAGGACCACGGCCATGATCAGTGCAAGGTGGAAGCCGAGCCAAGAATGAAGCGCGTAGAGCTGTTTACGGTTGCTCTTTTTCTTCGCCTTTTTCTTTGGTTGCGCCGCGGTCACCCGCGCCGATGTTGCCTCGGCTCCAGCCATCACCACTCCCGATAGAACTCGATGAATGCTCCACGCGGATCACCGGGGAAGTGACCCGTGCGCTCGAGGAACCCGCTTTCGGCGAACTCTTCATCAAACAAGTTATCGACACGGAAGAGCACTTGGAAGGGCCCATTGTCCCAGATAATTGACGCATCCACCGTCAGGTAGTCCTGCACGATCTGGTTGTTGAAGCTCAACCGCTCGCCAACATAATCGCCGCCGATGGCGAACGCCGTGTTGATCGCTGGGACTTGGTAGCGGGTCCAGAAACCGAACGCGTTCTCAGGGGCGTTGGCAAAGCGATCACCCACCGAGTTGGAAATCCCCGGAACACCGACGCCGTCGCGGATGACGATATTGTCCGCAACTTCCGTGATCCGCGCATCGTTGTAGGCGTAGGACGCTGTGACGACCCAGTCGGGGGTGATGTCGGCGATGAACTCAACCTCAAGGCCTGTCGAGGTGACTTGGCCAACCGGCGCGAGGATGTTGATGCCACCGTCGCTGATCTCGCCCGTCGCCTGCAGCAGGTTGTCACGCACGATGTCGTAGACCGCGATCCTGAGAAGCGCGCGATCGTCGAAGAGCTCGGCGTTGATCCCGCCCTCAACAATCGTCCCGGTCACCGGATCAAACGGCCCGAACGGCTGCTCGTTTTGGTTGCTCGCGCCTTGCGGGACGTAAGAGTCCGCAAACTGAGCATAAAACGCAACGTTCTCCACCGGCTTGTAGATCCCGCCAACACGGAACGACACGTTGTCGTCGCTAAAGTCGTCGTTCGGATCATCGCTCGTCAGGTTGCGATCCTCGTACTCGTCGTAGCGCACGCCACCAACGACCGTGAACGGACCAACCGTCGTCTCGTTCAGGACATAAACGCCTGAACGCGTCTGGTCCGAGGCACGAATGTCCGAAGGACCGCGGTCGTACTGGGTCGGATCCGTCGTTCCATAGTTGGGGTTCTGCAGGAACAACGGCTGGATGTCGCCAGGCAGCGACTGGCCTGCGAGGAACCGCGTGACGAAATCGTTCGAGAACCGCGTCCGCTTAAAGTCGCCGTCAAAGTCCTCGTGGAAATGCTCCACCCCCGTCAGGAAGCGGTTCTGCACATCGCCAAAATCGCGCGCCCAGATCAGGTTCGCGCCGAACGACAATTGCTCTTCGGCCCGGAACTGGTCCCGGAATTCACGACCCACAAGATCAGGCACACCGTCCGCATCAAGATCAATCAGCGCCCGCGGCTCGTGGTACTCCTGGGATTGCTCCGCATCCGTCCAACGCAACGTGGCATCCCACGTCACTTCGCTCCCCGCTTCGCCCTCAAGGCGCGCCTGAAGGTTGGTCGAGACAAGGTCGAGGAAGTCCGTCGGCTCGTTGTGGTTCCAGCGGCGGCTGGTCAGGAAGTTCCCGTCATCATCAACCGGAACACCGCGCAGGCGGTTGCCGTCGAGGTTCTGCTCGATGTGCGTGGCTTGCAGGGTCAGCTTGGCAAAGCCGAGTTCTTGCGAGAACCCGCCGTCATAAATCGTCGTCTCGCTGCCGGTTAGTTCGCGCGGCGTGTTGCGATCTTCATAGAAAATCCCAAGGCGACCAGCACTGCCTTCCATCGGCAGGGCACCGGTGATTTCCAGCGATCCGCCGACCCGCGCCTCGGTCCCGAAGATCCCGCGCAAGCTGGCCGAGAACTCTTCCGACGGCTTCTTCGTCACATAGTTAAAGAGACCACCTGGCGCGCCCGGTCCATACAGCATGCCCGCTGGGCCTTTCAGGAACTCCACCCGCTCAATGTTGAACAGCTGCGGAACGTTGAAGCCCACATAGGGGTCGCCGCGCAGGCCATCGAAGAAGATTTCTTCCTGCCGGAAGCCCCGGGCCGTCACACCAGCATAGCTGAAGAGGCTGACCCCGGCGATGTTCCGGTAAATGTCCTGGGCATCCCGCGCGCCCTGGTCACGGATCAACTGGGCGTTGATCGTCTGGATGACTTGGGTCGAATCAAGCGGCGCGGTCGGCAGCTTGCCGGTGGTGCTTTCCCCAATCTTATAAAGGGTTTGCGCCCGGCCTTGGACGACGATGATATCCTCATCCTCGTTCGGCCCGGTGCTGTCCGTGTCTTGAAACGCTAGGGCTGTCCCGGCGCTCGCGCACGCGATCGCTGCGATCGACGTGAAGAGGCGTGTTCTCAGTTGCATCATATTCGGCCCACCCATGTTGTGATTGCGAATAGGTCGCAATAACGCCAGGCCGTTTGTTCGGACAACCCCAAGAGCTGCCTTTTCATCCTGCTCTTGCGGCGCAATCTCGTCGCATGTGGCCAATTTCCCACACCCGCTCGCGCAACGCGCGATGCAGGACGATCCGCCGAGACCAAGCAAGCCACCGCATCGCGAGGCCGCGGCAGCGGCGCACCCCAACCGATCGCAACTCTCTGCGCTCTTTTCAGACCACAGATCGCAAAGCCGACCGTTTTCCCCTGGAAACGCTTGTCGTCTTCGTTGCGCAGCGTTAACCTTTTCCCTGGGAAAAATTTGGGGCCGCAAAACCATGTTCAAGCAGATCGTCGCCGCTGGCGTCATGGCCATGACGTCGGCCGTCGCCGCGCAGGAAAGTCCTGAAGCGGTTGAGCCGGAGCTCGAAGCCGCCCAGACCCCGCTGGTCGAGCCCTTCTTCAACGATAGCGTCAGCGCACCGATCAACGTGGTCTGCCCGTTCAAAGGCGCCGTCGATTACGAACCAGGCGAAGTCTCCTGCGGCTTCATTGAAGTCCCCGAAAACCGCTCCGATCCCAACAGCCGGGCCATCCGCCTCCTCTACACCAAGCTCCACGCCAAGGCTGGGCTTGAAAAGGACGACGAAGACGACACGAAGTCCAAGGATGACGACGAAGAAGAACTCGTCGAACGCGATGATCCGATCGCCTACCTCACCGGCGGTCCAGGCGCGCCGGTCGTCTTTTATGTGCGCCGTTTCAAGGACCACGATCTCCTTAAAACCCGGGACATCTATATTCTGCAGCAGCGGGGCATCGAAGAAAGCGGCGCGTTCTGCCCGTTCTACGGCACCGTCCGCCCAGAGCTCTACCAAGCCAAGAACATTTTGGAATCCGAGCTTGAGGGCGCTGACCGCATGCGCGCATGCCTTGAGGCCGCGAAAGCGCGGGGCGTTGATATCTCCGCCTACAACACGGTCGAAAATGCCCACGACGTGCGGGCACTGCGCCGCGCTTTAGGCTTCGAAACATGGAACGTCTGGGGCATTTCCTACGGCTCCCACCTCGGCCAGATGCTCACCCAAGTGGACCCCGACGGGATCCGCGCCCTCGTCATCGACGCGATCGTCCCGAACAACCTCCAAGACCTCATGCGGTTCGCCAAATGGGTCGCCCTCGACTTTGAAAAGATCTTCGACCGCTGTGACGAGACCACCAATCCGCACTGTGATGGTCTCGAGGAGCGCTTATACGCCATTGTCGATGATCCATGGCTCCGTGTCGAAACATTCGACGCTGAGGCCATTCCGGCAGGCGAGGTTTACCTGCCGCCCTACCTCCCAGGCCTCCTCGCCTTCAGCATGATGTATGAACAGGACAAGCATCCCGCGATGCCGGCGGTCATGGACCATCTCGTTGAAAAGTTTGAACAAGGCGACCCATCCATCTTTGCTGGTGTCGGCAATGTCTTGGCCGGGGGCGGCGACCAGGGGATGAGTTCCGCGGTCCGCTGCAACGACGGCTACTTCCAAGCAGCTGCTGACGATCTGCCCAAGGATCTTGAGGAATACCCACTCTTCGCCAACGCGCTTACGTCCATCGAAGGCTCAAGGGCCATGGCGCAGGCCTGCATCGATGCGGGCGCCGCGCCGCGCGACCGCGCCGACTATCAACCGGTCCAGACCGACATCCCCACACTGATCATCAACGGCACGTGGGATCCAATCACCCCCGCCCCGCTGGCCGAGCTCATCGCGCCAGGCTTTTCAAATGGGCGCTTGATCCTTGTTCCGTATGCGGGGCATGGCCCGACGCGTTCCATGAGCGAATGTTCCGGAGACGTCCTCACCGCGTTCTATGACGACCCGGCACAGGACCTCGCCGCACTGGACGCCAGCTGTTTCGAAGAAGGCGTCGGCGCGCCGGAGTTCGTCACCTATCAGACCACGGATCTTCCTCTGAAAGCCGCCGCGCTCCTCGCGCAGGACGAGCGGAAACCGCTTCTCGTGGCCGGCGCAACGGCTGGCCTCTCTGCCCTGACGCTCGGCCTCGGCCTGTTGATGATCCCTGTCGGCTTCCTCGCCCGGCTCGGCTCGTTCGGCAAAGCCAACACCTTAGCCACCGGCGATGGCCTGACCCGGTTCCTCGCTCTGCTGACGGCAGTCAGCGGCGTTGCGAGCCTCGGCGTCTTGGGCCTCGGCGCGCAGGCGGCGACGGAGATTGCCGAAGAGTCGCTCATCGCTGGGTTCGCCCACCCGGCACCCTACGCGCCCTGGCTCCTTCTGCTCACAGCAGCCCTCGGGCTTATCCTGGTCATACGAACAATTCTGGTGCGGTTTAGCCAACCCGTCCGTATGGGAACATTCCTAGGCTTCATCCTAATGGGCACCGCCGCCATGGCACTGTTCATCACAGCCTTCTGCTGGGATCTGGGCCCCTTCTAAGCCCAAGATCCAAGCACCCAACTGCGCACCGGAGGCGGACGACATCAAAACCGCCCCGCCTCCGAAAACTCCCGACCCCGAGCCAACCGAATGGCCACAACAGCACGGCCCAAAATCGGCAGCGCCACTAAAAAGCGCTCAAATAGGCCGGAAGGCCGGTAGCGCTCCTAAAATGGTGCGGATGAGAGGACTCGAACCTCCACGCCGTAAGACACCAGAACCTAAATCTGGCGCGTCTACCAATTCCGCCACATCCGCACGGGCGCGAGGCTGATAACGGCTCCCGGCGTGGTTGTCGAGCGCTGGTGATGGCGGGGCATCGAGGCCCTCAAGCGGGTGGTCGCGCAGGGCTGGGAGATGCGTCTAGCCTTCTGTTATATCAGGATTTTAGGATCCCTCTTTTGCGCCCGAAGGCCAGCGTCCTCCGCACCCGACCTGGCGAGGCGACGACCCTGCGCGCAACAATCGCCGCATGCGCGCGGCAATCCACCAGGGCCTTTCCGGCCTCCCTGGCAGCCGATGGAAACCCAACGGCCCGCATCGCCGATAGGTCCCGATCCGTGCAAGCCAACCGCACGGCGGCTCGGCCGCGCAGCGACGATGTCCCGCCGCCATATGCGGCTTAGCGGCGGCTAAAGCAGCCCGCCCAGAACCTCGGCGATCCGCGCCGGAAGCGCGTCAGCGTTGAGGCTCATCGGTGCGGTGCGTCCTGCCTCGCCGTGCACCCAGGCGCCGATCGACGCCGCGGCATAGGGCGAGAGCCCCTGAGCCAACAGCGCGCCGATCACCCCGGCCAGGCAATCGCCTGAGCCCGCCGTGGCCAAGGCTGGGCTGCCTTGGGTGCTGATCACGGGCACTTCGCCCGGCGCTGCGATGACCGTCGTCGCGCCTTTCAGCAGCACCGTCGCCCCCGACCGCTCCGCAGCAAGCCGTGCCCGGTCGAGTTTGCTGCCGGTGATGTCGGGGAAAAGGCGCGCAAATTCCCCCTCGTGCGGGGTCAGCACACAGCCCTCATGAAGCGCTTGAAACAGCGTATCCGGTGCATCCGTGTAAAGAGTAAGCGCATCGGCATCGACCACGGCGGGCAGTCCCGATCCCAGCGCCGTATGCAGACGTTCCGCAGACGCATCACCATGACCCATCCCCGGCCCCACGACCACGGCACGCATCTTCTGGCTAAGGGCCACGTGGAGGTCTTGGCTCGTCTGTATACGGCGGACCATCACCGCATCGAACTGGCTAGCGGCATATTCCGCAGCGCTGACGGGCGAAAGAAACGTCACGGCCCCCGCCCCGGCCATGCTCGCCGCACGCGCCGCCAGCCGGGCGGCGCCGCCTTTCAGGCCCGGGCCGCCAATCACTGCCACGCCGCCGCGGGCATACTTGTGCACCTCGCGCTGTGCCGGCGCCAAAAGGTGGCTCCACAGCCGCGGATGGTTCCACAGCGCCGTCGTATCCGCCTCCTCGTGCAGGATCCCGAGGTCAGCCAGGTGCACCGCGCCGCAAAGCTCCGCGCCCTCGCCCATCAAGTGGCCAGGCTTCAGCCGATGAAACGTGACCGTCGTCTCCGCCCGCGGCGCGCATCCCAGAACCACGCCGCTAGCGCCGTCGACCCCGCTGGGCAGGTCAATAGCGAAGACCCGAGCATCCGCTTCATTAATCCGTGCAATGAGCGCCGCCGCCTCTCCGTCCAAAGGACGCGACAGTCCCGCTCCAAACAGCGCATCGATCACCAGCGACCTCGCCGACGGCGCAAACACGCCCGTGGGCCGAAGGTGCGGAACCAGCAGCGGATACCGCGCCTCATCCAACGGCGCCTCGTTGTTCAGCCGCAAAACCTCCACCGGCCAGCTGAGCTCGATCAACATCTGCGCCAGCGCCAGGCCGTCCTCGCCGTTCATCCCCGGACCGCACAGCACCGAAACCGCCTGACGCGGATAACCCGCGCGCAACACCCGCAGGCAAGCACGCGCGGCGCGATCCACCAGCATAAACTGCGGGGTTCCCGCCGCAATCGTCCGGGCATCGGCCTGGGCCATGGCTTCGGGAGCCACCACCGCTCGGTCCCATTTTGCTACCGGATCAAACGTCATTCCCGTCGCCCTGCATAAGTCGCGCCCGCATCATGCGAGACTATCACACATCCGCCGCGCTGAACGCCTCCGTCCTGGTAGCTTTTGTTCCAGGCTGCCAAAAGGACCGCATGAACAATGACCTGAGCGAAAATGAACGCTTAGCGCGGTTGCGTTTGATCCGTTCGGCAGGGGTCGGCCCCCTGACCTACAAGCAGCTGATGGCCCGCGCAGGGTCCGCGGAAGAGGCGGTGGCGATCCTCCCCGACCTTGCACAAAAGGCTGGGCGCCGGGTGATCGCGCTCGCCGATCCTGAGCGCATTTGGGCCGAGTGGGAGCATGGTCTTGCCCATGGGTTCACGCTTTTGGCGCTCGGTGAGGCCGCCTATCCGCCCGCCCTCGCGGCCATTCCCGATGCGCCGGCCGTTCTCTGGCTGCATGGTGATCAGCGCCTGCTCGATCGGCCGTCCGTGGCGATCGTCGGTGCAAGGAACGCTTCGGCGGCGGGGCGCCAGATCGCCGGGCAACTGGCTGAGGGGCTGGGCGGCGAAGGCTTCGTGGTCACTTCCGGCATGGCGCGCGGCATCGACGGCGTAGCCCACAACGCGGCACTCCGTACAGGAACGATTGCTGTTTTGGCGGGCGGTGCAGACAACATCTATCCGCCCGAGCACGACGCCCTCTACCGCGCAATTGCCGAGGACGGCTTGGTCATCTCCGAACAGCCTTTGGGCATGGTCGCACGGGCAAAAGACTTCCCCAAACGCAATCGCATCGTGTCCGGATTGTCCCTAGGCACCGTTGTCGTTGAGGCAGCCGCTCGTTCGGGTACACTGATCACCGCACGCCTCGCGTCGGAACAGGGCCGGGACGTCTTTGCCGTGCCAGGCTCCCCCCTCGATAGCCGAAGCGCTGGCACCAACGCCCTCATCAAAAAGGGTGCAACCCTGATCGGCGGGGTCGACGATATCCTGACCGAGCTTGCGCAGCAGACCGAAGCGTTCGCCGAACCGCCTGCGCCCTTTGATAGTCCTTATCCAGAGGATTATGAGCTGACACCCGACCTCTCGGAAAAAGTACTGAATTTGCTCAGCTTTACCCCAACGCATCGGGATATCATCATCGCAGAAAGCAACGCGCCAGCGGCCGCGGTGGCGGCGGTGCTGCTCGATTTGGTTCTCGATGGCCGGGCGGAGGAAGACGTCGGCGGCTGCTACGTCAGGTCCGCGGACAGCCCTGGCAGGTGACGCGCAATATGCGCATCAAACGCATCCCAGAACTGGTCGCGCAACTCATCCCGCTCCATCAAAAGCTCATGCTCCGCCCCCGGAACATGCACCACATCGATATGCGGTGATGACCGCGCAATCAGCTCATGGTCCGTGGGATCAACAACCGTATCGTTCCCCGCACTGACGATCATCGTAGGGACAGACAGCTGCGCGAACGCATCGCGGCCATGCAACACCACCTGCTGACGGTCCATCGCCGCCACAAACGCAGGAGTCGGTTTCGGCAGCGCCATTTTCGGATCGGATAGAGCCAGGTCGCGCATCACCTTGTGGCGCTCGGGATCGCTCGTCAAGTTGTTCCCCTCAAACGTCATGGCCGCGCCTTCGCCGCCCACCGCCTGGTCACGCAGGCCTGCACGGCACATCACCCAGGCGAGGCCCCGCGTCGCGACCCGCTGGGCCACGTTGCGAAAGATCCTTGTGGCGGGTGCTGACAGAACGGCCGCATCGGCCGCGCCCCCGCCCGCGAGCCACGACAGCGTAATCAATCCGCCCATGGAATGTCCGACCACGGTCAATCTTTCGGCAGCGAGGGACGCAACAACAGCGTTGAGGTCACCAATATGCTTGGAGAAGTCGTCAATCCGGGCGCGGTCGTCTCCATCCGTATGCCGATCAGACAGGCCTTGCCCCCTTGGATCATAGGCCACGACCGCAAACCCGCGATCTTGCAGATCGAGCGCGGTTTCACCATACTTTTCAACGGGCTCCGTCCATCCAGGCACGATCAAAGCCGTCCCGCGCGCGCCCGATCCGCCGAAATGCGCGAGCCGCAACCGCGCGCCGTCATGGCTCTCAAACCACGACGCTGTCGTCCCCTCTGGCAGGCTCGTCGTCTCGGTCGGAAAAAGCGGCGCGGTCATTGATCCGTGTTCCCGATTTCAATGCGCGCCATCACCGCCATGTCGCCGCTGATCTTGATCTGACCCGCCGTATACGCCGTTTCGAGGCGCCGCTGCTGGCTGACGATCGACCGCAAGGTCTGCACATCGCTGCGCCACAGGCAGAATTGTCCGGACACTTCCGGCGGCGCATCAGGGGAGACGACCGGCGCCTCGCCGCGGCCATCGATCCAAAGCGATGATCCGTCCCCGGCGCATTCGATCCGAAGAATCCCGCCAAAGGGCGCAACAAAGCATGTCTCTGCCTCGCTGCGCAGGCTCTCCGCCTCGCTACTCAAGGAGCGCTTCCTCAGGCTCAAACGGCTTTTTAAAACGCAATGTCATCCGGTCACTCTCGCCAATCTCAAGGTAGACCGACGGGTCAAACCCTTCTGGCGCGTTGCCGTCCCGGTCGCTCACGCGGCTGTTCGGCGGCAAGGTCCAAACGCCAAACGGATGATCCGTATTGTCTGCGGGATTGGCGTTGATCTCGCTGCTTCCATCAAACACAAAGCCCGTATCCTCCGCCAACTGACGGACGGTTGAGACCTTGACGTAACCCGATGTTTTCTCTCGCGCTTTATCGGCATCTTCCGGCAAGCGGTGCTCAACAATGCCCAGCGTGCCGCCCGGCTTCAGCGCCTCATAAAAAGCCGCGAACGCTTCCGCGCTCCATCCGCCCATCTCAAAATTATGCACATTACGGAAGGTCAAAACAGCATCCGCTGAACCTGGGGGCGCAATCTCCTGAACATCCCGGGCCAGCACCGTCCGCTCCACATCGCCGTAAAGCTCCGGGTCCGCCAGATATTTCGCATCGAAGCTCTCGATCGCTTGCTGGATACGCGGGTTATCCGATGACGGATCAAAGCTCGCCGCGTAAAGCTTGCCGCCGCCCGCGGCGAGATAGACCGAGAGAATATCCGTATACCACCCCGCGCCTGGCCAGATCTCCACGACCGTGTCGGTGGGCTTCACCCCAAAAAAGGAGATCGTCTCGGCCGGGTTGCGCGCAACGTCCCGCGCCTTGGCCGCCTCGGTCCGCGCATCGGAGCTGATCGCTCCGGCCAGCGCTTCAGCAATTGTCGCTTCGTTCCACTCAGGCGCTGGCGCCGGCGCGTCCTCGACAACGACATCCTCGGCCCCCTCAGCGTCCGTCGTCGCCTCGTCTTCAGGCTCCGCGCACCCCGCCAAAGCCAAGACCACAATGCTCGCTGCGCACAAAAAGCGTCCCATAGCACTCCCTCTCAAAAACCGCGCTCCGTCTACAACGTTCCGAGGCAGCAGCAACAGGGCGATGCAGAATCTCACACCCAGCCCTTGAACCGGCCAAAACCCTCCCCCACCTTCTGATCAACCGGACGCCATAATGGGTCTGGCCGCGCCGCTGGCGCTGTATTGTTGTTGCTCATAGGAGAATGACACGTGAGAACGTACGACCTAACACCCGTTTACCGCTCAAGCGTCGGATTTGACCGGCTTTTCAATGAGTTGTTTGACGGGCTCTCGAAAGCCGAAACCACCGGCTACCCCCCTTACAACATCGAAGTTCTCGGCGAGAACGACTACCGCATCACGGTGGCGGTGGCGGGCTTCACCGAAGATGAACTCGATATCGAAGTCACCGACCGCGCCCTTCGGATCACCGGCAGCCGCCCGCAAGAGGATGGCGAACGCCAGTTCCTGCACCAAGGGATCGCCGGACGGAGCTTCGAACGCCGCTTCCAGCTTGCCCAGCACCTGAAAGTGCGCGGCGCAGCGCTCGAGAACGGCCTCTTGAACATCGAACTCGAACGGGAAATCCCGGACGCGATGAAACCGCGGAAGATCGCCATTGGCGCGTCGTCAGACGAACCATCGGCCCCGCGCGTCATCGCTAGCAACGACGCGGCGTAGTCCCTCCCCTCTCACAGACGCTCAATCGTTGCGCGTGTCAGGAGGCCTTCGTGGTCTCCTGACCGTCTCGATCCTCCGTCAGATGCACCATCTCGGTCATCAGACGTTCGCGCACCCACCGGTGCTGAGGATCATGGGTCCAGTTTGGATGCCATCCTAAAAACATCATATATTTTGGCACGTTGACCGGACACGGAAAGATCTGGAAGTCGCCCTTAGCGAACTGGAACAGGTTGCGCGGCGCCGTCAGCAAACAATCCGAGTTCTGAAGCACTTCCAGCGCCAGCAAGAATGTCTCGGTACGGAAGGCGATCCGCCGCTGCATCCCCGCCGCATTCAGCACCTGATCGACCGAGCCAATATCGAGCCCTTCAGGGTTGATCAAGATGTGGTCAGCACGCGCAAAGGTGCTGGTCGAGATGCCGTTGGCCAGGGGATGCCCGCGCCGCATCGCCGTTACATATTCCTCTTCAAACAGCGGCCTGCGGACAAAGTCATCGACATTCACGCCGGGGGGCAGCTGCAACAATTTCGGCTCGGGGATAATAATCGCGTCAATTTTCCCGGCGATCAGGTCCTGCGCCTGGGGGATCGCGGGCTGAAGAATGTCGAGTTCCAGCTTCGGCGCCTCGGGAAGCACCGCGCGTTGCCACGCCCGGACCACCACTGCCCCAACGCTGTCTATGACCGCTATTCGGAATCTTCCGTGTTGATGGGCAGGATCGAAGACTTGTTCCTCAAGAAGCAGCTCCCGCATGCGGTCAACCGTCTCGGCGACCCGGGGCTGAAGCGCCTCCGCTTTCTTCGTCGGCAGCATCGTGCGCCCCGACTTGATCAGCAGCGGATCCCCCAAAAGCTCCCGTAGCTTATTGAGCGCGTGGCTCACCGTGGGCTGCGACACGTCCAGCCGCGCGGCCGCTCGGGTCACCGATTGCTCGGTCAAAAGCCAATGCAGAGTGACAATTAAGTTCAGATCGAGGTCTTCGAGTCGCGCTCTTCCCATAGATACCACCTATAACAGAAGTTCCGTTCTGACCAGTTGATTTGCTGACAGGACCTGCCTAGCTCTAATGCACCGCACAAACCGGAGAACCACAATGTTGAAAACGTTACAAATTTCAGCGATCGCCCTGTCCGCTTCCGCCGCAGCCTTCGGAATCGCCCAAGCCGGCAGCCTCAGCGACGACATCAACAACTGCCGCGCAGCGATCGACGAAGCCGAGCTCTTCGGCGACGCAGAGTTCACCCTCGACTTTGTCGATGATTACGGCAAGCGGAACCGCGTCCTCACCCTCGAAGCCAACGTCGTCGGCGGCGCCGATGCGATCGTCGAGTGCCGGATGAGCCGCTCGAAGATCAAAGAAGTCGTGATCGTCGAAGCCGAATAACCAGACCACCTGGGCGGCATTGAGGGCAGAGCCCTCTCGCTCTCAATCCCGTCTCCTCCCGAAACGGCGCCTCGCGACCTTGTCGCGGCGCCGTTTTTCGTTGATAGCATCGCTCCCACGTGTGCGGATGATCAAACCGGCGCACCATCTGCCGGGCGTATCCCCGAACACGAAAGACCGCGCTATGGGCGTTGCCGATGAAGGAACGGACGAACGGGACCTGCCCGTGATGAGCCTCATCGCCGCCATCGCGGCGATCTCCGTTGTGGGCCTCGGCTTTGGACACTCAACGCCGCTCTTCTCAGTGCTCCTCGATCGCTATGGCGCGTCAGATTTTGTCGTCGGCAGCAACACCGCTTTCGGCGCGATTTCAGCGCTGCTCGGCGCGCCGTTCTATCCCCGGATCATTGCCAAGGTCGGCTTGCGGCTCTTTCTGGTGATCTGCCTCGGGATCATGGTCATCCCTTACCTCGCCGTCTTCTGGGCCGGTGACCGGTTGTGGATGTGGTACCCTTTGCGGTTCATTTTCTCCGTGGGCGGAGCAGGCGTTTTCGCGGCCTCGGAAATCTGGATCAACGGCCTTGCACCTGACCGCATGCGCGGCAAGATCCTAGGGATTTACACGACGTTCCTCGCGCTCGGCTTCGCCTGCGGGCCCCTCATCCTGACGGTTACAGGCTACGACGGTTTTCTGCCGTTCATCGTCGGCGCCGCGGTTTTCAGCTGCGCAGCGATCCCGCTCTTGTTCGTCCGTGCACCCCATGTCGCGAATGAAGAGCATGGCGATATCTTCGCGCCGATGCGCCGCTTCCCCGTCCTCTTCACATCCGCCGCGATGTTCGCTGCGGTGGAAAGCGCGATGCTCATCTTCCTGCCGATCCTCGCACTCGAGCTCAATTACGGCGTCAATGTCGGCGCCCGTGCACTGACGATCTACGGGCTCGGGCTCCTCTCGGCGCAATTACCCGTGGGCTGGCTCACGGACAAAGTCAGCCCGCGCCGTGTCATGACCGGTTGTGCGCTCCTCGGCGCAGGCTTCGCGCTCCTCGTGCCGCTGACCCAAGGGCAAATCTGGCTGCTCTACGCCGTTCTCTTCATCTGGGGCGGCGCCGTTGGAGCGCTCTATACCGTCGGCCTGATCGTCGTCGGCAACACCTTCAAAGGCAGCGCCCTCGCTTCCGCCAACACGGCCTTCGTCTTCACCTACGCAGCCGGCGCCGTCCTCGGCCCATTCATCGCAGGAACCGCGCGCTACGGCTTTGGCGCCAATGGCTTGATGGTGGTGATCGCTCTTGCGCTCGGCGCTTATGCCTGGGCAGCGCGGCGATCGCTCGGCGAGGCCGAATAGAACGCCGTCAGCGGCGCAGCGCGCTCGAGCAGCGTCGTCACCTCTTTGCGCGACACGAGCCACAGCGCCGCGTTCTCCGCAGCCTGGCGGTTATACTGCGCCAGCGACCGGATCATGACCAGCGTCCGCGCCTCTTGCGGCGTCGGCACCAAGCCATCGCCGCAGCGCCACGAGCGACGACCAAACTTCGCCAAGTGCGACGCGACCCGGCCCAGACTCCACGACAGAACCCGTCCAGCAGCCCGGCCAGGATCCTGGCTCAGCGACTTCTTAGAGGCTTCAAGGCACGTCCCTCCGCACGCATGGGCGCGCAGGTGGTGCAGCAACAGCAGGTCGTCCTGAGTCATTTCCATCCCCACATAATAATCAGTTGCAGATGCTTTACAAGCTAAATGCAAACGGTTCGCATCATCATTGGGTAAGACTTTTGTCGCACCCCGCCGGGGTTCAGGCGGCAACCCGCCCTGCGCGAGGCACAAAAAAACCGGCCACAAAGGGCCGGTTTTTGTTGCGCTGCCTTGGGGGAAGCGGGGGTCTTAGGCGGTGCGCTTCGCCTCCTCGGCGTCACCTTTGTACTCACCGCACCAATCGTTCGCAGCCACCGTGGGCCACGACGCTTTTTTCTCACCATCCGCAGGCTGGGGGGCATAGCGGCGGCATTCGCTGTCGTTTTTGTTGAAGAACGCGCAGGTCTGGCAATGCATAATGATTCTCCTAGGGCCATCTCAATTCACCCCCGCCGCGTATCAAACGGATGCCCTAAAATCAAGCTAAGCTATTGTTTTTTCTTTGCTTTTGATTTTGCGAGGCGGTAGCAATGCTCCTGCAAATCCGTATCAAGACAATTGCGAATCACGTGCATAGAAACGCCGCGCGCACCGGTCCCGAGGGCCGAGCGCCGAATCGCCCCCCGGCCATCACAGGCGAGCGAGTCTCGATCAGCGCTTGACACACAAGCTCAGCCCCTTAGGAGCCGCGGTTCAGATTTCGCGCACCAGAGGGTAGCTCCGTGGCCAAACCAACAACCGTCAAGATCCGCCTGAACTCCACCGCCGGCACGGGCTACTTCTACGTGACCAAAAAGAACACGCGGACCATGACCGAAAAGATGGTCGTGCGGAAATACGACCCCGTGATCCGCAAGCACGTCGAGTTCAAAGAAGGCAAAATCAAATAGCCTCACTCTGACAGAGCCGTTTCGATCAAGGACGCTTCCGGGCGTCCTTTTTTGTTGTGCGGCAAGGCGTCAGTCATCCTTCAGCGACGTATGAAATCCGGCGGCTCCTGGGCCGCCAGGCACGCCGTGGCATCGGAAGGATCGGCAAGAAACGCTTCTTCATCCGCAAAAAACGCCGCTGCGATCGCCATCGCACAGCCGTCTCCGGACCAATTGTTCGTCTCCACATGACCCCCAAACGGCACGATCGCAACGTGGCTGCGCGCCAACGTCTTGGCCGCATGATCCGCCCATCGCGGCGGGGTCAGGGGATCGAACGTTCCGGCGATGATCAGTGTCGGGATCGATGAGACGGTCGCCGCCTTCTCCGCTCTTGGCCGTGGAGGAACACCCCACACAGCGCAGACTTCAGGCGGCACAACGGCGCCATCAAGCCCGGCGAAGTTCTCTTCGAGCGGCCCCTCTGCCCGCCGGCTGAACGGCAAATCCTCGCTGCACCAAACCGAAAGGCGCATTCCCCACGCAAACGGCGAGGAAACCGTCGCTCCGCCGATCAGGGGACGGATGATCTCAGCATCCCGGCGCGCAATCGCGTCCATCATCCGCGGCGCCCTGACAATGCTCCTCGGCCCCTCAATTCCCACCAATCCGACAAAGTCCGCAGCGCTCAGCGTAACAGACGAACCATCCGCCGCCATCAGCTGCCAAGGATCAGCCCGCGCGGCGTCCAGCGCCACCAAAAACCGTTCAAACACCCGCGGATAGTCCCGCGCGCAGGCCACATCCTCAGCACACGCCGTACCAATCGCTGCCAACGCATCCCGCAGGTTCCCCGGACTTTCATCATCATACGAAACATCGTGCGGCAACGGCGAATCGAGAACCATCGACTCAACACGATCGGGAAAGTCCCGCGCATACGTCAAAGCCAGCCGCGTCCCGTAAGACCCTCCGTAAAGGGATAACTTTTCAATCCCAAGCACCACGCGGAGCGCCTCCACGTCCCGGGCACTCGCCGCCGTGTGATAGGCCGAAAGCACGGCGCCAGCATCCTCATACCGCGCCCGGCACACCTCCGCCGCCGCCACACGATCGGAAAGATCCGCACCAAGAGCACCGCGATACTCCGTACACACGAGCGCAGGCTCAGCCCCCTCCGTCCCGCGCTGACCCAAGATGATAAAATCGCGGTCCGCTGTCCAAGGATAAGCGCCGGGATAGGCCGCCGCCGACAGCCCGGACAGCCCCGGCCCTCCGGCAAACCGCACCACCGGCGGATAGCCTGCGGACGGATCGCGCGCCTTAACCACCACCACCGGCAGCCGGATCTCGCGCCCACGTGGCGCCTCCTCGACGATGAGGTACCCCCTTACCGACTGAAACGTCGCCGGCACCGCCACCGGGAACCCCGCATCATCCCCCGCCACCTCTTCAAACCGCGGCACCTGGGCGCCAGGCACCCCCGCGCACCCCGCCAGCATCAACAAAGACGCAACCACCGCTCCACGCATCGCCAAGCCACACCTCCACCGCGCCGCCACTATCGGAGGATAGCGCGCCCGCCAGAGCCATCCACGGCGCCGCGCACTTCCCCCTTCCCGCGGCGCCCGAGGCGAGCTATCCCGCTGGCATGAAAACAGCCGTCGTCGTCTTCCCCGCCTCCAATTGCGACCGCGATGCCCAGGTCGCGCTCCGGTCTGTCACGGGCCAGGAACCGCACATGGTCTGGCACGCCGAAACCGCCCTGCCCGAAGGCCTCGACCTCGTCGTCCTGCCCGGCGGCTTTGCCCATGGCGACTATCTCCGCTGCGGCGCCATCGCCGCCCGCGCACCGATCATGGACGCGGTGATCAAGCGCGCCGAGGCGGGCGGGCCGACCTTGGGCATCTGCAACGGCTTTCAGATCCTCTGCGAAAGCGGCCTCCTCCCCGGCGCGCTGATGTCCAACACCAACCAGCACTTCATCAGCCGCGAGGTCACCTTGCGCGTTGAGGCGGGCGATAGTCCGTTCACGAAGAGTTATGCGCCCGGCGCCTACACCCGCTTCCCCGTCGCCCACCACGACGGCAATTATCAGGCCTCGGACGAAGCGCTGAACCAACTCGAAGGCGAAGGCCGCGTCGCCTTCCGCTACGCCGAGCCGATCAACGGCGCCGCCCGCAACATCGCCGGCATCCTCTCCGCCGACAAAAAAACCCTAGGCCTCATGCCCCACCCCGAGCGCGCCATGGGAAAGGACGCCCACGGACAAACCTTCTTCAAAAACACCCTAGAAGCCTTGGCTGCGTAGCTGCGGCCTAAGCTGTCCGGCCGGTCAAACCATGGTAAGCTCTTTGTCAACGAGATTAGAGGAGCACACCATGAAGACCATCGCGACGCTGACCATCGCCGCGCTCGGTTCAACATCGATGCTAAGCGCAGCTGCTGCCGAGGAGCCCGCCATCAAGGCGTGGGAGGATCTCGCCTGGACAGCGGAAGACGGCCCTGACGTCGAGGTCGGCTCCTTCCGCCTGCTCGCAGGTTTCTACCTCTCGATGTATTATGCGGGGGCTGAAATTGACGACCGCTACGATCTAAACACTGACCTTCCTAGCGCTGAGGCTACACCGGACGAAGCAGCCATCGCTGCTGCCAGGGCTTACCTCAACACCTACTTCAACGTTGACGCCGGTAAGCTCGGCCGCATCCGCCGCTACAACCGCCGTGATGACCTCAAGGCTTTAGGCGATGCTGCCGCCGAGCTCGCTTTCAAAACCGTCACCGCGACCACCGGTGAGCGCGTCCCCTATCGGCCCTTCGTTGTCCCAGGCCGGTATGTCCCGACGGAAATCCCAGGCGACGCCAGGACGTCTAACCTACCTCACTTCGCCTATGACCAGCAGCTCGCGACCAAGATCGCACCGCCGCCTGGTCCGAACACGGATGCCTACGCTGCTAGCTACAACGAGACCAAAGTCCTGGGCTCGGCCGAAAGCACAGTCCGTACAGAGGATCAAACGAAAGACTCGATGATCTACGACCTGCAAGATCCCCACCCGATGATCTTCCGGATCATGGCCAGGCGCGATCTGTCGCTTTTCGAGCAGGCCCGCATCATGGCGATCTACGATCTTGGTGCTGAGGATATGGGAGCAGCACAGTTCGCCGGCAAGCTACACTTTCAATCCTGGCGCCCTATCACCGCCATCCGCAACGGCGATATCGACGGCCGTGACGACACTGAGCGCGAAGCGGGCTGGACGCCGCTTCTCAAAACACCAAACTCTTCTGAGTACCCTTGCGGGCATTGCACTTTTGTCTCGGCGACCGCTGGTATCCTCGACGTCCTCCTGCCGCTCGAAGAAGGCGAGAAAGTCGTGATCCTCGCTGAGGACATCTACACCAAGGATGAAAACCGCGGTTATGACGGCGACCTCGTCTCCTTCATCGAAGGGCACCGGATCGAACTTGATTCGTATGAGGAGTTTGCCATCGATGGCGCCATGTCACGCATCTACAACGGCGCGCATTTCCGCTACTCCACCGATGCCGGGCTCAGCCTCGGTAAAGACATCGCCGCGGCCACAATCAAAGTCTGGGATGGCTTGCCCGACTAATCGCCCAGCGACCGCCTGAGCACCCACCTCTCCCTTGGGAGAAGTCCAAATCTCCCGATTTGGGGTGAGGGTCCCGCCCCACATCGTTCGGATTGCCCAACCCGTGGGCGCACGGCGAAAAGCGAAACAACCGGACCCAACGGCCAGGATAGAGCGACGAGCATCAGCCCGCTCGCCCTACCCCCGGCGAGAGCGGACGAATGCGCTCAGCAATGGCAGTGCAAAAAGAAACGCCCCAGCAGGAAGAGGGACGGGCGATGTGTCAGTCACAGTCCACGAAACCGGGTTATTCACGTCGCGATCTGCCATAGATATGTAAAGGCTGTCACTGGAGGGCATCTGTATACGGAGACTCATTAACAAATAACTCGCAACATCCGTGAATATTGGGTGAGATGGCCCAACTAGATCCAGATCAGACAAGACGGTATTGTCGTCAACGCTGAAATTCAGCCCAAGAGTTCCGATATTCCCATACATATCTTCACTGCCGTGGGAAAATTCTTGGAAATGATAGCGTCGTCTCCACTCACCTACCCAGATTACATTGGCGGTCTCATAAAAAAATTCAGTCACGGAAAAATCCCCAACGCGGACTTCCATCTCGACGATCGCATCCCAATAACCGCGGCGCAAACCATCTGAAGAGGTCAACGTCTCGTCGACCTTTGTGATATATGAGAGTGACGCGACGACTTCATCACCGACATTGAATGTATTGTATTCGTATAGATCAGTTGTTTCCACAAAAAGACTCTGCCATTGAGGAAGTCCTTCGCTGTCGGTCCCTAGAAATGTATTTTCTTGAATACTTCCAACTGACGTTTGTAATTCAAACGAAAAGGTACGAGCATTTGCAACGCCTAAAATAAAGCTTACCAATATTGGTAGTAAGAGATAACGCATAATAACCTTTCAACTGTCAGAGCACGAGCTGATACGGCTCGGCGGTCTGCTCATGCCGAAAGAGTATGAATGGCCAAGTCGGTCAAACCAACGAGTTTATGCAGCCGCCGACGCCCAACCACCTGAACCTTATCCCCGCCCCCGCCCCTCGCGCTATCCTGTCTCAGCAGCAGGACCTGGGCGTCCGGTACCGTCTCCGATGCGCCTGCTGTTCTTTGGTGATCCGTGGAGAGAGTATCTCTCCATGACGGTCCCTGGCCCGCGTGAGCTTTAAGTTAGGCCGCGGCTCAGGCGTGATGCCAAAGACGCCGCGCGGCGTGGATTGGAACCCTTCGGTCCGCCTGCTTCCCTAGAACAGAAACCCTCGCGGGCAGACAGCCGCGCGGCGATCCCTACCCTTCCCACGGTCGCTCCCCCCGAGCGCCGCCGCACACCCCTACCCGTCATCCCGGAGTTTGCGCAGCAAATATCCGGGATCCATGGACGAACGGACCCCACAGCGACCGTCACCCCGGACGTGATCGGGGATCCATCACAAAAAAGACATCATCCGTACACATCTCAACCCACGCAAAGCAGCTCCCCTATGGCAGCTCCGGGCGAAACGCCGCTGCCCCCCTCCCTTCCTCCGCGGCGGGGGTGTAGGCTCGGCCCTCCCGGGAGACCCGCGCATGACCATCCTGCTCCTTGGCTTGGCTCTGTTCCTCGCCACCCACTTTTTCACCGGCTATGCCCGCGGTGCCCGTGAGGCGTTGATCGCCAAGCTCGGCGCTAACCCCTACAAACGGCTCTACTCCCTCGTCGCGCTGATCGGATTTGTCCTGATCATCGTCGGCTGGCGCCATGCCGAGCCAATCCCGGTCTACACCCCGCCCGCCTGGGGCGTACCCGCCGCCTACGCGCTGATGACAGTCTCGTTAATCCTCTTCACCGCCGCCTACCTCCCCGCCGGGCGGATCAAATCGGCCGTTGGCCACCCGATGATCTTGGGGTTGATCCTGTTCAGCTTCGCCCACCTGCTCGCCAACGGCGATAGCCGCAGCCTCGCGCTGTTCGCGTCGTTCCTCGTCTACGGGGTGGCGGACCGCGTCGCTTATCGCTTACGCGGCGACCGGGGCGGCCAAGGAACGTCGGTCACGGGCGATGCCCTGTCCGTCGGTGGCGGCCTGTTGAGCGCGTTTGTCGTCGTGCACTTCACCCACCGCTACGTCGCGGGCGTCCCTCTTTATCCCCAGCACCCGTTTGGCAGCTAAACGCATTCAGCAGAACCTTTCCAGCAGCAGAAGCTCTCCGGGTTCTTTTGAACGCCTCCGCAGCGGCAGGCGCCACGTGCCCTGAGCGCAAAAGTGTCACCTGTCCGCCTCGGGCTGCGTTGCTACTGTCTCGCGATACGATCGCCAGGGGCCGAACTGGCGACAAGGAGGACCAGCCGTGAACGTGCTCAACCCGGGGATGGAAGAAAAACGCCAGGATCTGGCGGTGGAAAAGCAAAAGAAGCTGCTCGAACGGCTGCTCAGCGAGGTCAGCAGCGATCATCTGGACCTGTACTACCGCCCCACCACCGAGATCGCCCACATCCTGCACCAGCATATCCGTGGCGACGCCAAACTCACCGTCGATGAGCGCTCGTTGATCGAGCACCTCAGCCAGCGGGACATCCAACTGCGCCTCAGCTTGCACTGAGTTCGGCGCCGCTTGCCAAGACCAGCGGGGCGGGGCATCTGGCCCCCCATGACCCACTCCGCTGAGACCATTGCCGAGCACGGCCTGACCCAAGACGAATATGACCGCTTTTGCGCCTCGATCGGGCGGGAGCCGTCGATGCTGGAGCTCGGGATTGTCTCGGTCATGTGGTCCGAGCACTGCAGCTACAAATCCTCGCGTCGGCACCTCAAGACCCTGCCCACCTCCGGGCCGCAGGTGATCCACGGCCCCGGCGAGAATGCGGGCGTCGTCGATATCGGCGATGGCCAAGCCGCGATCTTCAAGATGGAGTCGCACAACCACCCGAGCTTCATCGAGCCCTACCAAGGCGCGGCCACCGGCGTTGGCGGCATCATGCGCGACGTCTTCACCATGGGCGCGCGGCCCGTGGCGCTCCTCAACGCGCTCCGCTTTGGCGCGATCGATCATCCGAAGACGAAGCATCTCCTGTCGGGCGTGGTCGCGGGGATCGGCGGCTACGGCAATTGCATGGGCGTGCCGACGGTGGGCGGCGAGACCGGGTTCGATCGGCGCTACAACGGCAACATCCTGGTGAACGCCATGTGCGTCGGGATCGCTGATCAGGACAAAATTTTCCTGTCCGCCGCCAAGGGCGCGGGCAATCCCGTCGTGTACGTCGGATCCAAGACCGGCCGCGACGGCATCCACGGCGCGACCATGGCGTCCGCTGAGTTCGATGAGGCGAGCGAAGAGAAACGCCCGACCGTTCAGGTCGGCGACCCGTTCATGGAGAAGCTCCTGCTCGAAGCCTGCCTCGAGCTGATGGCCGAGGACGCCATCGTCGCGATCCAAGACATGGGCGCCGCTGGCCTCACCTCCTCGTCGGTGGAGATGGCCTCAGGCGGCCTCGCCCAAGGCGAAGGCGGCATTCACCTCAAGCTCGACGATGTTCCTCAGCGTGAGGACGGCATGACCGCCTACGAGATGATGCTGTCCGAGAGCCAAGAGCGTATGCTGATGGTTCTGAAACCTGGCGCTGAGGATAAAGCCCGCGCGATCTTTGAGAAGTGGGAGGTCGACTTCGCAGTTATTGGCCACACCACGGACAGTGGTAAGCTGGTCATCGAACATAAGGGCACTGTGGAGTGTGACCTGCCTCTAGGTCCCCTCGCTGATGAAGCGCCGAACTATGACCGTCCGCAGGCTGAGTTGACGCCGCCAACGCCGCTTGAGGATCCGAGTGCTGCGTTCACGGACGTTCAAGTGCACCTCACCCGCGGCGAGCAAGACCTTGGTAGCATTGTTGATGCGCTGATCACAGAGACCCTCTCTGGCGCTCAAGGCGTTGGCGCCATTGGCGTTTCCCAGACGGAGAGCACCGCGACCATCCACGCCCGCACCGCCTACGGCGCTGAGGCTTCGGTCTTGGACGCGTTCAAAACGGCCGCGCAAAACCTTGAGACGGCGGGCGCCGTGACCAAAGTCCGCGCCGAGGACGAGACCGTGACCATCAACCTCGCCGACGCGCCAGGTGGGGACACGATGCTCCTAGCGCTCAGTAAGCTGATGGCTTCGCCAGAGCTTTGCTCGCGCCGCTGGATCACCCAGCAGTACGATCACACCGTCATGGCCGACACGATCGTCGTGGGCGGCGATGCCTCAGTCGTGCGGGTGCACGGAACAAACAAGGGCCTTGCGGTGACAGCGGATTGTACGCCCCGCTACTGCGCTATCGATCCTGTTGAAGGCGGCAAACAGGCCGTCGCCGAGGCCTGCCGCAACCTCTCCGCCGTCGGCGCTGAACCACTCGCCATCACCAACTGCCTCAACTTCGGCAATCCTGAAAAGCCTGAAATCATGGCAGGTTTCGTCGGCTGCATCCGCGGCCTGGGTGAAGCCGCCGAAGCGCTCGGAGCGCCCGTCGTCTCCGGCAATGTCTCGCTTTACAACGAGACCGACGGCGCACCCATTCCCCATACCCCTGCCATCGGCGCCGTTGGTCTGCTTACGGACGTTTCCAAACACGCAACGATCGGCGGCCTTGAAAGTGGCGATGCCCTCGTCGCCGTTGGCGTCACCCGCGGTCACTTGGGCCAGTCGCTCTACCTCAGAACGCTGTTTGGGATCGAAGACGGCTCGCCGCCCGCGGTCGACCTTGAAGCGGAGGCGAAGACTGGCGCCTTTATCCGCAAAGCAATCGCCGAGGAACGGGTTTCCGCCGTACACGATGTATCCGATGGCGGAATCCTTGTCGCCGCGGCGGAAATGTGCCTTGCCGCGGGCACGGGTCTCGCCCTCACCACCGCCATCAGTGCACGGAAGGCGGCCTTCTGGTTCGGCGAAGACCAGGCCCGTTACCTCTGCGCCGTACCCGCGGAGAGCGCCGATAACTTCGTCCTGAAGGCCGCGATGGCCGGCCTCCAGGCCAGCCGCCTTGGGATTTTCGGCGGCGATGATATTATCCTCGACGGCACCGACAGGTTGGCTGTCACCACGCTGTCGGCGATGCATGAAGCCACACTCCCTGAACTCTACCGCTTAGAAGAGGACCATCTGATGCCGATGAAAGAAAGCGAGATCAAAGAGATGGTCCTGGCGGCGATGCCGGACGCTGAGATCGAGATCGAAGATCTCGCAGGCGACGGCGACCATTACCGTGCACGGATCACCTCCGCCGCCTTCAACGGCCTCAACCGTGTGCAGCAGCACCAGCTCGTCTACCGCGCCCTCGGCGGAAAAATGGGCGGTGTGCTCCACGCGTTGGCGCTCGAGACGAAGGGCAAGGAGTAGAGCCCATCCTTCGGAACGCGCTAAAGCAGCGGTCGGGGATCAAAGTAGAGCCTGATCGCACTGATCGCGCCATCGTCGAACGTCACACAGTGAACCTCTTCGACGTCACGATCACCAACACGAAGCGCAAGCTCCGCACACCCACCTTCTGGACCCTCAAAAGACTGCCTCACCTCGATCACCGCGACGGAAGGCGAGACCTGGCTCAAAAACGCAGCAACCTGATCGCGGCCAACGATCGGCTCAGCCAAGAGAGGCCCAGAAAAGGTCACGTTCTCGGCAAGGGGTAACCCGTCAACGGCATTCTTATCGAACACGTCAATATATATGCTAAGAAGCGCTTCGTGCTGATCATTCGGAAGACCCGTACAGCTACTGAATGCCGCGGCTGCCAGCCACAACACAGCGTTCCGCATGCCGCACCTCCTCGCCCAAGTGATAGTCTTGGTCTGCCGCTTACGGACGAAGTGTCTCGTAAAATAGGGTATCGCCGCGGCGCACCAGAACTTTCACCGGGCCCGAGCGGGCGTCGCGCAGGGCGCCGAGGTGGCTGTTCATCGCCTCAACCGTCGTCGCCTGGTCCCAACCGACCTCAAGGATCACGTCGCCCGGCTGAAGGATCGAGCCGGAGAGATGGTGGCTGACGCCGGTCACAACGACGCCCTTGGTCCCGAACGGCAGATCGTACTGGTTGATCAGATCCACCGACACGGTCTGCATGGTCATCCCGGCAATCTGCATACCCGCCTGCTGCTGGCTGGTCGGGGCGGGCGGCAGCTGGCTCAGCCGCTCTTCGCGCGTCACGAGCACAACATTCAGCGCCGTCTGCACGCCATCTCGATTGACCACCACAGGCACCGGTTCGCCGATCGGCGCATCCGCAATAATCTGCGTCAGCTGGCGGCGCCCTTTGACCCGCTCGCCGCCGAACGTCAGAATCACATCACCCGCTTGCAAACCGGACATCGCCGCCGGGCCGTCGCTGACCGCGATACCGGTCACCAGCGCGCCCTCCGAGCGGTTAAGCCCGAGACGCTCCCGCGTCTCCCAATCCACATCGTCAAGATACGCGCCGAGGTAACCGCGCCGCGTCCGGCCTGTCTCAATCAATTGTTGCACCACGGGCTTGGCGATTTCCGAGGGGATAGCGAAACCGACCCCAACGCTGCCGCCCGATTGGCTGAAAATCACTGTATTCACACCGATCACGCGGCCGCGGCGATCGAAAAGCGGACCGCCGGAATTGCCGCGGTTGATGGCTGCGTCGGTCTGGATGAACTTGTCATAGAGACCCGCGCCGATATCGCGGCTTTGCCCAGAAATGATGCCAGCGCTCACCGAGCTGCCGACGCCAAACGGGTTGCCGATCGCCAAAACCCAGTCGCCGACCCTGGCGGTTTTGCTGTTGCCAAAGTTCAGAGAGGGGAAGCGCCGGTCCGGATCAACGATCTTCAGCACGGCCAAGTCAGTTTCAACGTCCCGCCCCTGGATCGTCACATCATATTGGCGGTCATCCCCAAACGTGACGATCAGATCCGACGACTCGGCGATCACGTGGTTGTTGGTGACGATGTAGCCAGAATTATCAATGACAAAGCCGGAGCCCAGCGCGCGTGGCTCAGACTGCGGCCCGCCAGGCAGCATCGAAACGTTGACCACCGAAGGCAGCACCCGATCCGCCAGCTCGGCAAAACTGTCAGGCGTGGCCCGCGCGGGCGCCAGCGCAACGACCAAAACAAGGCACAAACGGAAAGCAAAAACGGCGGCGCGCGTCATAGTCAGATCCCCAAACCTCACAATTCCTAACCCAGAACAGCTTTCTGAAAAAGGCAACATCGTCGCCCCCAGCTTGTCACATTCCGCATGGGAGCCTAGATGCGATCACACATAAGCTTTCGGGGCGGGGTGGAAGTCCCCACCGGCGGTAATCAAAGCCTTGTTTTAACACGTCTTTGTCAGCCCGCGAGCCGAAGCTGTCGGGGCTATACTGCAACACGACGCGGCGCCCATCACGACGACAGCAGAAGCAGGAACCGGTGCGATTCCGGTGCCGACGGTCATAGTCCGGATGGTAGAAAGCTCGGCCTGCGGCGCTGTGCGGCTTTCCGTGCAGCCCCAGACGCTCGGATTGCGGCTGCGCGTCAACGGACGCGCCTGCGCCCATCCGTGTGTCCCTGGTTGGTGCGCCCCTTTTGCTTGAAACGAAAGGAACGGCGCAGGTTTGAACCCCGCCCAGTACATATTGAGAGCCGTGGAGCTCGCCCGGCGCGCGGAAGGGTTCACCCACCCGAACCCGATGGTCGGCTGTGTCTTGGTCAAGGACGACCGCGTGATCGCCGAAGGCTGGCACCGCGGCCCGGGCCAGGAGCATGCCGAAGCCATGGCGCTCCGCTTGGCGGGCGCAGAGGCTCAGGGCGCGACAGCATACGTAACGCTCGAACCGTGCAACCATTTCGGCCGTACCCCGCCATGCGCCAATGCATTGATCGAAGCGGACGTCGCCCGCGTCGTTTATGGCATGCGCGACCTCAACCCGTTAGCGGAAGGCGGCGCAGCGGCTCTCAAAGCAGCAGGCATTCCCGCAGAGCTTGGCCCAGCCGAAGCGCGTTCGGCGTGTGCGGAGCTTATTCGCCCGTGGGTGCACACAATGAAATGCTGGCGCCCATGGGTCACGGCCAAGCTCGCCATGACCCTCGATGGGTTCACAGCAACGCAAACCGGCGAATCGCAATGGATCACCGGCCCCGAAGCGCGGCAGCGCGGCCATGACCTTCGTCAGCGTACGGATGCCATCATTGTCGGTATCGAGACAATCCTCGCCGACGACCCAAGCCTCGATCCCCGGCCCGACGGGCGCACACCCGCGCCGAGCCGTAAGGTCGTACTCGACAGTACCCTGAGGACACCGCCAAGTGCACGTCTTCTGAAAAGTCCAGGACCTACACTGATCATCGGATACGAAACCGCCGACAAAGCCCGCGCGGCAGCTCTCGAAGACGCCGGCGCGGAAGTCGAGCTTTTGTCTGGAGACAACAACCGTCCGGCACTTCCCGAAGTGCTTCGATACTTACACGGACGAGGTCATGTCGATGTCATGATCGAGGGAGGCGGCCGCGTTCTTGGCACCGCATTCGACGAAAACGTCGTTGATGAGGTTTGGGCATTCACTGCACCAATCCTGCTCGGAGGCGGCCGTCCAGCAATCGCTGGGACAGGCGCCGAGCGATTGCGTGACGCGTTCCGGCTTATACAGACGAAGAGCGAAACCCTCGGTCGAGACTTCCTCGTTCGCGGGATCAGGGAAAGAGTGGTAAACTGATGTTCACGGGACTGATTGAAGAGCTCGGCACAGTCGAGGCGCTGACCGATACCGGAAACGGCGTTGATCTCGTCGTACGTGCGACGACTGTTCTCGAGGATGCACAACTCGGCGATTCCATTTGTATTCAGGGTGTTTGCCTAACGATCGCAGAGCAAACGCCGTCGACCGCAACGTTTGGATTGGCGCCGGAGACCCTCCGGGTAACGAGCCTTGGTACACTGAACGTCGGGGATCCGGTGAACCTCGAGCGCGCGCTTCTTCCGACGACGCGCATGGGCGGACACTATGTCCAAGGGCACGTCGATGGCACAGGAACGGTGCAATCCATACGCGAAGATGGCGACGCGCTGTGGGTCACAATTGAAGCGCCCACGGATCTTCTGACCTATATCGTCAAGAAAGCCTACATCGCGATCGATGGTACCAGCCTGACGGTCACCGACGTCACCAACGAAACATTCAGTGTGATGCTTATTCGGCATACCCAGCCACGCATCACCCTACCCACCAAGAAACCTGGCGACCGCGTCAACCTCGAGGTCGACATTATGGCAAAGTTTGCAGAGAAAATTGTGAAGGAGCGCATGGCATGACAGGATTTGTCAGTGTCGAGAAGGCTGCGCAGGCACTAGCCGCCGGCAAGATGGTCATCATCGCCGATGATGAAGGCCGCGAGAACGAGGGCGACCTCGTCATCGGTGCTGAGTTCGCCGACGCCGCGGCGATCAACTTCATGGCGATGTACGGTCGAGGCCTCGTTTGCTGCGCCCTCGATGCGGCGATTATAAAGCGGTTACGGCTGAAACCTATGGTTGCTCAAGAGGATAACAAATCAGGGTTCGGAACAGCCTTCACCATCTCGGTTGAGGCGCGAGAAGGCGTCAGCACTGGAATCTCCGCGGCTGACCGTGCACGGACCGTCGAGGTGCTGATTGATCCTGAGAGCGCGCCAAGTGATCTGGTCGCGCCTGGACACATGTTCCCCTTGCGTGCGCAGCCCGGCGGCGTCCTCTCACGCGGTGGCCAGACCGAGGCTTCGGTGGACCTCGCCAAGCTCGCAGGCCTGCGTCCTGGCGCGGTGATTTGTGAGATCATGAACGATGACGGCACAATGGCCCGCCGTCCGGAGCTTGAGACGTTCTCTGAGAAACACGACATCCCCATCACAACCACCGAAGCGTTGAAGCAATATTTCCTTGCCGCGCGCGGTGCTCTGGCTGCGGAGTAACAGCATGAAACGCATTGAAGGTAACGCTAACGGCAAGGGACTCCGCGTCTGCTTGATCGACACAGGGTGGAATGATTTTATCGTCAGCCGACTGACGGAGGGCGCGCTCGCCACCCTGAAAAAGCACGGCGTGGCCGATGATGATGTTACCTACGTCACCGTCCCCGGAGCGTTTGAAATCCCCCTAGCGGCAAAAACTGCAGCAGAAACAGGCCGATACGATGCAGTCATCGCACTTGGCTGCGTGATCCGCGGAGCCACAGCCCACTTCGACTTCGTCGCGGGAGAAGCCGCCAAAGGCATCGCCAAAGTCAGTCTAGACACAGGCATACCTGTGGTCTTCGGTGTACTGACCACAGAAACCGTTGAACAAGCCATGGACCGTGCAGGGATTAAACTTGGCAACAAAGGCGCCGAAGCCGCCAGCGTTGCCGTCGAAACTGCGCGCACTCTGCAAGCCATCAAGGAGGGTTAAATGAATCGTCCATCACGCGAAGATGCTGAGAATGCCGTCCGTACACTCCTCACTTACATTGGGGACAACCCTGACCGGGAAGGCCTGATCGACACGCCAAAGCGGTTCGTCGGCGCCTACGATGAGTGGTTCCGCGGATACAACGAAGACCCCGAAGCGCTCCTTGGGCGGACGTTTGACGATGTTGGCGGCTACGACGACATCGTTCTCATGAAGGATATCCGGTTCGAGAGTCACTGCGAACACCACGTGGCGCCTATGCTCGGCACGGCACACGTCGCCTACCTCCCTTCGGAACGGGTGGTCGGCATCTCAAAGCTGGCGCGGGTCGTGGAAGCGTTCTCAAAGCGCCTGCAAAGCCAAGAGACGCTCACGGAGCAAATTGCTCAGACTATTGATAAGGTATTGAAACCGAGGGGTGTTGCCGTGATTATGTCGGGTACGCACCAGTGTATTGCCACCCGCGGCATCCATAAACCCGAAGTGGCCTGCGTAACCCGCACGCTTTTGGGTGAGTTCAAAACAGATAGGCATCTGCTCAGTGAGCTGATGGACCTTATCCGCTGAGGACAGGGTGATACAGTCAACTCTCAGGCACGAGTTTCCGGAGCTGTTCCGCTTTGTCGACGACGAAAAGGTGGCGGTTCACTACACTCCAAAGTATCGGCAGTTCGCTATTGGTTTGTACACGGTTCCGGCGCTTCAAACGATCAGTTTCTGCCCATTCTCCGGCAGGGAGTTGCCGCGCTGTTTGCGTGAGGACTTCATGGACCGAATTGAAGGCTTAGACTTGGAGCCGTTTGAGACGAGCACGCATCCACCCGCCTTTCATTCGGAGGAATGGTGGGTCACCGAAGGGCTTTAAGCCGTCAGCTCGTCCATGCGGTCTTTCATCGCCTTCGGCATACGGCGGGGGCGGCCGTCGAGGGTGATGACGGCGACGGCGACCTCGGCATCAGCGAGGAGATCATCACCGCGCAAAATCTTCTGCTCAAAGACCATCTTGGCACCTTTGGCCGAAGCAAGGGTCGTCTCCACGGTGATCACATCATCGAGCTTGGCGGGACGTTTGTAGGCAACGTTGATGCTGGCGACGGCAAAGGTACACGGATCATCTGTCTCCATCAGCGCGCCTAGGTCAGAGAAGCTTGCACGCAAAGCCTCGGTTCGTCCGCGCTCGAAGTATTTGACGTAGTTTGCGTGGTAGACGATCCCTGTGATGTCGGTGTCTTCAAAGTAGATGCGAAAATCGGTGCGGTTGGTGCGGAGGGGGTGCATCAGAAAAGCTCCGGATCGCGTTGGGGCGGGGTGAGGCCAAGGTGCTTCCAGGCGCGCTCAGCCAGGATACGCCCACGCGGGGTACGCTGAATAAATCCTTGCTGGAGGAGGTAGGGTTCGATCACGTCCTCGATTGCGTCGCGCCCTTCAGAAAGGCTCGCAGCCAGGGTTTCCACACCAACTGGACCGCCTCCAAAATTCTGAGCGATAATAGAGAGATAGCGGCGATCGAGACCATCAAGGCCGGCTGCATCCACCTCAAGACGGGCAAGAGCACGGTCGGCGATTGTGCGGTCGATCGAGCCGTCGCCTTCGACGCTGGCGACGTCGCGAACACGGCGGAGGAGCCGTCCGGTCACGCGCGGTGTGCCGCGGGAGCGCCGCGCGATTTCCATTGCGCCACCTTCGTCAATCGGTGTACTGAGCTTTGCAGCGCCGCGGGTCACGATGCGGGCAAGGTCATCCGGTTCATAAAAATTCAGCCGCAGGGGAATGCCAAAACGGTCCAAGAGCGGCTTGGTCAACAGCCCTGAGCGGGTCGTGGCGCCGACCAGCGTGAAGCGCGGAAGATCGATCTTCACCGAACGGGCCGAGGGCCCCTCCCCGATGATGAGGTCGAGGTGAAAGTCCTCCATCGCCGGGTACAGAATTTCTTCGACGGCGGGCGTCAGGCGATGGATTTCGTCAATGAACAGAACATCGCGCGGCTCAAGCCCCGTGAGGAGCGCGGCGAGGTCGCCAGCTTTCGCGATAACCGGTCCAGAGGTCGCGCGGAACCCAACGCCGAGTTCGTTAGCAACGATCTGCGCGAGGGTCGTCTTGCCAAGGCCGGGCGGGCCGAAGAAAAGGACGTGATCCATCGCCTCGTCGCGCTTTTTCGCGGCTTCGACGAACACGGAGAGATTGTCCTTGACCGTCGGTTGGCCGACGAAGTCGTCGAGCCTTTTGGGACGGAGGGCGGCGTCATCGTCCGTCTCAAGACGATCGGCGGTGTGGATACGCTCATCCATCATTTGGGCGCCAGGAGTTTAAGGGCGGCTGGGATGAGCGCTTCGACGGGCTCATCACCCTGGCGCGCGTCGGCAACGGCGGCGCGTGCAGAGGCCTCATCATAGCCGAGGTTGACCAAGGCTGAAACGGCTTCGAACGCAGCGCCCCCGCCTGTTTCAGGGGACACTTCCGCGGTGGGGGCATCAGTGACGGCCAGTGGGGCGCGACCAGCGAAGACGCCTGCGGTCTTATCCTTCAGTTCCGTGACAATCCGTGTAGCGAGTTTTGGCCCGACCCCTTGCGCCCGCGCCACCGCTTGCTTGTCGCCGACTGAAATCGCATCAAGCAGCGCGCCGGGGCGGAGCACTTGCAGGATGGCCAAGGCCGCCTTGCTGCCCACCCCCTGCACCGATTGCAGCATCTTGAAGCAGCGCCGCTCGTCTTCCGTCTCAAACGCGACGAGTTTGATGAAGGTCTCCGCCACCAAGGTCTCGATGGCGACGGCAACGTCGGAACCGACATGCATTTTTTGGAGGAGGCGCGGTGCGGCGCCCACCTCATAGCCGACACCGCCGACGACGATGATAGCCGTCTCTGCACTGACACTCAGCACACGGCCTTCCAGATAGCCGATCACGACACCGCCCTCACGGACGGTGCGGAGCGGTGGAACGCGTGGCAGAGGGCGATGGCGAGCGCGTCGGCAGCATCGGTCGTCTCTGCTCTGCTCCCAGGGAGGAGGCGCGCGACCATGGCGCCGACTTGAGTTTTATCGGCGTGACCTGCTCCGACCACAGACTTTTTGATTTGGTTCGCAGCATACTCCGAAACCGGCACACCGGCCCGCGCTGGAGCGAGAAGGCACACGCCGCGGGCTTGGCCGAGCTTCAGCGCTGAGCGCGGATTGGCGTTGACGAAGGTCTCTTCGACGGAGGCTTCGTCGGGCCGGTACTCCGCAACAAGGCGGTCGAGCGCATCGGAGAGCGCGCAGAGCCTCTCGGCTATCGTCTCACTCGGCGCAGGCGTGAGGGTGCCAGAGGCGACAAAACTCACGCGCTGACCAGCGCAGGCGATCACCCCCCAGCCGGTGCGGCGGAGACCCGGATCAATGCCCAAAATGCGGACGGCTTCAGCCATGGACTGCCTTTGTTCTCACCCCTCGTCATCGGCGACGTCGCGGCGGAGCGCAAGGGCTCATTCAGCCTGAGAGCGCTGATGCGAAGGCCTTCACCCCGGCGACAGGGCCGTCCGTGTGCTGCCAGATGGCGCTGGAGACGGCCAGGTAGTCGGCCCCCGCTGCGAGGATCGCAGGCGCGGTCTCGGCAGTGATCCCGCCGATGGCGACGGCCGGGACTGTGGCCATCTCGGACCACCGGGTGAGGATTTCCGGCTCCGCGTGGTGCAGGACCTCTTTGGTTGGCGTATCGAAGAACGCGCCGAACGCGACGTAGTCGGCGCCCGCCTCCCCTGCCTCCATGGCGAGGTGGATGCTGGCGTGGCAGGTGACGCCGATATCCTTGTCCGCGCCGAGGAGCGTGCGGGCCTCAGCCACGGTGCCGTCGGCCTGGCCGAGGTGAACACCGTCCGCGCCAGCTTTTGCCGCGAGGTCAGCGCGGTCGTTGATGAGAAAGCCCGCTTCCGCCTCAGCGCAGACGGGCAGCAGCGCTTCGGCCGCGCGCAAAACCTCCGCATCGGGAACATCTTTGAGGCGGAGCTGGACGCACGCGACGCCAGCAGCCGTGCCGCGCGCCGCGCTGCACACGGCCCGGAGGCTGTCTGCAAAAGCGCTAAGGTCGTCGATCTTGGGCGGGGTGATCAGGTAGAGAGTCTGTTCCGTCATGCGGCCTGCGGCTGGGCCAGGGCGAGGAGTCGCTCCTGGGGTAGCGCCGCGTAAACCGGATCTGGGACGATGTTTAACTCTTCCCGCACCTCACGCAGGGGGCGATCGAGGAGGCGGATGAAATCGACTTGCAGGAGATCAGCAGACGCGAGCCCCATTTTCTTGCCGTTGGCCATCACCTTGAACACCGGCACGTCCAGCGCCTCGGCCTTGATCCTTAGGCTCGCCAAAGCCGCAAGGTACTTGATCCCGCGGTTGAGGGTGATCCGGCATGTGAAGTTCAGCAACGCTGCTTCACCGAGGCTGTCGCGGTTATACCCGGTGAGGATGTGGAGCATGTCGTGGGTGATGTTGAGGTACCAGATAAAGGCCGCGTACTCGGGATAGAGCTCGCGAAATTCATTGGTGAGCAAGCCGTCTTCGCGATAGGCCTCGGCGACGCCATCGGTGCTCAAACCCTCGCGGTCCATGAAATCCACATAGGTCCGGCCGAGCGTGCCGATCGGCAGTTTCCGCAGACGTTCGCGATCGTCAAACGCTTTGAGGAGAGCTTGCGGGTCATCCTCCACCAGCAGCTTCGCGTTCGGTCCATTGTACCAGCGCCAGAACGTCCGCTGCAGGGTTTTGCCGTTCAGATTGACGGAGAAATCAAAGACCTTGGCCGTGTCTTCCTTGTTCCGCATCAACCCGAAAAAGGCGATGAGAGCCTTGTCGGGACGGATGGGCGGAGCGGGCGGAAGCGCAGGCGACGGGTTCATGACATTTCTCCTCCACCACAAAATGGCGAATGATCCGTTTTCGGTCCAGCCTATCACCGACAATGACAGTTATCGCTTATGTCGATGACTAACGAAGCCGCCTCGGTGCCCCGCCCGGTCGCTGCGGCGGTGTTGCCGCTTTTGTAGGGTGCTTTTTCTGAGACGCCGGATGCTCGGGCCGCTGCGGCGGTGGGCGGCGTTTCTTCGGCGCAGGCCGCTCGGCCGGCCTCGGTGCATCGCGGTGCCCGACATGCGGTCGCTCACCCGGCGCCCTCGCCTGCTTTTGGGGCTGAGAACGGGTGTCGTGCGCAGTGCGAGGCTGGCGGCTCTGGGCGCTTTGGTCGTCGTGGTGTTCTGGCGTCTGCATTTGGATTGACGCCTCGGTGATCGCGGCCCGGAAGGTTACGGGATCAGCGATCGGCGGGGAGAAGATCGGGCTTCCGCCGGAGCCATTGATTTGCAGCCGTCCGTAGCGGAAGACGCGCGAGACAAACGATTGCCGCAAAAGCACATTCTCGATCGCAACGAGCGGCAACTCGGCAGTGGCGCGTCCAAAAAACCCGCGCTTTACCACGAGGCGGTGGTCCGTCAGGCCGAACTCAGTCGTGGTGATGTAGGTCTCGATCATCAAGAACCAGGCGATCCCGGCAACGCTCGCGGTGATCCCGAGACCTGCCCAGAGATTGGTCAGCTGGCCTGTCGCCAAGAGCCCGAGGAGCGCCAAGATCGGACCCGCGCCAAGGACGACCAGGATGGTCCACGACGCGGCCCGCAAAATCCACGGGAAACAGGCGATCGCGATGAGGCGCTCGTGCTCCGGTAGGCTTTTGACGACATAGGGCTCAAATAACTTCAGCCTGCTTGCTCCATTTCCCGGGACCATGTTCCCATCTGGGCATGGCCGTTCATTTTGGCGCGGTGATCAAATGCAGCTTGCCCCGCTGAGACATTATCGCGTTTTCCGCCCCAGGCATCAAGCGCCGAGGCCTGCAGCGCCCGGCCGTACGAATAGCTAAGTGCCCACGGCATCTGATCGGCATAGTCGCGGTTCATCGTGTTGAGGTTTTCGGTGGCCTCGACTTCGGACTGTCCGCCCGAAAGGAAGACGATGCCCGGCACGGCCGTCGGCACTGCGTTGCGGAAGCACGCAACAGTTTTCTCAGCGATTTCGTCCGTACCCGCCTGTTTGTCCGACTTCTTGCCAGCGATCACCATATTGGGCTTGAGGATCGTTCCCTCAAGCGCGACACCGGCGTCGTAAAGCTCTTCATACAGAATGCGCAGGCCCTGCTCGGTGACCTCGAAGCAACGGTCGATATCGTGGTCGCCGTCCATGAGAACTTCGGGCTCGACGATCGGGACGATGCGTTGCTCCTGACACAGAGCAGCGTAGCGCGCGAGGGCGTGCATGTTGGCTTTCAGGCAGCCATAGCTTGGCATCGCGATGGACCCGCCGCGGGCGATGTCGATCACTGCGCGCCACTTGGCAAACCGCGCACCGAGCTGGTGGTACTCCGCCAAACGCTCACGCAGACCATCAAGGCCCTCGGTGACTTTCTCGCCCGGATAACCAGCCAGGTCCTTGGCGCCCATGTCCACTTTGATGCCAGGGATGGATCCCGCATCCTCGATCAACTTAACCAACGGCGTGCCATCTTCCGCTTTCTGACGGATGGTCTCGTCAAACAGGATGACGCCGGAAATGTGGTTTTCCATCGCGTTCTTGGTACGGAACAAAAGCTCACGATAGTCGCGGCGGCTTTCTTCGGTCGACTCAAGGCCGATGACGTCGAAACGCTTTTTAATCGTGCTCGTGGACTCGTCCGCGGCGAGCAATCCCTTCGCAGGCGCGACCATCCGAACGGCAATGTCGTTCAGTTCTTCGAGAAGTTCAGTGTTCATGGTTATTCATCCCCTGAGGCGTTGTTCTTTTCGAGGGCGGCAATTCCGGGGAGGGTTTTTCCCTCCATCCATTCCAAGAATGCACCGCCGGCGGTTGAGACGTAAGTGAAATCATCAGTGACCTGCGCGACCGCGAGGGCAGCGACCGTGTCGCCTCCACCGGCGACCGATATCAGGGCCTCTTTATTCGACAGCTTGGCAGCGAACCGAGCCAGTTCGACCGTGGCAACATGGAACGGTTCGGTCTCAAACGCGCCGAGAGGTCCGTTCCAAATCAACGTCTTACACTGCTCAAGCGCCTCGGCGTAGGCGTTGACGCTTTCCGGCCCTAGGTCGAGGACCATCTCGTCTTCCGCCACGCCGTCCGCCGTGCGGGCCTGGCTCTCGGCGCCCGCTTTGAACTCCTTAGCGCAGACCACGTCTTTGGGCAGCAGGATCTCACAGCCGCATTCCGCCGCCTTGGCCATGATCTCCTTCGCCGTGGGCACCAGGTCAGGCTCGGCCAGGGACTTGCCGATGGCCATGTCCATGGCGAGGAGGAACGTATTCGCCATGCCGCCGCCGACGACGAGCTTGTCCGCCTTCGTGACAAGGGCGTTGAGCACGTCGATCTTGGTCGAGACCTTCGCCCCACCGACGACCGCCATCATCGGGCGCTCCGGATTGCCGAGCGCCGCGGCGAGGTAGTCAAGCTCTTTGCCCAGCGCGAGACCTGCCGCAGACGGAAGAAGCCGCGCGATCCCTTCGGTCGAGGCATGGGCTCGGTGAGCGGCAGAGAATGCGTCGTTGACGTAGACGTCGCCGAGCTTAGCGAGCTCCGCCGCGAAATCCGCGTCGTTTTTTTCTTCACCCGGATGAAAACGCGTATTCTCAAGCACGAGGACGTCGCCATCCTTCAGCTCACTGACAGCCTGAGCCGCTTTCTCGCCGATGGTCGCATCAACGAAGCCCACCGGGGCAGCCAGCACGTTGGCGAAGGCCTGGCACACTTGCTTAAGACTCATGTCAGGCTTCATCTCGCCCTTCGGCCGACCGAAGTGCGAGAGGAGGATGACCTTCGCCCCCTTATCCGTCAGTGTCTGAACCGTCGGCACGGCGCGTTCCAGCCGCGTCGTCTCGGACACCTGACCGTCCGCCATCGGAACATTAAAGTCGACCCGAACAAGCGCCCGCTTGCCCTTGAGGTCACCGAGATCATCGATTGTTTTGTAGGTTGCCATACTCAATGCGCCGCCCGTGCCGCGGCTCCTAAACGTTGCGGCGCGGCTGAGCAGCCGCTCCGCCGCGCGTTTTAGTTGTTTAGAGGAACTTCGCCATCGCGAGGGCGGTGTCGGACATGCGGGTAGAGAAGCCCCACTCGTTGTCGTACCAGCTCAGCACACGGACGAGGCCACCATCGACGATTTGCGTCTGGCCCGCCGCAAAACTTGACGAATGCGGATCGTGCATAAAGTCGCCGGACACGAGTTTTTCTTCCGTGTAGCCGAGGACGCCTTTCATTGCGCCTTCTGATGCCGCTTTCATCGCCGCGTTGATCTCTTCCACCGACGTTCCTTTGGTCGGGACGAAGTTGAGATCGACCACCGAAACGTTCGGCGTCGGTACACGGATTGATGAGCCGTCGAGCTTGCCCTTCAGCTCGGGGATCACGAGGCCCAGGGCCTTTGCGGCGCCCGTCGATGTGGGGATCATGTTTTGTGCGGCAGCGCGAGCCCGGTAAAGATCCTTGTGCATCGTATCCAGCGTTGGCTGGTCCCCGGTGTAGCTGTGGATCGTCGTCATGTATCCGCGCTCAATTCCGCACACGTCCATCAGCACTTTCGCAACAGGCGCGAGACAATTGGTCGTGCACGAACCATTAGAAACGATGAGATCGTCGCCGGTCAGCGTATCGTGGTTGACGCCGTAGACGATGGTCCGGACGTCAGCTGAGGACGGCGCGGAAACAAGCACGCGCTTGGCACCTGCATCGAGGTGGGCTTGCGCTTTTTCGGGCGCGGTGAAGATGCCCGTGCACTCGAAAACGATGTCGACGCCTTTATCGCCCCATGCGAGGTCTGCGGGATTGCGCTCTGCTGAAACTTTGATCGTTTTACCGTCGATCGTGATCTGATCATCAGCTGCCTGAACATCGCTGGGGAACCGGCCGTGCAGCGTGTCATAACGGAGCAGGTGAGCGTTCGTTTCCACAGGACCGAGATCGTTGATCGCCACGACCTCGATGTCGTCACGACCATGCTCAATCATCGAACGAAGAGCCAGCCGACCGATCCGGCCGAACCCGTTAATACCAACTTTGAGCGTCATCTTACGCGTTCCTTTCTACAAGTGCGCGGACCTTCGCCGCAGCATTTTTCGCTGTTATTCCAAAATGTTCATAGAGCTCTTTGTACGGCCCAGAGGCGCCGAAGCTTTGCATACCAACGAAATCGCCAGGGGCGCCGTCCGCGGTCAGGATCTCGTCCCATCCCATGCGGACGCCAGCCTCAATAGCGACCCGCGGCTTGTCTCCGAGGACGCGCGCCTTCTCCTCGGGCGTTTGCTCCGCAAACGTCTCAACGCAGGGCATGGAGACCACCCGAGCCGCGATCCCCTCGCTCTGAAGCTGGTCGGCAGCAGCCAGTGCGATTTCGACTTCAGAGCCCGTTGCGATTAACGTCGCTTGATAATCGTCCGCATCCCGCAGAATGTATCCGCCTCGCGCGATCGGCAACGTCGATGGGGTCTCTGCGACCACAGGCAGGCCTTGCCGCGTGAGGGCCAAAACGGATGGGCCCTGGTACGCCAAGGCATCGGCCCAAGCGTAGGCCGTCTCAACTTCATCCGCAGGCCGATAAACCCGCAAACCGGGAATGGCGCGGAGTGCCGCGAGGTGCTCCACCGGTTGGTGGGTGGGTCCGTCTTCACCCAGACCAATTGAGTCGTGGGTCAAAACGTAAATCACCCGCTGCCCCATCAACGCTGCGAGACGCATCGCGGGCCGCATGTAATCGGAGAACACCAAGAACGTACCGCCATAAGGGATGACACCGCCATGAAGGGCGAGACCGTTCATGATCGCGCCCATCCCGTGTTCGCGGATGCCGTAGTGCACGTAACGGCCAGCGGGATTCTCCGTATCAAGAATACCGAGGTCGGCGGTCTTGGTGTTGTTCGAACCCGTCAGGTCTGCCGAGCCGCCAAGCGTTGCCTCGCAAGAGGCGTTGATCACGTCGAGGCAGTTTTGCGAGGCTTTCCGCGTCGCCACGGCCTTGCCCGCCTGTGCAGCTTGCTCGGCGTGATCTGTCAGAGCACGGATGGCTGGCTTAGTATTAGCGCTGAGGAGGGTTTCGAACGCTGCCTTTTGGGGTGAGGCGTCGAGACGGGCCTCCCATGCTTGCCGGGCTTCTGCGCCCTGGGTTCCGACCGCGCGCCACGCGTCCAGAACATCGCCAGGGACATCGAACGGCGCGTAGGGCCAATCAAGGCTCGCGCGGGCTTGGGCGATGCCCTCCTCACCCAGCGGTGCGCCATGGGCGCCGGCCGTTCCCGCTTTCGCACCGGCGCCGCGGCCGATGGTTGTTTTGCAGGCAATTAAGACGGGCCGGTCAGCGCCTTTGGCTGCGGTCAACGCCTCGTCGACAGCCTCCATGTCGTGCCCATCGACGCGCATGGTTGTCCAACAGGACGCTTCGAACCGCGCGAGCTGGTCGGTGGAGTCAGACAAGCTGACCGCACCATCGATCGAGATGTTGTTGTCGTCCCAAAGAACGACCAGCTTTCCGAGCTTTTGGTGCCCGGCGAACGCGATTGCTTCCTGGCTGATACCCTCCATGAGGCATCCGTCGCCCGCGATCACGTAGGTTTGATGATCGACCAATTCAGCGCCAACGCGTGCCGCTAGATGCTTCTCAGCGAGGGCGAAACCTACCGCGTTTCCGATCCCTTGCCCGAGCGGTCCCGTCGTCGTTTCAATCCCCAGCGCGTGGCCAAATTCAGGGTGACCGGCTGTTTTTGAGCCCAGCTGCCGGAAATTGCGCAGCTGATCGATGGTCATGTCGTCATAACCGACAAGATAATGCAGTGCGTAAAGCAGCATCGATCCATGGCCTGCCGAGAGGACAAAGCGATCGCGATCGGGCCAGTCTGGCCGCGCGGCATCAAACTTCAGGTGGCGGCTGAAAAGAACGGTCGCAACATCCGCCATTCCCATGGGCATTCCGGGATGGCCTGATTTCGCTTTTTCGACAGCATCCATCGAGAGCGCAGCGATCGCCGCCGACATTTTGTGCATCAAGGGATCGCGCGCCATGGACCACTCCTCATCGTCGCGCCCCCGATGCCCGCGTCAACTTCGCGGGTCAACCTAGCAACGGCTCTTGCGCCGCTAAGCAGTTGAGTTCATCTCTCAACCATGGATCGATTGCGACATTCCGAACAACGCCTTGAGCGTGCAGTGGTACGTCTCGAGGCGCGCCTTTCTGCTGCAAAAGCAATGCGGAAGGACATCGATCGCGGGCTGGCTTTGGCCGACTCCATTGAGGAGCGCGCGAAATTGGCCCTGAAAAGCGTGCGTGATCTTGTGAGGCAACACGAAGGAAAGTGAGGCCATGGCCGAGGTGGATGTGCGCATCGGTGAACGCTCGTTCCGGCTTGCTTGTGACGACGGTCAGGAGATCCGTCTTAGCAATTTGGCTGGGCAGCTCAGTAACCAAGTGACAGCGCTGCAAAAAGAGAACGACGGCATCGGCGATACCCAAGCGATCGTTGTGGCAGCTCTGGCGATCCTTGATGCCTACGACGAGGCGAAAACCCGCTGGGCGGACATTACGCCTGAAGGCGTCGCTGCGGAGTGGGCAGCGGATCGGCTCGATGCAGCCAGTGAGCGGATCGAGCGCGCGCTCGACAGCTAGACCGGCGCCGCGCTTCGAGCTGAGCCAGTTGCGCCGGTTGGATCATCGGCTCTGTCGGCATGAACATTGCCGTGTTCTCATTCGGCGGCGGGCAAACCCTACGCCACATTAGGGTTGGGAGCGGGCCGAACGATGAACAGAACACTGGAACTTGCCGTGGTGGCGCTGGTGAGCGCAGGCATTGGCGCGGCGAGCACGTTCGCGTTCATGCCGGGACCTGTCGAAGATGCGCCTGACGCGGGCGTCCGCTCAGCACCGCCGCTGGCCATCGCCTCCCCCGATCTGCCGACCAAAAGCCCCACGCCGACAGTGCCTGTTGCGTCGGGCGGCGGCGCGCCATTGCCAGCTCCCGCTGTGACTTGCTCTTGCGAGGATGAAGAACCCCGCGATCCCCGCCGGGAACGGCGCATCGCGATTAATGAAGCGATGACCGACTTCAACCGGACGGTCGGGACCGCGATCCGCGAGGGTCGGCACAGCGATGCTTACGGCACCATCGACGAGGCTTGGCGGACCTCGAAAGACAGCGCGCAAGAGTGGAGCATCTACCGCCAGCAGGTGCTCAACCGGCTTGGTTCGCTTGCGGACGATTATCCCCCTGCCCGGACGTTACTCAGCGGAATTTTGATGGATGAGGCCGCGCGGTTTTCTGTCAGCGGAGAGACGACGGCTTTTGGCCGTGCACAGATCGCTGCGCGTGCCCTTGACGACAGCTTTGCCTTAGCGGCGCTCTATCGCGACGCGCTGACCCTTCGTCCTGAGCTGGCGCAGCGCAATATGCAGCGTGATTTCAATCTTTTGGCATCAAGTCCTGATCCGTCGATCCTGTTGGACGTGTATGAAAAGCCGGACACCATCCTGCGCGATGTCGAGCGCATGGTGCGGCGTGCGGAATATGTTCAAAAGCAGGGTAACCGCGGTAATCAGCAGACGGCACAAATTATCAACGACTATGAACAGCGGGCGAAAGCGCTGAAGACGTACGCCAGTGTGCTGAACTTCAACGGTCGTGTCGATGAAGGACGCCGCGTCGACGAGAAGGCGGACGAGCTCATCAGCGCGCTGAATTTGTAGGGCGATAACCCCCGGTTAGGGCTGAGAGGGAAACGCCTTGTTTTCGCCGCCAGGGAACCCTAGCTTCTGGAGCTGCTGCCCGGCCCGTTAGGAGTTTTTTCCCCGGGGCCTTACAGACATTCTCGGGAGCTGCCTCTGGCTCGGACCGTGGTCCTTTTCACGCGGCGCCCACCTGAACCTTCGGGTCCAGGGCGAATCATGACCTCCGACGGTCGGTGCGGCGTTTTATTCTCAAGGGAGCAGGTCATGCTCGCAGGTCTCCCCCTCGGCATTGTCCAGTGGAAACAGGTTTTTCGTGAGCGCGCCAAAGCCGCCCGCCGCGAAGCAGCCGCGCGTCAACCCTCCGCCGCCAAACACGCCGCCAGCGCCTTCATGATGGAATTTGGTGACAGCCTCGAAGGCAAAACAATCGCAGGCGCGCCAAACCCACGAGAGGCCGAGGCCCAAGGGGCCGACCGGCCCCCGGCCAAGCAGGCCGCCCCCGCGGAGGCGCCCCGCGCCGTGAGCGAAAAAAGCGTCGCGCTCTACCACCCAACGGGGGATGAGCTCGATACGGAACCGCTGGCCGACGCCCTCGCTAAGCGCGGGATCGCGGTGTTGCTGCCGGTCGTGGTGAAAAAAAATGCGCCGCTCGTCTTCCGCCTGTTCGAGATCGACAAAGGCTTGGAAGAGGGCCGCTACGGCATCATGCAGCCGCCTGAGAGCTGTCCGGAAATGCGGCCCGACGTGATCGTCACACCGCTGCTCGGCGTTCGGCGCGACGGAGCGCGGCTCGGCATGGGCGGCGGATATTATGACCGGACGCTGGCCGCCCTGCGCGCCGAGGGCGACATGATCGCCGTGGGCTACGGCTTCGCCGCGCAGAAAATGGACCGTTTCCCCGTTGGTCCAGAAGATCAGTTCCTCGACGGCTTCGTCTCGGAACAAGGATTTGAGCGCTTCCCCCGCAGGAACGCTTAGGCTTCGGGAACCGCGGGACGGTGCTTGCGCAGCCACTCGCGGGCATCGCGCTGCGCCGCAGCAACTTGGCGGCTGTCCATCTCAAGGGTCACTTGCTTGCGGTAGAAAATGGCGTCTTCGTTGCCTTGCAGCGCTGCGAGGTTGAACCATTTATGCGCGGCAATGAGGTCAACATTGCCCCCATCCACGGCCGTCGACGCTTCGATCCCCATACGGTACATTTCGTCCGCCGAAGGGATACGCTCGGCGTTTAGGATCTCATCAATCCGCGTCTCAATCGACATGTCAGTCTCCAACTAATCTGACGTCTTCGTCATTAACTGAGAAAATCATTGTCGACCCGAAGTGAAGATACGGTATATGCTCTGTTTACCGAGCATTTATTTGCTGGTAGCGGTTTGGTCATTTGTCCTTACGGAAATTAAGGGTAAGATTCGGTTGGCATCTATGACCAAGGCATGAATATTTTATCAGTCTACCGAGTAATTATATATGTACACTGATCGTATGGAACAGCATAGGGTTCAGCATTGACGTTCAGGGCTGAAGTGGCGAATCTCGGCCGCCTGCGCTAACTGTGCTTGATGGCACGAGCACAACAATCTTTCGTCTGTCAGTCCTGCGGGTCGGTTTATGGCCGTTGGCAGGGTCGCTGTGATGATTGCGGGGCTTGGAACACGATTGAGCCGGAGACGGATCCCCTCGCCGCGCCGTCGAAAGGAAAGAAAACCAAGGCGCGGGGCCTGGAGCTTGAGAGCTTAGCCGGGGAGGCCGCGCCGCCGCCGCGGTTTAGGACGGGGGCGGAGGAATTTGACCGCGCCCTTGGCGGCGGTCTCGTGCCAGGCTCAGCGCTGCTCGTCGGCGGTGACCCGGGCGTCGGAAAATCGACGCTGCTCCTCCAAACCAGCGCCGCCATCGCGCGGTCGGGCAAAAGGACGCTCTACATCTCCGGGGAGGAAGCGCTGGACCAAATCCGCCTGCGCGCCGCACGCCTCGGCGTCGATAAGGCGCCCGTGGAGCTGGCGATTGGGACGGCACTGAAAGACGTGGTGCAAACGGTGAAGGCGGCGAAGCCCGACGTGCTGATTATCGATTCGATCCAAACTCTGTGGTCGGATGACCTTCCATCAGCACCCGGTACAGTTGCCCAGGTTCGCGCCTGCGCTTCTGAGCTCACCCGCTACGCCAAAAACGCGGGCTGCACGGTGATCTTGGTGGGCCATGTGACGAAAGAGGGGCAAATTGCTGGGCCGCGGGTCGTTGAACACCTCGTTGATGTGGTCCTCTACTTTGAGACAGAGCCGGGGCGGAGTTTCCGTTTGATCCGTGCCGTGAAGAACCGCTATGGCCCCGCGAACGAGATTGGGGTCTTCGAGATGGCAGGGTCAGGCCTCAAAGAGGTGTCCAACCCGTCCTCCCTGTTCCTTGGCGAAGGCGATGAAGATGTTCCGGGTACGGTGGTTTTCGCCGGTACGGAGGGGACCCGTCCCCTGCTCTGCGAATTCCAAGCATTGGTGCTCCCCTCTCAGCTCGCCCAGCCCCGGCGCGCGGTCGTGGGTTGGGACAACGGCCGGCTGTCGCAACTCCTCGCCGTGCTCTCGGCCCGGTCGGGGATCGACTTCGGCCGCGACGATGTCTTCCTCAGCGTTGCTGGGGGGTTGAAGGTCACGGATCCTGCCGCGGACCTCGCCGCGGCGCTCGCGCTGATCTCGGCGAAAGACGGCCAAGCGGTGCCGCAAGGCACTGCCGCATTTGGCGAGATCGGCCTTTCGGGATCTATACGCCGCGCATCGCAAGCGCCGTTGCGGCTGGGCGAAGCCGCAAAGCTCGGGTTTGTCCGGTGCGTCGGGCCCCATGATATCGAGAGTGACGCCATCGCCACGGTGCCCCGCGCTTCGATCAAGGATACGGCTGCGTGGCTCGCGAACGCTTGATCGCGGGGGCGGCGCGGGCGAAGGCGTTCCGGTGACTTCGTTTGACCTTTTCGTGCTGGCGTGCATCGCCTTCTCGGCCTTCCTCGGTTGGCACCGGGGCGCGTTGCGCGAAATCGTGACGCTTATCGCCATTGCCGCAGGGTTCGCCGCCATTGGCCTTCTTGGCGCGCAGTTGAGCGGGATGGCGGAGGGCACGCTGCTCAAAATCGCAGCGCTGGGCGTCCTTTTCATCGCCGGGTACCTCGTGGTCGCGCTGGGGGGCAGCTATGGCGTGCGGTTGGTCGCTGGCGCTGAAAAGCAGCAGGGCGACCGAATCGCAGGCGGCATCTTTGGGGCCCTGCGCGGGTGGCTCATCGGGGCCTTCGCGTTCTACACCGTAAGCGTCTACCACACCGGTGCCCCGCTCCCCGTCTCGTTGAGCGACAGTTTGTTCGCGCCGGCGCTGGCGGAAACTGTGGATGTCTTTTTGCGTAACGCAGATTTGCAGGTCTGGGATTTGTCAAATGGCCCGCTGCGTGCCATTTCCTCGCCATCGGTCTGACTAGGGCTTTATGACATGCGCCATGCTTCGTCGTTTCTCCGCCGCCAGCAATTTCAGCAGCGGCTGAGTCCTCCTGTTCCGCGTAGTCTCCATGAAGAATGCGGCGTGTTTGGCGCCATCAACCTCGATCGCCCCGCTGGGCCCGTTGTCGCGCTCGGGCTCCATGCGCTTCAGCACCGCGGCCAAGAAGGGGCTGGGATTTCCACCTACAGCGAAGGTCAATTCCACCTGGTGCGCGAACTGGGGCTGGTCGCCGACCATTTCCACAGCGAAGACAACCTGTCTCGTCTGCCGGGCACCGCGGGGATCGGTCATACGCGGTATTCGACGACGGGCGAAAGCCACCGGAAGAACCTGCAGCCGCTTTATGCTGATCTCGATCGGGGCGGTATCGCCATCGCCCACAACGGCAACCTCACCAACGCGCGGGTGTTGCGCCAGGACCTCATCTCCAAGGGCTCGATTTTCCACACGACGAGCGACTCAGAGCTGTTTGTTCAGCTCACGGCGCTCTCCCGCGGCCTGACGCTGTCGGACAAAGTCATCGACGCGGCACGCGGGGTGGAGGGTGCCTATGCGCTCGTGGTGCTGACCCGCGATGCGTTGATCGGTGTCCGCGACCCCCTGGGCATCCGGCCTCTCGTTCTAGGACGGATCGGCGAAGGCTACGTGCTCGCATCGGAAAGCTGCGCTTTTGATCTGATGGGGGCGGAGTTCATCCGCGACGTCGAACCGGGCGAGGTCGTGATCTGTGGGCGCGACGGGTCGTTGACGTCGAAGCGCTTGGCTGAGCCTGCCCTCGCGCGGCCTTGCATCTTCGAGCTGATTTATTTCGCGCGGCCCAACAGCTTCGTGGACGGAGAAAGCGTTTACGACATCCGAAAGCGCCTCGGCCGAACGCTAGCGGAGGAGTCGCCGGTAGAGGCCGACTTGGTCTCGCCAATCCCCGACTCTGGGGTCGCGGCGGCCATCGGCTACGCGCAGGCGAGTGGTCTGCCCTATGAGATGGCGCTAATCCGCTCGCACTTTGTGGGGCGGACGTTCATTGAACCGACCCAGGAAATTCGGGAAACGAAGGTCGAGCGCAAGCACTCTGCCAACGCTGGGGTCGTCTGTGGTCGACGCGTGATCCTGATCGACGATAGCTTGGTCCGAGGCACCACCAGCCGCAAAATCATCAGTATGCTCCGTGATGCCGGCGCGGCGGAGGTCCACCTCCGGGTTGCGTGCCCGCCCATTCGGCACCCAGACTTTTACGGCATCGACACGCCGAGCCGCGATGAGCTTTTGGCTCATGACCGCACCACCGAGGAAATGCGCGAAGACATCGGCGCGGACAGCTTGGCGTTTTTGAGCCTCGATGGCCTTTATAACGCCCTTGGCAAAGGCCCGCGCGATTGCGATCAGCCTGCGTTCACGGACCATTGCTTCACAGGCGATTATCCGACAGGGCTGCAAGACCAGGACCGCCAGGCGAACGTTGTTGAACAACTCAGCCTACTGAGAGAAGCGCGGTAGGCGATCAAGCCGCCTTCCCTTGAGGGAACGCGCCGGAAACGACGGCCAGCTCGCCTTTAGGCTTTTTTGGCGATCTTGGATTCGTCCACCGGAGCAATGTCGGTAGAGATGATCACCACACCTTTGCGTCCGCGCTCATCGGTGAACGGGATCTTGTCCGTAGACGTATGCGTCGCCGGGCCGTTCTTGCCGCGGTAAATGTCGCGAATGCCAAGACGCGGTTCACCGCTTTCGATCACCTCAAGATCTTGCCGATGGTATCCCGCTGCCAAATCGGGAAACAGCGCATACGTATCAACGTCCGTTAGCTGTCTGGGATCGTCGAACCCCATCGATTGTGCGGCAGCGCGGTTGGCAACCTTGATCGTGTTGCTGTCGTCCTTCAGCCAAATGCGGGCGGGCACGCTGTCAAGGACGAAGCGGAAAGCCTCTGCCTCCTGGCGCGCCACTTCCATACGGAAGGTGATCCGATTGATAGCGCGCATCAATCCAGCGAAGACCCGCACGAACTCTTTGGTATCGTCATCAAAAGGCGCGCTAATCAAGGTCGTTGATAAGAAACTCACGGTACCGATCGTTTTTGACTTGTGCACCACCGGCGCACCGATGAAGCTTCGATAAGGCGACTTGGGAAAGTCCGGACACGAAGCCATATCCTGTTCGGCGACCACCCCCGGACCTGAGAGAAGGACACGGCAGGGACGACGGTCGAGGGCGATATCACTGCCCGCGCCCAAGCCCATGGTCTCACCTAAAGCGGCGCGCACCACAAATCGCCCATCGCGCACGTGGGAGACAAAAGCAGTGTCAGTGCCGAGAACATCCATGCCCAGCAGCAGCGCGCGGTAAACCATGTCATCGACGTCCGTCGCGTCGACAGCAACAATCTCCAAAAGCCGCGCTTTGGCTTCCTCGATCTTCATAAGTGACCCCTCAACCAAACTTTTAGCCGAAGGATCTTAATGCCGCCCGAACGGGCGCGGTCCCTAAGTCGCGCCGCTGCGATATTGCGCCGCCGACCCGGAAAGGGCACTTATCTCCAATGGATACGAGCACGTTCGGTACAGTCTTGCTCAGCGTTGCCACCTTCGCAGCGGCCGTTATGGCGCTCTCGGGTCTCGCGCCGATCGGCCATCGGCGGGGCCTCGCGGTGAGCGGCGCTGCGGCGGGTGCAATGCTGGTGACGGTGGTTTATGCGTTTTTCCTGCTGATGAACGCCTACGCGAGCACCGATTTGTCGCTCATCAACGTCTATCTCAACTCCCATTCGCTCAAGCCGGCCGTCTATAAGCTGACGGGCACGTGGGGGAACCACGAGGGCAGCCTGCTGCTTTGGCTCGTCATGCTGGCGGGGTTTGGCGGCGCCATGGCGTTTCACAGCCGCGGGGATGCAGCGCTGCGCAAACGCGCGCTCGGCGTGCAGGGACTGCTGGCGTTCGCGTTCCTGCTCTTCACCGTTCTGACGTCGAGCCCGTTTGCGCCCTACCCCGCAACCTGGCCCACACCGCCCGACGGACGCGGGCTTAATCCTCTGCTCCAAGATCCGGGCCTCGCGATCCATCCGCCGACGCTTTACCTTGGCTATGTCGGACTTTCGGCGGTCTACAGCTTCACGATTGCCGCGCTTTGGCGGGGAGATCTGGGGAAGGAGTGGGCGCGAACCGTTCGCCCGTTCCTCCTGTTCGCATGGGGCGCGCTGACGCTCGGAATCGGGCTGGGAGCCTTTTGGGCCTATTACGAGCTGGGCTGGGGCGGGTTTTGGTTTTGGGACCCTGTCGAAAATGCCTCGCTGATGCCGTGGCTTGCCGCAACGGCGCTTCTGCACTGCGTGATGGTGGTGGAACGCCGCGATGCCCTCAAACCATGGTGCGCTGCGCTCGCAATCCTCGCATTCGGGGCTTCGCTGATGGGCGCCTTTTTGGTGCGGTCAGGGATCGTCACGTCGGTGCACGCCTTCGCCAATGATCCTGAACGCGGGATCGTCCTGCTCTTCCTCGCGGTGCTGTTCACCGGCGGGGGGCTCATCCTATTCGCTCTGCGCGGCAGCAGCTTGATCAGCCGAGAAGCGTTTGAACCCGTCAGCCGTGAAGGCGCTTTGGTGCTCAACAATCTGTTCTTCTCAGTTCTTCTGTTCACGGTCTTTCTCGGTACGTTCTGGCCGACGGTCATTGAGGTCAGCACCGGCACGCGGATCTCGGTGGGGCCGCCCTACTACAACGTCATGACTGCACCGCTCGCCGTGGCGATGGCCGCCGCGTTGGCATTTGGTCTCCTCATCCCATGGAAACGCCGCGGCAAAGGCGGTTGGCAAAAGCCTTACCAGATCATCCTCGGCGTCGGCGCCGTCGGCGGCATCGCGCTGATGGTTCTGCTCAAAGGAAACGTCTGGGCACTGATGGGTTTTGTAGCGAGCTTGTTCGTGCTCGGCGGCGTGGTGGCTGATCTGGCGCGCAAAGCCGGCTCGCCGCAAACCGCGGTCGCGCGCCTCTCTGGACTGACTGCACGCAGCTGGGGGGCCGTGCTCGCCCACTTTGGCCTGGCCCTTCTGATGCTCGGCATTACGGCGAGTAGCCTGTTCCAGACCGAAGCGCGCCTGGTCCTCGAACCGGGCGAAACCGCGACGGTCCGAGGCTTAGACATCACCTTTAAAGGCAGTGCCCAGACGAATGGGCGCAACTACATCGTCGAGTTTGACCGCATTGAGGTCACTGATAGCGGCCGGTTGCTGGCGACCGTCGATCCATCCCGCCGATATTATCCGGTTGCGGACAAAGCCACCACCGAGGTCGCGATCCGACGCCTTGGCCTCGGCAACTTGTACATAGCCTCGGGATCAAGCCCCGACGGCGGCAGCGCCCGCACGTTCCGCGTCTACGTCCACCCCCTCATCCACTTGCTGTGGAGCGGCGCTGTCCTCATCGCCCTGGGCGGATTTGTCAGCGCCTTCGCGCCGGGCAAGGCCAAAAGCGCGAAGAAAGCGGCGCGCAGCGCCGTGGAAGCGCCAGCATGATCGCGGTCTGCACACTCTTGCTCGCGGCGGCGCTCAGCCCGGCCGACCAAGAACGGGTCGACGCGCTGTCAGAGGAGTTCCGCTGCGTGGTTTGCCAAAACCAATCGATCGCCGATAGCGACGCCGAGATTGCATCAGTCATGCGCACACTGATCGAAGAGCGCATTGCCGCTGGCGATACAGACGCCGAAGTTCGCGCCTTTCTAACCGCACGCTACGGCGAATATGTGCTGCTTTCGCCGGAGAAAAGCGGGAAAAACGCGCTTCTTTGGGCTGGCCCGGCGCTGGCTCTTCTTGGCGGTGGATGGTGGGCCTTCTCGCTTTTCCGCGGCAGCGCTAAACGACAATCGTGATTCGATTCGCAAACTTTCTCCGGATCGGCCTCGGTGCCGTGGCCGTCGCTACCCTTGCGTTGGTATCGGGGTTCTTCGCCTTCTGCGCGACCCTGCCCCGCGCAGGCGACGTGCCCCTCGACGCGGTCCAAGCGCATCGCCTTCAAGACCGCGGGATGATCATTTTGACCGGCGGTGGAGGCCAGCGCATCACGGAAGGGCTTGCGCTTCAGGCGGACGGCCTTGCTGATCGCGCCCTCATCTCCGGCGTTCATCCGCAGACCGACAAACGAGATCTCGCCGGCATGGGCGATGCGGAGACACTCGACTGCTGCGTTGACCTCGGCCCCTGGGCGCGAAGCACGCGGGGAAATGCGGTCGAGAGCCGTGCCTGGCTTGAACGCCACGGATACGACGTGGCGCTGCTCGTCACATCGGACTTTCACTTGCCGCGGGCAACCGCGGAGATGCGGCACGTGGCGCCGGAGATCACGGTGATCGGCATCCCTGTGGCCAGTGATTTTGCGCCCGAACAGGGCTGGATGGGACAGGTTTCGTCGTGGCGTCTGCTGGCGTCGGAGTACGCGAAGTATCTTGTCGTTCGCGTTCGGTCACTCACGTGAGGATGGGTGCGCCGCGATGATCCGTTCCGTGATTTTTCTCGCCTACATGTTTACAGTCTCGATCATCCTTGGGCTGATCGCTTTTCCGGCGTTGCTCAAACGGGAATGGTCGATCGCGTTTTCAAAGCTCTGGGCACGGACTGTTCTGGCGGGCCTCACGGTGCTTTGCGGAATTCGCGACAGGGTAATTGGCGCCGAACATATCCCAAACGGGCCCGCGCTGATTGCCGCCAAGCACCAGTCGATGTGGGAGACTCTGCGCCTGACGATCCTGCTCCCCCGGCCGAGTTTTGTGCTCAAAAAAGAGCTCAAGCATTGGCCGATTTTCTCGTGGTATTGTCGCGCGAATGGCTTCATTTTCATCGATCGCGACGCCGGGGTGCGGTCGCTGCGTGACATGACGAACCAAGCAAGGTCGCGGCTCGACGAAGGGGCGCAGATCGTGATCTTTCCGGAGGGTACACGGAGTAAACCGGGCGAGCGGCTTCCCTATCAACCCGGTGTTGCTGCATTAGCCAAATCGCTTGGTGTACCGACGATCCCAATCGCCCACGACAGTGGCCGTTATTGGAAGCAACCGGGACCAGACAAAGCTCCTGGCACGATCATTCTCCAAGTCTTTGAACCGATGACAGATTTTTCAAACCGGAAGACATTCCTGAGAGATCTCGAAGCCACGATCGAAGGGGCCTCCGAGACCGTCACCGTATGACCCAGTTGCAACGTTCCCGCCTCAAAATCATCATTCCTCTTGCGCTCTTCGTTGTGTTTTTTGTCGGCTACAGCATCGTGTGGCTGCAAGGTGCACGGGCGGTTGAGACGGAACTTGCGGCCTTTGCTGAGCGTGAGGCCCTGGCTGGTCGTACACTGACGTTTGGTGCTGTACGAACAGCGGGCTACCCTCTTACCCTCCGCGGGACTGTTGACGATGTGGTGTGGGAGGCGCCGGGATACGGGACCTTTGAGGCTGAGACTGTCGTTATCGCAGCTGTGCCTTATAACCCCACACGCGTTGTGTTGGCTCCCCGCGGTCGTCAGCACCTGACGTTGGGCGAGCGCCGCTATGCTCTGACATCGGACGACCTCCGGTTCAATCTCGAACGAAGGTTCGCCGCGGCGGAAGGCCACGGCATCGCGCTTGAGAGAGAAGATCAAGTCGTTCAAATCGGCGACTTTATCGCCAACCAAGAGGCAGTCGGTGACGGTCAGACCATTGCCTTATCGATCAAGAAGCTGGTCCTTGGAGATCAGGCGGGGACGGAATTTCCGTATATTGATATTGCAGCGTCCCGCATCGTGAACGGCCTGAACATTGCAGGACTAGCGATCGGCGTGGGGCGTGGTGACGACCCCTCGCCCACGCAAATGGCGGGACAGGGCGAGCTGGTGATCACTGACGACGGGCTGGTCAACGGCGACCTTGAGCTCCGGCTCAAGAATGAACGCCCGGCGCTTGAACTTCTCGGCGAAGCCAACGCGATACCTCCCGAAGCGGTTGATTTTGCAGCGAGAGTGATCGGCCTTATGACTGAGAAGGGTACCAAAGAGGTGACCCTTCCGCTGACGGTACGAGAGAGCGAAGTCCGTTTGGGGATCATTCTGCTTGGAACGATCCCTCCGTTGACAGACTAAGATCCGGCCCACGTCTCAGCGGCGGTGAGGAAAGCGTCGTTCGCCTCTCGTTCGCCGATTGAAACGCGGACGCAATGGGGAAGGTTTGAGCTCTTCAGCCCGCGAACGAGGACACCCTGTCCCGCGCAATGGTCAATGAATGAAGATGCCTCGTCATCGGAACCGTGTACGGTCAAAATGAAGTTCGCTTCGGTGACGTGCACGGTAAACCCCCCGCCACGCAGAGATTGAACAATCCGCGCCATCTCCTCAAAATTGTGGATCTTGTTCTCTTCGACAAATTGTTGGTCAGAGAGCGCTGCCTCGGCGGCGACGAGGCCTGCAGCAGAAACGTTGAACGGGCTGCGGACCCGTCCGAGCACGTCGATCACCGACGGCGAGGCATATCCCCACCCAACGCGCAAGCCGCCAAGCCCGTAAATCTTCGAAAACGTCCGTGTCATGACGACATTGTCAGCGCCTGACTGGACGGCGGCATCAACAAAGCCTTTGCCGGGATCGTAGGTCTCGTCGTCAACATACTCCGCATAGGCCCCATCGAGGACCAACAAAACACGCGAAGGCAGCTCAGCGCGCAGCCGCACGAGCTCCTCGTGGGCGACCCGGGTGCCCGTCGGGTTGTTCGGATTGGCAAGAAGAAGCACACGGGTGCGCAGGGTTACGGCGGCGAGCAGAGCATCGACGTCGGCGGTGAGATCCGTCTCCTCAACTTGGACGGCCCGACAACCTTCTGCCGTCGCGATCACCGGATAATAGCTGAAGCCGTGGCGAGTCATGAGGACATCGTCACCGGGTTCCGTAAAGCTCCGTACCGTGAGCGATAGGATCTCATCGGAGCCGTTGCCCACGATGATCTGGTCGGGGTTGATGCCGTGGAGAGCGCCAAGCTTCTCGCGCAGGGCCGTCGCGTCGCCGTCGGGGTAGCGGTGGGCTCGCGCGCTCATGGCATCGAGGGCGGCGACCGCCGAGGGGGCCGGGCCCAACGCACTCTCGTTGGACGACAACTTATAGACCTTTGCACCCGCCGCCTTCGAGCGGCCGGGGACATAAGGATCAATCGAGAGCAGGCCGCTACGCGGCTGGGGACGTTCCATGATCACCGCATGGCGCAGCGCACGGCGAGAATCCAGACGTTGATTGCGCGCAGCATCGGCACGGCGCCGCCCCTAGCGCACGGCGCGCCATTGTCCGCGGGCTGTGGTCTTCTGGCCGCCCCGCTCCGCCGCAAGCCCAACCACCCGTCGGCCGCCTGCCGCAAAGATGCCTGACAGCGCCTCCGACTTCGTCCCGCTGGCCGGGGCGGCCATTGAGCGTCGCGCCTCGACGAGTTCTACGCCGGCGACTGATGGAAGGGGGATAGAGAGTGGTTCAAGGCGTTCAGCCGTCTGTTCCCACAGGGTGGCCAGCCGACGAAGCTGCCGGATCGGCGGGAAATAGAGCGCCGCCGCCTGTGCTGTTGGGGCGAACATCGCGCCGCCAAGAGCCCGCAGCAGCTGGCCCCGGGAATAAGCGCGACCCGCCGCGAGGGGGGAATTCTCAAACAAGGTCCAAAAGCCGTGCCGGTTGGCCGCCACGATGATCAACCGCCCGTCATCGGTGAGCACCCGCCAGGCTTCACGCAGAAGCGCACTGGGATCAGGGGTTTCTTCAAGGCCGTGCATAATGACCAAGCGATCGACCGATGCCTCGCGCAAGGGCCAGCGCCCCTCCTCGACCAGCACCTCGTCGCGCGCTGCAACCGCTCCCGCCGCAGCGGGGACCATGGTGACGTGGTGGTCCGCCTCGCTGAACGCAGGCATGAGCGGGTGCGGGTAGCCAAAGCCTGCAACCCGGAGCCCCTTGCAGGTGCCCCAGGCATCACTGAGCTTTCGGCGCAGCACATCCTCGGCCACCTGACCCAGCGGGGTGGCGTAGAAGCGATCAAACTCTTCGCTGGTGATGCGCAACGGACAGCTCTCCTTCGAACCTCTTGCCACTCTTGGCGTTCACGCCGATGGCTCGCTAGGCTCATGGAGTATCTAGGTAGGTTTCCCAGATGATGCACTATTGCGGGTCACTGACGGTCCACCAATTTCCCTGTCTCACCGATAATTATGGGTTTTTGGTGCGCGACGAAGCGTCAGGCCAAGTCGCCAGCGTTGATAGCCCGGATGGCGCGGTGATTGCCGAAGCCGCTGAGCGGCTGGGATGGGGCATCGACCTGGTGCTGAACACCCATTGGCACCCCGACCATACGGGAGGAAACGCGCTGCTGGCCGAGCGGTTTGGCGCGCGGGTCATTGCCCCAAGCGAGGAAGCCGAGAAGATTGCCCATAAAGACGCACTGATTTCCGGCGGAATGACCGTGACCCTCGGCGCGACGTCATTCGCGGTGTTCGATGTCCCGGGGCACACCGCCGGGCACATCGCTTTTTATGCCGAGGACGCAAAAGCGGCTTTTGTGGGTGATACGCTGTTCTCGCTCGGTTGCGGACGTATGTTTGAAGGGACCCCCGCCCAGTTCTGGGAGTCCCTGTTGAAACTGAAGGCCTTGCCAAGCGACACGATGATTTTTTGCGCCCACGAATATACCGCATCCAACGCGGCCTTCGCGTTGAGCATTGATGGCGAGAACGAGGTATTGGCCGCGCGTGCGCGCGCTGTGACGCAGCTCAGGGAAGCCGACCAACCGACGGTCCCCGTGATACTCGCGGACGAGCTTGTCGCCAATCCGTTCCTGAGGGCCGATGACCCCAACCTGGCGGCGCGCGTCGGGAAGCCCGGGGCTCCGCATCACGAAGTGTTCGCCGAGATCCGCCGCAGAAAGGACGCGTTCTGAACCCGCAAACCGTCATCCAGACCCACCAGATGGAACCGCATCCTTTCGAGGGCTGGTGGCGCCAAACGGGCCGAACCTTGGGCGCCGCGCGCGAAGGACTGCAACTTTTTGCGGCAACCGATGAAGCGGGCTGGCACCGCATGCCAGCAGAGACCACCTATCGTCTCGAGGAGGGTGGACCCGTGACCCTGAGCTTGAGTTTTGACCAGAGAACAGCGACCGCCCGGCGTCTGATGCAGCCGGGCGATGCGTTGACCGTGACGCCGGGAACCTTGCGTGCGCTGGCATGCCTCGGCGCCGCGGCGCTCGTGCACATTGTTCTCAAACCAGATTGTGCTTTGACCGACAGGGTTTTGATGCCGGACGATTGGTTTCCGCAAGGCTGAAGGGGAAGACGCGGGCGATGGAGAAGATTACGAGCACGGTGGACAGCGAAAAGCTGAAAGTGTCCTCGGCTTATGCCTTGGGCCTTGGCGGCCTTATCCCGTTCTGGACGATCCCTTTTATCGGCCAAATCGCTGTGTGGTGGGACGAAGAGACGGCGCTGGCCTATGGCGAGTGGATCGTCCTCTACGCAGCGATCATTGCCTCGTTCATGTCGGGCGGACGCTGGGCGTTCCGGGTGCTTCAGCCTGATACGCGCCCCGCGTCAGTGTTTGGCGGTTTCCTTGGCGCAGTCGGTCCTGCCTTGGTGGCTTGGGTCATCGCCGCTGCCCCCGCCGAAGTGTTGGGGACGCCCTTTGGTCTGCAGGCGCGGTTCTTTTGCCTCGCGGTGATCCTTTTGGTGCAGCTTTTCCAAGACGGGAGCCAAGTGGGCCCCGGCGGGGTCCCGCCATGGTATTTTCGATTGCGGACCATGTTGGCCGTGGGCGCGACGACGCCGATCTTGCTGCCGATGCTGATCCTTTGGGTTATGTGGATCTTCACGGGAGGCGGCGGCGCCTAGCGGCCGGTTTCGGCCGGGAAGAGGCTCAACTCCAAGAGGCGCGGGGCTGATTGTCCGGGCGAAGGCTCTTGGCCGGCACCCCAAAGACGCGGGACTGGCCACAAAGATAGGTCGAGACAGCCCCGCTGAAGACACCCTCAAACGCTGGATCGAGAACGTTCAACCCTCCGGTGAACGCGCCAAAAGCGGGCATCACCAACCGCTCACCATCGGTCACAAATGCTGGCCTGCGCACACCCCGCCCGCCTTTTTGCGCCACAGCACACGGATGCAAATGCCCGGCGACGTTCCACCCGGCGACATCACCCGGCTCGTGCGTGAACAGCAGTCCTGCAATCTCAAAGGTTTGGGCCGCGGGCCCGTTGAACCGGGCCGGCGGCAGCGGGTCATGGTTGCCCAGCACCCAGAGCCACTCCGCTGCGCTGCACAAAGCCTCGAGACGACCCGCATCCACAGGGTCCATCCGCGCCTCGGCGTCGACATCGTGAAAGCTATCGCCGAGCGATATCACCTGCCGGGGCTGATAGAGACGCATCAACCGCTCCACCCCATCTAACGTAGCGCGCGTATCGTAAGGCGGCAGAAACTGCCCCTTCTGCGCATAGTGCGAGCCCTTTTCGAAATGCAGGTCCGAGACGACCAGCACCTGGTGCTCGGGTAGCCAAGCCGCGCCTGAACAATCGAAGTGCATCGCAACGCCAGCGATATGCGTGGTTGCAGCATCGCTCCGAGCAGGCGCGCAGGTGAGGTTTGTTGCCGACATGTTCTCGACACTATGGCCGCTGGCATCAAAACGGAAGTGGCGCTGCGCGATGTGGACAACTTACTGAGAGGTCGCCGCAGCCGAGTCTTATTGATAAACAATAATTCTGCTTGATCGCGTCGGATCTATGATTTATGAATCCGTATGCTGAGGTTAGGAGAACGCTGATGATCCGTACTTTGCCGACTGTCGTGTCTATCCTGCTGTCCGTGTGCGTAGCATCCGCCAGCGCGTCTCCCCTCACCGAAGCGCCGCCGCGCCGAGGTGCGCTTGGAATTGGTGCACAGGACGCAGACGGCGCAGTCGAAATCGCTGCGGTCGTGGAAGGCGGCAGCGCGGCGCGGATGGGCGTGCGTAAAGGCGACCGCTTGACGAAGCTGAATGGTGTCGAGCTTCAATCCGTAGACGATCTTTTGGCGTCTCTTGCAGCGCTCCGCGCTGGTGAAATCACCACAGTCACGGTGGAGCGCGAGGGGACAGAGAAGGTGCTCACCGACACCCTCGCGCCAAGGCCGCTCGAACAATTCGTCTCCGGAACAGTCGTGCCCGCCGGTGTCAGCTATCAGGGCGGGACACTCGGCGCATCACTCACCATGCCGAAGAAGAGCGACAGCCCGCCGGTTGTTTATTACATTCAAGGCTTGGCCTGCGCTTCGATGGAAACATCGGGGAACACCGACCCAAACGCCGGGTTCTTTGAAGACCTTCTGGCCGCGGGCTATGCCGTTTGGCGGGTCGAGAAACCGGGTATGGGCGACAGCGTTGACACCAAGCACTGCCGCGACGTGACCTACACGGAAGAAGCCGAAGCCTTCCGTCAGGGCTACAAAGCGCTGCTCGAACGCGATGATATTGACCGTACCAAGATTGTTCTCTTCGGCCACTCGCTCGGCGGCTTAATCGCGCCAGGGTTGGCCGCCGAGTTTGATCCTTATGGGACAGTCGTGTTTGGCACGCTCTTTTCATCGTGGGCTGAGTATCGGGTCAAACTCGCCCGCTACCAACCGGTAATGCTCGGCAACCGTAGCGCAGCATCAAGCTTTGCCAACGCGGACGCCCTCGAAGACGGGATGATGGAGATCTTTCGCGGCACCCCGGCGTCCCAAGAGAGCCGCGATGCGCTGTGTGCCTATTATACGTGTACCGATGACGGGCGCATTTTTGGCCGGAACCCGGCCTACTGGCGTACCCTAGAAGCAACGGACTTCGTCGGCGCTTGGTCGAGAGTGGATACCCCCGTCTTATCGCTCGCTGGGGAAAGCGACATTGCCATCATCGACGATCTGGACCAACGGTTGATTCCTCTAATGACCGCCGCGCCGGAGAAGGCAACTTTCCAAACCGCCAAGGGAATCAACCACTTCATGGCGCAAGTGGGGAGCCCCGAGCAGGTGTATGCTGAGCGCAAAGCAGGCACCCATCGCGCCGCGCAGTTCCGCTACCGCTCTCCCGATCCCAACTTCGGCCCCACCGTTGGGGCGTATACGGTAGAATGGATCGCTGGGTTGGACGGCTAGCCCGAGGGCGTCGCGAAAGGCTCCCGGCTAGCCTTGCTTAAAATGTTTGGACAGCTTGAGGCCCTGGCCTTGATAGTTTGATGACTGAGCACTTCCGTACAGGGCTTCAGGGACCGTGCCGAGCCGTTCGTAACCCAAACGGGCAACGCGCTGGCCGTGCTCAAGCACCATCGGAACGTCGAAGCCCCGCACCTCCAGCACAGCCCGGCTAGGGCTTTCAAGGCCGAAACCGGGATCGAAAAACCCGGCATAGTGGCTGCGAAACGCTCCAAGTTCTTGGTCAATCGCAACCATCTCAGCGGCCAAGTCAGCGGGAACATGAACCGTTTCGCGGCTTGCGAGAATATAGAATTCGTCCGGGTCCAACGTAATGTACCCACCAGGCGGCGGCGCGAGCGGCTCAAAATAAGCATACGGATCAAGAGCAGCGCGCTGGTCAACGTCAATCAGCCCTGCGTGGCGCCGGGCGCGCCAACCCACGATGTCTCCGAGCGCCGACGACAGATCAACGGAGAGGTTGAGCCCCTGCTCCACCAAAGCGGCAGGCCCCAGTGCGTTGCGCAAGTCTACGTCAGACATCGCCGCTTCACCGCGCCGTACACGGAGTTGGTTCAGCGTCGATCCTTCGCGCACAATGATCGGGAACGTCCGAGGACAAATCTCGAGGTAGAGCGGCCCCTCATAGCCGGCCGGGACGCGCTCGTAACCGTCAAATGTATCCGTCAGAAGACGGACGAAGACGTCAATGCGGCCGGTCGAACTTTTCGGATTGGCCGTGGCCGACAAGTTTGGCGGCAAGGCCAAACGCTCGCGGAGTTCCACCACATAAACGCAGCCTTTCTCCAGCACCGCGCCCGCCGATAAGTCGAGGGTGTGGAGTGTTAAGTCATCGAGACGCGCTGCAATCGGCGCCTCTGGCGACGGCAGAAAAGCCGCCCGCACCCGGTGCGCCTTTGCCCCAAGGGTGAGATCGATGCTCGCAGGCTGGATTTGCCCTTCGCTGGGCTTGGCCAGCAGGCCGCCTGATGAAATGAGCTCACGCAAGCGCTCAGCGCTAAGAACACCTCGCAAGGCAGACATAGGGCGTGCTCCTGTGAAGTCACCAAAGTGTGTGCACTGGACGTCCCCATCACGCTGGTCAACTCCGCTCAAGTTCTATACGGTACACCGACCTGCTGGGTGGCGGGTGAAAGGCGTCGTCATGGACGAAGAGGTTTTCGAAGAACTCGTCTCTGAGGCCGTAACAGACGGCATTCGCGTCCGTGTGTCCTCCGACTATATTGAAGACGAAAGCCATCCCGAAGAGGGACGCTTCTTCTGGACTTACACGGTGCGGATCGACAACGACAGCCCGCAAGCCGTCACTCTGAAACGGCGCCAGTGGCACATCGCTGATTCCCTTGGACAAAGCTTCGTCGTGAAAGGTGACGGGGTGGTTGGCGAGCAGCCTGTCCTGCACCCTGGCGACGCGTTCGAATACACAAGCGGCACGCCGCTTTCCGCGCCTTCTGGCATGATGTTCGGCAGCTACGAAATGGACCGAGAAGACGGCCAAGTCTTCGACGTCGCGATCCCCCCGTTCAGTTTGGACAGTCCATATGATACGCGGCGAGTGAGTTAAATTCAGCGATCATCTCTCCCTCGGGAGAGATCAAAATCTGTCGATTTTGCGTGCGGGGTACCTCACCCGCTCGCGCTCCGCGCTCGCTGGCCTCTCCCAAGGGAGAGGCTCGTCAAAGCCCCTCAAAATCCCAGACGCGTTCGTCGACCAAGTGGCTTGGGCGGACGTTTTGTAGGGCGCGGAACATCACGTCGCGTTGGCCAGGGCGTTTCGCTTCCCAGCTGCTGAGCAGGTCTTTCATCGCTTGGCGCTGCAGGCCCTCCTGCGTGCCGCAGAGGTTGCAGGGGATGATCGGGAACCGGCAGAGGTCGGAGAACTTTTGCAGGTCCTTCTCTGCACAGAAGATCAGGGGACGGAGAACATAGAGGTCGCCTTCGTCATTCTTAAGCTTTGGCGGCATGGCGGCGAGGCGACCGCCGTGCATCATGTTCATCATGAAGGTCTCAAGCGCATCATCCCGATGGTGGCCGAGGACGATAGCATCGCACCCCTCCTCCCGGGCCACGCGGTAGAGGATGCCGCGGCGCAGGCGCGAGCACATAGAGCAATAGGTCCGCCCCTCCGGCACCTTCTCCGTGACGATGGAATAGGTGTCCTCGGTGATGATCCGGTGCTGAACGCCGAGGCGCTCGAGGTACTCCGGCAGCACATGCTTGGGAAACCCCGGCTGCCCCTGGTCGAGGTTGCAGACCAAAAGCTCCGCCTTCAGAGCACCTTGCCACTTGAGGTCGAGCAATGCCGCGAGGAGACCATAGCTGTCCTTCCCGCCCGAAAGGCACACGAGCCACTTTTGCGGGGAACCGTCGGCGCGCAAGCCATCCATCGCGAATTTGCGCACCGCTTCCTGGGTGCCCCGAACAATCCGCTTACGAAGCTTCTTGAACGCAACCGATGAAGGCGCCGCCGCATACGCCTGAAGATCAGGCTTCGCGGACAGCGCCTCGGACTCTGTTACCATGCCATCTGCCATGCCCTTTCACTGTCACAGATCAAGGAGCGCTGGCAAGGCGACAGGGGGGGCCTAACCCGCTGGGCAAAGAAGGCTTGGAAGCACCACCTTCTCCATCAGCGCGTTGCTCTCCTGATGCATCCCGTTCGTGTTGTAGTTCTGCCGGGTTAGAACGATGGCGAGATCATGCTCCTTGATCGCGAGCATATGGCTTCCGCCGTTCCCCGCCATCAACCAAGCCGTGCTGGTTCCGCAGCCATAGTCGTAATCGCGGTTCCACATCTGATAGCCGTACCGCATGCCGCGCCCAGCGTCTCGCCAAGGGGTGGCCATATCGTTGGCCCATGCCTCAGGAACGATCTGCTGGCCTTGATAGACGCCGCCGTCGCGGACGAGGCGGATCAGCTTTGACAGATCACGCGACGAGAGCTCCAGCCCGCCGCCGGTCTGCACCTCTCCTGACGGCGAGCGAAACCACTCCGCGTTCTCGATGCCGAGGGGCGCAAAGATATGCTCGGCAACGTATTCGTCGATCGGTTGCCCGGTCTCGTGCTCGAGAGCCTGCCCGAGCCAGAAGGTGCCGGCTGTGCAGTAGCGGAAGCTCCCTAAGCCCTTTTCGTCCCGCGCGTAACCGGGCTGGTCAGGCAGGCCGAGGACGAAGTTCTCCCAGACCTCGGTCGCGTGCATATTGTCTTCCGTACCCGGAGAACGTCCGTCGTCATTGCAGTGCAAAGCAGAGCTCATAGTCAGAAGATCACGGTACGTGATGGCCGCCTTCAGCGGGCTGAGCACAACGCCCCGTTCCCTTGCGAGCGGCGCCATCGCGAGATCGAGCGCGCTGTCGAGGTCGCCATTGGCAATGGCCGCGCCCACCGCGAGGGCGACAACAGTCTTCGTCGCTGAACGGGTGTTGTTGAGAAGTTCTGGGGTACCCTGATTGTAGTACCCTTCATGAACAAGCGTGTCGCCGCGATAAATGATGAGGCTGGTGGTTTTCGGATACGGGCTATCGATCAGTACACTGCTGAGTTCGGTCAAGCTGCCTTGCGGTGAGGCAGGCTGCGTCTGGCATGCGCCAACGCTCAACAAAGCGGTCGCACCGCCGACAACGGCGCGGACATGGGTGAAACAAGACATGGGAAACTCCCCCTTTGGTTACGATGAAAGGCCCACCAGCCAATCGTGCAGTGGCTGAAATCCTGAGGTCAGGTTCTTGCGCAAGGCCTCGACAGCGCCGGGCAAATCACCCGCGTCGAACGCCGCCAAGATGGCCTCGTGCTCGCCCGAGACGAGGGACAACGCAGTCTGACTTGAGAAGTAGGCAAGCTCGTAGCGCCGTGTACGGCGCATCATATCTTCGATAAGGCCAAGCAGAACCGGATTGTTGCAGCCCGCCACCATCGCCAGGTGGAACGCGTCGTCCGCATCGATCCGCCTGCCGAGCTGTGTTTGCTGTTCGAACTTATGGTTCAGCCGGCGCAACTCTTTGCGGGTTTCATCGCTCGGCAGACCGGCCATCTCGAGGGCAGCGCAATCGAGGATCGGGCGAACGCGGTAGACCGCTGTGAACTCGTCGGCAGACAGCGGCGGAACCCAAAAGCCTTGCCGCGGGCGCGCTTCGATCAACCCCGCAGCCACGAGCCGGTTCAACGCTTCGCGAAGGGGCGTGCGGCTGACATTGAGCGCACGGGACAGGGCAACCTCGTTCACACGCTCGCCGGGCACCAGGTCGCTGTTCGCCACCATGTCCTGGAGCGTGTCGACAAGGGTCTCCGCGACCGTTTTCACTTCAATCTGCTGCATGCTGTATACAGTATGCAGTTTGAACTTTTCCCGTCAAGCACGCCCTTCAAGACTCGTCACATGCGCCCGCCCGCGCTACCTGCCCGGCCATGAGCAAGCACACCCAACGCGTTCTTTCTGGCGTCCAGCCCACCGGTAACCTCCACCTCGGCAACTATCTGGGGGCAATCAAACAATGGGTGGCGATGCAGGACAGCCATGAGTCGCTGTTCTGTATTGTCGACCTGCATGCGATCACAGTGCCGCAGGACCCTCAGGCCCTGCGCGAGAATACCCGCGAGGTTGCGGCGGCCTATATTGCGGCGGGGATCGACCCGGAGAAATCGGCGATCTTTCAGCAGTCGGGTGTTCGTGCGCATGCGGAGCTTTCTTGGATCCTGGGGTGCATGGCGCGGATCGGTTGGCTCAACCGAATGACCCAGTTCAAGGATAAGGCGGGTAAGGACAAAGAAAAGGCCTCGGTCGGCCTCTACGTCTACCCCGTGCTGATGGCGGCGGACATTCTGGCCTACAAAGCGACCCACGTACCGGTGGGCGAAGACCAGAAGCAGCACCTTGAGCTGGCCCGTGATATCGCAACGAAATTCAACAATGATATGGGGGCGGAAGATTTCTTCCCCCTACCCGAGCCGATGATCCAAGGCCCGGCGACCCGGGTGATGTCCCTACGCGACGGGACGGCGAAGATGTCCAAGTCGGACCCTTCCGACCTTAGCCGGATTACCTTCACCGACGATGCCGACGCCATCGCGAAGAAGTTCAAAAAGGCAAAGTCTGATCCCGATCCTCTGCCCTCGGAGGAAGCGGGCCTGGAAGGACGGCCCGAAGCGCGAAACCTTGTCGGCATTTACGCGGCCCTCGCAGAGAGCACGGCGTCGGAAGTCCTCTCCGAATTCGGCGGACAAGGGTTTGGTGCCCTCAAACCGAGGCTGGCTGAACTCGCGGTGGAGAAGCTCGCACCAATTTCGGCCGAGATGCGCAAGCTGATGGCCGACCCGGAGCATCTGGACGGTATCCTCACCGCTGGGGTTGCGCGTGCAGACGCGATTGCCGCACCGATTCTCGCGGAAACCAAAGAAATCATGGGGTTTTTAGCGCCTAAGTCGACGTGAGGGCGCGGCAGTAGCGCGGCGCGCTAGCCGCAGACTGGTGTCTCGAGCGGAACTCCGTAAAACGTCCCGATGGCGACAAACGCAACAGGCATCGCTCCCTCAGCCACCGGCACGCCCGAAGACAATAGGCGCGTTGCGCGCGCAAGGAATGTGGTCATCTTTTCTGGAGGCACCAGCCTCCTCGGGGCGGCCTTGCTCGGGTTTGTCAGCTGGCCCGTTGCCTTGACCATCAGTGCAGTGACGTTCGGTCTGATTGCGCTGGCCAATGCGCCGCTGTTCCAAAACAGCACCGACGAGCAGCAACCCGAAGTATCGAGCGATATGCTCCGCCTGCTGCGTTATTCGGCGATCCTCGACGCTCTGCCGCAACCCGTGTTGGTGCTTGATGGAAAGGACAGGATCGAGCTGAGCAACGCGGCGGGTACGGCCCTTTTCGGGAACGCCATTGAGAATGCACACATCTCGACCATCGTCCGGGCTCCTACGGCGCTGGAGGTCCTCCGCGAGGCGCGGCACGCCGGCGAGGCCCGCGAAGCGGAGTACAGTTCAGTGACATCGCAAGGGTTTTCGGGCCTCTTTTACGCGGCTCCGCTCGCTGGGACAGACGATCCATCGAGTGACGAAATGATCGTGATGATCCGTGACCGGACTGAGCAGAAGAAGCTCGAAAAGATGCGTACGGACTTCATCGCCAATGTCAGCCATGAGCTCCGCACGCCGCTGGCTTCGATCCTCGGGTTCATTGAGACGCTGCAAGGCCACGCGAAAGATGACCCCGCGGCCCAGGAGCGTTTCTTTAGACTGATGCAAGCACAGACGGAGCGGATGCTGCGCCTGGTCCAGGACTTGGTCAGCCTTTCAGCGCTTGAGCTCAATGAACGCCGCGTTCCCGAAGAAAAAGTCGACCTTTGCGAAGTCGCGAGCGTTGTTCGGGAAACGATGGCTCCGGTGGCCAAGGCCGCGCATGGGGAGATGGTGCAAGGCCCCACCGACTGCACCGCAGAAATCACGGGGGACCGAGACCAACTGATCCAAGTGATCCAAAACCTATCCGACAACGCCCTCCGCTATGGCCGGAACAGTGGTGATGAGCCTGCGCGGGTGCATGTCTCCGTCGGCTTTGGCTCTGAATTGGCCTTTGAAAACGCTGAGAAAAGCGGGGATAGCCCGGACCAAATCGCGGTTCGGGCCGGCTGTCAGACCGAGGATCTCCGCTATGTGCGCGTGCGCGATGAAGGCCCGGGCATCGAAAAAAACGATCTTCCGCGGCTTACCGAACGGTTTTACCGAATTGACGTGGAGCGCAGCCGGGCGACCGGAGGAACAGGGCTCGGCCTGGCTATCGTTAAGCACATTGTCGGCCGACATCGCGGGGGCATCTTGATCGAATCAGCGCCCGGGCGTGGCGCCGCGTTTACCTGCTACTTCCCACCGGACGTCGCCGATGATCTCGACACCAGTGTTCCGCAAGTGTAACTCTCGGGGTTCCGCGCGGGAAATTGTGAACTTTTCTAAAAATTGCCGCGCTGAGGGGCCGCAGACACGGTGGTGTCACACAAATCGTGCAAGGGGGGCGGCCTAGAGGAGTACCAGTTATGCCGTTCGGCATTTTGAGACAGCAAGCAGACCGCATCGAAAAGCTCGATGTCGCGCTGGCGACCATGGGAGGTTTGGTCGAACAGCAGCTGACCGATGCGCTGTCTGCATTTGAAGAGCGTGATGCGGCGTTAGCGCGCCAAGTGGACGAAAAAGATGCCGAAATCGATCAGTTCGAGCGGCGTATTGAACACCTTGTCGCGGATCTGTTTCACGACCGGCGGCGCGAGCCTGCCGAAATTCGCCGGATGATGGCGGCGCTTCGGATTGCGTCTGAGATGGAACGGGTTGGCGATCTGGCCAAGAACATCGCTCGGCGCTCGGTCGTCATCGCAGAAAGCGACGATGCAGGGGAACATGCCAAGCACGCCGGTGTCGTCCGTATGGGGCGTATTGCGCTGCGCCAATTTGCGGAAGCACTGGACGCCCTTTTCCGCCGCAACGCCGAAGCGGCCCGCGCCGTGCGTAACGCCGATGACCAGGTCGATGATATCTACAATTCTGTGTTCATTGAAATCATGACACTGATGAATTCCGTTCCTGGCTCTGCGTCCGCTGGAACGCATCTCATTTTTGTGGCGAAGAATTTCGAACGCATCGGCGATCACGCCACCAACATTGCCGAGCGGGTGCACTTCGCTTTGACCGGACGGGAATTGCCGCCGGAACGGGCGAAGTCTGACGTGACCAGCACGCTCCAAGCTGCGGAATAATTCCCATGGCCAAAACGCGCATCCTGATCGTTGAAGATGACGAGTCGCTCCGTACACTCATGGAATACAACTTCGAGAAGGAAGCATTTGACGTGGTCTCAGCCAAAGACGGCGAAGAGGCGCTTCTGAAGGTAGAAGAAACCCGGCCTGACTTTGTCGTGCTCGACTGGATGCTGCCGAACGTCTCCGGGATTGAGGTGTGTCGTCAGCTTCGGGCCAAGCCAGAGACAAAGGCCCTGCCGATCATCATGCTGACGGCCCGCGCCGAGGAAGCGGATCGGATCAGAGGTCTTGATACGGGTGCGGATGACTATGTGCTCAAACCGTTCTCGATGGAAGAGCTGGTGGCGCGCATTCGGGCGGTCCTTCGCCGGCTTCGTCCCACGCTGGTCAGCGACACCGTGTCGTGCGGAGACATCGAAATCGACCGCACAGAACATCGTGTACGGCGTAATGGCGACGAAGTTCATCTTGGGCCCACCGAATACCGCCTCCTCGACCACCTGATGCAAAGCCCCGGGCGCGTATTTAGCCGCGAGCAGCTGCTGAATGCCGTATGGGGGGCGGATGTTTATGTCGAGGTGCGGACAGTCGACGTGCATATCGGGCGCCTGCGCAAAGCACTGGCCAAACACGGCGAAGGCAATCCGATCCGCACGGTTCGATCAGCGGGTTACGCGATTGAAGCGCAAAGCCCTGTTCGTCAGCGCGCGAGCTGATCAACGGCGCCAAAAGCTCGGTACAAAGAGCACCAATACCGTGAACAGCTCAAGCCGACCAAGAAGCATGGCGGCCGATAAGATCCATTTCACACCGTCGGGCAACGTCGCGTAGTTCCCCGCGGGGCCGACGATATCGCCAAGGCCGGGCCCGACGTTGGCAATCGCCGATCCCGCCGCCGAGAGCGCGGTAACTGCATCAAGCTGGAACAGCGAAAGGGCGACGGCGATGGTGGCAAACAGCGCGAAGTAGAGGAAGAAAAAGCTCAAAACCGAGCGGAAGACACCCTCATCAAGCGGGCGGCCGTTATAGCGCGCGACCGTCACCCGGTGGGGATGGCTGAGCTTTTGTATGTAGACGGATAATGCTGCAATCGCGACCTGCAGGCGAAATATTTTCAACCCGCACGACGTGGAGCCAGCGCACCCGCCGACAAACATCACACAGAAGAACAGGCCCAAGGCAAATGGTCCCCACGCGTTGTAATTCGCGCTGGCGTATCCCGTCCCGGTCATGATCGAGACAATATTGAACGCAGCGAGGCGGAAGCCTTTCCAAAGATCGAACCCGAGCCCTGACGTGATGCGGAAGGCGACGATCGCGGTGAAGACTGTTGCTGCGGCGAAAAAGAATCGGACCTGACCGTCGGTGAACAAGGCTTGGCTTCGCCCACGGAGCGCCAGGATGTAGAGGCCAAAAGGCATTGACCCGAGGATCATAAAAACGACGGCCACAAGGTCCACCGGTCCACGGGTGATGCCGCCCTCAATGAAGTAAGCAAACGACGTGTCTTTTGTGGAATACCCGCCCGTCGCCACCGTCGTCATCGCGTGGTTGAGCGCATCGAACGCGCTCATGCCAAAGCCCCAATAGCATGCAAAACAAAGCGCGGTCAGCACCGTGTACAACATGAAGATCGCGATCGCGAGGTCATCAGCAGACGGCACAATCTTGTCAGACTTATCCGAGCTTTCGAGGCGAAACAGCTGCATTCCGCCCACGGAGAGAAAAGGCAAGATAGCGATCGCCATAATGATCACGCCAACCCCGCCGAACCATTGCAGCATCGACCGCCAAAGCAAGAATCCTGGCGGCATGGTGTCGAGGCCAATGACCACCGTCGCCCCTGTCGTGGTGAGACCTGACATCGATTCAAAAAACGCGTCGGTTACGGACAATTCCCCCGAACCCAGCGCCATGGGCACAGCCGCGGCGATGACCAAGGCAATCCAGCTGCCGGTTGTCAGCAAGAAGCCCTGCCGCGTCGAAATCGCCTCAACGCGCCCCCAATTGGCCGCTGCCAGCCCCCCGCCGACGGCCCAGCACAGCCCTGCGGACGCAAGAAACGCCTGCTGGTCGTCACGGCTCGCATCGCCGCCGGCCAAACGATCGGCCAGCACGGGAAACAGCATCGCTACGCCAAGGGCCGTAACGAAGAAGCCGATCACCAAAAGGACGGGGCGGAGCTCACGCATCGCGGTGGGGTAGCTCGCTCATCACGCGCGTCAATCCAGTGCGGCCGCGCAAGTGCATGCCGGTCAACGAAACGGCACAACGCCGGTGGGATCCACCGACCGCCCGTTCATCCGCATTTCAAAGTGGAGGTGCGGCCCGGTCGAATGCCCTGACGAGCCGACTTTACCGATGGGTTGGCCTCGCTTCACCTTGCGGCCTTTGCGCGTTTTGTACCCCGAAAGGTGGGCGTAGTAGGTCTGAACCCCGCCGCCGTGATCGATGATGATCAGTCGGCCAAAGCCTCTTTTGCGCCCCCGGAACACCACGCGCCCTGACTGCGCCGCACGGACGATCGTCCCGCGTTTGGCACCGATGTCGACACCGTGGTGGAAGCCTTTCCCGCGGACACCATAGCCCGAGGTGACCGTTCCCGTGACAGGCTTGGCGTAGCTGCCTTTCGGTGCCGAGGCACAAGAGACCACGGAAAGCGCGCAAAAAAGCGCCGCGAGGACGCGCAAGTCTTTTCGCCGGCAAGAGTTCTTCAGGATCGCCATGGCAAGACTCTACATGGTGAACGGTTTGTGGTCGGTGAAGGCCTCGGCCGAAACGGGGACATCATGACCACGCTTGAGCTTTTGATCCTGGCGATTATCCAAGGGATCACGGAATTTCTGCCGATTTCTTCCTCGGCGCATCTGATCTTGCCCTCGGCGCTGATTGACGGCTTCAGCGATCAAGGCGCGATGATCGATGTCGCAGCGCATGTCGGCACCCTAGGTGCGGTCATCCTCTATTTTCGTCAGGACGTCGGCCGCTTGTTCCTGGGGCTCGGTGATTTCGCCTTGCGACGGGCCTCCGACGATCGCCGCCTGTTTGAGGTGATCGCCCTGGGCACCATCCCCTTTCTGTTCGCGGGGACGGCCGTCGCGTTGACAGGGTTCAACGACGTCTTGCGCGATCCGGTGATCATTGCCTGGGCTTCAATCGGATTTGGGGTTTTGTTGTGGATCGCTGACCGCCGGCCGCAAACAGAGTCGGGAGACGTTTCGACGTTTAAGGCGGCGTTTTTGATCGGCCTTGCCCAGTGCTTGGCGCTTATCCCAGGAACGTCGCGCTCGGGAATCACCATCACGGCCAGCCGTTTCTTGGGCTATCAACGCAAAGATGCGGCGCGATTCTCTATGCTGCTGGCGATCCCGGCAATTGGGGCGTCGGGTCTTTACGCGACGTATGACCTCATCAGCGAGGGCGATGTTCAAGACCTGACATCTGCAGGGCTCATCGCAGGGCTCTCTTTTTTGGCAGCTCTCGCGGCTATCGCATTGTTTTTGAAAGCCTCTGAGCGGTTTTCCTTCACGCCCTTCGTTCTCTACCGGATCGCCTTGGGCGCGATCATTCTCCTGCTTGTCACATAACGCACGTTGCAGGAGCCCCGATTGATGTTACCTTAGCACTCTCGGGGGGTCATCGGCGGTGCGGGCAGCACCGGAGTGGTTTGCTTAAGGCGTCATTTACCGACTGATGACATTTCTTAACGTGGGGTTTCAGGAACTCCTGTAGCTCCATACCATCAGCGAGGGTGGAGGCACGCGCATGACAGAAGAATTCTTTGACGAACTCGACAGCAAGGTCTGCTACGTCCGTGAAGTTCTTGCGAAAGATGTCCGCGACGACATTGAGGCCGAGCTCGAAAGCAAGTTCGCCTTTGAGGACGATAGCGTTCTCTACGCCCTTTACGCCGACGACGGCTCCCGGATTGCGCTGATGAGCGACCGCGAGATCGCTTTCGCCGCGGCGCGGCAACATGAACTGACGCCGCTGAGCGTGCACTGAAGCTTCAAAATCACGTCTGGAATGAGAAAAGCCGGGGTTCGCCCCGGCTTTTTTCTTGCCCGCAAGGCGACGACGAAAGGGTCGGCCTAGGCCGCTTCCGCGTCGCCTTCAGTAATGAGGGCAGCGTAGGCCGCTTTTTGATTCGCCGCGCCGCGCAGTGCGTTGACCACGCCGGGTTGCCGGAAAACCCGAGCGACGCGCGACAAGGCCTTCAAATGGTTGGCATTATCCGCTTCGGGCGCAAGCAGGAGGAAAATCAGATCGACGGGCTCACCGTCGATGGCCTCGAACGCCACTTTCTCCCGCAGGCGCATCAAAACGCCAGAAATCTCGGGCAGTTCGACCCGCGCGTGCGGGATAGCAATGCCGCCGCCAACACCAGTCGAGCCAAGCCGCTCACGCTCAGTAAGCTTCTCAAGCACATCAGCGGAATGCAGCCCAAATTGCTTTGCGCTCATGTCGGCCAGCTGTTCCAAAACGCTTCGTTTACAGGTTGCAGCAACGTCGAGATGGACATTGTTGGGCTCAATTAAGCCACGCAAACTTCTCGTCATAAACTAATCGGCGCCTCAGCAGCGCCGCACCTCTGTCCTAAGGCGCACCACACAATGGTGCCCATCGGTCCCCCATGCTGGAGGCGTGCCAACACCAAGGTGTACCACGCTCCGGGAGGCGGCCTATAGCCATCTGGGGCAGACACGCAAAGGGAAGTTTTTTTAAGATTTCACCCCGGCTTCAATCCAGCCGATATTGCCATCTTCACGGCGGTGAACGACAGAAAGCGTTCCATTTCCGGCATTTCGGAACACAACCACGGGGCTGTCTCCCACGTCTAACTGCAAGACAGCGTCGGTAACGGTCATCTCCCGCAACGATGTCGCAGACTCGGCGATCACGAGGGGCGCATCGCCCTCTCCACTCTCATCATGCGCGCCATCTTGCGGCGAGCCTTGGATCACATAGGAGCTGGCTGCTTCGGCAGGCAGCGGCTCACGGCCCTTGGCATGGTGGTCTTTGAGGCGCCGTTTGTAGCGGCGGACCCGCTTTTCGAGGCGCTCCATGGCTTGGTCAAAAGCCGCGTAAGCGTCTCCACCACGGCCGTTTGCCGCCAGGAAAACACCTGAAGCGAGGTGAACCGTCGCTTCGGTGGTCAAAAACGAGCCGTCTTTGCCGAAGTTGACGTTCGCCTCGGCCCCGCGGTCAAAATACTTTCGGATCCCCCCGGTAATCGCATCCCTGACGTGAAGCTGTAGCGCCTCCCCCAAATCGATGCCTTTTCCGGTGACCTGAATGTCCATGGGATCTCCTCGCTTTCACGCAGCGCTTCTTTGTCGCGGAAAACGTAGACCTGAACAGGCCCCGCGACCAGCTTGCAGTGCGGTAGAACTGGGCTGTCCCAAAACGGGACAAGCCGCTGTGCGGATTAGAGCGCCTGCTTGGCGGAACGTTTGCGCTCGACCGACGAGGGAATGTCGAGGCTCGTCCGATATTTAGCGACCGTTCGGCGGGCGATCGCGATATCGATGTCCGCCAAAGCACTCACCAGTTGGTCGTCTGAGAGCGGCTTCAGCGGATCCTCTTTGTCGATCAGCGTTTTGATAACGTGCCGGACGCTCTCGGCAGAATATTCCTGATCACCGCCCGATGAGGGGATCGCCGCAGTGAAGAAATACTTCATCTCGAACACACCGCGGGGGGTGTGCATGTACTTGCCCGTGGTCACCCGGCTCACCGTGCTCTCGTGCATCTCGATCGCTTCGGCCACGGTTTTGAGGTTTAGCGGTTTAAGGTAGCGGATTCCTTCGGCGAAGAAACGATCCTGGTACCGAACAATTTCGGAAGAGACCTTCAGAATTGTCCGTGCACGTTGATCAAGCGAACGGACGAGCCAGTTCGCATCGCTCATCTGGTCTTGGAGGAACAGCTTACTCTCCTCCGGCTGGTTCGCTTTAGAGAGCTTGGCATAGTACTGCTCATTGGCGATTACGCGCGGCAGGGTCTCGCTGTTCAGTTCGACGCGCCATGATCCGTCGGACCCCTCAGCAACATAAACATCGGGCACCACCACCTGGACCGGATCGCTGCCGTAAGCCAGGCCTGGCTTAGGGTTGAGGGTCTTGATGACGACCACGGCATCGCGGAGGGCCTCATCCGACATGCCCGTGATTTTCTTCAGCTCACTGATTTTATGGCTGCCAAGCAGGCTGAGATTGTCGAGCAAGAGCTCCATACCCTCGGGCACGTCGGGACGGTCTTGCAGTTGAAGGCGCAGACACTCGCCAAGCGAGCGGGCCCCGACGCCGGCAGGCTCAAACTTCTGGATCTCCCCGAGGACGAGATCCACGTCCTCAACCGGACAGCCTAAACGCTCGGCAATAACGTCCGTAGGCGTTGTAACATACCCGCTGTCTTCAACGAGATCGATCAGATAACGGCCGATCCCCAGCTCCACCGGGTCGCGAAAATGGACCACGAGCTGCTCTTCGAGGACATCGCGAAGCGACTTCTCAACGCTTATGTTGGCGGCTGCATCGTAATCGTCGCTGCCGCTGGGCGAAGAGGCGTTCTCGCGGATCCGCTCTTTCGGTGCCGGCAGCGGGTCATCGCTGCCATCCGCCGGCGCTGTCGCCTGGGCATCATCCTTCGCCGCGGGAGCTTCGGGCGCAGCGTTCGCCTCGGGGTTTTCACCGCGTTCGAGGAACGGGTTCTCCAGCAAGCGTTCTTCGACAAAGTCCTGGAGCTCGATATTGGACAATTGCAGCAGCTTGATCGCCTGCTGCAATTGCGGCGTCATCGTAAGCTGCTGTGACTGACGCGCCTCGAGGCGCCCTGTCATCTTCATCGCGCGACTGTCCCAACCAACTGAGGGCGCTTGCGAACAAGCTCCCATCCCCAAGGTCAGACGCTACGGCCCATACGTTTCGCCCAAGTATACGCGGCGGACATCTTCGTTTTCGATTACTGAACGCGGGTCACCTTCGAATAACACTTCGCCCTGGTGGATGACCGAGGCGCGGTCGATGATGTCGAGGGTATCGCGGACATTATGGTCGGTAATAAGAACGCCGAGCCCACGGTTTTTCAGCTGCGTAATCAGACCCTTAATGTCAGCGATGGCAAGCGGATCGATGCCAGCGAAGGGCTCATCGAGCAGCATAAATTGCGGCCCCGTCGCGAGGGCGCGCGCGATTTCGAGACGCCGCCGCTCGCCGCCCGATAAAGCGGTCGCCATCGATGAACGGACATGGGTGATCGAGAATTCCTCGAGCAATTCTTCGATGACTTCGGTGCGGCGCTTGCGTTCTGGCCACGCGAGCTCAGCGACGGCCTCGATGTTTTGCTCCACGGTCAGACCGCGAAAAATCGAGGCTTCCTGCGGCAGATAGCCAAGACCCAGGCGTGCTCTTTGGTACATCGGCAGGGTGGTGACGTCGTAACCGTCGATCGTGATCTGTCCGCCATCCGCCGTGACGAGGCCCATCACCATATAAAAACAAGTGGTTTTGCCCGCGCCATTCGGACCAAGCAGCCCGACGACCTCACCGCGGCTGACGCGAAAGCCAACGTGATTGACCACCCGGCGACGGCGATAGCTCTTCTGGAGATTTTCCGCGACGAGGCCAATCGCGGGCGCTGATGTCTTCACCGCGCCCTCAAGGTCGGGGGAGACCGACCCTTCCATCAACCGTTCTCCCGCTGGGGAAGAAGGCCGCGCACCCGCCCACCTGGACCGCTGGTCATCGTCATCGCTCCGGTCTCAGTGTCGTAGATCAGCTCCTGGCCGGTGGCGATCTGGCCACCTTGGAGCACCACGACATCGCCTGTCACGATGAGCCTGTTCGCATCGGCTTGGTAGACCGCTTTCTCGCCAGCGATCGCATCGCCATTCGCATTGGCGTAGCGCACCTTGCCCGTCGCTGTGAGCTGCCGGATCGCATTGGTTTCCGGGACCACCAGGATTTCCATCCGATCGGCCTTGAGGATCACGCCAGGCTGGCTGATCGCCATCTGCCCATTCTGGTCGCCCTGACCAAGGAGGCGGCCTGGCCCATCACGTTCAACGCGCTCGGCGTCGATCACGGTCTCCTTCGACGGATCGAAGCCCATGCCCGTTTGCGCCTGGGCAGAAGCGCCGAGGAAGAGAGCGGCAATGGCAAAGCGGAGGACCAAACAACGCCCCTAAGATTCGTCCTTGTCGGACCGGCTGGTGGTTTTCTGTTCTGAGCTGTCCTCAGATGCGGGGGTCGGTGCAAGAAGGATGCGCACTTGGCCTTCCAGGACCAACTTGTCCTCCGTTTGATAGAGCGTTCCGCGATCAGCGCGCAGCGACCCGCGCTCGCCCTGCCCTGTCACCTCAGACGTCGAGCGGACAACCTGGCCCTCAAGGTCCATGGTGGCCGAGTCCGTCAGCAGCGTCAGGCGGTCGGCGCCGCTCTGCTGCTGCATCTCGACATTCGTGGTCAGGTTCATGACCTGGGCGTTTTGATCGTAGAGACCTTCGTCGGCGCGGATGGCGATCTCAGCGCCCGAATCCGTCACGCGCGTCGCGCGCGGCGCTTCGAGGTCGATGCGGTCCGGATCGTCCTCGCCGCGTGTCGCCGTGGACGCGACCACTTCAAAGGGACGTCCCGTCAGGTCTTCGCCGGAATAGCGGGGCTGGGCGAGCTTTAACCCCTCTCCGCTTTCGTCAATGTTCTGAAATTGCGCGGCAAATGCCGTATCGATCCGAGGCGGCGTGGCGCTGAACGCATACGTCATCGCAAGGCCGACAGCGAGCGCCGGGATCGCCAAGCGCAGCTGCCGCACCAAAGCGGAGTGCCGCTGCACCCGTCTTGCCTGCGCACTAACGTTTGGACCCATGATCACGAACTGTGTCTCCTCGGACGGATCTGTTCCCATGTCGCCACCCCCATGACCCACATGGCTAACGTGGCACGTGAAACAATGGGATAAAAGGTGTGAACAGCAAACTACCGCGGAAAAGCTGTTTAGCTGTGGGCGAAAATATCGGTTTCGCCCCAACCGGCTAGGTCGAGATGGGCACGGGTTGGCAGGAAATCAAAGCACGCCTGCGCGGTTTCAGCGCGCCCTTCCCGCGCCAAACGCTCATCAAGCCAAGCTTTTGCCTCGTGGAGATAGAGCACATCGGACGCGGCGTAGGCCTTTTGCGCATCCGTGAGCGATTCGGCTCCCCAGTCCGAGGACTGCTGCTGTTTCGAAAGATCGACGCCGGCGGACTCTTTCACCAAATCCTTCAAACCGTGCCGATCGGTATAGGTGCGGACCAGTTTCGACGCGATCTTGGTACAATAGATCGGCGCGGTATCGACCTCGAGATACGCTTTGATCACGGCCACATCGAACCGGGCGAAATGGAAGATCTTCGTGATCGCTTTATCGGCCATCAACGCCCGAAGGCGCGGCGCTTCGTAAGCACCAGCGCTCAGCTGCACCAAGTGGGCATTCCCATCCCCGAGACTGAGCTGCACGACGCAAAGCCGATCCCGGGCAGGTTTCAGGCCAAGGGTTTCGCTGTCGACCGCAACGCAGCCATCACGGGCCGCAGACCAGTCAAAATCCCCCGGCAAATCCCCCTGATGAAGCGTGATCGCCATAGGTCCTCCTGAGCGCGGTGGCCGGGTGTCGGCAAAGCCGCGCCCGGCGTCAAGCGCCGCCGCGCCCCCTCTGGGTGAGGATTTTGACAATTCCGAAAACGCTGATCGCGATCCACGCGACCTCGATGACGAACGAGGCCAAATTGAACGTGTTGGTCAGCGAAACGAGGATCAGGACCGCGCCGATCAGATTGATCATGGGGTAGCGGAGCTCGTCTGATTTGATGCGGCCCGACTGGAGCAAAAAGTAGGCGGCCAGGACGAACAAAACGCCGACAATACCGGTGATGTCATAAAGCACGTGGGTTGTTCCTCGCTTTTTCTGGTCGCCGCCGTAAGACGCCGCCATCGCCACAGGCAAGGGGAGAGCGGCTGTGACCGAAACGGTAATCAACGTACGTTTGGCCTTGCCCGAGGCGCCGCAGATACGCCCTGTCCTCACCGATCCGCGGCTGATGGTGACAGAAGGCCCTCTGGCCGACTGTGCGGGGAAGCGCGTGTTGATTGCCTTTCGTGCGCCGCATGACGAGCCACTTTCGACCTACGACTGGGTGCACATTGCCGGTGCGGGTGCGGACAAAATTCTCCCCGCGCTCGCTCCCGGAGAGAAGACTCCGATCCTTACACGGACAGTTGGCAAGATGGGGCGGCAAATTGGCGAATACGTCCTCGCGGCCATCCTTGCAGACCTACAAAAACATAAGGCACGGCAAACTCTCCAGCAGAAGCGCCAATGGAGCATTGCTGATACGGAGGGGACGTGGCTTTTCGAGAGTGATGTTGCGATCCTTGGGACGGGCGGGGTCGCCGCGGGGATCGCGCAGATGCTTAAGCCGCTGGCTAAACGCGTCACCGGCTATGCCCGCACTGCGCGTCACGAAGAACCGTTCGAAAGAATTCTACCGCTTACGGATTTTCAGCCTACCGACGTCGTGATCAACGCGCTTCCGCGAACGGCTGCGACCGAGGGACATTGCAACGACGCGTTTTTTGCCAGGTTGCAACGCAGTTTGTTCATTAACATCGGGCGCGGCGAAACCGTTGATGATGCTGCGCTTTTAAAGGCGCTCGACGCCGGCTCTGTTCGGCGCGCGGTCCTTGATGTGTTTGCGCAAGAACCCCTTCCGCCAGAGCATCCGTTTTGGACCCATCCGCAGATCGACGTCACGCCGCACGTCTCTGGCATCACCCGCGCCGACGATATTGCCCAGGCGTTCAACGCCCATCTGCCTGCGTTTATCGCAGGAGCGTTGCAGTCGAGCGTTGACGCGGCCCGCGGTTACTAAACCCGCTCGTCAATATGCAGACGGCTTACGCCCGCGCCGCGCGCTGAGCGGATAACTCAGTATGCGATGCCCAAGCGGTGTGCGTACCGCTGGAAATACGGTGGGGAAGGATGATCCGTGCGACGGGGCCAGCGGTGATGTCTTTCGCGTCAAGAACAACGCACTCGGATCGGTTCTCGTTCATATCCGTGATGAACGACACGAGATAACCGTCGTCTTCGCCCGCGCCTCCAACACGCGGGGCAAACGGCGCTTCACTGCCAAAGCGTCCGGGGCCGAACGAAACTTCTTGGGTATCACCCGTATGCAGATCATGCTTTTTCAGCCCGCCGAATAAAAACATTCCGGGTACAGCTGTTGCGCTATAGACGTACCGGTTGGGACGGCAGGCATAATTTTGATTGATCGTGCCGAACTCGACGAGACCATCGTGGAGATGATCTTCATGCACCGCACCGGTGACCATGTTGAAACGCCAGCGGTGCAACTTCGGCTTGAACGAGTGGTAATCGATGTTCGCCAACAGCTTGCCAAAGCGCGGGTCGAGGCCGGGCATGTCGATTGGCGCGGGGTCCGGATCTTCCTGAAAATACCCGTCGACAACGATCTCGTCGCCCTCCTCCCAGGCATTGGTCCAGTGCAGCACATAGGTGGGCGCCGCCTCGAACCACCTGATTTCCTGAGGTGATCCACGCCGCGGCACGATGGCAAAGCGGGTTGGCAGGTGGGGATGCCAGGCCGCGGAGTGGATGCCCGCCTCCAGCAGCTCTTCCTTCCAGAACAGCGGAAGGTCGATCAGGATCGAGTAATTATCCGTAAACGCCATATCGTGGGGCAGCCGGGGTCCGGGAAGCTCAATCGGGATGAGATGATCAAGCTGGCCCGAAGAATTCACGACACCGTAGTGCATGTACGGCCGTTCTTTCCCGTAGTTGAAGAACATCATATCGCCGGTATGCGGATCAGTTTTCGGATGGGCGGAAATCCCCTCCGGCGGCACCCACGCTGCGGTGCCGAGGTCTTCAAGCGTATACGGATCGATACAGTATCCTTCCCCGCACATGTAGAAGGTCGACAGAATTTCGCCCGCATGAAAAACCACATCGGTGGACGATGAATCCTTCATCCGGCCCCGGGCGCCCCAGCCTTCGCGCTCTGACTTCTTTGGGTTGCCAGCAATCCCCGTCCACAGCGCTTTTTGGGCCTCCTGCTCAGCGAGAAAGCCTTTCGTCCGTATAAACCTGTTTTTGTAGGTCGCCTTTCCATTCTCAAACGCCATCGTATGGAGCATGCCGTCACCATCGAACGGATGGTAGACACCGATTGCGTCGTGCACGGGGTTTTCTGTGTTGCGCACATAAATCCCGCTGAGGTCTTTCGGGATCTCTCCGATCACCTCCATGTTCTCAGCATCATACTCCGTCAGACAGGGAGTCCACGGACCATTGAGGTACGGATGGGGCGTCGGCGTGATCGTCGAGGCGTATTCGCGGTGCAATTTTGCGCCCATGAAGCGCTTCTCCCTGAACGTTTTAAGGCCGGTTGTATCGGCGCATTTGGCCTGACGATAAGTGCCCTGCAGCGCCCGCGCAACCATCCTCTAAGCCGCGGATCCCCAGCGTTTGCTGGTATTCGCGTTCATGATACTCTCATCAAATAACGCAGCTGCAAATCATTTGCAGAACGTATACGGACGGAGTAAGTGCATGACATCGCGAGCAGTTTACATCCTCGGCGGCGCCCAAACGGATTTTGCGCGCCACATCACGCGCGAAGACCACGGCCTCTTTGACCTGTTTGCCGACGCTGTCGGGGAAGCACTTGAAACGTGTTCGCTCGATGCCAGCGATGTCCAAGTTGGGCACGTCGGAAACTTCGTGGCCGAACTGTTCACCGGCCAAGGGATGCTCGGCGGGTTTTTCGGCCACGTCGACCCTGGCTTCAGCGGCATGCCCGCTTCGCGTCACGAGGGGGCGTGTGCGTCGGGATCCCTCGCAGCGATGGCCGCCATGGCCGACATCGAAAGCGGCCGCTATGATCTGGCATGCGTTGCCGGGATCGAGCTGATGCGCAACGTTCCCGGTCGGCAAGCCGCGGACCACTTGGGAGCAGCGGCGTGGAGAGGCGAAGAAGCCCAGGACGCCACGTTCGTGTGGCCAGCGATGTTTTCTCAGCTGGCGGAGGAATATGACCGCCGTTACGGGTTGCGTTACGAGCACCTGATGGAAATCGCTAAGATCAACTTCGATAACGCCAAACGCAACCGCTTCGCGCAAACAAGGGATTGGACGTTCACGGAGGAAAGCTTTACCGCGAGCGATGAAGCCAACCCCGTCATCGAAGGCTGGATGCGGCGCCAGGACTGCGCCCAGGTCACCGACGGATGCGCCGCAGTCTTCCTCGCGTCAGAAGACTATGCGCGCAGATATGCGAAGTCGCGCGGGATCTCGATGAACAGTCTGGCCCGCATCGAAGGCTGGGGGCATACGACATCGCCAATGAAGCTCGAGACGAAAATCCGCGACAGTCAGGGTAAGGACTACGTGTTCCCCATGGTGCGTAAGGCAATCACCGACGCCTACGGTCGCGCAGGGATCGCGGGGCCCCAAGATCTCGACGCGATCGAAACCCATGACTGTTTCACGATCACAGAATATATGGCGATCGAGCATTTCGGGATTACCGCGCCGGGTGAAGGCTGGAAGGCGATCGAAGATGGACGCATCGCCAAAGGCGGAGCCATCCCGGTCAATCCGTCAGGCGGGCTCATGGGACTGGGGCATCCGGTCGGCGCCACGGGGGTGCGGATGCTTCTCGACGCATCCCGACAGGTGAACGGCCGCGCAGGCGATACCCAGGTCGAAGGGGCCAAACGCGTCGCCACCTATAATGTCGGAGGCTCAGCAACGACCAACTGCGCATTCGTGGTCGGGCAAGCCGCGTAACGGTCACCGCAGCGGCGCGCGGTGCCTGCGGCGCGGTTTTGACTTTGGTCAAAGCCCGAACGCGCGGGAGTGCTAACATGCAAGCTGTAGAGCTGCGCGTCAGGCGCTGCGCCGAACGCGTTGAGGTTGTTATGGAAGCGCAGGTCACCTCCCCCCCTTGGCCCAAGCCAAATGTTGTCGCCGACGATGCTCCGTGGGCGTGGCTGGCCGCAGGTTGGCAAGACTTCAAGCAAGACCCTGTGCTGAGCCTCGGTTATGGGCTTGTCTTCGTCGCCGCCGGCTATGCGATGAGCATCGGTCTCTGGCGTCTTGGTCTGTCAGCGTTCATTCCGGTTGCCGTCGGCGCGTTCGCCCTTGTCGGGCCGATGATGGCGATGGGCCTCTACGAGCTCAGCCGCCGCCGCCAAGCGGGCGAGCCGCTCGAAATCACGAAAATCGTCTTCGTCAACGCAGCGTCCCCGATGCAGATTGCCTATGTCGGCTTTTTGATCATGTTCGGTCTGTTCGTTTGGGCACGGATCGCGATGCTGCTCTACGCGCTGTTCGTGTCGGGCACGTATCTTCCGCTTGCTGATTTCACGACCTTTGCCCTCGGCACGCCCCAGGGGCTCGCGATGTTGGGTGTTGGGACAGTGATCGGCGGCATGATTGCGTTCGTCCTTTTTGCCCTCACGGCTTTTTCGATCCCGATGCTGATGGATCGTGACACGGACTTTTTCACCGCGATCGCGTCGAGCCTCGATGCGCTCAAAACCAATACGAAGGCTGTGTTCCTTTGGGCGTGGATCATCGGGTTCAGCATCGTCATCGGTGCTGCGACGGGCCTGCTCGCGTTCTTGGTGCTGTTCCCTCTGCTCGGGCACGCCACGTGGCACGCCTACAGGAACATGTTCGCGGACTAACCCAGATTTAAGCTGGCATAGGTTTTCAAGTGTCCTCGTCGTCGAGGTCATCATCGAGCAGAACCCGCGCCGCAGCGCCCTCGATGTCATCGTACTGACGATTCTTCACCGACCAGACAAAAGCCGCCATTGCCAGGAGACCCAAGCCAAGGGCCGCGGGGATCAGGAACAGAAGACCGTTCATCCCGGCTGCTCCTCTTCAGTGGATCCGACATGCTGGCGGAGAGCATTGAGCGTCACGAGCATTGATGAACCCGACATTGCGAGGGCAGCGATCAACGGTGTCACAAGACCCGCCATCGCCACCGGCGCCGCGATCACATTGTACAACGCAGCGAACGCAAAGTTCTGAAGGATATGCCGTTTTGCGCTCCGCGCACCTTCGACCGTAATTGCGACGCTCCTAAGGTTGTCCGGGCGGAAAACGAAGTCTGCTGAGGTTTGCGCCGCCTCGGCCGCGGTCGCTGGCGTCAGGGACGCGTCAGCAAAAGCAAGCGCTGGGGTATCGTTCAGTCCATCACCAACCATCGCAGTGTGATGGCCTGCCTCGCGCAAGGCTTTGAGCCGCTCGGCTTTGTCTTCAGGCGTTTGCTCAGCATACCAATCGTCGATGCCGAGTTTGTCGGCCACCGCGCACACCGCCGCTGCACGATCGCCCGACTGGATCGACACCGCCAGGCCGAGCGCCCGCAGCGCATCGACCGCCTCGCGCGCACCGGGCCGCAGGTCGTCCTCGAACGTCAGTCGGTGCGCTGCTCCGTCACCAACTTTCACCCAAGCCGCCGACTGTCCTTCTTCAGCGTGCTCCTGGGCCTCTGCACCCACAAACTCCGCGCGACCGAGGGCGATCCTCACGCCATCGACTGTCCCCGAGCAACCTTGTCCGGGGATCTCCTCAATGCCTTCCGCAATCGTCCCTGTACCGCATACCTCAACCACCGCCCGGGCGACGGGATGTCGGCTTCCCCTAGCCAAAGCCGCGAGAGCCTTTTGCTCTGCCTCGGGAAGCGTACGCGGGTTTGTCCAACGATATTGGCCGGTTGTCAGGGTTCCCGTCTTATCAAAAACGACGTGGTCCACCTTCGCGAGGCGCTCCAGAGCATCGCCCGAGGTGACGAGAATGCCCCTGCGGAACAACTTGCTCGTGGCAACGACCTGCACCACCGGCGTTGCGAGGCCTAAGGCGCAGGGGCACGTGATGATCAGCAGCGCGATTGCCGCCATCAAGCTCTCTCGAAACGGAGCCTGCGCGAGAACCAGCCAACCCACCAGGGTGAGCGCTGCCAGCGTGTGGACGGTGGGAACGTAAAGCCGCGAGGCTTGATCCGCCAACCGAACAAAGTGTCCCTTGCTCTGCTGCCCAGCCTCAATCAACTCGGCGAGTTCGGAGACCAGTGAATTTTGAACCGTCGCCGTCGCCTGCATCGTCAGGGTGTGGGTGAGGTTGATCGTCCCTGCACGGAGCTCTGCACCTTCATGGCACGCGACCGGCTCTGTCTCACCGGTGATGAGCGACGCGTCGACGGAAGACCGTCCGGACGCGATGGATCCGTCCACGGGAATGCGATCGCCCGGCGCGATGAGCAAGGTGTCACCGACGCGGAGATCCTTCGCAGCGACGGACGTGGGATGGCCCGCGCTGTCGAGACGGGTCGCCGTCACCGTCTGCAGCGCGATCAGATCCTCCGCCGCACTGCGCGCCTTACGCCGAAGCGCATGGTCGAGCCATCGCCCAATCAGAAGGAAAAACAGCAGCATAACCGCCGCGTCGAAGTATGCGTGCTCGCCGCCGTTCAGCGCTTCGAACAGGGAGACGCCAGTGGCGAGCAGCACCGCCAGCGAAATCGGCACGTCCATATTGGCGTGTCCAGCCCGCAGCGTTTGCCAGGCCGACCGGAAGAACGGCTGACCCGAATAAGCCACGGCCGGTATGGCGATCAGTGCAGAGATCAAATGCATCAGGCCGCGGGTCGCCTCACCCATCTCACCGCCGCCGCTGGCCCAAACGCCAACCGAGAGCAGCATAATGTTGGCCGTGGCAAATCCAGCGACCGCCAGTGCTTTGATGAGATGTCGGCCGTAGGCATCTCCTTCAGCATCGCTGTTTTCAGGCTCGAACGGAGCTGCCTTATAGCCGAGATCGGAGACAGTTTGTGCGACTGTCCGCGGGTCAAGTTCACCCCGCCACGCGACGTGGAGTTTTCCGGTGGATAAATTGAGGCGCGCGTTCGAGACCCCGTCGAGTTTGGTCAGTGCACCTTCTATCTTCGATAAACATCCGGCGCACCGGGCGCCGGACACGGACAATTCAAGAACACTCTCACCCTTTTCCTGCCGCACAAACGCGCGCGGGTCCGCAGCACTGACCGTGGGCTCATGCGCCGGAGCGAGCCCCGACGGACAACCAATCGTGTCACTCATCAGGGCGGACCTCCAAACGGGTCCGGCCCCGGAGGCGTACTTCGCCATCTTGCTTCACCGAAACAAAAAGATCCCATACGCCAGGGTTGAGCGCTAAATCGTCACCTCGGTAAACACCGTTCGATCTATTGATGAACGTGACATCTTGGGTTTCGCGGTCGGTCGTTGGGCGCGCCACGTAGGCGTCGAGCTTTAGTCCATCGAGCGGATGCCCATCCGCATCCGTCAGCACGAGAACAATCGGCCCAGCGCGTGAGACTTCTCCGCCGTCGGTTTGAACTGCGATGCGCCAGCCAAGCTCTCGCTCTGCCTCCCGTTCATCAAGAACCTCCGTATACCGCAGGCCCTGAAGATACGACTTCTTGGCTTCTTCGCCTGGAAAACTCGCCAAAGCTAAACGGACAAAAATGACGTTCACAGTAATAATGACGCCGAAGAACATCAGCAGGGCAATCAAAACGTGGCGCCCTTTGACTTCGAATGACCCGCTTTCCATTACTGCCCACCTCGTACAAACTGCATATCGCGCACCACCGCCTCGCCGGTGATCAAATTCGTCGCCGTGACCTCGATCGGAACGCCTTGCCGCGCCGTCTCATCGGGAAGTGTGAAAAAGACGCGCAGCAACACCTGCTTATCAGCAGGCACATCAATCACCAAGCGGTCCTGCGCAACCTGGCGTCCGACAGCGCCGAAAATGAGCGCGTCAGGACCTTGAACTGCAACGCTAAATTGCTGGGTTTCGCTGTTTTTGTTGAGCAACAGGAGGTTCGCGGCATTACGGATCGAACCGTCCGACAACGTTGTGTAAGCGGGCGCACGGTCGGGGACCACCGTGAACTCGATCTTCTGGTTCGTGGCCAACCCAGCGATGAGCAAACCACCTACGATGCATAGCGCTACTGTGTAAAAGACAGTCCGTGGACGTATCCACTGCGGTAGTCTGCGCCGCTGTTCAGGATACACCGGATCGCGATAATCCATGCCGTAGGCGATCAAACCAATGGGCTTACCGATCTTTTTCATGATCGCATCGCAAGCGTCCGCACACAGACCACAATTGATGCATTCAAGCTGGTCGCCTTCGCGGATGTCGATCCCCATCGGACACGCTGTGACGCAACCGAGACAATCGATACAATCACCCCGCGCTTCCCAAGACGTCCCCTTCTTGTGTTTTCCCCGCGGCTCACCGCGGGCGGCGTAGTAGCCAACGTTGAAGGTTTGATCGTCGGTCATCGCAGCCTGGATCCGCGGCCACGGGCACATATACGTACAGACTTGCTCCCGCATCAGTCCGGCAAGCGCGTAAGTTGTAAATGTCAGAATACCGATAAAGCTGTAGGCGCTGAGCGGCGCTTTCCCGGTAAACAGGTTCACAACGACCGAAGGCGCATCGTGAAAATAGAGGACCCAAGCGCCGCCAGTTGCCGCAGCGATCGCCAGCCAAAGGCTGTGCTTGACGACCTTTTTCGAGATTTTATCGAATGACCATGGTGCTTTAGCAAGCTTCAAGCGCTTGTTTCGGTCGCCTTCAACAAAGCGCTCTACCGCAACAAAAAGATCCGTCCACACCGTTTGCGGGCAGGCAAACCCGCACCAGAGGCGACCGAAAAGCGCTGTGACAAGGAACAAAGCCAACGCAGAAAGAACGAGCAGCCCAGTGACAAAATAAAGTTCGTCTGGCCAAATTTCGATGAAGAAGAAATAGAACCGCTCTCCCTCGAAGTCGACCAAAACCGCCTGGTTTGGCTCATGCGCACCGCGCGGCCAGCGCACCCAGGGTAAGGTGTAATAGATACTCAGCGTAAGGCCGAGAAGCACCCATTTCAGTAAACGATATTTACCGTGCACCAACTTTGGGTGCACGGCTTCGCGTTTTTTATAGAGCGCAAGTGGCGCTTCTGCCGTCGCAGAATTCACATCGCTACTGGCCGGCTGGCCGTACGCCATTGCCCTGCTGCTCCGGTAGTTCACCCCCTCCGAGTGCATGAACGTACACCGCCAGGGACGTTATCGTTGTATCATCAAGACGCCCGTGCCACGTCGGCATGACTCCGTTGCGGCCGTCATAGATCTGTGAACGGATGGCTCGTTTGGTGCCGCCATAGAACCACTCGGCGTCGGTGAGGTTCGGAGCGCCTTGCAGACGGTCACCCAAACCGCTCGTCCCATGACAAGCAGCACACTGAGCTTCGTAGACGAGAGCTCCGCGCTCAGCGGAAGCGGCGTCGACGTCGTTACCGGCCAATTGCCATACAAATTCAGTAACATCGTCAATATCCTGGCCGGGCAACAGGCCCATCCGTCCAAACGCTGGCATTTGCGACATCCGGGTTTCTGGGTGGCTCGATCGGATACCGTGGGAAATCGTCATACGGATATCATCGAGTGTGCCGCCCCACAGCCACACGTCGTCGTTGAGGTTCGGGTATCCTGGGAAGCCCTGCCCGCCCGTGCCGTGACATGTCGCGCAATTATCGCCAAAGGCGGACCGGCCAGCTGCCATCGCGAATTGGAAAAGCTCCGGGTCCGCTTGAATATCTTCAAGCGAGTTCGATGCGAGCAGCTTATCGCCGAGCGCGGCCCGGTCGCTGCGCAGTTCAGCCATGGCGCGCTCAACGTTGATCCGTTCAGAATGCTGACGAACGCCGCGCAGGTGACCGTTGATCCCCGGCCAGGACGGCATGAAAATCCAGTAGACAAACGCCCACGCGCAACAGACATAGAAAACGATCAGCCACCATCGCGGCAGCGGATTGTTCAGTTCCTTAATGCCATCCCACTCGTGACCAGTGGTTTCCGTACCCGTTGGGGCATTAATTTCGGGACCATCATGGTGCGGATTACTCGTGCTCATTGTCGCCATCACTTTCATCGAGGGGAAGCTGGCTCGCCCGCTCAAACGCGTGGCGATTCGATGGCGCCAGCGCATAAATCAGTACCAAAACAAACGCGATCACGAACAGCACGAGACCGAACGTCTGAGCAAGCTGCGAAAGGAACGTATACACCTTACTCTCCTACCGTTGGTTGTCGACGTTTTCGATTTCATACGTGCTGAAATCGACCATAGTTCCAAGGACTTGGAGATACGCGATCAATGCATCCATCTCCGTGATCACTTCGTTTTCGGCAAACATCGGCGGCTCAATCCCGGGCCAGCGCTCCTCAAAGCCTGAATAGTCTTCCGCCCATGGTGAGCCAGCCTGCATCTGAAGATCATGCCGTGCCGCCACAAGCTGCGCCTCCGTATAGGGAACACCGACGCGTTGATTAGCCTTCATCTGCGCCTGGATCCGATCATGCCGCAGCGGACGATCGAGGAAGGCATAGGGCGGCATGATGGATCCTGGCACGAGGCTCCGCGGATCGATCAAGTGTTGCCGGTGCCAATCGTCCGAGTACTTACCGCCGACGCGCGCCAGATCAGGACCGGTGCGTTTTGACCCCCACTGGAACGGATGGTCATACATGCTTTCCGCAGCGAGAGAGTAGTGGCCATAGCGCTCGACCTCGTCGCGCAAGGGACGCACCATCTGGCTATGGCAATTATAGCACCCCTCACGGATATAGATGTCGCGGCCCGCAAGCTCGAGAGGGGTATACGGACGAACACCATCAACCTCCTCGATCGTATTTTCGAGGTAGAAGAGCGGCGCGATCTCTATCAGTCCACCGATCGAAACGACGACCAGAATACCTGCGATCAAGGGGCCCGTGTGACGCTCAAGAAATCCGTGTTTGCTCAGCATAACTCTTACTCCGCCGGTGCTGCACTAGGCGCGGGTGCTGGCGTTGGCAGAGGCTTCGGTTCTACCTCGGCCTGGCGGATGTCGCCGCGCGCCGTTTTCCAGAGGTTGAAGCACATGATCAGTACACCGATCAGGAAGAATGTCCCTCCGACCGCGCGGATGATGTAATAAATGTGTTTTGCTTCAACGGTTTGAATGAACGAGAATTGGAGGAAGCCGTATTCATCGTAGGCGCGCCACATCAGACCCTCCGTGATCCCCGCAACCCACATCGAGGTGATGTAGAGAAGGATACCGAGGGTCGAGATCCAGAAGTGCCACTCAACGAGGGCGAGAGAGTAAAGCCGCTCGCGCTTCCAAACCCACTGGGTCAGGCAATAGAGCGCGCCAAAGCTGATATAGCCAACCCAGCCAAGCGCGCCTGAATGCACGTGGCCGACCGTCCACTCCGTGTAATGAGAGAGTGAGTTGACGGCACGGACCGACATCAGTGGACCCTCGAACGTGCTCATCCCATAGAACGCGACCGAGACGACCATCATCCGGACAACAGGATCTGTACGGAGCTTGTCCCATGCGCCTGAGAGGGTCATCAGACCGTTGATCATCCCGCCCCAGCTGGGCATCCACAACATGATCGAGAACGTCATGCCCAGTGTCTGGGCCCATTCGGGAAGCGCCGTGTAATGAAGGTGGTGCGGTCCGGCCCAGATGTAGATGAAGATCAGCGACCAGAAGTGCACGATCGACAGCCGGTAGGAATAGACCGGCCGCTCCACCCGCTTGGGGATGAAGTAGTACATGATCGCCAGGAACCCGGCGGTCAGGAAAAAGCCCACTGCATTGTGGCCGTACCACCACTGGGTGAGCGCGTCCTGCACGCCAGCAAAGAGCGAGTAGCTGCGGCTTTCAAAAAGCGAAACCGGCATCGCCAGGTTATTGACGATGTGCAGCATCGCAACGGTGACGATGAACGCTAGGAAGAACCAGTTCGCGACGTAAATATGCGGCTCTTTCCGCTTCCACAGTGTACCGAGGAAGACGAGCAAATAGCAGACCCAGATGATTGTGAGCCAAATATCCGCATACCACTCAGGCTCAGCATATTCCTTCGACTGGGTGATCCCCATCAGGTAGCCCGTGGCGGCGATGACGATGAAGAGCTGGTAGCCCCAGAACGTGAACCACGGCAGCACGCCGCCGAACAGCCGCGCCCGCGTCGTACGCTGAACAACGTAGAAACTGGTCGTCAGGAGCACAGATCCGCCGAAGGCAAAGATCACCGCCGACGTATGGAGCGGCCGCAGACGGCCGAAGTTCAGCCAACCGTGTTGCTCCCACGAGAGGAGCTCAGGAAACGCCAGCTGGAACGCAATCACACAGCCGACCAAAAAGCCGACGACACCCCAAAAGGCCGAAGCCGCAACCCCTACCTTGACGATGTCGGTGTTGTACGCAGCGGGATCCACAGGCTTACCGTCCGTCGCGCGCAGCAGCATGCCAGCGCCGCCGAGCATGAACGCCGCGAGGAACATAAACGCGTGCACCTGCATCGCTGGCTCAGGTGTATACGCCGCGACGAGGTAGAAGATCAGACAACCGACACTCAGCACCGCAGCAACGAAAGTGGTGTCGATCGACCCCGTGTTCGGGCCAGGGTTCGGGGAAGATACGGATGTTGCCACGGTACTGAGTGCCTTTCTGCTTAATACGCATGCAGATCGACACTTTGTTCCACAGCGCGCTGCGCAGCGCCTTGACCAAAATCAAGTTCAGCCGCGCATCGGTGTGCTACCCATCGGTCAAGTTAGGTGATCACGGGTAATGGTCATGAGCTTAGGGAAAGCCCGTTGGGGCAGGGCATGGGCGGTAGCGTGTTCATCACTCGCGTTTGCTACCCCCATTGACGCCGTAGCGCTTTCCCCAGTAGCGCCGGGCATGTGGGTAACTGTATGCATGCCTGGCGCTACCGCCCGTGCGGTTTTTATCACCTTTGATTCGCCCGCTGACGATCCGTCTCCGGAAGACGCGCACGGGTGCCACAACCCCTGCGTCACGGAGCGTCGGAAAGATGGGTCTAAGCCAGGGCTTCCGTCGTCGAGTTAGACGGTAGCTCGACCAGCCGTCCTTCGAGCGACGCGACCCGGCCAGCCTTTTTCAGCTTCGTCAGCGTCCGGCTCAATGTTTCCATGCGGAGGCCGAGATAATCGGCAATGTCTTGCCGAGACATCGGCAGATAGAATCGCGAGGAACCAGGATGATCAGCCGTATACGGATGCACAATCTCTAGGAAGCTCATCACCCGGTCTTCCGCTGAGGCCTTTCCAAGAAGAACGATGTGATCTTGCGCTTTGTGGAGCTCGGTGTGCCCTTTCGCGATCAGGCGGTCTTTGATCCCGGGGTGACGCAAGCTCATCTCATCGAGAAACGCGTGCGAAAAGCGGCAAATGAGCGAGGGCTCGATCGCTTCGGCAGTATAGGCGTTCGCCACCGTACCACTCATCCCCAAATAATCGCCGGAGAAAATAAAACCTGTGATCTGGCGCCGTCCATCTTCGAGATTGCGCACCAGGCGGAATGAGCCGCTGACAACAACGCACAGAAACTCGCTAACTTCTGACTCCTCGATGATCGTCTGGCCCTCTTTCACAGCCAAGTGGGCCATGGTCGATGAAACGGATTTCATCTCCTCGTCAGAGAGCTCAGCACAAACGGACTGGTTCCGTAGATCACAAAGGGCGCAGAAGTTCGTGTTGCCCAGAGGGCGCCCACATCTTGTCTGCATCACTCAACTCCAATTGCGGCATATTATAGCAAATGGGATCAAAGCGATAGGACCCGCGCGATCATTTTACAGCGGGAGCGCTGGGGCGGCAGGGCGCAGGATTTATTGCCAATCAAGGGCTTAAAGCGGCTTTCCCAATCGGCTGAACAGACGGGTCGAAGAGCGAGGCAACGCTTCGCAAAAGCGGCTTCGCTTCGTCAAAAATCACAAGTTCGTCACCGTCGAGCGCAGCAACGCCGTCCTCAATCAAGCTCAAAACGCGCTGCTCAACCGGTGACCAGCCCGCTTGATCAAGGGCCAAAATCCGTCGGTAGCGCCGCAAATCACCCCGACTCTCGCACAAAAGCCGCCGCAACCAATCGCCGAGGTCACCTTCCTCGTGACCATACGCGGCTCCGCATGCACACGCGAACCCATACGCATGGATGGCCGAGCAATACTCCTCGACGTCCGTGTGGTTCTGAACCTGGACACCCGGAAGCGCGGTTAACGCCGCGGCGCCGAGTCCGATGACGCAGGTCGCTGGGTCTTCTGTATACCCCTGGAAGTTGCGATTGAGTTGTCCCGATCGCGCCGCACGTGCAAGCGCTGTTTCCGGCCGTGCATACTGATCGAAGCCAACGGGAAGATATCCAAAGCTCATCAGTGTACGATGCGCTTCTTCCGCGAGAAGCATTCGCGTTTCTTTATTCGGTGTACGGCGATCCGTTTGCAGCCTGTCACTGAAACAAAAGGGAGATAAGCTAATACGGTCTGGCGAGAGGATCATCACCTTCCTAAAGGTGTCCCGGAATGAGCTCAGCGTCTGCGTTGGTTTGCCGTAGGTTAGCGAGATGCAAACGTCGTTGACATTCTGATCACGGAGGAGATTGATGTAACCCTCTACCTCGGTGAACGTCGGACCACGCGTGTCATCCTTGCCGGACTCCGATCGAAAATCATCGAGCAACACGTTCGCCCGGGAAATACCCGCGCAAATAAGTTGTTCCAATTCAACAGACTGGGAGACGTTTGGGTCAATCTCTATTCCGATTGGCGTATCATCGGTGATGCCAAAACCGCTTTCCACGGCGTCAATCACCGACGTCATATCAGACGTTGTGAAGAACTCAGCGGAACCGCGTCCGAAGTGAACTTGAGTGATCAGTCCCCGCCCGGACAAAACGCCCGACACGTTTGAAATCTCTCGGAGTAACGCATCAACGTACGCTTTGGCAGTGTCTTGTCCTACCCTGGCTCCAGAACTTCCGTACAGGGACCGCTGCGAAATTTCTTGGGGTACGCAGACAGAAAGCGAAATCGGCTCGTAGCCGCGAATATGGGAGAGAGCTGCTTTGAGTTGCGTGACGCCAACGCCGGAAGCGAAATGCAAAGCGGAGGGGTAACTCGTATAACGAGGCGCATTCCGTTCCAAATATTTTCGCCAAGCAGCTCTCATGTCTTCGCTGTTGCACACAAAAACAGGCGGCAACGTGACATATGTCAACCAACGCCCACATCGCTGTCTCGATCAACATGAGAACGATAGATTGCTGTTTTAGCGACGTTTTTGCACATCCCCAAGCATCGCAACGCGGATCGGACTGCAAGAGCACGTCGAAAGCACAGGCTAACGGGCAGCGGCAGGGTGCATTCTTTCCGGGCCTGCGCACCGGACCGAATGCACCAAATGTTAAGCGAACCCTGCTTTGTTCTACCTTAGATTGTTACTTCTCGCGAGCAACATCAGCTCATGCTCTGATTACAGACGAATTGCCATTGATCGGCATCAAGAGGATTATGAAATGTCACTGCGCAACACCATCAAGGTCATGGTCGTTGATGATATGGCAGCCAGCCGTGGGCTCATTACGATGGGCCTCGATGAACTGGGCATAAGCAATTATGACTATCTGAAAGATGGCCAGACGGCGCTCAACACGCTGGTCAGCAACCCGTGTCATCTCGTTATCTCGGATTACGAAATGCCGAAGATGGACGGCCTCCAGCTTCTCGAAGGTCTGCGCTCAAATCGTACGACTCAACGCATTGGTTTTATTCTTGTTTCTGGCCGCGCCTCCCCAGATGTCCTCGACCGCGGACGGAAGTTAGGAATGAATAATTTCCTCAAAAAACCATTCACGCCCCAGCAGCTGCGCAGCTGCATCGAAGCCGTGTGCGGACGTCTTTGAACTCCGCCAGCCTTGCGCAAGCGGTTCTTTCCGACAACTTTTATCCGAGTACTGCACACCGCGCTCATCGCGCCGCTGAGCGGCGGCTCGGCGCCGTAGAATCGAGCGACGGCAATTCGCGAGCACGCTAATCATCCCGCGCATGCCTAACACTCTCTCAACCTAAGGTTGGTACCTCTCTCCCATCGTCCGCGCGGCCATGCGTCCGTGGACAGATCAGCTTCCGCAGACATTGTGCTCGCAAAGGGCCGTTAGGATGCGACTTGAAAAGGGATCACCCGAATGAAGCAGACACCGTCTCCTAGTTTTTTGAGCATTATCCCGGTCACCGCTGCGGCGGTCATTACCCTCGTCGTCCTCCCTTTGATTCCCGGGCTGATTGTCGGATCGGTTCTGAGCATTGCTCTGGTGTTTATTGGAGCGGGCGCAGGCCTCAGCATGATCGTGCGTGAGCGTCAGAAGGTGGTAGAGGCATTCAGAAGCCTGCAGTATGATCTGGAGGAGGCTGAGAAACGTGTTCCCACCGTCTCTGCACCCGATGGAACATCACTCAAAGAACGCCGGAAATATCAGAGACTTGAAATCGAAAATCTCCAGTCTCCCTGTTTCATTTGTACTCGGAAGGGTGCGATCCGAAGCGTCAGCGGCGGCTTTGAGAGCTTCTGTCAGAATGAGGGTAAGTCGTTCGAGCTGTCATCGTCAGCGAGCACGGCCGCAGCGATGCTGCACCGTCGGCTCATCCATCCTGACGCGGAAATACAAAGCGACCAGATTGCGCTGTCCACCAGCGGCGGAAGGCTCCTCTGCCAAACAATTCCCACTGGAACAGATGAGTACTTGGTGCTCATCGCAGACGTGAGTGGAAACAGCACAGCGCGCTCGATATCCGCGGAAGAAAGCGGGGTACTCTGCATAAAGCTCTCCGTTGACGGACGTATTCAGCAAGTGGGATCGAATGTGTCTCGGGCACTTGGTACTTCACCTGCTGCTCTCCAGTCACAGCCCCTATCCGAGTTCATAGCCCCATCTGATCGGGGCGACTTCGAGGCGATCGTCGCCGAAGGCGAAGGCACCCTACCGCTTACATTTGACAGCGGACCGGAACCGATATCGGCGCTGGGGCGGGTGTTCAAGGACAACGATACACCCAACGAAAGCCGTTGGCTCGTTGCTATTCAAACGAGTGGGGTCGTAAATAACGATGATACTACAGATGCTTCCGTACTAGGTGCATTTACTGGTCTCCCCATAGCGGCGTTCGATGAGTCAGGGCGCCTCACCGAAGCATCAGCCGCCTATCGTACGCTCTTCGGTTACGGCGAAGGAGAGATCTTCGGTCTCCCGGCCAAAATTCTCTATCCGGACACGGTGACAGAACCACGACGCTCGGTCGGAGACGCTACAGAGCGATGCGAGATCGCGCCTTTGCCCCCTGGCCGGACCGAGCTCGGTCAAACTGTTCAGACAAAAGCGCTCTTTGTTCCGTACACAGGCCGTGGCTCGGACACAGCATTCTTCGTCCTCGAACTTGACGCAGGGTTCATACCGGAAGCGCGAAGTCAAAGCCAAAGCCAAAGCTTGTCGGCAGAGTGCGATGCCGACAACCAACAGCTTGCTCAACACTTGGAGCGGATGATCGAAACTCTGGAGGCAGGCAACCTTTCCACCGCTACTCCCAGTTACGAAAACACCCCCTACGGAGCGCTTTTATCGCGCTTTAACATAATTTTGCATGGACTAATGGAGGAAGCCCGTAGCAATGGTCATGCGCTTGTGACGATAAGAGACAGCGCGATTGCTCTGCATACGGCGCTCGCTTCCCATCAATCCGATACCGAACAGCAACTCTCTGTCGTCGACCAATCCTCATCGTCGCTCTCGCGCTTGTCCGACGGCATGAAAACGACCGTCGACCAAACGACAGCAATCGAGGCAGAAATCAACGCGACCCGAGCAACGGCGCGACAGGGAGGTGACGTGGTCAAAACTGCAATCACCGCAATGGGCGAAATTGAATCATCGTCGTCCGAAATCTCCCAGATCATCGTGATGATCGACGACATCGCTTTCCAAACCAACTTACTCGCGCTTAATGCTGGCGTTGAAGCTGCGCGAGCAGGTGACGCCGGCCGCGGTTTTGCAGTTGTGGCATCAGAAGTCCGGGCACTTGCGCAGAGGTCCTCGGACGCCGCAAAGCAAATCAAAGATCTGATTTCGAAAAGCACGCAAGAAGTTGCGAGCGGCGTTGGACTCGTTGGTCAGACCGGCGAGGTTCTTGAGAATATCATTGAGGCCATCAATCGAATTAACGTTCAATTTCAACAACTCAACGAGTCCGCGGGTCAGCAGGTCCAAGGCTTGGCGTCCGCAGGTCAGGCGCTGTCCGATCTCAAAGCGTCAAGTAAAGGCGTACACGAACGTTCGGCTGAGCATACACATGCGATCAAACGCATTGCGGACGAGGTCGAGCGTATTGCTCTGTTGTTCACCGACAAAGGCGTCAGTACACAGAGGCAATCAGCACCACCGCTAACGCTCCAAACGCCATCGGTTGTGAAATCAGAGCCGATCAGAGACCCCAAGCGCGCGCAGAGCGTTGCACCAATTGTCCGCCAACAGCAAGCAGAGGTGCAAAAGGTTGCGGCCGCGATTTCCGCAACGCAAGCGGTGGATGATCCGTTTACCGATTTCGATGACGACTGGACAGACTTTTAGCGATGCAAAACCTCGCCGCAAAAGGGACCTCCTCTGCGACCCCAGTCCGTGTCGTGATTGTCGACGACAGTCCTTCCATGCGTGCGCTGCTGCGGACCGAGATTGAGTCCGCTAGCGACCTCATCGTCGTGGGCGAAGCCGGCGATCCCTATGAGGCAAGGACGGTCATAAAGGCCACCAACCCCGACGTGATCACGCTCGACATTGAAATGCCGCGGATGTCTGGTCTAGATTTCTTGCAGAAAATCATGCGGTTACGGCCAACGCCAGTGATCATGGTTTCGAGCCTGACCGATGCCGGTGCGCGCGAAACAATCGAAGCAATGGCTCTCGGTGCGATTGATTGCGTAGTCAAACCATCCGTACACTTTCGTAATTCCTTCGCCGACCTTCCAGCCAAGATCCGTGCGGCGTCTCAAGCACATGTCAAAGCGCACGTTCCGCAGGTCAATATGAATGCCCCGGTTGCTCGAGGCGGGAACTACGACAAAATCATCGCCATTGGAGCTTCTACCGGCGGTGTTGACGCTTTACTCACAGTATTGAGGCGGTTCCCACCCGACTGTCCACCGACTTTGATTGTCCAACATATGCCAAAGCACTTCACTGCTTCGTTTGCACAACGCTTGGCATCGAAGTGTGCTATCCAAGTTGTTGAGGCGCGGGATGGCGAGAGAATTCACTCAGGACACGCCTATATTGCACCGGGTTCTGACACGCATATGACCCTTGCTGCCGGACCTCCCCTCCGCATCAAGCTAACTGAAGAACCGGCCGAAAGTGGCCATAGACCGTCTGTAGACACCCTTTTCAAATCACTCGCTGCACACGCACCTAACGTTGTCTGCGGTCTTCTCACAGGGATGGGAGCAGATGGCGCTATCAACATGAAACTCCTGCATGATATGGGGTGTTCGACTGTCGTTCAGAATGAGGAGACGTGTACGGTATTTGGAATGCCCCGTGCGGCGCTGAGGCTCGGCGCATGCAAAACATCCCTGCCCGTTGAGGAACTGGCGGACGCTCTTCTCAAGCGAGCAACAAGCACATCGTGACATGACAAAAGGTGTTCAGACCGCTGTATACGTAGCACAGGGAAAGATCGAAATTTCGGCATCGCCCCAAGTCTACTTCTCGACAGTACTCGGATCGTGTGTCGCTGCCTGCCTGTGGGACAACGAAGCCGCTGTAGGCGGCATGAACCATCTTCTTCTGCCTCCTGATGATACAACGGCGTCTGGCGAAGGCGTTCATTTGATGGAACTGTTGATCAATGGACTTCTCAAGCGCGGAGCTGAAAAGCATCGATTACGCGCAAAATTGTTTGGCGGTGCACGGATGATTGATAACCTATCCGACATTGGTGCAAGGAACGCAGCCTTTGCCCGTAACTTCTTTCAATTCGAACGCATCGACGTGGTTAGCTCAAGCCTTGGCGGAGATCACGGTCGACGGGTAAAGTTCTGGCCAACGGATGGTCGCGCAAAGCAACGTTTCATTATGGACAGCACGCCTATGGTCGAACAACTGCCCTCGCGCGGAGAGCAAACTGCTGCATCAGGCGATGTTGACTTATTTTAGACGAGATAGATCTTCTTACTTAGAATAGGTCTAAATCGCCGGACGAAAACTTCTGAAGATCTTCACTTACTTCAAGCAGACGATAGCATAGATCACGTGGTCGTAATGTATCCGCAATTCCTGTGAAGTCGACGCAGACATCTTTTGGAGTTTGCTCAATAACTGTTGAGACGTATTCTGTGAGGCCATATAGATTCTGGCGTATTGCGTCCAAACGCTGAATACTTGAAATAGCTTCAGTTGCGGCATAAGCTGATGCATCGGTAAAAGCTTCGTCTGCATCTGCCGCCATAAACGACAGGCGCTGTATTTCTGCCCTCAAGGAGACGAGAGAATCAACTAAGCTAGTACCGTAGTTTTTTTCTATGCTATCGTCTAACAATTCATCAGTCATGATGCTCTTCCCGTTTTCTCATAAACCGTTACACCGACAGATCTAAATTCGGCCTCAGCCGGACCGGCCACGCGTTCCGAATGGCCAACGTAAAGCCTTCCACCTTCATGAATTTGGTTTGCAAACCGCATCCAGATCGATCTGGTAATTTCTTTAGAGAAATAAATAACGACGTTTCTGCAGAAGACTGCGTCGAATTTTTTTTGGAGCGGCCAATCACCGACTAAGTTCAATGATTTAACTGTGACAAGATTTCTTATTCGTTCGGATAAAGTGGAATACTCACCTTTCTGATTGATGATCTGATCTCTGTATTCGGTTGGAATCTCTTTAATGAGTAGTTCGCGAGGATAGCGCGCTTCGTGTGCTTGTCGAAGCACTGCGGGATCAATGTCTGTCGCTAAGATCCTCACATCGTAGCTCTCAATGTCTGGCCACTGTTTCTGTAATAGAAGAGCGAGACTATATGGCTCTGCACCAATGGAACAACCCGCTGACCAAATGCGTACAGCCTCACCTGCAAACGCTTTTTGTTTAAGGCAAGGTATGACGTGATCACGAAAGTCATCAAAATGATGCTGCTCGCGAAAAAAGGATGTCACGTTCGTTGTCAGTACTCCAATCAATACAGTGTATTCAGATTTGCCATTTTCACTTTTTACAAAGTCTAAATAAGTCTCGAAGTCCTCGATCGAAAGCGCTCTCAACCTCTTAGCAACGCGTGAACTCACCATTAGGCGCTTGGAGTCCTGAAGACTCAGCCCCGCTCGTTTCTCTACAAGGGCTTTCAAATGCTCGAAGTGATCCGCTGTCAGCGTTTGTGTGTTTATCGGCATGGATTTGAACCAACCCCACTGGCGGAGTACTAGGCAGCGCTTTCGTAAGCAGTGCCTAGTATTTGATCGGTCGCCACCAGTTGTATCATGCGATCATCGAGTGTCGCAACACCCTCAATGAAGTCCTTAATGTTCGTAGACGGAATTTCCGGCGTTGGTAGAAACTGATCTTCTTGAAGAGAGAGAATGTCCGAAACGGCGTCAACGATGAGCCCAATGAGGCGGCCGTCCTCTTCGATAACGATAATCACATTGCTACTGTCGTCGCGAGTTCCCGACATTCCGAGACGCACCCCAAGATCGATCACAGGTAGAACTGCACCACGCAAATTAATCACGCCACGAACATAGTGAGGCGCTTGTGGAAGCACCGTCGTTGGAGTCCAACCACGGATCTCCCGGACACTGAGTATATCAACCCCATATTCTTCGTTTCCAAGTCGAAAGGAGACGATCTTCCGGGAGTGTGTGTCGTTCTTACCAGCGTGTTGAGACATGATAGGATCCCCCTAGGCAACCGCTTCAAGCGCAAGCGAATGAGACGTCTGCGCCCCAATTATTTCCTCAGTGTCAAGAATAAGGGCAATCGTTCCGTCACCGAGAATAGTCGCTGCTGCGATACCCTGTACCTCGCCATAATTTTCATCGAGTCCCTTAATCACCACCTGTCGCTGATCGACGATGTCATCAACGATCAACGCAACGAGGCAGCCATCTTCCGACTCGACTAAAATCGCGACGTGCTTCGTAACATCCTCAACACCCCGACGATATCCAAACCTCAGACCAACATCGACCACGGGCACGAGGTTTCCGCGAATTGAGAGAACCGTGTCTTCCCCACCGATTTCAAGAATTTGCTCAGATGTTGGCTTATGCGTCTCAACGATTGCCGTCAGCGGTATAACAACTGTATGCTGATCAATTTGAATGATCATTCCGTCGAGGACCGCAAGCGTCAGTGGCAGACTAATAGAAAATGTCGTACCCGCACCTTCTTGAGACGAGATGGATATTTTGCCCCCTAGTGCCTGTATGGAACGCTTGACGACGTCCATCCCGACGCCGCGACCAGATAGGTTTGTCACAGCCGCCGCGGTTGAAAATCCTGGCGCGAAAAGCAATTGGTCGATTTCAGCGTTGGTCAGAATGGCGTCCGCCTTCACAAGACCCTTCTCAACCGCTTTTGCTTTCACCCGATCGCGATTTATTCCTCCGCCATCATCAGAAATATCGATGACAACGCGCCCGGACCGATGCGCGGCGGAAAGAGTGACAACACCTACGGGATCCTTGCCCGCCTTGCTTCGATCTTCGGTACTTTCAAGGCCGTGATCAATCGCGTTACGGATCATATGGGTGAGCGGGTCGGAAAGTCGCTCGATCACCGTTTTATCAACCTCTGTCGCCTCGCCGATCAGGGAAAGTTTGACTGTCTTACCCGCAGCTGCGGCTGACTCTCGAGATATCCTCTGCATACGTTGAAACAATGATTTGACTGGCTGTGTACGGAGAGACATAACGCTTTCCTGCAGCTCTCGCGTCAATTGCTTGAACTCCTCAAGCGCATTATTCGCTCCGCCTTCGTTCTGATCGCCGGCGCGCTCAACGAATTCCGAGATCCCTGCTTGCGTGACAACCAACTCGCCTACTAGATTCACAAGCCGGTCAACGCGCGAAACATCAACCCGCACAGTCGATTTTGATTGAGGGGCTTGAGCGGAAGCTGCCTTTTCAGGACTACTTTTGTCTTTGCTTTTGATTTTAATATCGGAATTGACTTTATAATTGATATCTTTGTTAATTTTTACATCGAGATCATCGCTGACATCTCGATTTTTATTGTCCGACAAATCTTCTTTATCATATGTTGACGATGGCGATTCTATTTGTCCGCGTATGTCGATATCGCATTCTGTATCAACGAAGTCGAAAATCTCTTGAACCACTGCAAGTGGCTCTTGCGACGAAAGCGTTTGTTCAACAGAAATCAGTGATTTCTCGAGACTAAATACAGACAAATCTGGTATCAGGTCCGAGTTTACTTTTGCCTCTAACTCTCCCAACTCACTAACAGCACGAAGCAAAAGCGTCAGATCACTTCCATGAGCATAGAGCTCTGGATGCGGTTTTACTTTAATTGCATATTTGTTGTCTTCGCAATTGCCGCTGTCGAGTTCATCAAAAACCAACGGCTGGGGAGCGTAGACAGGCTCCGTATCGCCATCGTCCGCATCGAACGCGATCGGTTGTGGCGCATAAACCTCCTCCGCCTCGTTAGTGATATCTTCAGGCAGATCCGGCGAAAGCGACGCCGACTCGTTTTCGCCGCCTGATGGCTTTATCGCATACAGACTCTTGAGTTCGTCGATTAACGCACGCGACGTTTCTGTCTCGGCGTCGTTTCCGTCTCGTGCCGCTTGCACCAGATCAGAGAGTGTGTCTCCTGAACGGAGCAGGACATCCATCACCCGATGATCCGTACTCAGTTTTTCCGATCGAACGAGATCGAGGACGTTCTCGAATTTGTGTGAAAAATCGACCAGTGCATCGAGTCCGAAGGCTCCTGCACCGCCTTTGATTGAGTGCACCGCACGAAAGACGGCATTGACGGTTTCGTCATCGTGGTTGGCCTCGCTCATAGAAATGAGGCCAGACTCCAACGTCTCTAGGAGTTCTTCGCATTCAATAAAGAAGGTTTCGCGAATTTCTTCCATTGCATCCATGGCGGCACCCTATGGAACAAGTCGGCGGAGTGCGCCAACGAGCTTGTCCTGGTCAAAAGGCTTCACAATCCAACCGGTGGCGCCAGCCGTCTTTGCACGCATTTTCAGATCGTTAGCGCTCTCTGTCGTCAGAACAAGAATGGGCACGGATCTATACTGCGATTCCTTCCGTATACCATCGATAACACCAAAACCGTCCAATCGCGGCATATTGATATCAGTGATCACTGCATCGGGAACCGACTTTTCAAATTGCTCGAGCCCATCGATCCCATCTTCAGCAAGCTGAACATCAAAGCCTGCGTTAGTGAGAGCGACTTTAAGCATGGTGCGCATGGTGCGCGAATCGTCGATGGCAAGAATGGTATGAGTCATAAGCCGACTTCCACGTTGATGTCGTCCACAGTCAGTCCATAAAGTGCTAAGTCCCGAATAAAATCATCGGACGGGTTTGCAAACTCCAAGGATTGATTGTCAGTATGCCAACTTTTCGCAGCGGACAGAAGAAGGGCAACACCTTGACCACCCACATACTCTGTAAAACCGGCGTCGATAGTTAGGGGCGCTCCACGCCGATCACGAAACGTATGCAGAAGCGCTGTGGCCTCTCGGGAATCTATTTTTCGCGCGAGCACCATCGGCTCCGCCTCCATCTCACGAGAGTTTTGTTCATCTGGAGACGACGCTTCGAGAGATAGCGGCATTATGCGTCCTATCGTTCAGTGAAACCTGACCAAAGATCGCCCGCAACCTAAGATTGAGAGCTTAAAGAAGTATTATACGAGATCCGTCAGCTCTACTCGATCTCTATACCGACTATTTTTATGGTAAAATATTCACCTTGCGCGCGGTCTCTGTGGGTATGTACAATAGAAGCCAAACCAGAACCGGATGCCATTTTTGAAGGATAAGCACATTGCCTAACTCGCTTGCGACCCTTCTCTTTTTCTTTGCAATAACCTTCCTAGCATCAGCGTCGGGGGCCATCTTCAAACCAGATACGTGGTATGCGGATCTCAAGAAACCACTCTGGACGCCGCCGAACTGGCTTTTCCCTATCGTCTGGATGATCTTGTTTTCCGCAATGGCCATTGCAAGTTGGCTCGTCTGGGAAAGCTCTGACGCCCCAGCAGTGGTCGAGATCGGCCTTTATACCGTTCATCTCTTCATTAATGCGACATGGTCATTTTTCTTCTTTGGACGGAAGAGACTCGACCTCGCAATGGTGAACGTAGTAGCGCTTTGGGTGATAGTTGCTGTATTGATCTTCGTCTTTGCACCAATCAATCAGCTTGCGGCAGTTTTGTTGGTCCCCTACCTTGCCTGGGTCACGCTTGCGGCCGCACTGAATATGCGTCTACTGATGATAAATGGCGCTCGGGGCGATTTGAACGCCAACCACATAAGACAACAAGCCTAGGAAGTGTACCGCTCAACAGGTTGATTTATCTGGCCAAAAATAGACTGCCCATCCGCATCATGCATTTCGATTGAAACGGTATCGCCAAATTGCATGAAAGGTGTCACCGGAGCGCCGTCATTAATCGTCTCAATCGTACGCATCTCTGCGATACAGGAATAGCCGACGCCGCCTTGATCGACAGGCCTCCCGGGGCCGCCATCAAGCTTGTTGGAAACCGTACCCGACCCAATGATCGTTCCCGCCGAAAGCGGACGTGATTTGGCCGCGTGGGCGATCAGCTGACCGAAATGAAATGTCATGTCAGTTGCTGCATGCGCGCGCCCAAAGGGCTTGCCGTTGAGATCAACATTAAGCGGCAGCGCCAATTTTCCGCCGCTCCAATGGGGTGAGAGTTCGTCAGGTGTGACCGCACACGGACTAAACGCGCTGGATGGCTTGGACTGAAAGAAACCAAACCCCTTCGCGAGCTCTCCGGGGATGAGGCCGCGGAGACTGACGTCGTTCACAAGCATCACCAACACAATGTGCGCCAGCGCGTCTTCCGCCCCAACACCGATCGGAACATCATCAACGATAACTGCGATTTCGCCTTCCATATCAATCCCCCAGCCTTCGTCAGTAGGCATCACGATAGGATCTCGCGGACCAAGAAAGCTGTCGGAGCCACCCTGATACATCAAGGGATCTGTCCAGAAACTCTCGGGCATCTCGGCACCCCGTGCCTTGCGCACCAACTCGACGTGATTGACGTACGCCGATCCATCCGCCCACTGAAAAGCACGGGGCAAGGGCGACGCGCACTCCGCCTCTACAAACGGCTTGCTCGCGATTGAACCGGACTCAAGTAGTACTGCAAGATGCTGTAACTCCGCTTGTTTTTCGATCCAATTGTCCAGAGCACTCTGAAGGGTGGGAGCGATGTCTGTCGCCGCCACGCACCGGGTCAGGTCATTTGAAACAACGACGAGGCGGCCGTCGCGGCCGTGTTTGAGGCTAGCAAGTTTCATAAAAAAGTATCTCTACGTTAGTCATGGTCGTTGCGCGCAGCTTCGTGCAACCAAGCGGCGTGGCGCGGTGCGCGTTTCGTTTGGGACCATTCTTCGAGCATATCAGGCGCGACGCGTTTCAGCTCAGCAATTTGATCAGCAGTGCCCGTATCACATGCGATTTCTAAGCGGTGACCGTTCGGATCGAAAAAGTAGATCGATTTGAACACGCCATGATTGGTCGGTCCGATACAATCGAGACCTTCCGCTTCTACGCGCTCTTTGGCTGCCATCAACTCCTCAAGTGAATTCACTTTGAAAGCAATGTGTTGGACCCAATCTGGCGTGTTCTGGTCGCGACCCATCTCAGGCTGCTGGGGCAGCTCAAAAAAGGCGAGGACATTACCATTCCCAGCGTCAAGAAAAACGTGCATATACGGATCATACTCTCCCGTAGACGGAACATGATCTTCAGCGAAAGCGACGTCAAACCGCATTCCCATGACACGTTGATAAAAACGCACCGTTTCCTTGGCGTCGCGACAACGATAGGCCACGTGGTGGATGCCGGCCAGGTTAAAATCAGTGTTCGTCATGCGGGCTCTTCAACTTGGAGTGCACCACGCCGGATTTGATCGCGCTCCATCGACTCGAACAGAGCCTTGAAGTTTCCTTCGCCGAAACCGTCATCGCCTTTGCGTTGGATGAACTCGAAAAACACCGGACCGACCTGGGTCTCAGAAAAGATTTGCAGCAATAACCGTGGCTTACCGCCATCAGTGTCGCCGTCGAGCAAGATGCCTCGCGCCTGCAGCTCGTTTACGGGTTCACCGTGCCCGGGTAAGCGACCTTCTAGCATTTCATAATACGCAGTAGGCGGAGCGGTCATGAAAGGAACGCCGAGTGCCTTCAACCGGTCCCAGCACGCTAACAAATCAGAGCACGAGAAGGCTATGTGCTGAATACCTTCACCGTTGAACTTGCGCAGAAACTCTTCAATTTGTCCCTTGCCACTATCACCCTCTTCATTAAGCGGAATACGGATTTTTCCGTCCGGAGCGGTGAGAGCCTTTGATGTGAGGCCAGTATACTCGCCTTTGATGTCGAAGAACCGGATCTCCCGGAAATTGAAGAGCTTTTCGTAATAGTCTGCCCAGTAGGCCATCCGTCCGGTATAAACGTTGTGGGTCAGATGGTCGATGACCTCAAAACCAGCGCCCTTGGGATGCCGTTCAACGCCAGGGAGATATTCGAAGTCGATGTCATAGATCGAAAGATCCTCTCCGTACCGATCAACAAGATACAAGATCGCACCGCCGATGCCGCGGATCGCTGGAATACGAAGTTCCATCGGGCCGGTCGTCACTTCAACGGGTTCAGCACCTTGCTCGATGAGATGGTCGTAGGCCTTACGGGCGTCACGGACGCGGAAAGCCATTCCGCATGCGGATGGCCCATGCTCGCGCGCGAAGAACCAGGCTGCAGACCGCGGTTCGTAATTTGCGATGAGGTTGATGTCGCCCTGCCGCCACAAATGCACGTCTTTCGTGCGGTGCTGCGCGACGCGCGTGAAGCCAATTGCTTCGAAGACGGGCTCGAGAATACCCTTTTCCGGCGCCGAAAATTCAATAAACTCAAAGCCGTCAAGGCCAGCCGGATTTTCGAAAAGGTCAGCCATTCTGCTCTCCGCCGTTAGTTTCATCTGCAACCACTTGCGTCTGTAAACATATTGAGGCACGTCTGGCAAGATGGATCAGCAGCGGTGTCATACGCGTACTGAAGGGGAGCAGCTCACGCTGGCAGACTTCTTGCCGTACCGATTGTCCGTACTCAGCAACACGATCTCTGAACACATCGCTGACGCCTATCGGCGCGAGTTCGATCTCTCCGTTTCTCAATGGCGGGTCATTGCCGTGCTCTTCGGCGATCCGGGTTTATCGGCCAAAGAGGTCAGCCAACGGACCGCGATGGATAAAGTCGCCGTCAGCCGGGCCGTTTCTAAGCTCATAGAACAGGGCCGCCTGAAGCGGAAAAGTGCGCAAAACGATGGGCGCTTGAGCACCCTTCACCTGACAGCGGCGGGAAAGGCCGTATACACATCAGTGGCCCCGAAGGCACTCGCGTTCGAGAAGAAATTGATTTCAGAATTAAGCACCGATGATCGCGCGGCGATCAGCCGGATCCTCGGCAAACTGTCAAAGGCGGTCAGTCCTGACCATCCGCTCTGGTAACGGGCTCTCGCCTAAACCGTTTCCCAATCGCGGTGGAGACGTCGAGCAACGATCAGCATAAAGAGAGCTGCAATGAGGTAGAAGCTGGCCCCAACCAACAAAGAATAGCGCAGGCTTTCCTCACCATACTGAGCACTCAGAATATCGGACATCAGTCCCGTGACAGTTTGGCCAACGCCTATTCCTATGAAGTTGTTAATCAACAAGAAAACCGCTGATGCCGTCGTCCTCATATGCGGCGGCACAAGGTGCTGGAACGCGGTGATCACCGGGCCAAGCCAAACGAGGCTGAGCGCTTGGACACCCATGAAAACCACAAATGCCAGACCAAGGGTAGGCGTAAGAAGACCGGTGACCAAAAGCGGAACCGTCAAGAGGAAAGCGACAGCTGGAACAATAGCGTAAACGGACTTCCGCTTCTCGCCATAGCGATCTGCCAACGAGCCTCCCGCATAAATTCCGACCGTGCCGCCCAGCAACAAAATCGCGCCGTAGAAATAGGCCGCAAAACGAATGGGCGTGGCGTCCGCAGGGACTAAGAAATCAGGGAGAAAAGCGAAAAACGGGGCGAGATCCGGACCGAAGCTCCGGACCAGGAAGGACGGCAACCATAAAATAAGCCCGTATCCCATCATCGAGGACAACGCGGCGCCTACGGATAAAAGCCAAAAACTCGGCTTCCGTGCGAGCGTTGAGAGGATCGAGACCACGAACTTGAGCGGCGCTTCGGGCGGAGGTGGCTTCGCAGCGTCAAACTGGCCACGCACCGGCTCTTTCACCGTGAGCCAAAAGAGTGGGGCCACCACGAGGCCCGCTATACCCATGATAAAGAATGCGGAACGCCAGTCGAGGAGGTCAACGAGAATTCCCCCCAGCACGATTCCCAGTGCACTTCCGACCGGGATGCCGAGCGAATAGATCGCGAGGGCCCGCGCACGTTCCGAGGACGGAAAGTAATCAGCGATGATCGAGTATGCAGGCGCCACGCCGCCCGCCTCGCCCACACCAACCCCCAGCCGCGCAGCGAACATTTGCCAAAAGCTATTTGCCAAACCGCAGACCGCCGTCATCGCGGACCACAAGGCAAGCGCAATCGTCATGATACGGACGCGACTCGACCGATCGGCGAGAAGAGCAATCGGTACACCGAGCGTGGCATAGAAGAGCGCGAATGCGAGACCGGACATCAAGCCGATTTCCGTGTCCGACAACCCGAGCTCGGCCTTGATCGGGATCTTCAAGATCGAAAGTATTTGGCGGTCGATGAAGTTGAGAGTGTAGACCACCACCAGCATGAACAGGACGTAGGCACGATATCCGCCCCCTGCCCCCTGTTCAACTTTCATCGCGCTCTCCGTCGAGGAATTCTCTGATCGCGTCGGCGACACGTTGCGGCGCTTCCTCATGGGCGACATGGCCAATGCTCGGCAGCAGCAAAAGCTCTGCATCCGGCATAGCCGAGCGCATTTTCTCACCGTCCTTCGGTGAGATCACCACATCAGCGTCCCCCCAAATAATCAGTGTGGGCGACACAACGCGGGCCAAATCCGGCTCGGGATCAGGAAGGGTGAAGACTTTTAGAGCGTCGATGAAAGCTTGGCCGTTGCCGGGAGCCCGCATCATCGCCTTGATCGAAGCTTTTCGCTCGTCGCCGATGGCGTTCGCGTCGGCGAAAATCCGATCGATTGACATGTCGATGCCGCTCTCCGGTAAAAACCGAAAATAGGCTTCCAGTGCCGGCGGGACGGGAGCGGGCTCTTCCGTGACCCCGTTAATGGGATAGGCGCCAGGACTGATTAGTATCAGCTTTTCAAGACGTTCAGGGTTATCGGCAGCAAACCGCCACGATGCGAGACCACCGAGCGAGTTGCCTACGAGCGTTGCACGCTGGATGCCCAGTTGGTCCATGACCGCACCAATATGCGCGGCCCGTTGTTCAGGCGCGTAGCGTTTCTGCGGATCCGGACCGGTGAGACCGTGACCACGTAAGTCGTATCGAATGATACGATAGTCCGCTTGCAAATCTTCTGTCAGCTGATCGAAGCTCTCAAGACTGAAGGTGAACCCGTGCAGCATGATCAGCACAGGCGCATCGCGTGGCCCCTCGTCTCGCACGCGAACCGTTAGGCCGTCGACTTCGACGAACTGATCGGCAGATTGCGTGAGGGCTAACGAAGCCGCCGCGTTGCTTTGCGCTGTCTGCCAACTGATAAGCCCAAGCGCTGCCGCGCCTATGAGGGTGATCGCAAGGATCCCCCCTAGAAGTTTGCGGACCATTTTGGTTTCTCTTTTGATCGCGTCCAAACGAAAGGCGGCCATGCCGCCTTTCTTCGAACTCTAGAAACGAAGCTCGATGGTACCAAACACCTGACGCGGCGGGCCATAGAAGGTCGTCGCGATCCCTTCAAGACCGAGGCTCGACGTCAATGGCTCAACGAAGGATCCGTCCGGGTTTTGAGCGAGGAAATTATAACCGGCGACGCGATACTCCTCGTCGAACAGGTTCTTCCCGTGTAGGCCGACCGTCAAAAGACCGTCAGCACGCGTCCAGACGAGGCTTGCATCGAAGAGTGCGTACGCGTCCTGATCAATCAGCGCGTTGGGAACCTCAAACTGGTTCACATCACCCTTGAACGACGTCACCGTCAGGAACGCGACGTCCCCTCCGTACGCAGAGAAGCGGTAATTGGTCGTCAACGATGCCGATGTTTCGGGCGTATTCTGCACGACGCGCAGGTCTGAGACGTCCTCACCGGCAACGATAAACTCCGTATACTCCGCATCGATGAGACCCAGCGAATATTCAACCGAGAAGCTATCGTCGAAGCCGAAGAGGCTCTCAGACAGAAGGGCCGAGCCCTCGATCTCCAAACCTGAAATCTCGGCTGCACCCGCGTTGGTCGTTACACCGATGAAGGTGGGCGCGTTGGTGACGGGGTCGATGCCGCCTGCTGATCCGGGGATCTGCACATTCGTGTAGTCTGCGAAGAAGTAGGCGATGTTGTTGCGGAAGCGTCCGTCTAAGACGCTAGATTTCCACCCGATTTCGTAACTGTCGACCTCTTCGGGTTCGAACAGGAAGAAGTCGAAGATGTCCGCGTCGTCCACGTCACCGTCAGCGTCGAAGTCAATCGCAGCGGACGACTGCCCGCGGGGATCAAAGCCGCCGCCTTTGAAACCGTTCGAGTACGACACATAGAAATTGTGGTCACTGTTCGGGCTGTAGCTTAGCGAAGCGCGAGGGCTGAAGTCAGTAAATGTCTGTTCACCGCTGAAATCCGACGTCGTGGCAATCAGCGTTGGATTGTCGCCGCCAAGCTCAGGGATCCGACCGAAGAGGAACGTCCGGCGCAGAACGTCAGCGACGCGCTTGTCTTCCGTATAGCGCCCACCAACGGAGAGCTCAAAACCGGGTGCACCGATCAATTTTTCCAGATCGAAGCTTGCATCGGCGAAGAGGGCCCAGCTTTCCGTGTCCACATCGCCCGTGGTGTTGGCGTTGAGGCCGGGGAGGCTCAGAAGCGCGCCTGTCTCAGCCAAAATCACGTCGAAGGTGTTGAACGCGTTGGCGTCGATATAGAATAAACCGGCGACCCCTTGGACAGCATCACCTTCATAGGTGAGCTGGATTTCCTGGGTGAACTGCTCGTTCTCGTAGATCGCCGGGACATCCACATCCTCTTGGGGGAGAGCGTCGAAGTCGATCTGCGTTTCCGTGTCGTCGCTGCGCACGGATGAAATGCTCTTCAATGTCAACGTGTCGGTGAGCTTGAGCTCAGCCGTGAGCGCTGCGCCCCATGCTTCGACTTCGTTCGGACCTTGGATACCCCCGCGCGTGTTGAAAACGTTCGCAAGCTGACCAATGCCCGATGCGATGCCGTCAATTTCCCGGTGTCCGCCGCGCGTGTTGGAATCGTCGGCGAGGTAGTCAGCGGTGAAACGCGCGAAGAAGCGATCACTTGGTTCGAACTCAAGCGATGCGCGCGCCGAGAGGACGTCTTTATTATAGTTGTCCGCGCCCGTCGTCAGGTTCTCGCCGAAACCATCGCGTTGGAAGCTGGCCACCGCCGCACCGGCGCGCAGGCTGTCCGTCAGCGGAAGTTCGCCTGAGACGATCACATCACGCTGATTGAACGAACCAACATTGCCGCGCAGCCGGAGGCTCGGCTCGTCACCCAGCCGTTTGGTGACATACTTGACCGCACCGCCAATCGTGTTCCGGCCATAGAGGGTGCCTTGCGGTCCCCGCAGAACTTCGATGCGCTCGACATCATAGACGTCAAGAACGTTCCCCTGCGGACGATTGAGGTAGACGTCGTCGATATAAATTCCGACACCCGCCTCAAAACCTGCCACCGGGTCCTGTTGGCCGACACCGCGAATGAACGCAGTGATCGTGGTGTTTGTTCCCCTACTGACTTCAAGTGTGACGTTCGGTGCGGTCTGCGCGATATAGCTGATATCGGGCGTCCCAAGCTCTTGCAGCCGCTCGCCGCTCACAGACGTCACTGCGATCGGCACATCCTGAAGGCTCTCCCCGCGGCGCCGGGCCGTCGTAACAATGACCTGGTCTTCGATCGGCTCAAGGGCGGTGTCGCCGTCCTGGGCAAAAGCTGGCGTTGCAACCTGGCTTAGGCCCACCGAAGCGGCACCGAGCAGCAAAGCGCGTCGAAAACTGATCATCGTTTCTCTCCCTAACCCCTAAACTTTGCGCTTAGCGTATGGCCGGGAGAGGAGACCGAAAATGACACCTGCGTTCACTTAAGCAGGACAATTTAGCTCAGAGGCGAGCGGATCTGCGCATCGCGTTGGGGGTCATGCCCGTCCAGGTCTTGAACGCCCGCGAAAAGCTGCGGACGTCAGAGAAGCCAAGCCGCTCAGCGACGTGCACCAATGGCGCTTCTGTTTTCAGCAGAACTTCAGCCTGCTCGCGCAACGTTTCGATGCGGAGGGCGCGGAAGCTCGCGTCTTCCTCCACCAAGCGGCGGCGTAATGTGGCGACGGACATGCCCAGCGCATCGGCCACGGCGGTTTGGTCGCCGGCGCCTTCTTCAATCAACAATTTGACCCGGCCAGCGAAGGTCCGGTCGTCTGGCCCACCCTGGAGGAGGCGGATCTGCTCTTCTGTCACCGCTTCAAGCGTGATCGCCCCTGGCGGAGCGAAGTTCAGCACCCGCTTGGCACTACCGCGATCATAAAGCAGTCCGTACCGGCGTTGCTGATAGGCGGTCGGAACGTGCTTTTCGAACGGAACCCGCGCCGGCGGGAGATTGCGTTTCAGCTCGACCCCGCGCCATCCACCGGCCGCGACGCTCGGCACGATGAGCCGCAACAGAGCGTGCGCGAAAAGCAGGGTCGTCTCCATCGCAAAAAGAATCTCTTCTTGATCATCAACGGCGTAGGGAAAACTGCTATCATCCGTGAACAACCCGACGGCATCGACGCGCTCCTCCACCCGGTTGTAAGGGCCGCCGTGCAGCAGATTGTACGACCGCGCCACGGTCTCCATGGCATCCGTCAACGAACCACGGGACGGCAGGCGTGACAGCGCCAATTCCGTCGATCCCGTGAGCAATGGCCGCTTCGAAAGACGACCGGTCTCGTCGTCCAGGAGCGTGGTCAACCGGGTTTGAAGCCTAAGGAACTGCGCGAGAGGCACCCGGCCCGTGACGGCTGATCCGTTGAGGTCGAGCCCCAACTCTCCTGCCATCCGGTCAACGGACAGCCCGGCTCCATCTGCCCGCTCCCGCAGCGCGATGAACGCCGAGGGGGGAACATACGGCTGGTCTCTCAAATTTTCCACGCAACGCACTCCCTGTGGAACCACCCCCGCCCCGGAATGGCTCGCGAAGTCCCTAACTTAGGGCTCGCCGCGCAGAAATCCTTAACATAATGCAGTAAACGCCGAACAAAGTGCAGTGCGGCTATCCTGCACGCACGGTTGCGCCAACCGCGGCGTGCCGACGGGTGATCGCGTCTGAAGGCATCCGGCTGACCACACTCCCGACGACGATCCCGAGCGTTGACAGCGCAAAGCCCGGAATAATGGCCGCGACATCACTGCGCAGATCACCGAGGATCGCGGCTGGCCCATAAACCCAAAGGAGCACCACGGCGGCGCCCGTGACCATCCCGATGAGCGCACCGAGCGCTGTCATTCGCGACCAGAACAGGCTAAGCAGAATCACCGGCCCAAAAGCAGAACCAAAACCGAACCAAGCATTCGACACGAGATCGAGAATGTTGCTGGACCGATCAAACGCGAGAGCAACCGCCACGAGCGACACGGCCAAGACGGAGAGACGGCCGACCAAAACCAACTCCTGCTCGCTCGCCCCGCGCTTCACAAAGATCCGGTAGATATCTTCAGTGAGTGAACTTGATGAGACCAAGAGCTGGCTCGAAATTGTCGACATGATCGCAGCGAGAATTGCCGCCAGGAGGAACCCGGCAATGAGCGGATGAAAGAGGACCTGCCCGAGGACAATAAACACCGTCTCCGGATCAAAGACTGCGCCGCTGCCCTGCTCCCGCATGTAGGAAGCGATCGCGTCAGGATTGGTCGACACATAGGCAAAACCCGCAAGCCCAACGGCCACGGCGCCAGCGACACTAACAATCATCCAACCCATGCCAATAAGCCGTGCCGTCGCTACGTCCTTCAGTGAACGGATCGCCATAAACCGGACAATGATATGCGGCTGCCCAAAGTATCCGAGGCCCCAAGCCAAAAGCGACATCAGCGCCACCAGCGAGACCGGTTTCGCAGCACCGTCCGCCAGTGCTGCGCTTGTGAACGACAGCCGCGCCGGGTTGTCCGCAATGAGAATAGCCGACGTCTCACCCCATCCGCCAAGAACGTTGATCGTCACCACGGGAACCAGGATCAGAGCGATAAACATGATCAGCCCCTGGACGAAATCGGTGAGGGAAACGGCCAAGAAACCGCCAAACACCGTGTACGCAATAACAACGCCGATCGTAAGGAACAGGCCGAGATGGTAGCTGAGCCCAAAGCTTGCCTCGAACAACTTACCGCCTGCAACGACCCCTGATGACGTATACACCGTAAAGAAGAGGATGATCACCACGGATGACAGCACACGGAGTAGTCGGGATTGATCGTCAAACCGCTTTTCGAAAAAGTCGGGGATCGTGATCGCGTCGTCAGCTTGCTCCGTGTAAACCCTAAGCCGCGGCGCCACCAACAGATAGTTGAAAAACGCCCCCACAACGAGACCCACGGCGATCCACGCTTCGGATAGCCCTGCGACAAAAATTGCGCCGGGCAGGCCCAACAAAATCCAGCCGGACATATCCGAGGCACCGGCGGAAAGTGCGCCAACGGCGGGCCCTAATTGCCGACCGCCGAGAAGATAACCTGCGCTATCACTTGTACTTTTTCGATACGCATAAAGACCAATCGCAAGCATCAGAACAAAGTATCCTGCGAGCGAAATCAGCGCTTCAATATTCATCGAAATGCTCCTTTCAATAGCAGTATGCGGGCGCTCCTCTCGGAGCGCCCGCACCCGTATGCCTGAATGATGTCGCCGCGGCTACCGGGAGGCCAAAGCCTCCTTCACGACACCAGCGACGCTGGTCAGCGTGAACGGCTTCTGGAGATACTTTGCGCCCTCAATCGTGTTGAGTTTGTCGCGCATCGCCGCCTCGGCGTAGCCAGACATGAAGACGACTTTGGCGCCGTTCAGCTTGTCGCCTGCCTCTTGGATGAGCGTTGGTCCATCCATTTCCGGCATCATGATGTCTGTAAGGATCAAATCGAAACCGTCGGGTTCGGTCTCAATGATATCGAGAGCTTCGTCGCCGTCGGCTGCCTCAACGATCTCGTAACCGCACATGCCCAGCGCGCGGACGACAATGCTGCGCACACCGTCTTCATCCTCGACGACGAGGATACGCCCTTTCCCGGTGGGATCCGACATCTCTTCGGGTTTCGCAGCTTGGGCCTGCCGCCGTTCCGCTGCGATCGCTGCTTCTTCGGCACTCACCGCGGGAAGGAAGATACGGAAGGTTGCGCCTTCGCCCGGCCGGTTGAACAAAAACACCCGCCCGCCCATCTGAGCAATCGTTCCGTAGACGGTGGAAAGACCCAGGCCAGTACCCTGACCCTCGCCCTTCGTCGTGAAGAACGGCTCAAAGATCTGCTCAGCAATCTCCGCAGGAACACCGCCGCCGGTATCCGCAACTTCGATAAGCACGTGATCAACGTCGTCGAGCACCTCATAACCGTAGTCGGCAATATCCGTATCAGGAATATGTTTCGTCTCGATCCGAAGAGCCCCGCCACTCGGCATCGCGTCGCGGGCGTTCACCGCCAAGTTCATGATGGCCAAGTGAATTTGCCCTTTGTCGGCCTTGACCTCGGGAACATTTCGTCCGTGCACCACCTCCAACGCGACTTTCTCAGAGACATATCTCCGAAGAGCTGGGGTGAAGTCATTGAGCAGCTCGGTAAGCGAACAAACCTCCGGCTTGAGCGTCTGCTTGCGCGAGAACGCGAGCAGGTTGCGCGTTAAGTTCTGCGCACGCTGCGAGGTCTCATATATAAGCGAAAGGTCTTTATACGAAGGATCGCCAACCGGATGATTGCGCATCAATAACTCGGTTGAACCCATGACGACCACCAACAAGTTGTTAAAGTCGTGCGCAACCGAGCCAGCGATCTGGCCGATTTGCTGGAGCTTTTGACCCTGAACGTGGTCTTCCTCCATCCGGCGCTGATAGGTGATATCAACCGCGTACAGAACAGTTTGTCGTGGTCCGTAGGCACCGCGCCGACGGCGAACGGGCCGCGCGAACAGACGGAACGTATGCGCCTGGGCCCCTTCACCGACCCGAATTTCGATCGGCTTCGTCAAGGGCTTATGGGCCTGTTTGGCGCGCAACGCAGCCATGAGTTCACCGACGGCTTGCGCCGACAGCACAGACTGGAACCGTGCGCCCTCGACCGCGGCAGGGAAGTAGGACTGGAAGAGGTTGTTGGCGTAACTCACCTTTCCATCCGCCGACGGATCGCCTTCGAGGACCGCGACACCAAACGGAGCGTCAGCGAGATCTGCACCTGCGTCGCTGCCTGCCGGATCAGCAGCGGCCATGTTCGTCTTCGGAACGACCTCGACGCAGACGAAGCCTTCGCCAGCGCCGCCGCGGGTGAAGGGCGTAAGGATCACTTCAACGCTGGCCGTTAGTCCGGTTGCGGAACGATCACGGATCCGCACTTCGTAGTCTTCCGCACCCTCCTGCCAGAGGTGCCCGATCACCGGTTTCACTTCGCCAAGAATGACATCACTGAGGCCAACGGGCTGACCCGGCTTGGTTCCGAACAACCTGCTCGCGGCGCCGTTCATCCAAGCAATCGAGCCAGAACGCTCCACCGCCACGACGCTTCGCGGATAGTTCATGAAGGCGGCTTTGAGGCCGTCCTGCTCGCGGGTCACCTCAAGCTCGTGGAGCCGCCAAGCCGCGTAGGTCTGGCCATCGCCAGCAGGACGCATTGGGCGCACACTGACAAAAAAGCGCCGCACAGGCAGCTCGCCCTTTGCATCGTGCATGAAGCGCCCCATCGCCTGGGTGACTTCTTCCTCCGCAGCAACGCCGGACCGACATGCCTTCGCTAGGCGGAACATCTTCGAACTTTCCGTCCCCGATTGACCGAAGAGCCGCTCAATCCGCGGCGGCAACCCCGTTGCACCGCGCACGCCGGCTTCTTCAGCAATCTGAAGATACGCATCGTTCGCATAAACGACGACGCCTTCCCGCGTGGTGACAAGGCGCGCGTCGGCATCGGCGTCAATAATACTTTCAGCGAGACCAAGCGCCTGCAAAATATCGTTTCCCGCCAGGACAGCAGCGTCCGGTTCAGGCTTACTGATCCGTTTGAAGAGGAAGCTCGTCAACAACACCGGCGAGTATGCTTTTGTCGCCGCTGCTGCGATCAAAATCGTTGCGAAAACCAGCAACCCGCCGCCAAAGAGACCTGCAACAACCACATCGACGCCGCCGACCCATACACCGTAAATTAGCGCACTGATCAAAGCGACGATGCTAAGCCACAGGGCCGCTGGCGTCGCCGTTTCGGCAAGCCCGCGCATCCCGTCGCTCTTCGGCTCGTCCGGCAGCCTCGGGGTAGCCGCAAACGCGAGATCCGGTCCCGAACCGTCTGATCCGCCACCGCCGGGAGGTCCTCCGCCGCTGTCAAAGGTTTGCTCTTTTTCTGCCCGCGCATCGTCCAGGGCTTTGAGGCGTGCCGCGAACAGATCGCGAAGGATCGCATCGTCCTCCTCGTCTTCGTCAAGCACCTCATCTTCCGACTCTTTGGCCGTCAGCGGTGGAAGGTCAGCGCTGGGCTCCGATTTCTCCAAAGCCGCCTCGGCTCGCTTGGCCGGCGCAACGGACTCAGCTGGCGCGGTGGGCTCGGCGGGCGCGACCGGTTCGTCCGGCATCGGCTTTAACACCGGCTCGTCATCGACCAGCTGATCAATTTTGGTCAGGACGGGAGCTGGCTCAAGCTCATCAATCGGGCCTTCCGTAAACGGACGAGCGGGGGGCAGGTTGGCCAAGCTTTCGCGGGCCAGAAGCAGCTTTTGAATGTCGGCAGGCTCCGCCAGATCATCGTCATCCGCCGCCGCTGGCGTTGCCGTTGGCGTTTCCGCGAGCTTCGTTCCTTCCGCAGCGCGTTTCGGCGCAGGCTCGGCGCGGCCCTTGCGCACCCGCTCCGCCAGCCGACGGGCAAGCGCAGCCGTATCCTCGGTTTCTTTTTCAGACAGGGCCGAAGGCGCTTCTTCCGAAGAGGACATCACCTCTTTCAAAATCGCGTCAAAGTCTTGTTCAGCGTCGGTGTCATCCGTGCTCGGCGCAAATTGCGCGGTCCCAGACGACTTGCCGTCTTTATTCTTTCCCGCCCTGAGTACGGCGCGCTTCACCCCCTTGGGGAGACCGAAAGACCGTTTGTTTGCGGCTTCTGCCATGCTGTCCTCGTTATCCGCCTCGCGCGGCCAACCGTGTGGCCATGGTGGTAGGCAGGATGCCGAACTCACGCCGCACGCTGCACAATGTTGACCGATTCTCGATCGCAAGGCAGCCTTACCCGATCGTTAACCGACCTTGCCGAAGCGTTTATTATACTGTTCGTCGCCGGGGGCCAGCATGACCGACAAACGACCGAAATTGGGGGTCGCGTGGGGCTCAGGCGCCGCCCGAGGCTGGGCCCATGTCGGGGTGATCAGAGCCTTAAACGAGCTCAACATCGCGGTCGATGTGGAAGCGGGTTGTTCGGTCGGCGCGCTGGTGTCGGCCGCCCGCCGCCTTGATGCCTGGGATGCTTTTATGGCGTGGGCGCTGGAGATCGGCCCCGTCGGCGCGCTCGGACAGTTCGCTCTGCAGCTTGGCGCCGGAGGGCTGATCAACCCATCGCGGGCTTTTGAAACGTTCCGCTATGCCGACCGCAACATCGAGGACCTGGATGCACCTTGGGGTGCCGTCGCCACCGACCTCGCGACGGGGCAAGAGGTCTGGCTCACCGCAGGCTCTGTGATCGAAGCGGCCCGTGCATCGAGCGCCATCCCGATGGTGATGCAGGCCGCGGCAATTACCGTAAACGGCTCAGAACGCTGGCTGATTGACGGCGCAGCGAGCAACCCCGTGCCCGTCAGCCTGGCCCGCGCGCTAGGCGCCGATCGGGTCATCGCCGTTGACCTCACCGCTTCGGCCGTGACCTTGAAACGCTTTGCCCGCCCCGCGACGCGGGAGGTGGTGATGGTTGAGGCCCCAGAGCGCCCGAGCGGCGAGGGATTGCTGCCCGATGTGGTCAGCAACCTGATTAGTGATACCCGCGATTACATCACACGCGAATTGACCATGGCCAAGGCCAAAGCCCTTGCAAAACCTCAGTTTTTTGAGACCGCAGGCGCAACGATCGACATCGTCCAAGCGCACCTTGCGCAAGCCCGCGCGCAGATCGATGTCGCCGACGTCCGCATCATCCCTAAGCTCGACGACATTTCGCCCGCCGCGTTCGACCAGCACGAAGAGATCATCGAGCGAGGTTATTCCGCAGCCATGGCCGTGAAAGAGCAGCTTCTGGCACTGGACCAGGCCGCGCGGTAACCGATAGGCAATCGCCCACGAACATAGAGGTCCAATGGGGGAGAATAATTTATGAAGCCGATCGTTTTTGCCCTGGCGGCAGCCCTGCCACTCGCCGCGCTCACAGCATGCGAGACAGAAACCGCGCAGGCCACCACCGCAGAAACCCGGCAGGTCGATCCGATCGACCGCGCGGCCGCCCGCTACTCGATCACCACCAGCACCGTCGATTTTGATGAAACCCTGCGGCGGCTTTACGAAGCCATCGACCGGCGCGACCTTACCGTCTTTGCGACCGTCGACCACGCGGCGGGGGCACGCTCGGTGGAGATGGAGCTCCCGCCCGCAACCGTCATCTTTTTCGGATCACCACGGATCGGAACGTCGTTGATGGACGCGGTGCCGATCTTGTCGGCAGAATTGCCGCTCCGCGCGGCGGTTTATCGGGATAAAGACGGCACCGTGAAGGTCGCAACGACCTCAGCAACAGCCCTGGGTCGGGACTATCCCGTCTTGCGGGAACAGTCCGACAAGCTTTCCGCGATCAGCGCAAATCTTGCCGCGCTCCGCGCAGAAGCGGCGGGTACGGACGGCTGATCACGCAATCAGCCGCCTCGCACACATTTCAACGCTTACGCGTCGTCCGCACCCGTCGGCAGCAGCACGCCGTCGATCACGTGGACGACACCGTTCGATGCCGGAATGTTCGTGTTCACCACTTTGATGGTGTTGCCAGCGACATCCATAAGGATGACGTCGCCGTCTTTGATCATGGCTTTGAGCGATGAACCTTCAACGGTGGTCACCGTCGCGGTGCCGTTGTTGTCTTTGATCAGCTTCACGAGATCGCCCGCTTTCACCTCACCAGCAACAACATGGTAGGTCAGGACTGCCTGAAGCGCCGCTTTGTTCTCTGGCTTCAAGAGGGTTTCAACCGTGCCTGCCGGCAGCGCTTCGAAGGCTGCGTTGACGGGTGCAAAGACCGTGAACGGACCTTTGCTGTTCAGCGTGTCAACGAGATCAGCCGCTTTAACCGCAGCGACGAGGGTGGTGAAGGAGTCATTGCCTGCCGCGACACCAACGATCGTCGGCGTGTCTTTTTTCATCTCTTTCTTCGCGTGGTGATCCATCGCCGCGGCGGGGGTCACCGCGAGGGGAAGAAGGGCTGCACCCGCAAGCGCTGCGCAAGTTTTCAGGACGTTCATGTCAGTCTCCAATTGCCGTTTTTCGACGAAGCCCACTTGACTCGTCTGAATGCCGTTGGCGACCGCCTGACCTGCGACGAACGCGCGCAAAACTGGTGTTTTTTGCTCAAACCTTTGTAAGCTTACGAGAAAGAGAGGACCCCAGATGACTTTGACGATTTTCCACTCACGATTTTCCCGTTCTGTCCGTGTGCGTTGGTTATGCGAAGAAATGGGGCTGCCGTACGAGATCAAAAACGTTCCGAACAAGCCTGAATTTCTCCAGTCGGAAGAGTATCTTGCCATTAATCCAGCGGGCCGGATTCCAGCGATCGATGACGACGGCCTCAAGCTGTTCGAGAGCACGGCGATCATGGAGTACGTGCTCACAAAACCAGGCGGCGAGGCCCTCGCACCGTCCCCGGGTGACCCGCTTTACGGGCCCTACCTGCAATGGCTCCACTTCGGCGAAGCAGGGATGGGCATGTACGTGACCTTGGCGCTCGGCCACAAAACTCTGTTGCCGGAGGATCGCCGGATCAAAGCGATGGCGATCTACGGAACGCGCGAGTCGGCGCGCTGCTTCAGAACGCTCGCCGGGACCCTTGAGCACCAGAACTATCTGCTGCCGAGCGGTTTCTCAGCCGCAGATATCTCGGTCGTCTATATGTTGCTGTTGGCGAAATTTGCAAAAATCTGGGAGGAAGTCCCCGCCCCGGTCGTTGCTTATTTCGACCGCTGCACCGCACGTGAGGCCTGGGCAAAAGCCTCAGTAGACTGATCTTTGACACTCCGCCCATAAAAAAGAGCGCCGTGGTCAACCCGCGGCACGCTCTTTTTGATCTCAAAACTTTATCTGCTACATACGGTCAACAATATACGTCAGCTGACGGATTTGATTGCGCGATAGCTGCGTTTCCTGTTGCGCAAATTCCAAAACATCAGCCTTCGCAACGTTACGCAGGCGGACATTCCGTTGCTCTGGTCGGCCGTTCGCGTCCAGATCGACCACGGTTTCATAATGGGTGGGCAAACGTTTCGGGTTCGGGCGCTGGTGGACAGCGTCGACTTGGCTGAGCGAAAGCCCAGCGTGCACCACACATTCCGTCACCATGCTGATTGAGTTATAGACGTGGCTGCTTTGGTTCGACTGGATCGTACGGATTTGCTTTTTGGCATACTCCGTCTCTTCCGTTTGCTGGCATTGCCCAGGACGCGCTGTCGTCGGCGAACTCAGCCCGACAGGGATCAAGTTTGAGCCGCGAAGCATGCGGAGACCGTCGAAATCGATCTCATCCTGCGGGAACAACTCCTCCGCATACCACTCCCAGTCCTTACGCGTCCACGCCGTCCGGTTCGGGTGATCCGCCGAAATCAACTGAGCGATGTGGCTCGATCCGTCCTTCTGCACCGCCAAATACTGATCGCCATCGATCGCGACGTATTTCAACGAGAACGCTCCGGTCTCCGGCACAGGGGCCAAGCGATCGGTCACGCAGGACGCGAGAGTAAGGCCAGCGAGGGCAAAGGCGAACAAGCGCATAACACACTCCAAACCGTCGTTTGGGAGGGCGGTGCAAGTCTCTTGCCATGAGCGCGGCCGAATTTTCGAAAAATTGCGTTGTTTAGTCGTTTCTTTTCAGAGCCTTGTGCCTTCGCGCTTTGAGCCTAGAGCGTCAGGCAGTGTCTCCGCGCAGACGCGTGCACGAGGCTAGCGTACCCTTTTGGGGCGAATTTGCGCGATGAAACGCGTGCTCCAATCGTCACTGCGCCTGCATTTCTTCGACCAAATCGCGTTCGAGCTCTTCGAGAATGGCCTCGTTCGCCCCGCCGGCGATAGTCTCGCGGCCAGCTTCCATCATCACCGGCACGGCGAGCGGCGAAACGCGGTTAAGCGCTCTGTGTACCAATCGTCCTTGCACGCGACCGAGGAGATCTGACAGCCGCCTGATGTCGAGAAAACCCGAGGCCGCATCGTTCCACGCTGCCTTGAGCAAGATATGGTCCGGCTGATGTTCGCGCAACACATCGTAAATCAAGCCGGCAGAAAACGAAATCTGCCGCCCGGATTTCTCCTGACCCGGATGATGCCGCTCGATCATCCCCGCAATCATCGCACAGTAACGAAACGTTCGCTTCATCAGCTGCGCGTCTGCCAGCCACAGGTCGAGATCCTCACCGAGAAGATCAGGCTCAAAGATCTCATCCATCGGAAGTTCGGAGGGATCACTCCGCATCCAGACGGATAGTGCATATTCCGTTGGACAAAAACCAAGCGGCTGCATGCCCATGCGCTCGAGGCGTCGGGTCACCAGGGTCCCGAGCGATTGATGCGCAATCCGTCCGTCAAAAGGATAACAGACGAGATAGTGCTTCCCTGCCCGGGCGAAAGTCTCGATGAGGAGTTCATCCGGCTTTGGAAGATAAGACTTTTGTTCTTGCAGGGCGAGCCAGTCCCGCACGGGATCCGGCAAAGCCTTCCAAGTCGTCGGCTCACTCACCATCGTCCGTACACTGTTGGCAAGAAAGCTCGATAAAGGAAATTTTGAGCCTTGCCATGATGGAATCTTGACTTCCTCCGCCTGCGCACGACTGACGTATACATCGGAGTCCGAGACCCCTTCAAGGCGAAGGACCTCTCCCGCAAAAATGAACGTGTCACCGGGCGTGATTTGGCTCAAAAACCATTCCTCAATCGTGCCGAGCTTCCGCCCTCCGCGCGCGGAACCTGGCTTGCCGTCGCGCCGGGTTATTCGCCCCAACCGCACGGTATAGCTCGGCAAATCGACGATCGTGCCCGCGTTGAGCCGGTACATTTGCGCAGTACGCGCATCTTTGATCTTCATCCGGCCATCGGGCATGGGGACGATACGCCGGAACCGATCATACGCGCGCATCGCGTAACCGCCTGTGGCAACAAAATCGAGCGCTTCGTCAAACATCGCGCGCGTCAGCTCTCGATAAGGGGCAGCACTGATGATTTCTTCGAAGAGACGGTCGGGATGAAACGGCTCCGCCACCGCCATGCCCCAAATGTGCTGGCAAAGAACGTCTAGGGCGCCTTCGTTATATGGCTCGCCATCAAGGCAACCTTCGTCGACCGCCTGCTTAGCAGCAACGCACTCGAGAACCTCGAAACGATTCGTTGGTACAAGGACAGCTTTTGACGGCTCATCCATCCGGTGATTTGAGCGGCCAATGCGTTGCACCAAACGCGCTGCGCCTTTTGGAGCACCCAAACAAATGCACAGATCAACCGCACCCCAATCAATTCCCATATCAAGGGTCGCGGTGCAGACGACCGCCTTGAGCGAGCCGTCGACCATTGCGGCTTCGACACGCTCGCGCTGCGCGCGCTCCAGACTTCCATGATGGAGCCCAATCGGCAGGGCGTCCTCGTTGATCCGCCAGAGTTCTTGGAAGCAAACTTCCGCTTGGCTGCGCGTGTTGGTGAACACAAGTGTTGTCGTGTGCTGTTTAATCCGGTCGTAGACTTCGCGAAAAGCATAACGACCCGAATGTCCCGACCACGGAATATCTTCGCCAGGGTTGAGGACTTCAACGTCGGGCGTGGTGCCGCCCTGCCCTAATATCAGGTCAGCGAGGGCCTCATCGGTCCCGTCCTGGGGCACAAGAAATCGTTGGAGCGGAACCGGATCGTCCACCGTCGCGGAGAGACCAATTGTCCGCATACCCGGCGCGAGCGTCCAAAGGCGCGCAAGGTCCAGCGCCAGCAAGTCGCCACGCTTCGACTTTCTGAGGGCATGCAACTCGTCGAGGATCACGCAGCGAAGACCAGAAAAGAGATCCGACGCACTCGGATGAGCCAACAGCAGCGACATCTGTTCCGGCGTCGTCAACAGAACGTCCGGAGGCGCCGTACGCTGCCGTTGCCGCACCGATTGCTTCGTATCGCCCGTGCGGCTTTCCACCACGATCGGCAATTGCATGTCATCGATCGGTGTACGAAGGTTTCGCGCGATGTCGATCGCGAGAGCCTTAAGCGGCGAAATATAGATCGTGTGCAGAGAACGTTCGTTCTTCGGCGCCGCCGCCAATTCGATGAGGCTCGGCAGGAAGCCCGCAAGCGTCTTGCCGCCCCCAGTTGGCGCAACGAGGAGAGCAGAGCGCCCGGCCTGCGCCTTCCCCAACAGGTCGAGTTGATGCGGTCGCGGGGTCCAGCCCCGAGCGTCGAACCACTTTTCAAACCGTGGCGGCAGAAGACCTTCCGTACCCGCCATATCAGCGCTTAAAGGTCGAGCTCCGCCTCAAGGGCGCGGCTTTGGATGAAGTGCTTCCGCGGCTCGACGACATCGCCCATGAGTTTGGTAAAGGTCTCGTCGGCGTGGTCGGCTTCTTCGATTTGCACCTGCAAGAGTTGCCGCGCATTGCTGTCGAGCGTCGTCTCCCACAGCTGGTCGGGGTTCATCTCCCCCAAGCCTTTGTAGCGCTGAAGCGTGATCCCTTTGCCGCCAGCCGCCCGGAGTGCATCGAGGAAATCCAAAGGTCCGTAGACGGTCGTTTCAACCTCACCGCGCTTCAACGTTGCCGGCCCCGCAAACGCCTCGCGGATCGTTTCGGCATCCGATGCCAAGCGCCGCGCCTCTGCTCCGCTCCGCAGATCCGCGGCGAGGACATAGGCCTCCCGAACACCGCGCACATCGCGGGCAAGCACGACGTCGCCCTGATCGAACTTCACAGACCATCCGCGTTCGTACTCTTCGGAAATCGCGTCGAGACGCTCTTCAAGGGCACGCAACTGATCACCGGTCGGGTCATCAGCACCAAGAATACCGCCGAGAGCCGCCAGGACGAGCACATCACGGCGAAGCCACGCGGGAAAGGTCTCTAGACGTTGCGCCACAGCGCGGGATTGGTTTGCCAGCAGCAACAAATCCATGCCCGTGCGCTGCTCACCATCAGCACTGGTCAACACACAGCCTTCAAGCCCCTCCGTGTAAAGATAGTCAGCCAGCGCCTTCTCGTCGACGAGGTATTGTGCGGATTTGCCCTTTTCAGCGCGATACAGCGGGGGTTGCGCAATGTAGAGGTGACCGCGGCGGATCAGCTCCGGCATCTGACGATAGAAAAACGTGAGCAGCAAAGTTCGGATGTGCGCGCCGTCAACGTCCGCGTCTGTCATAATGATGATTTTGTGGTACCGCAATTTATCAGCATCAAAATCATCGCGACCGATACCCGTCCCAAGCGCAGTGATCAGCGTACCGACCTCTTGACTGGACAGCATTTTGTCAAAGCGCGCGCGCTCGACGTTTAAGATCTTCCCGCGCAGGGGCAGGATGGCTTGGTTTTCGCGGTTCCGCGCCTGCTTGGCTGACCCACCGGCCGAGTCGCCCTCAACGAGAAACAGCTCTGACTTCGCCGGGTCACGCTCCTGACAATCGGCAAGTTTTCCGGGTAGGGACGAAATGTCGAGAGCACCTTTGCGCCGGGTCAACTCCCGCGCTTTCCGGGCTGCCTCACGGGCAGCAGCCGCCTCGATCACCTTACCCACCAGGCGCTTGGCCTCGGCAGGGTGCTCCTCAAACCAGGTGTTGAGCTCCTGCCCGACGATGCTCTCAACGACCGGCCGGACCTCGGACGAGACGAGTTTATCTTTTGTCTGTGAGCTGAACTTCGGATCAGGGACTTTGACCGAAACGATCGCCGTCAGACCCTCCCGCGCGTCGTCCCCTGAAAGCGACACCTTCTCTTTTTTGAGAAGGCCAGAGCTCTGCGCGTAGCCGTTGACCACCCGGGTCAATGCCGCCCGAAATCCGGCAAGGTGGGTCCCGCCATCACGCTGCGGAATATTGTTCGTGAACAGAAGAACTTTCTCGTGGTAGCTATCATTCCACCACATGGCGACGTCGACCGTGATGCCGTCTTTGTCAGACGTCATTGTGATCGGCTCACTGACCAAAGGCTGCTTCGATGCATCAAGGTGGCGCACGAACGCTGTCAGCCCACCCTCATAGAAGAGCTCAAGCTCTTTAGGTTCCGCATGCCGACGGTCGCTCAAAATGATCTTGAGGCCGGAATTGAGAAACGCCAGCTCGCGCAAGCGACGCTCAAGCGTTTCGTAATCGAACACCGTCTGCGTGAATGTCTCCGTTGACGGAAGAAACGTCACTTCCGTCCCGGTCTGGTCCGCATCGCCGACAGCCTTGAGGTCAGCCTCGGCTTCTCCGTGTACAAACCGCATTTCGTGCTGCTTTCCGCCGCGCCAGATCCGCAGGTCGAGGCGTTCGGAGAGAGCGTTCACCACCGACACACCGACGCCGTGGAGACCGCCAGAAACTTTGTAGCTGTTCTGATCAAACTTTCCGCCCGCATGGAGCTGGGTCATAATCACCTGCGCCGCAGACATCCCCTCTTCGGGGTGCATTTCTGTCGGGATCCCGCGACCGTTATCGCGCACCGTGACCGAACCATCGTCGTTGAGGATGACGTTGACCGTATCGCAATAGCCCGCGAGCGCTTCGTCGATGGCGTTGTCGACGACCTCGTAGACCATGTGGTGCAAGCCTGACCCGTCATCGGTGTCGCCGATATACATGCCAGGACGCTTGCGAACCGCATCTAAGCCCTTGAGAACTTTGATGGACTGGGCGCCGTAGTCGCCGTTATCTTGGGTGGATTCCTGCTGGGGGACAGCGTCGGATGCCATGGGCGAGCGCCCTTTCTGTGGGTGATCGTGATTCTCTATAAATATAGGGATTTTCGGTACCGAACCCAAGTGGTTTTAACCGATCTTGAGGTGCATAATGTTATGCAAAAACAGCGGCTTACTGCTTTTCAATGCTCCGCAGGGCGAAGGTGGTCCATCGCCTCTAAAAACGGCGCAAATGGCTCGGGATCGGTGCCGGTCAGGAACGCCTGCAGGCCGAGGGTTTCGAGGGTTGCCGCGAGGGCCTTCCGGCGATGCTCATCGAGGTGGGCGACGATTTCGTCGAGCAGCAACACCAGGGCCGCGCCGTCGGCGTCGCGGGCGGCGGATGCTCGGGCGAGGACGAGGCCGATCAGCAGCGCTTTTTGCTCGCCCGTCGAGCACTGCCGGGCCGGCATGGCTTTTTCCTCGTGGGTGACGATCAGATCCGAGCGGTGCGGGCCGACGAGCGTGCGTTTGGCGTCGCGATCGATGCGCCGGTTGCGGGCAAGGCGGTCTGCAAAGCCCGCGCGCGCCTGCGCTTCGCCGTGCTCCGCGAGCAGCAGCTCAACGTCGCCTTCGATGTGCAAGGTGGCGCGCGGGAACGCATCTTGGCGGAGCTGTTCGTAGCCCTCGGCCAAGCTGGTCGCCGTTGCGCGGCGCGCCAAGGCGAGGGCGATCCCCGCATCGACCATATCGCGTTCGAAAATTTCTAGGAGGGCGGGATCAGCGCCTTGCTCAAGCCCGGCCATCCGCTGGCGCATGGCCTTTTCGTAGCGACCGGCGATCAGGACGTGTTCGGACGAACCCGCCGCCGCAATGCGGTCGAGAAATTTCCTGCGCTCCGCCGGTGCGTCCATGAACAGCCGGTCCATCACCGGGACGAGCCACAAGAAGCGGATGATGCGGGTAAGAGCCGACGCGCTGCGCGTCACCTCGCCGTCGATTTTCACTTCTCGGCGATCGTGGCGCGGCGGCGGGATCGACACGATCAGCCGCAGCGGATCTTCCCCGTCGTCACGAAGGGTCATCGCCGCACCGGGCGCACCGCCTGCGCCCTGACGCACAACGTCGGAGAGTTTGGCGCCGCGGAGCCCACGCCCGGCGCCGAAAAGCGTGAGGGTCTCAAGAATGTTCGTCTTCCCGGCCCCGTTCGGTCCAGTGATCACCACGGAACGACCCGTCAGCTCAGCATCGAAGCTTTCGTACGATCGGATGTCGCGAAGCGTTAGCGACGTAATGCGCCGCATAAGGATTTCCTCAAACGCGGAGCGGCATCAAAACATAAAGCGCATGCGGATCATCATCATCGGTAATGACCGTCGGGCTGGCCGTATCGGCAAACGCGAAGGTCGCCGCATCGCCGTCGACCTGCGCCGTGATGTCCAGCAAATACCGGGCGTTGAAGCCAATTTCGATAGGATCACCCGGGTAGTCGACGCCAAGATCTTCGGTCGCCGTCCCGGTCTCCGGGCTGTTGACGTTAAGGGTGAGCTTATCGCCCTCGAGCGCCAACTTGACCGACCGCGTCTTATCCGCGGAGACCGTTGAAACCCGATCAACCGACTTTGCAAAGTCAGCCGGGTTCACCCGCATGATCTTATCATTCCCTTGCGGAATGACGCGGGCATAGTCCGGGAACGTCCCATCGATAAGTTTGGTGGTGAGGGTGATGTCGCCGAAGGTGAACTGCACGCGGCCGCTGGCGACGAGCACATTCACTTCGTCTCCCGCATCATCAAGCAGCCGACGCAACTCAAGAACCGCTTTACGCGGAACAATAATCCCCGGCAGCCCCTCGGCGCCAGAAGGAAGCGGCGCGTCGAGCCGCGCTAAGCGGTGACCATCGGTGGCCACGGCGCGGAGGGTTTGCGCATCGCCGTCCTCACTTGCGTGCAGGTAGATGCCGTTGAGGTAGTAGCGGGTTTCCTCCTGGCTCATCGCAAACTTCGCCTTGTCGATGAGGCGCGCGAGGTCGCCTGTTTTGACAGCAAAGCCTTGGCCTTCTTCAGCCTGCGGAAGAGCGGGGAAGTCGTCTTCGGGCAGAACCGCCAGCGAGAATTCCGAGGTGCCGGACGAAAGCCGCAGCCGACCCGCCGGCAGGCGTTCGAGCTCAACTTGCTGACCGTCGGGGAGCTTCTTGACGATGTCGAACAGCGTCACGGCGGCGGCGGTGACCGCGCCGGGCTGTTCTGCGCTGGCGGGCACACTTTCGTTGATCTCGATATCGAGGTCCGTCGCCGTCAGGGACAGTGTTCCCCCATCGGCGCGGAGCAACACGTTCGACAGGATCGGAATGGTGTTCCGACGCTCGACAACCGACTGGACGTGAGAGAGCGCCTTGAGCAGCGTCCCGCGTTCAATGATGACCTTCACGTGCCGACACTCCTTGCTCGGCCGGGCGTTGCCGACTCAGTTCGGGGACCGGACAACAGCATAGTGGCGTGCGCGGCGCTAGGGGTTAGCCCGCACCGCACCCCTACCCGTGCGGGAATTCGTCAAAAATCTTCGTGATCCGGCCACCGAATGTCGGGTCTGTCTCAGCCAGGATTTCTGCAGTGCGTACCGAGTGCATCACGGTGGTGTGGTCGCGGTTGATCACCGCGCCAATCGACTTCAGCGGCGTGTCGGTCAGTTTGCGGACCGCAAAGCAAAATGCGTGACGTGCACGAACGATGTTTTGCTTGCGTGATCGGCCGCCGAGCTCTTCCCGTGACACATCGAACAGGTCGGTGGTGAACGAGAGGATCGATTCCGGCGTGACCGCCGCTTGCTTGCGCTGGAAGTGGTTTTTGAGAAGAAGACGCGCCGCTTCGTCGGTTAAGAAACCGCCAGCTTCCGCCTCAGCCTCCGTCGCGACTTGGATCAGCTCCAGAGCGCCCTCAAGATCGCGTACCGAACCATCGCAGCGGCGGGCCACCAGCTCGATATGCTTCTGGGGGATCGCAACGCCGGAATGTGCCGCCGCTTCATCAGCCCACTGACGGGCGACCTTAATCAAAAGATCAATGTCGGGATCACCAACGGCGACGCATAGACCTCCGGCCAAGCGCCCGGCGAGACGCTGAGAAATACCTGTCTCCGCGAGCTCCTTCGGCGGAAGCGCACCGGCGACCATCACCCGCTTGCCGGCACCCCGCAGCTTATCAATCAAACAATCGAGCTCTTCCTGTGTCCGTTTCCGTCCACGGAGCATTTGGATGTCATCGATCAACAAGAGATCGGTGTCGCGCAAGAACGTGCGGAGCTCCTTAAGGCTGCGCGAGATGAAGGCCTCGCAAACATCCGTAACAAGAGTATCGTAAGGAAGGTAGAGGACCTTATCGCCTGGATGACGGCGCAGCCATTCTTGCCCCACAGCGTTGAGCAAGTGGGTTTTACCACGGCCCGCGGGCCCGTGGATAACCGTGACCGCAGGCTCCGGGCTATCGAGCAACTTCTTAGCGGCGTGGAAAGCGAAGCGGTTCGTATCGTTCACGCAGAACCGGTCGAACACCATGCCGCGCACAAACGTGCTGTCTCCCGTCTCGGTATTGTGGGACGGCATCTGCTCGATAGGCCGCGCGGAGACGGCGCTCGCGCCTGTACCGACAGCTACGGCGGTTTGCATTTGGGTTCCGGCGCGCTCTTGCAGGGATGACTTGAAGGGCATTTCTTGCACCGCCTTTATATCCACGCGATCGACCGGGCTCACATGCTCAGACCACATCTGCCGCATACGGAGCGCATATCGCTTCGAGATGAGGCTCGCAGCGTAGCGCGTCGGGGTCACGAACGTAACCCGCTCTGAGCTGGCTTCGCCAAGGTCGAGACCTTGGAAATAGCTCTTATAAATGTCGGCGCCAAACTGAGCTTTAAGGTGAGATTTAAATGCAGAGAATTGATTAGCGGTTTGCATGTTGTGCATGATCGACTCTTTGAGACACGGGGTTGCATGAGTTCGCTGGTACGAGCGAACCGTCACGGAACTGAACATTTGGAAGCGACTGGGCCTACGCAGCCGTAGAAGATCTATCGACCCTGGATAGAACTCTGTCCACTGAAAACACGTCGAGGGAGAATACTAATTTCCACAATAACGCATGCGGAGGATTTATTAAAAAACGAATCAGAACACGAAGAAGTATTGCCAGTCACTGTCACGAACGTCCTCCCGGAAAATGCGGCACCTGCCCGTGCCTACGCTATGAAGGGAGAGTAGCCGCTGGGACGCTGAAAACAAGAGAGCGAAAAGGCCATTTTCGTCGCTCACGTGTGTGATGAAGTAGCTCCAAACCAAGAAAGTGCTGACGCGAAATAGATTTATTCGGTCGACCGAAAAGCGGGGCCCTGAAAAGTTTTTTCACACGTTTTCGTGTGCAGTTCAGTACAAAGACAAAGTGGCCGAACAACGAACGTTGCGGCCACTTCATTAACATTGGATACTGAATGTCAGGCTACGGACGAAACCGTAAAGGGGTTAAAGAGCAGCGACCCGCTTGCTCAGCCGCGACACCTTACGGGCGGCGGTGTTTTTGTGGATGACGCCCTTCGAGACAGCGCGCATCATTTCAGATTCAACCGTACGGAGAGCAGTTTGTGCACCCGCCTTATCGCCCTCTTGGACGGCGGCCTCGAACTTCTTCACGAACGTGCGCACCCGGCTACGGCGGGACTTATTGACGGCCGTGCGCCGTTCAATTTTCCGGACCATTTTCTGGGCTGACGTCGTGTTCGCCATAACGGTTTTGAACCCTTTCGTTCTTATCGAGCGCGCCGCTTAGACATCGGGGGTATCCCCGTCAACGACCGCTTGCGTTTTTTTTGTGGCAAATTGTTACCGTTCACGGAGAGCTGATCTAACGCTGGCAGGAGCTACAGTAAAAGGTCGAGCGACCGCTTTGCACGATCCGCTTAATCGGTTGCCCGCAGACACCGCAGGGCTGCCCCGCCCGGTCATAAACACGGAACGCCTGTTGGAAGCTCCCTTGCTGACCATCGACGGCGGCGTAATCGCGCAGCGTTGATCCGCCGGCCCGGATCGCATCCCGGAGCACGGCCTTCACGGCGGCCACCAATCGCTCGGAACGTGCGGCGCCGAGGGTCTTTGCTTGGCGCCGGGGGCTTAGGCGCGCGAGGAACAGAGCCTCGCACACATAGATATTGCCGAGGCCTGCCACGATCTTCTGATCAAGCAGCACGGCTTTGAGCGGCGCTGTCTTTCCCCGCACCGCATCGCGTAGGGCAGCGCCGTCAAACGCATCATCAAGCGGCTCGGGTCCCAGGTCGGCCAAACGCGGCGACGTACCGAACGTCCCCTCTTCAAAAAGCTCCACAAACCCAAATCGGCGCGGGTCCGAGTAGATCAAGCGCGCCCTGCCCCCGGCCTCGGTTTCAAGCGAGATGATAAGGTGATCATGCCCCGCGGGCGGATCGGGAGCGTAGAATGCACCAGGCTCGAGCGCCTGGCCCAACCCCTCGACCCGAAAGCGTCCGGTCATCCCCAGATGTGCGGTCCAGACCTCACCAGACGACAGGGGCATAACGAGGAACTTAGCACGCCTGTCGACCTTGGCGATAAGTTGCCCGCGCAGGCGTTCCGCAAACCGCTCGGGGAAGGGAAACCGCAGATCGGGTCGACGCAATTCAACGTCGGTGATCGCGGCACCGGTGAGCACAGGGGCGAGCCCCCGGCGCACCGTTTCAACTTCGGGAAGCTCGGGCATCCCGCCTTAAAGCGCCGTCCGATCAAGTTGGCGAGAGGCTTTGACCTGCGGTCGCGTTAGACGTGTTCGTTAGCTCGTGAGGGCGCCGAGCAATTCTTGCTTCTGGGCACCGTCGATATGCTCGAGGTTGCGGATGAAGTCCTCGGCTTCCTCGCGGCTTGCCCGGGGGCTGTGCGCCAACGACGCGGCGCCGCTACGGGCGCGCAGTTCGACTTCTTCAAGCTCGGAAAGCGCTACACCGGCGGCAAGCCCCTGGAGGATTTCAGCGCCTGACTCAGTGACCTCGAGCGCAGTGGTCTGCCCACTTTGCTTTTGGAAGGCATAAATCTCCCGCCCCTCAAGGCGGACAGCCTTAATTGCGAAGTCTTCTTCGCCAGGGAGTTTGGTGTCGGCGCGCGCATCGCGGCCCCGGTTGAGCAACCCCTTGATCATAGCGACCTCCTCTCCCGCAGGTCTTCGACTGCTGGGATCCAAACGCTAGCCCGAACCTGCGGCGAAATGGAAGGCACAAAAAGGATCACGCCATACGGGAAAGACAGCCGCACCATCAAGATGTCCGTACAATAGTGCAGGAACCCGTTTTCGAGTAACGTTTCCTCTTGTTATGAATCAACACCTGCGAATACTTCAGGCGACACTTGAAGACCCCATGCCGGATCGTCCGTTGGCAGTTCTGCGTTTGGGATCAATGCAAACGGGGCGTTGACCGAACGGGTTGTATGCCCGCGCCGAGCGCGCCACGTTCCTGACCGCTGGGCTACGCAAGATGGGGAAGAACACATGAAATTGATCGCCGCCACGACCGCTTTTTTGACCTTGGTCGCTTCCGCCCACGCCGATCACGGGGGCATGCCGCACCTGTCGTCGGAGGATGTCTTCTCCCTTGAATGGGCGGACGCACCGCGGATTGCGCCCGACGGTAAGCACGCACTTTACAGTCGCCGATCGTTCGACGTGATGACCGATCGCGCCGTCACCGACATCTGGATGGTTGCGCTCGACGGAAGTCTCCACGAACCGCTTTTGACGGGTGTGCCAGGCCTTCGCTCGGCCCGCTGGTCGCCCGATGGGGAGCGGATCGCCTACATTGCCCGCGCCGATGATGGGCGCACCGGGATTTTCGTCCATTATATTGAGAGCGGCAGGACGGGCACCCTGGCGGCGTTGAGCGAAAGCCCAAGCAGCCTGACGTGGTCGCCGGACGGGAGCCAGTTGGCCTTCACCATGCCGGTCAAAGCCCAGCCCGAGCGCTTGGTGAAACCGCCGAAGAAACCCGAGGGCGCCAAATGGGCGGAACCGCCGAAATATATCGACCGAGCCCGTTATCGCTCGGACGGCGGCGGCTTTCGCGAGCTTGCCTATCGGCACGTGTTCATCCTTCCCGCCGATGGAGGCACCCCGCGGCAGCTCACCCAGGGCGATTTCGACCACGGTGGCCCGCTCAGCTTCCTTCCGGACGGCAGCGCGATCATTTTCTCGGCAAACCGCCACGAGGATTGGGAACTCGAAACGATCGAGGCGGATATCTTCTCCGTGAGCGTCGCTGACGGCGCGCTTGTGCAGCTGACAGATGCTCCGGGTGCGGAGACCAATCCTGCGGTCTCGCCGGACGGCAAACACATTGCCTATCTTCAGCGCGATAACGAAGCCGCCAATCCCTACATCATGCCGCAAGTGATGGCGATGCATACGGACGGAAGCGATCCTTATCCGTTGGCGGATGATATCGACCGGCGGCCCTCGGACCCCAATTGGATTTCAAACCGCGCGGTGGCATTCTCGTACCATGACCGCGGAACGACCAAGGTGGGCATCGCCAACCTCAACGCCGACGTGGAGATGGGCGTTACGGAAATCTCGGGCACGACGATCGGCCGGCCCTACCTCAGCGGCAGCTATCACCGCCTCGGCGAGACCACGGTGTTCACGAAGGGCTCAGAAGTTCGGCCTGCGGATCTTTACGTCAGCAAAGGCGGCAAGACCCGTCGGCTCACTGCGCTCAACGAAGATCTTCTGGCCCACCGCGCGCTGGGTGAAGTGACGGCGTTCCAATATACGTCGCCCTTCGACGGCCAAGAGATCGACGGTTGGATGATAACCCCGCCGGGCTATGACGAGGATAAGACGTACCCGTTGATTATCGAGATCCATGGCGGTCCGCATCTTTCGTATGGGCCCCACTTCTCAGCTGAACTGCAGCGGATGGCGGCGGCGGGCTATGTGGTGATCTATGACAATCACCGGGGTTCGTCGGGATATGGCGAGGCGTTTGGCCAACTGCTCAAGTTCAAATATTCGTCTAAAGAGGATTTCGCTGACCATATGGGCGCGGTCGACTGGGCGATCGAGAACGGGTATGCGGACGAAAACAACCTGTTCATCGCCGGCGGTTCTGCGGGGGGCATTGCCACCGCCTATGCCGTGGGGCTGACCGACCGGTTCAACGCAGCTGTCGCGGCCAAGCCGGTGATCAACTGGGTCTCGAAGACCCTCACCGCCGACAGCTATATCGGCCAGCAGCGCCACCAATTCCCCGGGCCGCCATGGGAGAACCTGGACCATTACTGGGAGCGCTCGCCCCTCTCCCTCGTCGGGAACGTCAGCACCCCAACGATGCTGATCACCGGCGAAGTCGACTACCGCACGCCGATCAGCGAGACCGAGCAGTTCTATCAAGCGCTGCAGCTTCGCCGTGTCCCGACGGCCATGGTGCGGATCCCCGGCTCAGGCCACGGCATCGCGGGAAGGCCATCGCGCCTCAACGCCAAGGTCGATTATATCCTGGCTTGGTTTGATAAGTATAAGGATGATGGGGAGGAGTAAGCTTCCGATCATCAGGTCATCAACGAACCATCGACCGTCATCCCGGAAACGGCGCCGGCGGTGATGCGGGACCCACGGCCCCCACCGCTTCGATAGCGTTCACTTTCCGTCCTTGGGTCCCGGATATTTGCTCTGCAAATTCCGGGATGACGGAAGGGGTGTTGGGTGATGGCCATGCGAAGTATCCGCCGGGTGCGGACAAACGAAAACGGGAGGACCCTTGCGCGCGTTGCCGCTGCGAATGGGTTTGACTTTTATCTTTGTCCTATCGCTTCGCTGCTTGAGGACAAAGATATGCTGCGGCACAAGCCCGTCCCACCGGGTCCGCGCGCAAAGGCGACGCGTCGCCACGCTCCTTTAGACGGCCTAACTTAAAGCTCACGCCCAAGGCGTCGTCTGGGCCGCTGTAACCAGCAGCCCACGGACGATCACGCCGCAGACAAGCGTTCCGTAGACGAACCGGCCCGCCCCGTGGCTCTTGCCTGCACGGTGAGGATAGCGTGGTGGGGGCGTGAGGGGATAAGGTTGGGCATCAGGGCGTGTCGTCAACCCGGGCTTGACCCGGGACCCAACAGCGGTCGCTGTAGCCGCGACGGGCCTCTTGTCCCTGGATCCCGGATAGCCGCTGCGCGCCTTCCGGGATGACGAAGTAAAGCTCCAAGACATCCTTCCCTCGCTGCATGCGGTTAGGAAAAGTTTGGAGAAACGTGGTTTCTGAGGAGATCAGCATCGAGAAACTCGGACGTCAAAAGCCGTTCTACGTAAGGCCCGGGGATAAGCCCCGGATAGTTGATTGCGCCATCAACGAAATACGCGGCATCCTTCAGTTTTGCCCATGCTGCTTCTGATGAGAGTTGGCTCAACCGAGGAAGCTGTTCGATAAAATCGGTCAGCTCATCGCGTCGCTCGGGATTAGTCTTGCCGTCAACGGCGAATGCCGCCGCCTCTGTGCACCAAGACAGGTACCCGAGATCAAGGTCATCTTTGGGGACACCGTCGAGCGACTTCAGCGTTGCTTCCACCGCCTCCAGCTGAACCTCATCGTGGAAGAGGTCTTTGATCTTGATGCAGCAATGCAGCAGGAACCGGTGGATTTCCGGGACGAGGCGGACGAACTCGCTTTGGTGTTCGCACCACAGCTTCCAAAGCATCCGCTTGGCATTGCGCGAGTTGAGCCACTCTTGTTCGGTCATTCCAAATGCAAAACCATAGGCACGCTGACCGTCAAGACCTAGGCCGGCCGAGGGTTAGTAACGCGCAGGTGCGGTCGCAAACGCCGGTCCCGCATCGTCATCCCGGGCTAGACCCGGGATCCATCACGAAAAAGAGTGTCGCTGACACGACGCATTTTCGCCGGGATGGATCCCGGATAGCCGCTTCGCGCCTTCCGGGATGACGGCGGTTTCTTCCGTAGGCGTGCTACACCGACGAACCAGGGGCTAATCGCGCCCGTCGAACCGCCAGGTCGCCACGGCACCGGGACCAATCGCGAGCTGGCTGCTACCAATAGGGATGGACTTCGCTTCACAGGGCGCCCGGTGGAGGGCGAACTCGATCTCAGAGACGCCGACCGAACCGTCTTTGACGACCGCAAACTCCAGCTCAACATCGTTCCCTAATGCAAAAAACCCATTTGGCGTCGTCGTGATCACAAAACCCGCCGCACCCAGAATGTCTATGAACGGTTGTTCTTCACTGGGGGTGATCGCGAGCTTGAGACGCGCGATATCGCGGATCTGCAGACCAGGCTCGTAACGCCCCACATTGTAAACCTCTCGCGATACCGAATCGCTGGACATGGTCTGGATCGAGGCATCGTCGGACGTTTCTCGAATGAGCGCGAAGAGTTCGGCGTGGTACTGCATCACCCAGACCATGTTGTGACGGTCGGACGCGCCTTTCAGATTGATCTTCTCAAACCGACCAAGCTCTTCACCGTCGCGCGTTGTGAACGTGCGCAGCGATCGGTCATACGGGATGGCGCGGCTGTCCATAGCAGCCGCCACTTGGTCGAGGTCACCCACGCGGTCGCCTCCCACCGCAATCCCGAACAAGCCGACCGGCGCAGGGTCCTCCACGGTCAAATCGTAACCGCGAGGACTAAAGAACTCCGCATACGTTTGCTGGCCATAGAGATAGGTGCCCGCGTAGGTCTGGCCAGGCTCATCGGGATCATCCACCCGCCTGCCGACCATGGTTTCAAGGAGCGGGAGCGTGGCGATCGCATTGGCCGTCTCTGGATCAACAACGAGGTAGAAGTGGTTGAGGTTGGCATAGGAGGCAGGCTTTTCTCCTCGGTCAGTGACGCATCCGCACAGGATCAGCAGGGCCAATACAGAATAAAACCGTTTCATGGTGCTCCCTTACCAAACGATCGAAGAAAAGAAAAAGGGCGGCCCGCGCGGGGCCGCCCTTCTTTATTCAGTCAGCTGAGTAAGCGCGAGCGCTTACATCATGCCGCCCATGCCGCCCATGTCGGGCATTGCGGGGGCGCCGCCGCTGTCTTTCTTCGGTGCTTCGGCGATCATGGCTTCCGTGGTGATCAGGAGGCCAGCGACCGAGGCTGCGTCTTGAAGGGCTGTACGGACGACTTTCGCCGGGTCAACGATGCCGGCGGAGAGAAGGTCCGTGTACTCTTCAGTTTGCGCGTTGAAGCCGAAGGTGGTGCTGTCTTGCTCAAGGAGCTTGCCGACCACGATCGAGCCTTCGACGCCTGCGTTCTCAACGATCTGACGCAGCGGCGCTTGCAGCGCTTTGCGGACGATCGCGACGCCCGCGCTTTGGTCGTCGTTGTCGCCGGTGACGCCGTCGAGCACTTTCGATGCGTAGAGAAGAGCCGTGCCGCCGCCAGGGACGATGCCCTCTTCGACTGCTGCGCGGGTTGCGTTGAGCGCGTCATCGACGCGGTCTTTGCGCTCTTTCACTTCGACTTCCGTTGCGCCGCCGACCTTGATCACAGCAACACCGCCAGCGAGTTTCGCCAGGCGCTCTTGCAGCTTCTCACGGTCGTAGTCCGAAGAGGTCTCTTCGATCTGTGCACGGATTTGCGCGGTGCGGGCTTCGATGTCCGACTTCTCGCCAACGCCGTCGACAATGGTCGTGTCGTCTTTGTTGATGACAACGCGCTTCGCCGTGCCGAGCATGTCGACGCCAACGTTCTCGAGCTTGATGCCGAGGTCTTCGGAGACGACTTGGCCGCCCGTCAGGATTGCAATGTCTTCGAGCATCGCTTTGCGGCGATCGCCGAAGCCCGGTGCTTTCACGGCAGCGACTTTCAGGCCGCCGCGCAGCTTGTTGACCACGAGGGTCGCGAGCGCTTCGCCTTCAACGTCTTCTGCGATGATGAGCAGCGGACGCGAGCTTTGGACAACGGTCTCGAGGAGCGGCAGCATCGCCTGCAGGTTCGAGAGTTTCTTCTCGTGCAGGAGGATGAACGGATCTTCGAGCTCAACCGACATCTTCTCAGCGTTGGTGACGAAGTACGGCGAGAGGTAGCCGCGGTCGAACTGCATGCCTTCGACGACGTCGAGTTCTGTTTCAGCGGTCTTGGATTCTTCGACCGTGATGACGCCTTCGTTGCCGACTTTGTCCATCGCGTGGGCGATCATTTCGCCGATCGAGGCTTCGCCGTTGGCGGAGATGGTGCCGACCTGGGTGATGCCTTGCGAACCTTCCACCGGGGTGGAGATCGATGCGATTTGCGCGAGGACTTTGCCGACAGCCGTGTCGACGCCGCGCTTGAGGTCCATCGGGTTCATGCCCGCAGCGACGTACTTGGCGCCTTCTTTGACGATGGCTTGAGCGAGGACCGTTGCCGTCGTGGTGCCGTCACCAGCGATGTCGTTCGTTTTCGAAGCGACTTCTTTGATGAGCTGGGCGCCCATGTTCTCGAACTTGTCTTCGAGCTCGATCTCTTTTGCGACCGAAACGCCGTCTTTCGTGGTGCGCGGTGCGCCGAACGACTTCTCGATGACAACATTGCGGCCTTTCGGGCCGAGGGTGACTTTCACCGCGTTGGCGAGCGTGTCGACACCTTTGAGCATCCGCTCACGGGCGTCGGCTTCGAAGCGAACTTCTTTAGCAGCCATGATGTTCTCCTAAATTCAGTGCGATATGGGAAAGAGCGGGTCTCAGCTGAGGATGCCGAGGATGTCGCTTTCTTTCATGATGAGCAGGTCTTCGCCGTCGAGCTTGACCTCGGTGCCGGACCATTTGCCGAACAGGATCGTGTCGCCTTCGCTGACGTCGAGCGGCGTGATTTCGCCGTTCTCGGAGCGGGTGCCCGAGCCAACAGCGACCACTTGGCCTTGCTGGGGTTTCTCTTTCGCGGTGTCGGGGATGATGATTCCGCCCGCAGTCTTCTCGTCCTCATCAACGCGACGAACGAGGACGCGGTCGTGAAGTGGTCTGAAAGCCATGCTGCTCTCCAGATTTCCTAAGGTTTCAACTAGGTCGCAGCCCCTTTAGCACTCATACCCGGCGGCTGCTAATCGCCTATCTAAGCGATCCCGGAGTGACGTCAATAAGTCCAGAACCCGGCCCTGAAGATCGCGACATCGTGCTCGTTTGTGCGATTGCTTTGGCCGAAAATCGCCGAGCCCGTTGACTCACATTGGGCCGTGCAACATGGTTAACGCCTGGCAAGAAGTTGGGGACTATCATGAAAAAACTTGTAACGGCCGCGCTTGCGGCTGCTTCGCTTGGTGTGGCTGCTGCTCAAGCGGTCGAGCTCACGTTCGAGGGCGACATCGTGGACACGCTCGCGGGTCCGGAGATCGATTTCTATTCGATCGACATCACCAACGCGGGCGAATATGTGTTCGAAGTCGACGCTGCCGGTGTCGGATTCGACGGCTCCACTTTAGACGCATTTCTTCTCGTCGCGATCGACGATGGTGTGCGCGACGCGGTGGATATCCTTGGCGACGACGACGACGGAGGGCCAGCGACGGACTCGATTCTCACGCTCGATCTCGGGATCGGTGCTTACCTTGTTGGGGTCAGCTCGTGCTGCATCAGCGGTCCTGAGTTCGAAGCCGGATCCAACCTTTCAGGCGGTGTCTTCCTCGGCAGCAATCCGGTCTACCGGCTGCGTATCAACGGCGATTTTGACGCCGGCGAGCCTGTCCCCGTCCCGGCTGCTGCGTTCCTGTTTGCGGGCCCGGCGCTCGCGGGTCTCGGACGTAGAGTTTTCCGCCGCAAAGCTTCAGCCTAACCGCGTCACACATTTTTCACTGATGACAGAAAGGGCTGGCCGTTGGCTGGCCCTTTTGTTTTGCCGTTCGCCGGCCGCGTAAGCTAGCTGCCCTGTGATCAGGGAGGCGCGCGCCATGGCCCATAGCGACGACGAGCAGCGGTGGATGCGGCGGGCGCTCGCGCTTGCGGAAGAAGCGGCGGCACAGGGTGAGGTTCCCGTCGGCGCGCTCGTGGTCTCACCCGAAGGCGCCGTCATTGCCGAAGCGGCCAACGCACCGATCGCCAGCAACGATCCCACAGCCCACGCCGAGATCGTTGCCATGCGACGCGCTGCCAGCGCGCTAGGCAATTACCGCCTTGTCGGCTGTACCTTGGTGGTGACGCTCGAGCCCTGCGCGATGTGCGCCGGGGCCATAAGCCACGCCCGGGTGGCGCGGCTGGTCTATGCTGCCTCGGACCCGAAGGGCGGCGCCGTTGAGCACGGCCCCCAATTGTTTGCGCAGCCCACCGTCCACCACCGCCCCGCGGTCAGCGCAGGATGCTTCGCCGAGGAATCCGCGGCCCTGCTGCGGGATTTCTTTCGCGCGCGGCGGGGGCGGCCCGGGCGCTAAGCGGTTTCGTCGGCGCCTGCTGGGGCCGAACGGGTCAACGCAAAGGCTGCGAGGGCGCCGACGGCTGTCGCGGCAACGCCAGCGGTGCCTGCCTGCATGATAAACGTCAGTCCGGTGGCCATGCCGATCAGTTTGGCGCCAAATCCGGCGAGGCCGAACAGGATGCTGAGCACGCCTAAGACCTTGCCGATGCCAGGGCGGCGGAAGAGCGCGATGCCCAGCCCCGCGACGCCGATCGACGTCATGGCTTTGCCAAAGAAGAAGAACCAGAACGAGATGTTCAGCACGCCCATGAAGAGCGGGAAGTGGTCTTCGCCCGCGGTGCCGAACTGTTGGAACATGCCGATGCCGAAGGCCGTGGACAGGAGCACGCCAAGGCTGCCCACCGCGATGGCATTCCAAGCCGCGCGCTCGGACCCTGGCTGAGCCGCCAAGCCGAGGGCTGCGATGATCCCGATGGCGAAACCGACGGTTTCGGTGGTCCAAACGGTGACGATCTCACCCCAGCGGGTCGAGACATACGCCTCAAAGCCCGCGTAACCTGGCTCCGACGGCCCGCCGAGGGTCGCCATGTAGACAAGCGTTGTGGCGACGGGGACGGCAAGCCCCGCGGTCGCCGCCAGCCCTGCGCGGCTGCGTTCTTGTGTCATTCTCATGCTCTCCGGTCTTCGCGCAGCGCCTAGAGCGCTACGGTTTGGAACCGTATTCTCCTGCGCTGCGGAATGGTTACACACCGGCGGCTTTGACGACAGCGCCAAGGCCATGCGAGGGTGCAGCAAACCGATGATAAGCGCTCGCGTAGTGGAGGAGACGGCCCATGCATTTTGAACATTCCGAGAAGACCAAAGAGTGGATCCGGCGGGTCGAAGACTTTATGTCTGCCCACGTTTATGACGGCTATGAGGTCTACAAAAAACAGCATGCTGCGTTTCGGGCCGAGGGCGACATGTGGAAAGTCCCGCCGGTCATCGAAGAGCTGAAGGACAAGGCCAAGGATGAAGGCCTGTGGAACATGTTCCTCCCTGACCCGGAGCTTGGTGCGGGATTGTCGAACGCGGAATATGCTCCGCTTGCGGAGATTACCGGCAAGTGCAACATTGGGCCAGAGGTGTTCAACTGCGCCGCGCCTGATACGGGCAATATGGAAGTTCTGTATAAGTACGGAACCGACGCGCAGAAGGAAGAGTGGCTGATGCCGCTGCTCGACGGAAAGATCCGCTCGGCCTTCTTGATGACGGAGCCTGCGGTGGCTTCATCCGACGCCACCAACATCGAGTGTAAGATCGAGCGGGATGGCGACGAGTATGTCATCAACGGCCGCAAGTGGTGGTCATCGGGCGCTGGTGATCCTCGGTGTGCGGTCTATATCGTTATGGGCAAGACGGACTTTCATGCGGAGCGGCACAAGCAGCAGTCGATGATCCTCGTGCCCGCCGGTACGCCTGGCGTCACGGTGGAGCGGCACCTCCCGGTCTTCGGCTATGACGATGCCCCCCATGGGCATATGGAAGTGAAGCTTGAGAACGTCCGTGTGCCTGCGTCGAACATGTTGCTCGGCGAAGGCCGCGGCTTTGAGATCGCGCAAGGGCGGCTTGGACCGGGCCGCATTCACCATTGTATGCGGACGATTGGTGCGGCGGAGAAGGCGCTCGAAGCGATGGTCAAACGCCTGAGCGAGCGGGAAGCGTTCGGTAAACAGATCATCAAGCACTCGATCTGGGAGCAGAGGATTGGTGAGGCGCGTCTGAACATTGAGATGACCCGCCTGCTCTGCCTCAAGGCCGCGTGGATGATGGACACGGCGGGCAACAAGGCCGCCCAGGGCGAGATCGCGATGATCAAAGTCGCCGCGCCGAAAATGGCGCTGCAGATCATCGACGATGCGATCCAAGCCCATGGCGGCGGCGGCGTTTCGGCAGACTTCGACCTCGCTGAGATGTATGCGCACCAGCGCACCTTGCGCCTCGCCGATGGCCCGGACGAGGTCCACAACCGCGCGATTGCGCGGCTTGAAGCCCGTAAACTGACGAATATGTAAACGGCGGGTGCGCGGATTTGCTCTGTAGGCGTCAGACCGCCGCAGGTGCGATCTGCGCGCACCCTTTTGCGGCAGGCGCACGATAGGTTTGCGCAGCCAGATGGCTTCAAACGGCACGGATAATTAGACCTTACAAAGACGAATTTTTATTTCGCGGAAACCTGCTCGGTTTGAACTTTTTCCGCATTTTTGTCACGATAACAGTATTTTACGAGACGATTTCAATGGCCAACCTCAAATAGTCTTTGTACCCGATAAAGCCGATTACTGCATTGATTGTCGCATTGCGTCCAAACGCCATCTGGGAAAGCGCGAATCCAGTTGATAACTGTTCTCAACGGAAATGGACCGACTTCGAGGGTTGCTGGGCAAGCGCACTCGAAGCCGGGCTCTGTTGTGCGTAGCGCTTGTTCGGCGTGCGCTTGAAGGCTGCTGGGGCGGCCACCACGTGTTGCGTTGTTCTGTATACGTTGTGATAACCAAGGAGCACTCCTATGTCGAGTACGACTACACAAGCGCCCGCATTCCCGAAGATTCTGAGCCAATCTGCGGATGCAATCAATTGGCGCGGCGCACACTGGTTCGTCCGTGTGCCCCTCGCGATCATCCTGTTCGACCAAGGTTGGGTCAAAATGCTCGACCTGACCGGACAAGCCGAAGCGAACGGTATCCCACTCTTCCTGTTCTTCCTGGCCGCGCTGGCTGAGGTCGGCGGTGCAGCCGGCCTGATCGTCGGCGGCGCAGCGCTGTCGCTCAACCTGACAGGTTGGAAGACGCAAGCAGGTGACCTTCTCACCCGGGTCAGCGGCTTCGCCATCGCCGCCATCGTCGCCGGTGTGATTTACATGTTCTACTTTGACTCATTCTACTCGATGCGTGACCACCTGATGCTGCTCGCAGGCGGCCTGCTGTTCATGCTTCGCGGCAACAAGGTCTAACAGTTCGGGGCTGGGGGTCGCGGCTCCCAGCTCCGTCCGTCTACTGTTTTTTATTCTCAGGCCGCACCAGCGAGACCTCTTTTTGAAGGCGCGGTCACGGCCACTTTCTTCCTCGCGATAAAGCGTTATACACGCGGCATGAGCACCCTATCCCTCGACCCCGCCCTTCTCGACAACGCTAAATCTTGGCCCTTCCAAGAGGCTAAGTCCTTGAAAAAGCGTCTTGAGAAGATGGGCAAGTCCAGCGGGCTCGTCACGTTTGAGACGGGCTATGGCCCTTCCGGCCCGCCGCATATCGGCACCTTTGGTGAAGTGGCGCGGACGTCCATGGTGCGCCACGCGTTTGAGCAATTGTGCCCCGATTACGACACGCAGATCGTCTGCGTCTCTGACGATATGGATGGTATGCGGAAGGTTCCGCCTGTCCCCAACGCTGAGATCCTTGAGCCGTATCTGCAACAACCTTTGAGCCGTGTGCCCGACCCGGCAGGCGAATATGAGAGCTTCGCCGCGCACAACAATGCGCGCCTTCGGGCCTTCCTCGACCAGTTTGGCTTTGACTACGAATTCGTCTCAGCCACGTCCGCCTATGAAGCGGGGACGCTGGATAAGGCACTCCTCCGTATGCTGGAGGTTTATGATGACGTGATGGAGATTATCCTGCCAACTTTAGGTGAGGAGCGGCGCGCGACCTATTCGCCGATCCTGCCGATCAGCCCGAAGTCCGGCCGCGTGCTCTACGTTCCGCTGCTTGAGCGGGACGCGGCATCGGGCACGATTGTCTATGAGGATGAAGACGGCACGCGTACGGAGCAAAAAGTCACCGGCGGGCTGTGCAAGTTGCAGTGGAAAGCCGACTGGGCCGGGCGCTGGTACGCTCTCGGTGTCGACTATGAAATGGCGGGCGAGGATCTGACGGAGTCAACGCGGTTGTCTTCAAAAATCGTCCGTGCCCTGGGTTCTGAACCGCCGGCCGGGTTCAACTATCAGCTGTTCCTCGATGAGGAAGGCAAGAAGATCTCGAAAACGAAAGGCAATGGCCTGACGATCGACGAGTGGCTGCGCTACGCGGCGCCGGAGACGCTGCAGCTCTTTAACTTTGCCGCGCCGAAAAAGGCGAAGAAGCTCTACTTCGACATTATCCCAAAGACTGCCGATGAATATTGGACGCATGTTGGGAAGTATGCGGATCAAGAGGAAGCCAAGCGGGTCGAGAACCCTGCGTTCTTCATCCATCAAGGGCGGGTTCCGACGGTGACGCCGCCGGTGAGCTTTAGCCTGCTTCTCAACATCGTTGATGCGTCGGGTACGTCGGATTCAGATGTTCTGCGCGGATTTGTGGCGAAGTATCGGCCGGAAGCGACGCCTGAGGAGATGGCAGCTTTAGAGCCGATGCTGGGCTATGCCGTGAACTATTTCAAAGACTTCGTCTTGCCCAAGAAAGCGTTCCGTGCACCGACCGATCAAGAGAAAGCGGCGCTGGAGATGCTCAGTGGACGCCTGAAAGAGCTTGGCGAAGGACTGGAAGAAGACGCCTACCAAACGGCCGTGTTCGACGCGGGCAAGGCGCAGGACTACGGCAATATCCGCGCGTGGTTCACGGGGCTTTACGAGGTCGTGTTCGGACAATCCGAGGGACCGCGCATGGGGCCGTTCGTGAAGATTTACGGCGCGGCGGAAACCGCAGCGCTGATCGACAAGGCGCTCGCGCGCTGAGCCTTAAATGCTCAGGAAGTCCGGCTGGCTGGACTTCCTGAAGCCGTAATAGACGCTGAGCCACCAACTTTCCGGGTACGCCGCAACTTGACGCGGATAGCTGACGCCGACGGTGCCCAGCTCGCGCCGACGAACCATCGCGCGGAGGTTATCGATGATCAGGCCATCGCCGCGCCTGAGGCAAACAACCTCGGCGTCCTGCTCCGCCAGATCCACAGCTTTCAAAAGCGCGGCGAAGGCCCGGCGCACGGCACCGTCGGTGGCAAGAAACTGGCTCCAATCGATGCGGTTGGGATCCCAGCGTAGCGCCCAGTCCGGGTTCTGAGGATCACCGCTCAGGTTTTTCAAAACGGGCTGCGGGATCAACGCAACCTCCGACCGCTGACGAAGCGTCCGCTCGTCCCACTTGCCGAACATCTCAATATCCGTGTCGAGAAGAAGGGTGATCACCGCGTCGCATTCGGCGGCAAGCTCGGCCTCGCTGAGATCCTCGTCCTCGAGTTGCCAGGCAATCGCTTCGGGCAGCCGATCCATGATGTTTTTGACTGTGATCGTAAAGAGACCAATCCCTGCGGGATTCTCAATGGCCGTATACAGAAGATAAGGCGCGGTCTCGCCGTCGCTTTTCTCCTCATTATCGTTGGGCCAGCGGTAGTGCGGCGCGCCCGTGCGGTAACGCAGGGTGACATCCATATTATCGCGGATGGTCGTCAGCTGCACGCGTTCATCCGTATACCGCGGGCGTTTCCATTGCGCGCCGGTTTTGATTTCGTCACGCAGCTCACAACCGAGCGCATTGAGGAGGAGGCTTGCGCGAATGCCGTTGCGGGCAGCGCGCGAGCGAAGGAAATAACGGTCGCGATAGGCCGCAAGGTCGCGTTCCGACTCCAGCCCATTCGCGAGGTATTCGCTTTTCAGTTTCCGCTCAAACAGATCGCGGACGCAGACGACCGCCACCGCACCGCCGCGGAGATCCGTCACTGCTTCTTGCAGCTTGGGCGGCAAAAGCGCCTGGCCTTCGCTGGTGCCGTAGAGATAGTCGGTCGCTTCGAACGTCATCTCTGGCTGGCGCTCCAGCCACGTCAGCACAGCGCGCACCATCTCGATGCGCCGCTTGGGCCGGGACCATTTGGTGTTGAAGATGTAGAGCTCGGCCATCTGCTGGAACAGCGGCTTGGACGATAGCGACCGGGCAATACCGCTGATGAGGGTATAAAGGGTGACCGCGCCGACAGCGCCGGTGGCCACCGGCCCGAGGGTGCCCTCGAAAAAGGCGAGCCCGGTCCAAGCGGTGAGCTGCGGCGCGAAGAGGTATCCGCCGCCGGCGCCAAGAGCGAGGCCCAGGCCGATCAGCCCGAGGGTGAAGACACTGACCGCCTGGTTCTCGCGATCGTTGATTTCCGGCTGAAACCGCGAGGAGCGGGATACGAGGCGCGCGTAGATCGCCTCCGCGATGCTGTGCAGCTTTTTGCGCTGCCGCAAACTGAGCTTGATTGTCCGCACCGCCCCCGGCCCCCGCCAATTCTCGTGCGAAAGGTTAATCAGATACACTCGGCGACGTCGACTCGCTTGCGCCGCGGGGGGATTGGTCAGGCGATTTGAACTGGCACGTCGGCGGACGGTAACAAAAGTCCCAATACTGCGAACAGAGGAGCACCCGGCAGCACTTCCAAGGTTCAAGTGCTGACGCTCACTTCAACCATGCGTGACTACGTCGCGCGAGGGTTTCGCAAATGTTCACAAACACCATCTTGTTGTCAGTGCCCAATGCTGTGCACCATTGCGATGATCCGGAGCGGCGCTGTTGCGTTTTTTCTACCGCATTCGGCGATCACACCAGACCGTGATGGCAACTCCTTTACCAATCGGGGTTAACCTACACGGAGAACGCTGCACAGATATTGCAGCGCGGCGGGCAGCGAGTGGGTCCGCAAATTCAGGGGCACGGCGCCCCAACGCGTTTCCGCCGAGCGCTCCTGCGCGCGGCACCACGGGTGGCAAGGGATGAGCACGACTATGACCGACAATTTGGATGTCTTTGACGCCTTTGCAGAAGGCTATGAGCGGACGAAGCACGAAGAGATGTCGCTTCGGGATTACCTGCTCGCCTGCCGCGACGACGTCATGATGTACGCCTCGCCCGCCGAACGGATGGTCAAAGCCATCGGCGAGCCGGAGTTCATTGATACCTCCCGAGATCCACGGCTGAGCCGGATTTTCTTCAACCGCACGATCAAGCGCTACAAAGCGTTCGAAGGCTTCTTCGGGATGGAAGATACGATCGAGCGGATCGTCGGCTACTTCCGCCACGCGGCCCAAGGCCTCGAAGAGAAGCGCCAGGTGGTCTACCTCCTCGGCCCGGTTGGCGGCGGTAAGTCGTCTCTTGCTGAGCGCCTCAAGGACCTGATGGAAACGTACCCGATCTACGTCCTCAAAGCTGGCGATGAGCTGTCGCCGGTGTTTGAGAGCCCGCTTGGCCTGTTCCAGACGGCGGAGCTGAAATCGCTGCTCGAAGAGAAGTATGGCATTGAAAAGCGCCGTCTTACCGGGCTGATGAGCCCGTGGGCCGTGAAGCGCCTGGACGAGTTCGGCGGGGATATTTCGAAATTCTCCGTCGTCAAACTGTATCCGTCGAAGCTGCGCCAAGTGGGCATCACCAAGACCGAGCCCGGCGACGAGAACAACCAGGACATCTCGGCTCTCGTCGGTAAGGTGGATATCCGGAAGCTGGAGCATTTCAGCCAGAACGACACGGACGCCTACTCTTACTCGGGCGGCCTTTGCCACGCGAACCAAGGGCTGCTTGAGTTCGTCGAGATGTTCAAAGCGCCGATCAAGGTGCTGCACCCGCTGCTGACGGCGACCCAAGAAGGCAACTATGTCGGCACCGAGAGTCTTGGTCCGATCCCCTTCCAGGGCATCATCCTTGCGCACTCGAACGAGAGTGAGTGGCAGCAGTTCCGCAACAACCGCAACAATGAAGCGTTCCTCGACCGGATCAGCGTCGTCAAAGTTCCGTATGCGCTGCGTCCTACCGAAGAGACGGCGATCTACGAAAAGCTGCTGAAATCGTCAGAGCTGTCGGCTGCGCCTTGTGCGCCGGAGACCCTGCCGATGCTGGCCCGGTTCTCGGTTCTGACCCGCCTGCGTGAACACGAAAACTCGAATCTCTATTCGAAAATGCGGGTTTATGACGGCGAAAAGCTGAAAGACACGGATCCAAAAGCGAAGAGCCACCAGGAGTACCGCGACGCGGCCGGAGTCGACGAAGGCATGGACGGGATCTCCACCCGCTTTGCGTTCAAAGTGCTGTCGGAGACGTTCAACTTCGATACCGAAGAGGTCTCGGCCGATCCGGTGCACCTGATGTACGTGCTCGAGAACGCCATCAAGCGTGAGCAGTTCCCGGATGAAACCGAGAAGAAGTACATGGAGTTCATCAAGGCCGAGCTCGCGCCGCGGTATGCGGACTTTATCGGCAAAGAGATCCAGAAGGCGTATCTCGAAAGCTATGGCGAGTACGGACAGAACCTGTTCGATCGTTATATCGCCTATGCCGATGCGTGGATCGAGGACCAGGACTTCAAAGATCCGGATACGGGGCAGTTGCTCGACCGGACGACGCTGGATCAGGAATTGTCGAAGATTGAGAAGCCCGCGGGCATCGCCAATCCGAAGGACTTCCGGAACGAAGTGGTGAAGTTCGCCTTGCGGGCACGGGCGGCCAACAGCGGCAAGAACCCCGCTTGGACGAGCTATGAAAAGCTGCGCTCGGTGATCGAGAAGCGGATGTTCACCCAGGTGGAAGATCTTCTGCCCGTGATCTCGTTCGACTCGAAGAAAGACAGCGAGACGGCCAAGAAGCACGACGATTTTGTCAGCCGGATGACCGACCGCGGCTACACGAGCCGGCAAGTCCGGCGTTTGGTTGAGTGGTATATGCGGGTGAACAAAGCCGGCTAGCGTTTACGCCCGAGAGGCTACCTGATGAATTTGAAGCTCCGGTCTATGATGGCCGGAGCTTTTTTGTGCGCCTTCTGCGGCGGCTCATGGGCCGGTGTAATCGGTATATGCGGTCTTGAAATCCGGGCGGCTCGGATAGGTTGCCGTGAAGACCGTTTTCGATCGATGGTGTCCGACGCGAACACGTTTGGGCGCGCATTTGACTGATTCGATGCGAGAGCAGCTGATCATTTCTCATCCGGGACAATCAACGCGAAAGCGGGCGTGCAGCGATCTCCCAACGAACGACTGACCGGGAACGCAGGAACCCGGCCAATCCAGAAACGCAAAAAGCTTCAGCAGTTTCCTGCTGAAGCTTTTAAGCTATCCCTCTGGGGGATAGAGAGATAGCGAAGTCTCTTGCTTAGCTGCGGCGCGCGCGGCGTGCAGCCACGAAGCCAAGGCCGGCAAGCATGAGCGGAAGAGCACCAGGAACCGGAACCGGCGTAGTGATCAACGCATCAACAAGCGTAAAGTCGACGCCTTCAAATTCGTCGGACATGTAGCCCAGCGTAATCGAGTCAATATCCGTCAGGTCGACCGAGACAAAGTTGCTCACATCAACCGAAAGCAGAATATCGCCCTGGTTGATTTGGAAGTTCACCGTCTCCGAGATCGGCGTCCCCGTGTCGAGGCCGCTGACCAGTGTCAGTGATGCCATGACGACGTTGTTCGACGAAGAAACGGTGCCGTTCACGATGCCCGCTTCGAAGGCTTTGCTCGTGGTCAGGTCGATACCGCCGGTCGTGTCGGTAAGTTCCCAGGTGATCGCGCCGATCACCGTGCCGAGATTACCGCTGTTCACGGTGAGCGTGTTGTTGCCGATGAAGACGTTGTCGTTCAGCGCGGCTGAGGACGACACGTTGATCGTGCGGTTAAATTCGAGAGCAGACGGCGACGTGTACGTGTCTCCGTTTGATGCGACCTCAGCCAGACCGGACAGGCCCACACCTGCCGAAAGCTGTTGGTCGAAGTCGTCGATGATGATGCTCGCTGCGTTTGCAGCCCCGATCAGCAACGAAGACGCTGCGACAGCAGCAATGATCTTCTTCATGAAAACCCCCTATGAAAACAAAGCGCAGTCATGCGCGACGAATTCCCGCGTATCAAAATAGGACGTCTTTGTCCACATTAATCTTAATGCCGAGCCGCATATTTCCTGACGTTACACGCCTTTGGTGCGGAATGTTGCACCGCCGCAACGCGCGGGTGCGCGCACCGGCTCTCAAGACGACGGCTTGTTGTTCTCCACGCCGGCCATAATCAAGCGTTCTGCGTCGTCGACGCCAAGCCACTCCTGAACCTTCACCCATTTGTTCGGCTCGAGGTCCTTGTAGTGGTCGAAGAAGTGCCAAATCCGCTCAAGCAGCAGGGGTTGGACATCCTCGTAGGTTTGGATGTTGTCGTAAAACGAGGTCAGCTTTTGGTGCGGAACGGCGAGCACTTTCTCATCGATCCCTGCCTCGTCTTCCATCATCAACACGCCCACCGGCCGCGCGCGCACGATACAGCCGGGCACCAGAGGCCGGGAGCCGATCACCATCACGTCAACTGGGTCGCCATCGCCCGAAAGCGTGTGGGGCATGAACCCATAATTGCAGGGGTAGCGCATCGACGTGTAGAGGAATCGGTCAACGAAGATCGAGCCGGAAGCCTTATCGAACTCGTACTTGATCGGTTCGTTGCCGAGCGGCACCTCGATGATCACATTGATATCCTTCGGCGGATTCTGCCCGGCGGGGATCTCTGAGATGCGCATGGTTCCTCCTATGCGATGCGGGATCGACATTTGCATGTCTGCTACGACGCGTATGCACCGCCGCAACGGGTTTCGGCTAGGCCCCGCGTGTCAACAATTGGTCGAGCACGCGGGTTCTCACTCTCCGCAGTGCCGAAAACAGAGGAGACGCGCGCGATGCAAGGCCAGGTGATCGACTTTTCCAACACCAGCCACAGTCAGATCGTCGATCAGATCTTTCAATCGCTGCAGGGCGCACGGGATGGACGGGCGACGCCGTCGGCGGTTTTGCGCGCGATTGCCCATGCCGGGCTCGATCACGGCGACGCCCGGATCGCCGAAACGATCGCGGCGCTCAAGGCAGCGGATAGCGACCAAATCCTCGACCGCGGGGCGCTTGAGCAGCTGATCGCGCCGGAAAACGCGACGCTTCTCGCCCGGGGCCTATCGGGTGATTTGATCATTCCCAACTTTCAAGCGTTCAAAACCCGCCTCGCGGGCATGTTCGAAGAGCTGCGAGAGAACCGCGAGGGCGAAATCGCCAGCTATATTCCGCAGCTGGCACGGGTTGATCCGGACCTGTTTGCCGTCGCGGTCTGTACGATCGATGGGCAGACCTTCTCGATTGGCGACGTTGACGAGACATTTTGCGTTCAGTCGACCTGCAAACCAATCAACTACGCGATCGCGCTGAACGAGATTGGCCGCGACGCTGTGCATCGTCACGTGGGGCGCGAGCCTTCGGGCCTTGGGTTTAATGAGCTGACGCTTAATCATAATGGCCTGCCGCACAATCCGATGATCAACGCAGGGGCGATTGCGTGTAATGCGCTGATCCGTCCGGAGCGGACGAACGCCGATCGGTTTGACCACGTCATGCAGGTCTGGCGCGCCCTTTGCGGGGATCGGAAAGCGGGATTCGATAATGCCGTGTTCCTGTCCGAGCGGGAGACCGCGGACCGAAACTTTGCCCTCGCCTACATGATGCGCGAACGCGGCGCCTTTCCGCCGGACACGGATATTCTGCAGACGCTCGATTTTTATTTCCAAACCTGCTCGATCACCGTCGACATCCGGCAAATGGCGACCCTGGCCGCGACGTTCGCGAACGGTGGGGTGTGCCCTGCCACCAGCGAGCCGGTGTTCCGCAGCGAGGTGGTGAAGGACGTGCTGTCGCTGATGTACTCATGCGGGATGTACGACTTTTCCGGCGAGTACGCGTTCTCCGTCGGTATTCCTGCAAAGTCTGGGGTATCCGGAGCAATGCTGATGGTTGTGCCGGGCGTCTGCGGGTTTGCGGTCTATAGCCCCCGCCTCGACCCCCTGGGCAATCCGGTGCGCGGTGTTGCGTTTTCGAAGAAGCTTGTTGAGCGGTATGCGTTTCATACCTACGCGAATATGGTCGACGACCACACGCTGATTGATCCGCGGAAACCGTTGATTGAGCGCGCAGCGGACGAGGCGATTTATCTGTGCTCCGCTGGTGCGCGGGGCGATATTGGTGAGCTTCGACGGTTGGTGGCGAGCGGGATCGATCCATGCACTGCTGACCATGATGGACGGACCGCGCTCCACCTTGCGGCCTCGGAGGGACGCGAGGCGACGGTTTCGTTTCTGATCACGATTTGCAAAAATTTGGCGCCGGAAGACCGGTGGGGCAACACCCCGCTCGATGATGCGAAGCGCGAAGGTCACAAGCGGATCGCCAAGATGCTGAAACGTGCGCTCTCCGAGGAGAGCGGCGACGCGCGCGAAGCGGGCTGACCGCTAGAGCTCAGCGATGAAACAGTCGTAGGGGAGCGTGCTGCAGACGTCCTCGGCTTCGCGCCGGCTCATGGGACCGAACAGTGTACGGAAGAGCGTGGTGCCGTTGCGCTGGAGCGGCTTGAGCGCGCCATCGCTCCGCCCAGAGAACGATGCGGCGGCGTTGAGCCGGGCCATGGCGCTGTCGGTTGTTGAGAACGCGCCGGTCTGGACGAAGTACACTTCGGGCGGTTGCTCCGTAGGCAGCGTGTCGACGAAAGACAGCGCCATCGGCGGGCCTGATGCTGCCCGCTCGCGCGGCGGTGTCTCGTTGCTTGGAGCGCGCTCTGGCTTGGGCGCGGGTACGGGCGACGGCGCAGCCTCCTCCGCTTGCCGCCGCGTGGGAGGGGGAGCCGCAACCTGCGTTGCTACTGCAACGCGCTGCGCCCGCTCACCACGCGGCGGCACCACCACTCCCCCGCCGGGAGGCGCTTCGTCTTCGATCGGCATCACCGCTTCGCCGCTCACGGCCAACGTATCACCGAGGGTGGTTCCCATACGGAGGAGCTCAAGCTCCATCCGCATGCGCTCAATCTCGAGCCGGTAGAGATGGGTGCAATCCACGCGCCGGCTACGCTTTCCCAGGGGGAAGACGACCCGGCCATAGAGTGCAGCGCTTTCCCGGGCGAAAAAGTCTTGGCTCTGCAGGACGCCCACATCGACGTAAGGCCCTCCCGACGCCACCGCGGACTGACAAGTTGTGCCATCCGCGCCGCGGACGACATCTTGGCCCGAAACAACGGGTGCGGAAGGAAGCGACATCGAGTTCTGGTTGAACACGGAGCTTTGCGGCGGGATCAGGATCGGTCCCGCCGCATCGCCGTCTTGCGCCCACGCGAAGGAGGATAACGCGAGCGCCACCCCAACCGCAATTAGAGCCCTCGTTTGATGACCTGATAGCGTCCGCATACCTGGCCCCTTAGGCCTGCACTTGATGGGCGATAGGCCCGGGAAGTCGCGCAGAGGAACACCGAGCGACTGGGAAGATCACCGACGGGCAACAGCGCCAGGACCGAGGTACTGGAACCGGGGGCGAGGGACAGGGTCGTCCGGGTCAACCGCGCCTCGGGAACGGGCTGCCAATCGAGGTCGAAAACCTCCAGGTCGAAGCGCCGCGCCGTTGTGTACGGATTACGCACCGAGGCGCGCACCGCCCCGACCTCGCCAAAGGTGACGACCTGGGCGCGCATCGGCGAGAGGCTCTGCGAGCGCGCAGGTTCGATCAGGATGGCCATTCCGGCCAGGGTAACGAGCAGTATACGGATAAGATGGATCAACATCGGTTCTATCCTGTGCAGCGAACGGTTGCGGTGAGCTGGTAGCTGCCCGCCGAGAAGGTGCCCGACGTCTTCGTCGCCTCAGCGTCGACCGACAGGGTGGTGACGCCCTGGCCCAAGGAGGTCTGGGTTGTGCCCGTCACGCCGGTCGCTGTGGTCGCGCCCGATGCGTCATAGGTCGTCGCGAACACCGTGTTGAGGTCAGCATCGGCAGGACCGGTGGTGAAGGCGGAGATCGCATCGATTTCGATGGTGAACGTCGTGTTGTTGGTGGTCACCGTGGCGGTGCCTGCCGCGCCGCCGGTTTCGGTGCTGGCGAGCACCGTGGATGTCCCGTTCAGCGCCAAGGTGCCGTTGGTATCAGCCACGACCGTGCACGCATCACCGACCGTTCCATTGAAAAGGACGTCGGCCGTTTGGGCCATAGCGGTGCCTGTCGACAGGGCGCTGAGCGCCGTTGGCAGCACCAGTCGTTTCAGCCAAGCCATTTGTGCACTCCCGATCAACACTCCGGAAGCGTTACCACGTACCACCTTAAGGTTGTGTTCGCCGAGGTCTCGCGTTTGACGGGTTTCTGTTTACTCGGCGGAATCTCCTTGGCCGCGGCGGTTTGCTGGCCTATCAGCCGCGCCAGCGAACCCTTGTCAGTTGAGGAGACACCAGAATGTTCGACGATCTTCGTGGCCGCAAAGCCGTCATCACCGGATCGACATCCGGCATTGGCCTCGCCTTTGCCGAGGGGCTTGCGAAGATGGGTGTCGACATCACCCTCAACGGGTTTGGCGATGCCGACGAGATCGAAACCAACCGTGCACGGATCGCTGGCGAACATGGTGTCGACGTTCGTTATGACGGCGCGGACATGACGAAGCCGGAAGAGATCCGCGCGTTGATCCGCAGCGCGGAAGCCGCCCATGGACGTGTTGATATTCTCGTCAATAATGCGGGAATTCAGAAGGTTGGGCCGATCGATGATTATGACGACGGCACCTGGGACCGGATCATCGCGATCAATCTGTCCTCGAACTATCACACGATTAAGGCGGCCCTGCCCGGTATGCGGAAGCAAAAGTTTGGCCGCATTGTCAACGTTGCCTCCGCCCACGGACTGATCGCGTCGCCGTTTAAGTCCGCCTACATCGCGGCGAAGCACGGTGTGGTTGGCTTAACGAAGACGGTGGCTCTTGAAGCAGCTGAGGACGGGATCACCTGCAACGCGATTTGCCCCGGCTTTACCCTGACGCCGCTGCTTGAGGCGCAGATGGAAGACAATGCGAAAGCGCGCGGCATCACCGCGGACGAGGCGAAAGCCAAGCTGCTCAACGATGCCCACGCGACGAAAGAATTTGTGACGTACGATAACCTTGTGGGGCTTTTGGTTTACCTGTGCTCAAACGCCGGGAGCGGATCGACGGGTTATCCGTATGCGGTAGATGGCGGCTGGACCGCGCATTGATGGCAGAGACACGTAAGGCGATTAATCTCGCGCTCCAGGGCGGCGGGGCGCACGGCGCCTTTACGTGGGGCGTCTGCGACAGGCTCCTCGAAGCGCAGGCGGTGAAGCTCAACGCGATTACAGCGACCAGCGCCGGCGCGATGAATGCGGCGGTGCTCGCCTACGGCATGCACCTTGACGATGACCAGGGTGCGCGGGATAAGCTTGACGAATATTGGGAGGCGATCAGTAAGCTGAAGAACCCGTTCGAGCTTCCGTTCACGGCTCCTCTCCCGTTCGTCCAGGACTTTACAAAACAGCTCGGCCAGCAGGCACTGAGCGCCGCGACGAAGACGTTTTCGCCGTACCAGCTCAACCCGATGAACTGGAATCCTTTGAAAGACACGCTGTTGGAGATCGTCGATTTCGAACGGTTGAATGCGTGCAATAAGATCAAGCTGTTCATCAGTGCAACGAATGTGCGGACCGGGAAGGTCAAGGTCTTCCCCACAGAGCGGGTCACGGCCGACGCGGTCCTCGCCTCGGCGTGCCTACCGCAGTTTTTCCAGGCAGTGGAGATTGAAGGAGAGGCCTATTGGGACGGCGGGTATATGGGCAATCCGTCGCTTTGGCCGCTCTTTTACGAGACGGATGTCAGCGACCTCTTGGTGGTCCATATCAACCCGATGCAGCGGGCTGACGTGCCCACGACCGTTCCCGAAATAGAGAACCGGCTGAACGAAATCACGTTCAACGCCGCGCTGCTCAAGGAGATGCGCGCGATCAGTTTCGTGCAGAAGCTTAAGCGCGAGGGCTGGTTGAAGAAGCAGTATGAACGTCAGTTATCGGATATTCGGTATCACGCCATCCGTGCCGATACGCTGCTCGATAAATTTCCGCTGGAGAGCAAGTACGACACCGACATCCACTTCCTCAGGGAGCTGAAAGATATTGGACGCCGCGCAGCTGATACGTGGCTGGACGAACACTGGGGACAGGTTGGACACAGCGACACGATCAATCTGCGCGACGAATTTGAGACCTCGGGGATCGACGGACCGAAGGGCTAAACCGCGGGGTGCAGGCGGCACGGTCTTGAGGGGTAGTGCATCGACCGCACCGCCTGCGACGACCAATCCTTAGGCGGATCAGTCGAGGACACCGCTCCGCGCGACGAGTGCGATATCGCTGGCAGGAACGGCTTCGACCGCAGCAATCAGACGCGGGGCAATATCCAACAGATCACGGATCTCTTCGGGCAAAATACTGAGATCCATGCGGCCAAATTTGGCGACTTTTTCGAGCTCGCGGAGGTCGTCTTCGTCGATCTCAATGGCAATGGCGGCGGCGATGACCCGGTCGCTGACGTCTGCGAATTCTTCGACGCTGGAGAACGCGGCCTCGCGCAGGGCATCTTCGAAGGCCGCTTCAACTTCTGGGTCGAAGTTGGCCGATTCGAGGAACCACAGGGTAACGCGGATGTCGCCGTCGCTGTCGAACAGACCGTCGGCAATGTCAGCGACGTCGTCGATGTCGAGATCGAGATCAAAATCCGCGTCCGGATAATCTTCTTCAATCAGCTCGATCGCGTAGGTGACGTCGACGAACCGGTCGACTTCGTCTTTGGTCAACGGCGTGCCGGCGAGCGCGTGGCTGGGTAACGCCAGCGCTGGGATCGTCAGTGCAGCGACGGTCAGAAATCGGAGCATCTTGGCCTCTCGTCTCATTATGGGCATGAGGGAGGCCGCCCAGGGCCACCCAGAGCGCGTGACCCTTGATCACCCGCAGCGGTTAGGTGGGCATGTCACCTGAGCGCCGCAAGGGTGAATTTATCTTTTTTCGATAAAAATCTGCAGCGGGCCGAAAGCCCGTCTGCGCCTAAACATCAGCCAAAGGGCTTCATCTTCTTGACCAGCTTGACGTCATCGGCCGGGACCTTTTCCAGCGCCCGCGCCAGCAGAGGGCCGTACTGCGCCATTTTCCGCATCGGCGCCGGGATCATCGCCAGCTGCGATTCAGGCAAATCGCCCATCATCTGCATCTCGCGCAAATCGCTGCCCGACATTTCGGAGCGCATGTAGGCCGCGATGATCCGATTGCCGACATCGCTGAACTGATCGACCGACGCGAAACCGCTGCTTGTGACAGCGCCGCGCAGGTCAGCCGACATTTGCGGGTGGCGCATCGCCTCTTCCATCGCCACGCCGAGGAAGTTGAGCTTGCCGCCGTCGATCATGCGATCGATCATCTCCATGGCCTTTGAGAAATCTGCGGTGGCGTCGAGGTTCGTTTCGACGTCGGGGTACTTCGATTGAAGCGCCTCCATCTTCTCGTAGGCGGTGACAAAGTTTGTCACGTCGGATGCCTTCAGCAGGTCGGCGGCCTGCGCCAGTCCCGGGAAAAAGGCGATCAGCACCAAAGTTGTGCGCAAAAGTGTCATTTCAGTCCCTCTCTAGAATAGTCGCGTCCGGATCGGCTCCGGCGCCCCCTCTGATCTTAGTTCGCCGTCTTCGATCGGCGTTATCAGACCTTCCCCCTCTTCCTTCCAGCTTCCGACCTTCCGGTCCACTGGCCAGAAATGAAAAGGCTGTGGGGGGGCGTTGACGACACTCCACGACGGCGCGGGATCGAGCTCGTCAGCTTCGAGCCATTGGGCGTAATCCTCGGGGCGGACGACGACGGGGGTCCGGGTGTGGATTTGCCGAACGTCGCCCTCCGATGCGCGGGTAAGGAACGCGGCGCTGCGGATCTCGCTGCCGTCGGGGCCGAGCCAGTCTTCGTAAAGACCGGCCAGGGCGAAGAGCGGGGCATCGGGGCCGATGGTAATGAAGTAAGGCTGTTTGACCTTACTCTCGGTGCGCCATTCGTAGAAGCCGTTGAGCGGGAACAGACAATGGCGCCGGCGCCAGGCGTGGCGGAACATCGGCTTTTCTGGCGCCGTCTCGGAGCGGATGTTGACGATCGCTTTTTTCAGGAACTTCCCTTCGCGATCCCAGCTGGGAACGAAGCCCCAGCGCACCAGTTGATACTGGCGCCTCCCGCCTTCATGGAGGATCACCGCAACCGGCTGACTCGGCGCAATGTTGTAGCGCGCGGGGAAATTGTCGGTGATCGGGAAGTCGAAATGCACGCCCAGCGCGGACGGGCTGTCTTTGAGGGCAAAGCGGGCATTCATGATCGGACGAAGAGGCTCCTGATGACACAACCTCGCCCTATCGTTGCCGTCGGCGGCGTGGTTCTCAAGGGGGATCAGGTGTTGCTGATCCAGCGGGGACGGATGCCGCTGCGCGGGCACTGGTCGATCCCTGGCGGAAAGGTTGAGCGGGGCGAGACGCTTGAGGCGGCGTTGCGGCGGGAACTGCTTGAGGAAACGGGCTGCACCGTGGAGGTGCTGGGCCTAATCGACGTGTTCGAGGCGCTGCCGGAAACGCCTGATGCTCCGCATTTTGTGATGATCGACTATGCCTGCCGCTACGTCTCCGGAGAGGTGCGGGCAGCGGATGACGCCATGGCGGCTGAATTCGTAGGCATTTCGGAGGCGCTGTCGCGGGTGGCATGGGACGAGACCCGCCGCGCGGTGCAAGGCGCGCTACGGTTCATGGAGCCCGGTGCGTCGGCGTGATGGGCGACGCGGGCGCGGCGGTTAAATCCTTCCACGAGAGCCAGTCTTGGGAGGTTGAGCGATGAAAAAGACTCTACGGGCTGGGCTCGCAGCCGTGCTGGCGTTGGCGGGCGCTGGATGGGCCGAGCCGCCTTCCGGCGCGGCGGTGAACGGGATCGGTGGGTTCTTCTTCCGGGCCGAGGACCCTGCAGCGTTGGCGGAATGGTACCTCAGCAATTTGGGGATCGACCTTGCGCCGCGGTCTTACGACGCCAAGCCTTGGGTGCAAACGGAGGGGCCCACGATCTTCGATCCGTTCCCGATGGGCTCAAAAATGTTCAGCGAAGACAAGGTCTTCATGGTCAATTTCCGGACCGATGACCTGGACGGATTGGTGGCGCACCTGCGGGCGAACGACGTCGCGGTGCAGGTCGACGGGAACACCTATCCGAATGGCCGGTTTGCCCAGTTGGACGATCCCGAGGGCAATCCGATCCAGTTGTGGCAGCCAGCGGCGAAGGCGCCGTAGCTTCTGGGTGCAGTGCACGCTAAGCTGGCAGAATGTTGACCGCAGCACTTCTGTTCCTCGCCGCCGCCCAGGCCGATGTGCCCGAGGCGCGTGACGCGTTTCGGGCGCGGCAAGACGATTTGATCTTGCTGGCCGGGTCGCTCGGGACTCTGCATCGGCTCAATCAGGTGTGCCCGGGCTATGGCAACGTCGCGGTGTTCAGGGACCGGATGCAGGAGGTGGTGAACGGCGAACGGCCGATCCGCGCCACCCGCGAAGCGATGATCGAGGCGTTCAACGGCGGCTACAACGCTGCCGCTCAGCAGCATGTCACCTGCGGCCGGGCGGCGGAAACCGACCTCCGCCAAGAAGCGCTCAACGCCCTGTCCCTGGTCGAACGGTTGTCAGCGGAGATGGCCAGCCCAAGCCCCAGGCGCTAGCGCTGGACCATCATTGCGGGGGACCGCCGAGGTTTCGGGCGGTGATGATGATGCCGAAGACGATTTCGACGATGGCGATCACTGCGGCTGTGCCAAGAGGGATCTCAGCGATGCCGAACAAGCCGATCGCGCCGATGGCGGTCATGACAGCGCCGAGGACCCAGTAGAGGATGTCGCCGTAGGAGGTGCGGAACGGGAAGTAATGGGTGCCCACGGCCATGGCGGCGATCGGGAAAACCAGCGCCTCGTTGATCTCCAGGAACCCGTAGGCGAGGAGCAGGCCGAAGAGCATCGCCGGGAGGGTCTCGATGACGATCCGGCCGCCGGGATTGGCTGCGCTCGGGCGCGGACGGCGGAAGACGGGGATGCAAATCGCGAGGCTGACGGGCATGATCAGCATTCCGCCGATAAACAGCACGACGAAGGCAAACGCCGTCCCCTTCAGCGCCAGGGCTGTGGCCGCCAGGGCCCACATGACGCCGGACACGATCGCACCGGGTCCGCCGCCAACGTAGGCATAGCGCAGCTCGGCCTGGTGTTCTTCGAGTGTTGCCATCGGCCCCCATCCTTTCCGGCAGCGCAAAGGCGGTTGCGGCACCGCTTTTGGCGCAGCTTGACCGCCAAGCGCTCTAGCGTAACAATTGGTTAACGGTGATGGAAGGATCGCTCGATGCTGGGGCGCTTGGTGGGACTGTTGGTGATCGCGTTTTCGCTGATCATCCAGGTATTTGCCGTCACTGCACTTTTTGATGCGGTTGAGCTGTTCGATACCGCGTGGCGGGAGCCGTTCTACACCGCGGGCAAGCTTTACGCGGTGGGGATCAATGTGATCGCCAACGCGGTGGGCGGATTAATCGGCGATTCGGTGGCCCGCTTCCCGATTGCGGAGAACATTCTTGGCGGATTACCGCTGCCGTGCTGGTGGGTGCATGGGCTTGCGATCTACGCCGGCGCGTCCCTGGGCATTTGGGGCGGCGGTTTGGCGTTCGGGAACCGGCAGCTGAAGGCCTCCGCGGTTGCGCGGGGCGGCCTGTTCATCGCTTGGCCGATGGCCATTGCCTCGATGCTGATCCAAGGCCTGCGCAACCAGCCTCTGGCCAGCTTCACCCGCGAGCATAACGGCGTGACATTTTTCTATATCGTCGCCGTGTTGGCGATGTATGCCGGCGCCAATTGGGCCAACATCAACGTGCTCACCGGACCTCCCGGCCCGAACCAGGAAGTGATGCTGAAGAACAGCGTTCAGTGCCCAATGATCCAGCCGAAGACGGATTTACCCGAGGGCGTGGCTGGGTTCCTGGGCATCGACAACGACTGAGCGCTTCGACGCACCAGGATCGATGGGTGACCGCGCCGGCGCTGGACGCACGGGCTACTGGCCGTTCGTTGGCATCGGCGGGACGAGGAGTTCGGGGTCCATGGGTTGGCCCTTCCAGTTGACCGTCCAGTGAAGGTGGGGACCGGTGGCGCGGCCTGTGGCGCCGACGGCGCCGATGACTTCACCCTTGGACACCGTCTGGCCGGGGCGGACCAGGACCTTCGACAGGTGCATCAAGACTGACTCCACCTCCTGGCCGTGGTCGATGAAGACCATGCCGCCTTCGAAGTAGAAGTCGGAAACGGCGAGTGTGACCCGGCCGGTCGAGGGCGCCCGCACCGGCGTGCCGACGAACTCGGCAGGCGTCATCGGCGGCGGTGCGGCCACGTCGGTGCCGGAGTGGAATCGCTTCGGCGTGCCGTTGAGGATGCGCTGGGCGCCGTATTTGCCAGAGATCCGCCCGCGCACGGGCCAGTCAAAGCCTGTCCGCCAGTAGGTCTGCTCGGATCGGTTGGAGCGGGCCGCGGTTTTCTGGGCGCGCTCGTCCTTGATCTGGTCGAGCTGTTCTTTCGTGTACGGATTGACCTTGGCTTCATCGAGGGTGTCGATGCGCTCAATCCGGAACGAGCGCTCTTCGATCGGTAGACTGCGCCGCTCTTCTTCGCCGTTGGCGAAGACAACCAGGAGCTCTGCCTCTCCTTCGTAATCGCGGTTGAAGCCGAGGGCGAAGTGGCCGTCGGGACTCAACATCACCGGCTTTTTGTCGAGAAAGACTTCGGCGCCCGGCTCGGTTTGCCAAAAGCTGAGCCCGCCCTGGGCCAGGCGGCCTTTGCGCAGGGAGACACGCTGGTCCTGCAGCGCCGCTGACGTTGCGGTCGCGGCAACGGCGGCACTTGCCGCCATCGGGGTCGTTACAGGCGCCTCGGCCGGGGCCGCAGCCGTCATGCACGCGGACACCATCAGTCCGCCGACAAAAGTGGTCGCCAATTTTCGCATCAGAACGTCTCCCCGTTGGCCTTGGCCTCGTCACGTGCCTTATTAGCGGCCGCGGCGTTAACGTAAGCCTGTTGCAGGCCAACGCTCCAGTACCGCAAGTCACGAAGCGGGATCACCTCCCCCGTCACCGCGCAGCGCACGAAGTCCCCTGACCTTTGCACTTCAAAATCAGCGTCAAGGTAGCGCAGTTTGGCTTCACCGCCGCCGCCCAAATCCAACTTATTCATCATCGTCACCTTTGCGGGTCGCCTGGGGAGACAGGCTTTCTTCAGGCTCTTGTTGCATGGCCGTTGACCCCCGGCATAGGCCGCATTAGAGCCCGCGGCGAATTCTTTCGCGGCGCGGAATCCACAAAGCGGGTGAAGGCCGACCTCATAATGGGCGACGACAGCGGTGAACGCTCTGATCTCGAAGCTCTTGGCGCGAAAATCGCCAGGGCCAGGGGGGACGAGCCAGGGGCAAAGCAACAAGCCTCGACCCCACCCGGCGCCGGCATGGGCGATGGCCTGCGGGTCGCGACAGAGTTTGTAGTCTCGGTCATTGTTGGCTCGGGGCTTGGCTACACGATCGGGAGCTTTTTGGGCGCGCCGCTTGTGGGTCTTTTGATTGGGATGCCCTTCGGTTTCGCGGCGGGCCTCCGCACGGCTTACCGCGGCATGGTGAAAGCCAACGCTGCGCACAATGAAGAGGACGTTCCCGATGGGAATGATTAGTCAGCTGCTTCCCTCCTGGATCCGGCCCCAGGCCGCCGACCCGATGGAGCAGTTCGAGATCGTCGAGATCTTCCCGATCCCGACCGGCGAAGGCGCCATCAACCTCAGCTACACGAACGCGTCGCTGTGGATGACGATCGTGGTTCTGACTGCACTCCTCTTCTTTACGCTCGCGACCAAGCGGCTGCAGCTGATCCCGGGCGGTGTTCAGTCGATGGGCGAAGTGGCATACGAATTCATCGCCAAGATGGTCCGCGACACGATGGGCGACGAAGGACGCCAGTTCTTCCCGTTCGTGTTCACGCTCTTCGTCTTTGTGTTCCTCTGCAACCTCCTCGGCCTGCTGCCCACGATCCCTGGTGTGCCGCTTGAGCTGCATGTCTTCACGCCGACCAGCCACATCATTGTGACCTTCGCTTTGGCCTTGATGTCTGTGGGTCTCGTTGTGGCGTACGGCGTCTTCAAACATGGCCTTGGGTTTTTGAAGCTGTTCGCACCGGCCGGCGTGCCGATCTGGCTGCTGCCGCTGATCACGCCGATTGAGATCATCTCATTCTTGTCGCGCCCGGTCAGCCTCGCTGTTCGGCTCTTCGCCAACATGCTGGCAGGGCACGTCGTTTTGAAGGTCTTTGCGGGCTTCGTCGGGGGTCTCTTGACCGCGGGCGGCGTCCTCTCAGCCTTTTTCATCTTCCCGCTGATCGGGGTTGTCGGGGTCTTCCTCCTCGAGTTCCTCGTGGCGTTCCTGCAGGCCTTCGTCTTCGCGATCCTGACCTGCATCTACCTTCAGGATGCGCTCCACCCGAGCCACCACTGATCCCACCCTCAACCACAAACCAAGCTCACAACGAGCAGCATAAGGAGTATCAACCATGGACGCAGAAGCAGCCAAGTTCATCGGCGCAGGCATCGCAACCCTTCCCCTCTTCGGTGTCGGCATCGGCCTCGGCATCCTGTTCGGCAACTTCATGCAAGGCGCCTTCCGGAACCCGTCGGCCACCGCTGGCCTGACCGGCAACTTCTTCATCGCCTTCGCGCTGACCGAAGCGACGGGCCTCTTCGCCCTCGTCATCGCGTTCGTTATCCTCGGATCGTAAGCATGCTGAGAACGCTGCCTGCGGGCCTTGTGAGCGTCACGCTCCTCGCCGGCAGCGCCTTCGCCGCTGAAGCCGAGAAAGCTGAAGGCGGCGGCGGCCTGCCGCAGTTCGACACGTCGACGTTCGCCAGCCAGATCTTCTGGCTGCTGATTTCGTTCATCGTTCTCTATCTTCTGATGTCGCGGGTGTTCTTGCCGCGGATTGGCGGGGTGATCGAGGAGCGGCGTCAGCGTATCGCGGACGACTTTGACAAAGCCGCTGAGTTTAAGCGGCAGGCGGAGGAAGCTGAGGCAGCCTACAAGCAAGCCCTGGCCGACGCCCGCGCCCGGGCATCCCGCATCGCGCAGGAAACCCGCGACCAGATCGACGCTGACATCAAAAAGATGCAGGCCGAGACCGACGCCAAACTCGACGCGGAGATCTCTGCTGCAGAAGCGCGCATCGCGGAAACGTCTGCGAAAGCGGCTGAGACCGTGCGCGCAGCTGCACGGGAGACCACCCGCGCGGTCGTCATGGCACTGATTGATGAGACGCCGAGTGACGATGCGGTGGATGCAGCGCTGAATGCTGCGGGAGGTGCTGCATGATCGACACCTACGAAACCCTGACCTTTGCTGCGGCTGAAGATACCGAAGCGGGCGGCGACAAAGGCGGCCTGCTGAACGATTCCGCCTTTTGGGTGCTGGTCGGCTTTGTCATCGTCGTGGGGATCTTCGTCTGGCAAGGCGTGGGCAAGCGTCTTTCGACGTTCCTCGATGGCCGCGCGAAGGACATCGAGACCCAGCTCGACGATGCGCGCAACATCCGGGAAGAGGCGCAGCGGGTTCTGGCCGATTACCAAAAGCGCCAGCGTGAGGCAGAAGGCGAAGCGGAGAGCATCATCGCCCTCGCCAAAGCGGATGCGAAGTCGATGACGGCCGAAGCGAAAGCCAAGCTGGAAGACCAGGTGGCGCGGCGCACGGCGGCGGCGAAAGAGCGGATTGAACGCGCTGAGGCCCAGGCCCTGGCGGATGTCCGTGCCCAGACGGCTGACCTTGCGATTGGGGCGGCACGGGAGATCATCAAAGCACGGACGGATGGCGCGGCGCAGAAGCATCTGCTCGATCGTGCTTTGGCCGATGTTCGCGGTAAGCTGAACTAACGCGCTTGCTCATTGAAAAGACTGGCCCGGCTCGGATAACCAAGCCGGGCTTTTTTATGGGCGCCTGCGGAGCAATTTAAGTCCGGCGCTGACGCCTTGACCGAAAAGGATGAAGGTGAGCGGCATCGCGCCGGCTACGGCGAGCGCGCGGGTTGCGTCCTGCCCGGTCTGGGACAAGACGGCGCCTGCGGTCATCAGCGCAACGATCAGTCCCCAGATGAGCCGCGCATTGACCGAGGGGTCGGCCTCTTGCTCGGAGAACATGGCCAGCACGTAGGCGCCGCTGTCAGCGCTGGTGACGAGGAAGACCGCGATGAGCGCCATCGCCACGATCTGGAACAGCTTGGTCAGCGGTAAGCCTTCGAGGACGCGGAAAGCCGCTTGGGGTGCTGTGTCGAAGTCGCGGGCGCCGAGGTCGAGGCCGTTCGCCTGGAACTCCAGCGCGGCGCCGCCAAGGATACCAAACCAGAGGAGCGTCACCAAGCACGGAAGCAGGACGGCGGCCACGACGAAGGACCGGATCGTCCGTCCACGGCTGATCCGCGCGAGGAACACACCGATAAATGGCGTCCACGCGATCCACCAGAGGAAGTAGGTGAGCGACCAAGCGCTCGTCCACGATCGCCCTTCTTCATCACTCCGTAAACTGACCGAAAGCTCGGGCAAGGCGGCGAGATACGTCACGAACGACTCGCCGATGGTGACGAGGATCGGGCCCGTGGGCCCAGCGACCAGGATCCAGAGGGCCAAGACACCAGCGACGGCGGCGTTGACGTTTGACAGGACGGCAATCCCGCGGCGCAAGCCCAGGGCAGCGGAGCCGAGATAGCCAGCGGTGATGATCGACAAGGCGAGGAGCTGGATGCCGAGACCGCTTGGCAGGGCGCCGCCGGTGACGATCTCTGCCCCCGCGCCGAGAAGGATCACCGACTGCCCCAGCGACGCGACGACGCCGAACAGGACGGCAATGAGCCCGGCAATATCGATGGCGCGGCGGACGCGCGGCGGGAAGCTGGGAAACGGCGTAGACGGAAGGATGGGGCCGTCCCGGGTCATGAAGAGACCGATGGCGATGGCCGCGAGGGCGTACACGCCCCATCCGTGCAGCGCCCAGTTGAATTGGGTCAGCGCCAGCGCCCGCGCCCGGGCATCGGCGGTCTCGGGGAGCAAACCTTCCCCCGGCGGCGGTGAGAGCCAGTGGATGATCGGCTCCGCCGCGCCCCAAAAAACGAGGCCGGACCCCATGCCCGCTGCGAACATCATCGACGCCCAGGTGACAAACCGGAACTCGGGCTTGGCCTCTGGCCCGCCAATGACCGTGCGGCCTTGGGGGACGATAAGGATTAAGAGGCAGAAGACAACGCTGCCCGTGGCGACGAAGAGCGTCCAGCCGCCGAAGGATGCGAGAAAGGCGGACGCAACAATCTGTATGCTGTCGGTAAAGGACCCTGGGGCGAAAAGGGACAGCACGGCCAACAGGCCGACGATGAGCGTGACGATCCGTCCTCTGATGGTCTGTCCCTCCCCTTAGCGGCGCTTGAGCGACAAAGCGCCGACCACGCCGATGAGACCGGCGGCCAGGCCGTACCAGGTGATGGCGTAGCCAAGATGCGCGTTGCGGAAGTCGATCAGGGTCGTCCCCCCCTGGGGCAAGGTCGTGGGCAGTGTGCTGTCGACGGCGACGGCGACGTAGTTGTCCTCTTCGCCTGGGGTCAGATACCGCGCGAGCGCGATCGGGTCGCGCCCGAAGAAGATCCCGTCATCGGGACGGTTCGGCGGGGCGAATTGCGCCGCGAGGCCTTTTTCGGGGGTGTAAAGACGGATGAGGCCCTGAAGCTGTCCTGCGTCAGGCAGCGGATAGAACGTATCAAGAGCATCTTGCGGGACAAAGCCGCGATTGACCAACACGAGACGGTCCGAGCCGTCGTCAAGCCGCATGGCGGCGAAGGCGAAATACCCTGCCGCGCCCTCGTGGGTGCCAAAGACATGGGCGATCCGCGCATTCGGAAAACCGCCGGAGACGATGACGGGAAGGTACTCCTGCGCCTCTAAGTCGGGTGTCTCGAGCACTTCGGTGAGCGGCGTTGGCGGCAGGTCGATGCGCGCCTCGACCTTTGCGATCAGGTCCGTCTTCCACGCGAGGCGTTTGACTTGCCACGTTCCTAAGCTGAGCAAAACGCCCAGGGCCAAGAGTGTCAGTATCCAGAGGATCGGCCGGATGACGAGGGTCATTCGAGACGGCCCTCCGCCGCGCCGTTTTTGTACTGAATGCCGATCAAGAGGCCCTTGGCGGGGCGCAGCAGCACGAACGTCAAGATGAGACTCACGGCGATGGAGGTGAGGAGCGCTGCACCGGCGACCCACTCGAAGACGCTGAGCAGAACCGCCAAAACGACGACGGCGACGAGGCCGGTGATCGACATCACGAAAAAGGCGGGGCCGTCACCGCTGTCGGCGAAAGCGAGATCGAGGCCGCATACGGAGCATTGCTTTTGAACCGCGAGGTAACCGGCGAACAGCTTGCCCTGGCCGCAATGGGGGCAAAAACCGCGCAAAGCGGATCCCCCAGGGTCTTGTGTGGCGGGTCGGTCGGGCACCCTACCCCAGAAGGCCCTGGTTCCCGGCCACATAGATCGCCGCGAACAGGAACAGCCAGACAACGTCCACGAAGTGCCAGTACCAGGCCGCCGACTCGAAGCCGAAGTGACGCTGGCGGGTGAACTGGCCGCGCAGCCCGCGGATCATGCAGATGAACAGGAAGATGGTGCCGACGAAGACGTGGAAGCCATGGAAGCCCGTGGCCATGAAAAAGCTCGAGCCGTAGATCGTCGAATTGTTGAACGCGAACATGTTGCCGGCGAGCGCTTCGTAATACTCGATGACTTGGAACATGGAGAAGATCGCGCCGAGGAACACGGTGGTGAACATGCCCCACTTAAACCCGTCGCGATCGCCGACCTGAAGCGCGTGGTGCGCCCAAGTCACGGACGTACCTGAGAGCAGCAGGATCAACGTGTTGACCAGCGGAAGCTGCCACGGATTGAGCGGCTCGACGCCCTTTGGTGGCCAATTGGGCCCCTTTGCATGGAAGGCTGCGTCGTTCTGCAGATAAGCGGGAAGCCCATCGGCATTCAGCATCTGGCTGCCATCCGTGAGGATCACCGGATCCGCGCCGCCGGGGAACAAGGCCGCAGCGAAGAATGCCCAGAACCAGGCGACGAAGAACATCACTTCGGAGAGGATGAAGAGGACGACGCCGTAGCGCAGGCCGATCCGCACCACGGTGCTGGTGTTCTCGCCGGCGAGGCTTTCGCGCACCACGTCGCGCCACCAGCCGTACATGGAGAAGAGAACGCCGCCGAGGCCTGCGATGAACAGCCAAGGCCCGCTCATGCCGAACAGCTTCGTCTCAGAATAGCGCCAAACCACGGCGCCGAGCATCATCACGGCAGCAGAAACCGAGGAAACCAGCGGCCAGGGGCTCGGATTGACCAGGTGGTAATCGTGTTTGACGTCGCCAGCCATAACTCACTCACTCAACTCTGAGGCCCTGTTATCGCCGCACGCTCCCTAAAGCAACGTGAGCGAAATGGATTCAATGACGGTCGCCTGAGCTTCTGCTGCAGTGCGGCATCTCGTCATGCGGTTTTGCTAATTCCAGCGGAGCTGCGTGCGTATTGCGGGTGCGAACAGGCCTCCCGCGCGGTGGCTTCGTTCCGTGCACGAAACGACATTTTATGCGAATAACGCTCTCTTTTGAGTTGGATTTTGCTCAAAACCCACGCCCATCGAAGCCAAAACATTGAGATGCTGCCCCTATCTGTCGCGAGCGGCAAGAGAGAGATCGGACATGCAGCATCATCGAAAACGCATTGGTTTGGCGTGTGCAGCGAGCGCTTTTTGGGTCGCGTGTTTTTCCACCCATGCCGCCGCAACCAGCGACGATGAAGCGGGCCTGCGGATCAATCTCGCCGGGTACCAGCGGGCACTCACCCAAATCGTCGCGAAGTCCGCGTGTTTCGCGCACGTGCAGGCGGACAATTCCGACCATTTGGCTGAGATGTCCCGCTCAGCGGAGGAATTCGAAGCCACCTATGCGGGCTTTTTGGAAGGGAGTGACAGCCTCGGCCTCACCGCTGAACTGAGCGCGGTGGTCATTACGGCCATTGAGGAAGCCAAGCGCGCTTGGGCACCGATGAAGGCCGCGATCGCCAACATCGAAGCAACCGGCACAGTCTCCCGCGCCGATCTCCAAGCGCTGGCCACCAACGCGAACATTGCCTTCGCTAAGGCAAACGCGACCGTCGATGCGATGGTTGCGAGCTATGCAACGGACGGCGACGTTGAAACTGCACGCGCAAAGACCATCAATGCAGCAGGCGCCCAACGGTCCCGTGCCCAACGCTCCGCGAAGGACTTTTGCATGATCGCAGCGCGGATTGACGTTGCCGCCCATCGCGAAGAGCTTCGGGCGACGGTCGCGCGCTTTGATCAGGTCCTCAGCGATTTGAAATCAGGCGAAAATGGCCTGGAGACACCGGGTCCTCGGATCGCGGAAGAGCTGGAGCGTGTCGGCGTGATTTGGCGTAAGCTGACGCCAGAGCTGGATGGCGTGCTGGCAGGCGGAACGCCGGACCAAGGCGTTATTGGTGTCGTTGCTGTGCAGAGCAACCGCGTACTCCGCGAGATGAATCGCGCCGTGTACCGATATACCATCACAGACTGAGCGAAAACGTTCCCGTAAAGACGACCCCGAGCGCTCAGAACGTGAGCGCAAGTGCACCTCGCACCGTTGTGACATGGTTAACGATGGGTTACGAGTTCACAGCAGGTCCATCGGGGGTGGTCGACCATGACGTTTTTACGTCGCAGATTTCCCAAGCCTTTTCGCGTCTGGCACCGAGAGCCGACGACCGAAGTGGTGGCCGACACCAGACCCTCGATCCCCACGGAAGAGCCGACGAAGCACTATGGCGGTGGCCGCCATTTCGGTGATCGGCCGGACACGTCCCTCCGCGACACGCTGGTGGGCGTCAGCCTCGCGATCCTCGTTGTGGTCGCGATTGGACTGACGGCGAGCGTGAGTTACCGCGCCGGCGAAGAGACGGTTTTGGCCGAGTGGCGCGCTTATCCCACCTCGGCGGCTGTGCCCTATGCCCTGCCCGCACGGGAGGGCGGCCCCTGCGCAGGTTTTTCCGAGGGTGTCTGCCCCGAAGCGACGGAGCTGCGGTCGAATATGGCGCGTGCGCGCTATTTCCTGCGCCGCGGCGATGCCGAGGTCACGATTGGCTCCGTCGACAAGGCGCGGCGGTTCTATGAGTGGTCGGTGGAGGTGGGGCGGCCTGTGGGCGCGATCGCTTCGCGCTACGCCACCACGCGGCTGCAGTTTTTGAGCCTGACTTGCGATTATGACGCGCGGTCGCTGGCGCGGATCTCGCGGAACAATGCGGCCAACCCCCTCGGCGGCGAAATCACCACGGAACAGCGGCAGCGGGCCCTGCGCGCCCTCTCCCACTATGTTGGCGCGATCACAGGACGGCAGAGCCGTGAGACGCGGGAAGCGGCCCGCCGGTTTCAGTCGTCGCTATGGTTCGACGAAACCGGTGTCTTGACGTCAGAACAAGTGGTCCTGGCGGTTTGCGGCGCAGCGGAAATTGGCCTCGACGCGGCTTCGCAGAACCTTTTGGGAAGTATGTACGCGGTGGGGCTGGGTACCCGTCAGAGCACGGATAAAGCGCTCCAGTGGTTTCAAGAGGCAGCGCGGCAAGGAAGTGCCGACGCGAATTGGAACCTCGCGCTTTTGTTCGGTACCCAGACGACTGAATCAAGCGTGCTCGTCTGCGATGCCGATCAAAACGCTGAGCGTGCGGACAGTTATCTGAAAGAGGCTTACGACGCTGGGCACCCCGCTGCTCGGCAAGCCGTGGAACTTTATGGCGACGCGACGCCCGAAGAACGGTGGCGGAGCATTTCGGCGCAGTTACGCACACCTGAAGCCCTGCTGCGTGTTGGTAAGGGTTGTAACCCCAATGGATAAGGTCAGGCCCATGAAACGATCTTCGATCAGCAAACTGAGCGTAGCCTTGGCTGCCCTTGCCATCGCAGGCTGTCAGACCTTTGACATGGGTGGCGGCGACGACGAAATCATCTTTATACCACCTAAGCCAGACCCCTCACCGCAGCAGCTGTGCCAAGTGACGGCGCTGGCCGAAGAGCGGAAGTCAGCGATCCGCACGGTCGAAGGTGCTGACGTTGAGGGATGGGAGAAAGGGGAGACGTTTCTCGCCAGCAAGCTCGAAAAGTACGAAGCGCGGATGGAAATCGCCTACCGCTCGATGGTGTCGAGCTGTAATCTGTATGCGAATTGCCTCGACCGGAATGGCGGAAACGAAAGCAACTGCCTACGGAGCGAAGCAGGTTTCACGAAAGCCCGGTCGCAGTTTTTTAACATGGTGAGCGAGGCGGACAAACTCGCCGCGGAGATCGAGGTTGCCCGGCAAAAGGCGCTGGCGGCCCAGGCGAATGCCTTGGCTGCGAAGAGACGCGCTGAGCAGGAAAAGAAGAAGCACCAAAAGAAGAGCAGCGGCGATGAAGGCGGCTGTAGCCCCGATTGCGCAACAACGGGGAACATCTTCACCGACAATTGCTGCCCGGTTGACGACGACGATTAAGCGTTTGCGCCGTAGGCGGAACAGAACGCACGAAAAAAGGCGCCAGGTTTTTCCCTGGCGCTTTTTTTGTTCTTGATACGGCCTATTCAGCGGGTGAGACTTGGGCGCCGCCGCTCAGAGGATCGGGGTTGTCTTCCGCCGCATGGGCTTCACCCAGTAGCTCAAGCGCCCGTTGCAAGGCCTCAAGCCGCGACAGGCGCATCCCCGCCGGCGCCAGCATTTTCGCGATGCCGAGCCCTTCGAGCTGCTGCGCAACGGAGGCGTTGACGTTCGCCACCAGGAGGAAACGCTCCTCACGCTGAGCATCCTCAATGATCGCCTGCACCGCATAGGCAGCGGAGACGTCGAGGGTCGGCATCTGGGTGAAGTCGAGGATCAGCGCCTCGCGCCCGTGGACGTTCTCGCGGACGCGGTGGGCGATATCCGCCGCGGCGCCAAAGCTCAGCGGGCCGCTGAACTCAAACATCCGGATACGGCCGTCTGCCTTATCGAAGAGCGCCTTTTCCTCAGCATTCAGAGCAGTGAGCCGCTCTTCGCCGATCGCTGCAAGTTGGTCCTTAGCGATCGAATGGGCGAAGCCGAGCGCTGCGAGGAAGACACCGATACCCACCGCGGTGATAAGATCGACGAAGACCGTCACGACGAGGACAAGTGCCATCAGCGCAAGGTCCCAGCGCGGACCTTTGTGCGCACGCAGAATGTAGGGGAAGTCGATAATGTCCCAGCCGACCTTGATCAGGATCCCGGCAAGCACCGCATGCGGAATTTCTGCAGCCAAAGGTGTCAACGCGAGGACCACAGCGAGCAGCAACAGGCCGTGGACCATCCCGGAAATCCGCGTCATCCCGCCGGTCCGGATGTTGACCATCGTCCGCATGGTCGCGCCCGCGCCGGGGATCGCGCCGAAGAGGCCTGCGATGCTGTTGCCGATGCCCTGACCGATCAGTTCACGGTTCGAATCGTGGCGGGTCCGGGTGGCGTTGTCCGCCACGAGACTGGTCAGCAGACTGTCAATCGCGCCGAGCACAGCAAGGACGATGGCAGCCTTAAAGACCAGCACCATCACTTCCGCATCGAACTGCGGCATCGTGAAGGCGGGGAGACGGTCTGAGAAGGCGTTGAAGGTCGGCAGCTCACTGACGAGTTTCGGCACGTCAAACGGCAGCGCAACCAGCGTGCCGATGATCAACGCCGCTAGAGGCGCTGGGACATATTTGCCGATCTGCTTGGGCCAGAAGAAGACGATCGCGAGGGCCAGGAAGGCGATGCCGGTGGCGATCACGTCGGGGCTCATGACCGCGCCGGGGATCGCCTCGAGTGCACCGATTGTGCCGCCTCGGTCAGGTTTCGAGCCGAAGAGACGGCTGGCTTGCAGCAAGATAATGATGACGCCGATGCCGGACATAAAGCCCGAAATCACCGGGTACGGAACAAGCCTGATGTACTGACCCACGCGGAAGACACCGAACAGGATCTGCAAGATCCCGGCGAGCACCACGGCCGCGAAGATGATGCCCGCGACCTCGCCAAACGGCACGCCCGCTTGACGCGTCAGCTCGCCGACCAGGCCAGCGAAGACGACGACCATTGGCCCTGTCGGCCCAGTGATCTGGGTGTTCGTGCCGCCGAAGGCTGCCGCGAAAAAGCCGGTGATGATCGCGCCCCAGAGGCCAGCGATCGGGCCCGCGCCAGAGGCTTCACCAAACGCAAGCGCGAGCGGTAGGGCGATGACGCCAGCGGTGATGCCGCCGTAGAGATCGCCGCGGATATGTTTGAGGTTCATGAGTGCTCGTGCCCTTCCTCATGCATCGCGTGCATGTGGTTTGCGTTCTGTTCGCGGTCGTTGGTGGTGATCTGCAGGAATGCGGTCAGGCCGCATGTCGCTCTGGTGCGTGAGGGCGTGGCTTGGGCCGACAGGACTGGGGAGAACCGGCGTTGAAGATGGGTTATCGGGCGCGCTTCTGACTTTTGTCGCGGCGCGCCGCCTTTAACGCGCGTTGTCTGCCTTAAAGGAATGTCGCCCTCGGATGGGACGACGACCGCCACGTTACGCGGCATACGCACACCTCACTACTCACTCTGCGCCCTGCCCCGGCGCTTGCGCTAAAGTGTGACATTGGCTGCGCCCGAGGTCCACGCCCTTTCAGCAGCGAAACAGCAGAACACTCCTCACGCAGGCGTGACGCTAGGCGGGTGTGATTAAGGAGCAGTTTTCTCGATGGCCGTGCGGATGACCGGCGGACAGCGGCGTTTGATCTTGCGCAGCGACCGATCAACGGTGTCGGACCGGCGACGCAGGCGCCGGACAAGACCTTGGATGGGTTTGAAATATGGGGCCAAAAGCAGAAGGCCCACCGCTACCATGACCAACCCAACGGGGATCGGCGTGACGGATAGAACAAGGCCAAAGAGCACGAGAGCGCTCCCAATCACCTTATGAAAAAACGTCAGAAGGCTTGCAGTTAGCGGGCCCATCCGTCCTCCACCATTGCGTTGGCGTAACAAAGCAGCAGTACGCGCGCAAACCTTATTTACCGTTCGTGACGGAGCCGTGAAGGGTTCCGTCTGGATTTTCACCTGCGACTTAACCGTCGCGTGACCGGGCGGCTTGCCTCGTCCATAGGTCACGGATGGCCTATAAATCACTTCGCGACTTTCTCAAAAAACTTGAAAACGAAGGCGAATTGCTCCGCGTCAAGGAGCCCGTCTCAACCGTGCTGGAGATGACAGCTTTCCAGCGCGAAATGTTAGCGCGGCAGGGGCCGGCTGTTCTTTTTGAACATGTGATCGACGAGAACGGCGCGCGGTCGCCGATGCCGGTGCTGGTCAATCTGTTCGGAACGGTGCGGCGGGTTGCGATGGCGGTGACCTTTGGCGGCAAGGAACGCCGGACGGGCGAGGAGCTGCGTGATGTCGGCGAGACGCTGGCGTTTTTGCGCCAGCCGGAGCCGCCCCAGGGCCTGAAGGACGCGATGGAGCTGCTGCCGCTAGCCAAGCAGGTGCTGGCGATGCGGCCTTCGGGGGTGAAGAAGGCACCGTGTCAGGAGGTCGTGCTCACCGGCGACGAGATCGACCTGCATAAGATCCCGATCCAGACCTGCTGGCCGGGGGAGCCTGCGCCGCTGATCACCTGGCCCTTGATCGTGACCAAGGGACCGTCGGATGCGCGGGAGGATGCCTTCAACCTCGGCATCTACCGCATGCAGCGGCTGGGTAAGAACAAGACGATCATGCGCTGGCTCAAGCATCGCGGCGGCGCGCAGCATCACCACCGCTGGTCGAAGGAGAAGTCCGAGCCGCTTCCTGCCGCAGCCGTCCTAGGCGCTGACCCCGGCACGATCCTCGCGGCAGTGACGCCCGTTCCGGACACGCTATCGGAATACCAGTTCGCTGGCCTCCTCCGCGGGAAGAAGGCCGAGCTCGTCGACTGCAAAACCGTGCCGCTGAAAGTGCCTGCCGAAGCCGAAATCGTGCTGGAAGGCCATGTCTCCCTTGAAGAGTATGCCGACGAGGGGCCCTACGGCGACCACACCGGCTACTATAATAGTGTCGAGCAGTTCCCGGTCTTCACGGTGACTGCGATCACCATGCGGAAGGAGCCGATCTACCTCTCGACCTTCACCGGCCGCCCGCCAGACGAGCCTTCGGTGCTCGGCGAAGCGCTGAACGAGGTGTTCATCCCGCTTCTGCAGCAACAATTCCCTGAGATCACCGACTTCTGGCTACCGCCAGAGGGGTGCAGCTACCGCATTGCCGTGATTGCCATGAAAAAGGCGTATCCTGGCCACGCTAAGCGGGTGATGCTCGGCGCGTGGAGCTATCTCCGGCAGTTTATGTATACGAAGTGGGTGATCGTCGTGGATGACGGCATCAACGCCCGGGACTGGAAGGACGTCTGGTGGGCGATCTCCACCAAGATGGACCCTGTGCGCGATATCACGAGCCTTGAGAACACGCCGATCGACTATCTCGACTTTGCCAGCCCGGTCTCGGGGCTCGGCTCGAAGGTTGGCCTCGACGCGACCGATAAGTGGGAAGGCGAAACCAACCGCGAATGGGGCGAGGTCCTGACCATGGACCGTGCGGTTGAGGAGAAGATGACCGCGATGATCGACAGGTTGACGCCAAGAACCTGATCGGCAGACTGTTTCTTAACGGTTCAGTCGTCGGCTCGGGTGGGGATGCTTTTTTAGCCGCACGACGTGGGGTAAGAGTGATGAAGGTATCAACGACACTGCGCACCGCGACGGCGGCCCTTTTGCTGGTGGCGGCTTGCGCACCGGCTGGCGGCGGAGGCGATGGCGGCGGGTCAGGGCCTGTCAGCCCGCCCCCTCCACCACCACCTCCTCCTCCTCCGCCTCCGCCGCCGCCTCCACCGCCGCCGCCTCCCCCTCCTCCGTCGGGGACGACACTGCAGGTGCAGGTGCTGGCGGACCCGGCCCTGGCGCTGGACAGCGACATCAACGACAACAACGCGCCGCCGGTGCGGAACAATTCGCTGAACACGGCGCAGACGATCACCAGTGAGACCGAGGTTCGCGGCTACATCACCCGAGGCCCGACGTTCCAAGCGTCTGACAACTTTCAGAGCACGGATGACCGCGAAGACATTTACGAAGCGACGCTGACCTCAGGCCAAGTGATCTCGCTGAACATCGCAGACTTCTCTCCCCAGACGGCGGATCAGCTCGACCTTGATCTCTTCCTCCTCGACGAGAACGGTGATGTCGTCAGTTCGTCAATCGAATTCTCTGCGAAGATTGAGCAGATTACGGTGACTACGGATGGAAATTATTTCATCGTCGCCGACGCGTTCGCGGGCGGTTCAAACTACAGCCTGACGATCTCTGATGGGGCGAGTACGACGCCGCAAGCACCTGGCCAGGTGAATATCGCGTCGATGGCGCCGCAGCAGGTGGTGACGCTGGCGAAGGGCGCGGAGGAAGCGTCGGGGCTGCTCCAAGCGTTGAACGCGGAAGGACGCGGCCAGGCTCAGTTTGATGACGTCCCGACCATCGGTACACGTTATATTGCTTCGGGCGAGATTGCGGAAGCGGAGAGCGGGCCCCTCTCGCTCTCTTTCCCGCAGCGAAGCCTTGGGATCAGCCGGGATGGTCCGGCGGATGCGGATTATCGCGCGAAACTGGCGCTGCTGCAGCACATCAAGGTCACCAACCAGAAGGCGAAAGCGCAGGTCGTGCGGCCTGTGCATTATCCCGAGTTCCACGCGGGTCCGCCGCCGGATGCGGATTTGCAGTGGAACCTTCCCGCGGTTGAGTGGGAGGAAGCACTGACGGCAGTGGAGGCGGATAATCCGAACCCGTCGCGACCGCTGATCGCCATCCTCGACAGCGGCGTCTTGACCGCGCACCCGAAAGTGGCGCCGATCTTAGTCGACCAACGCGACTTCGTGCCGTCCTTTATCGACGGCGACGGTTTTGATGCTGAAGCCGAAGAAGACGTTGTCGTTAACGAAGCAAACCCAGACGAGTGCTTTGACTTTCACGGGACGCACGTGGCGACGATCGCGACGGCGCCGCTGGATGGCGGGGTGATCGGTGGGCGGACGATGGTTGGCGCGCTGCCGTATGCTGATCTTATGATGATCAAGCTTGGCTATAACCGCGATCCGCAGTGTCGGCTGATCGTCGGTGATGTACCCGGAGCAATTCGCTACGCAGCAGGTCTCCCCAACAGCTCCGGCGTCTTGCCGGCGCGCCGTGCCGACGTGATCAACATGTCGTTCGGCGGACCGGGTCAAAACCCCGCAACCCGCGCGGCGATTGAGGAAGCGGTGGCGGCCGGAGTCATTGTCGTGGCATCGGCGGGCAATGAGGGCGACGAAGGCGGCGTGCCGCCGATCAACTTCCCCGCGGCATACGACGACGTGTTCTCCGTCGCTGCGACGGACATCAACAACGAGCGCGCGCCCTACAGTTCATTCTATCCGCAAGTTGAGATCGCAGCGCCCGGCGGCGATGGCCGATTTGATCAGAACAATGACGGCTTAGCCGACGCGGTTGTCGGCGGTGTTGGGCGCCTCAACGATGCCGAGACCGCTTTCGAACCGCGGTACGCGCTTTATCAGGGTACGTCGATGGCTGCGCCGCATGTGGCCGCGGGCTTTGCACTGATGAAATCGATCTACCCGGAGCTGACGACCGCGGAAGCCCGCCGTTTGCTCGAGGAGGGGCTGCTGACGACCGACATTGATGCACCGGGCCGTGACAACAATACCGGTTTTGGTCTGGTGTCGTTCCGCAAGATGGCGGAAGCGGCCATTATGCTGCGCGATGAAGGGCTGAACCTCCCGCCCGATTTTCGCATTGATCCGGCTACGGTCAATCTGGGCAATATCAACGACACCGCGCGCTTGCAGATCAGCCGTTCGGGGATGCCCGACTTCACGATCGATACCCTGACCTTTACCGGCATGGGCCTCGATGCGACGCAGTTGCTGGCGCCTGTGGCGGTGGAGGTCGACGCCGACGGGTTTGGCTCTTACGATGTGGCAATTGACCGGCAAAACATTCAGCCTGGGGAGTATGTGGCTGAAGTGTCGATCACGGCGAGCAATGGCGAAACGAAGAAGGTCCCGGTCACCTTCGCCATCCCCGACGCAAGTTTAGAGGCGGAAACGGGGCCTGCACTGTTCATCCTCGAGCGCTTCGAGAATGGCGTGTTCAGCGAAGCGCGTATCTTTACGAACACGGAAGGTGCGGGTGCTGAATTTGAGCTCGAGAACCTGGCGGACGGGTCGTACCGCCTCATCTTCGCCACGGACATGGACAATGACGGCGGGATCTGCGACCCCGGCGAGCTGGGCGGCAGTTTCCCGGGAGGTGCTTGTGACGCAACCGACGTGTTCACGCTCCCAGAAGACGAAGACATTGTTATTGAAGCCATTCTTGCCCGTTTGCCGGAGTAAACGGGCATACGGACGAATGGCTCGGGCGTGCGGGTTCCGGCCTCTCGCTGCCGCCGCGATTGTGTTGCTCGCGGCCTGCGACGGTGGGCGCGAAGTGCCGCCGCCGACCCAAGATATTCAGTTCCCGGTTGATCCGGCGAAGCTGAAAGAGGCTGCTGCACGGGCCGCTGATCAGCCAGCGGAGGATCCCTTCGCGTTGGATGATCCGCAGACGTGCCTTGCGATGGTGATGTATCATGAAGCCCGCGGCGAAGGGGAACTGGCCATGGTGGCGGTCGGTCAAGTGGTCATCAACCGGGTCGACCATCGCCGCTTCCCTAGCTCGGTCTGCGGCGTCGTCCGGCAGGGCGGTGAGACCGCGCCGTGCCAATTCAGCTGGTGGTGCGATGGCCGTTCTGATCTGCCGCGCGAAGAAAGTGCTTGGGAGAACGCGCGTGATCTCGCCGCACGGGTGCTGGCAGGCTCAGAGCCTGATCCGACGGGGGGTGCGACGTATTTTTACTCCGGCCCCGACCCCTATTGGGCGGCCAGTTTTACGGAAACTACACGCATCGGTGGCCACATTTTCATGGTTGAGTAACCCTATTCTTCTTTAGGTTGTCCTCGCGGCGCGACACATTTCTGCGCGTCGATCTGGTTGTGGAGGACGAACCCCATGAAGACCCCATCTCTGCTCGCCCTGGCGGTGAGCGTTTCAGCTTTTGCCCTAAGCCCTGCCCAGGCCAGCAATGTGATCGCTGGCGAAGACTTCGAAGGCACCGTCGCGTTCTCAAGCGTCTTTTCCGATGCTTATGGCACCGGCGCGACAAGCCCGTCGGATCCTGGCGACTCGCCGGACCTCTTCGGTGTACTGAACGATGATGGCTCCGATGCGGAGAACAGCATCGACCAGGACGGCGCGAGCAACGCCACGAACTATTTCTTCGTTGAAGATGCTGATGGGCGCTTGGATGTCTTTTTCGACAGCCTACAGAACATCGATACGGCGCGGTTTCGTCAGCTTACGCTCGACTTTGACCTCGCCACCGGCGGCGATTTTGAGAACGACGACGCGTTTGGTCTCATCATCAACGGCAACCTGGTCTCCACAACGCCCGGCAATTCTCTTCAATTTCAATCGGATGGCACCTTCCGTGAAGGGAGACCAGGCTTTCCGGACGGAATCACCGGCGGGTTCGTTTCGGTGAGCGATTTGCTGGGAAGCGCGATCGATCTTTCGGTTTTCGACGGCCAAGCGATCTCGATCGGCTTTGCGTTCCAGACCAACTCGAACGGCGAAGACATCGCCATCGACAACATCCGGTTGACCGGAACGGCTGTGCCAATCCCCGGCGCAGCCCTCCTCTTCGGCGGAGCTTTGGCCGCAGGGACAGCCCGGCGGTTCGTCGGTAAGGCTTAACGCGAAGAACGGATCGCGGCCTGACCCCGCCCCGTTGTACACACTTCAGGAGACGGGCTGCCCGCGAGGGCGGCCCGTTTTTTGTGGGGTTTTGTGTGCGCTACCGGCTTTTAGCCTATTTGAGCGCTTGTTGCGTGCGCTACCGGCCCTTGGCGTCGATGAGCGTGGGGAAGGTAACGCGAGGCCAAAAACCTCTCCCTTGGGAGAGGTCCAAATCTGCGATTTGGGGTGAGGCCTCCAAAGCTCCGCCCCCAGAACACCCTCACGCGAAATCAACAGATTTCGATCTCTCCCAAGGGAGAGATGGGCGCTAAGCCATCCGTCATCCCGGAAGCGGCAAAGCCGCTATCCGGGACCCATGGACCAAGCGCTCCGCTCTATCCAGCGTGTACGGACGGCCTCATCAGACCCTGGGTCCCGGATAAGCCTCCGGCTTTCCGGGATGACGGGTGTTGAGTAAGGTAAGTGAGGATCGACCTGCGAAGCGCAGGCCGGAGAAGAGGCTGGGCAAGCGTGTAGCTAAATGGAGTTGCTATGCCACTATGCTTTCTGAACCGAAGGAACCCACTTATCGTTCGATATATCCACCGCATCTGTAAGACAATCACTCGCCCCCTGGATGAGCGTTTTGAACTGATCGATCCGAAAATCCCTGTAGAGAACTGCTGAGAGCGGGGCGCTACCATCCTCTTGTTCGAAATGGTGACTTGCAATTGTTCTCAAGTTACAGTGCACATCTGAGCATAAAGGGACGTACACCGAGGAGTACAACGACTCCAATCCAGCGAGCCGAAACTTCTCACTTGGCTCGAGAGGCTTCAAGTTTGGGTTCTGCTTCCTTAACTCTGACAACCGTTTTCCGTTGTCGGACAAAAGGGATTTGGTGCGTTGATCTCTTTTGATCTTGGGCGATACCCGGATCACACCCTCCAATAAATTCTGTGTCCGGACACAATCATCGTACTCAAGCGATATGATTGTTGCGGGGGCAGAGTCTAAAAGCTTGAATTGTGCGTACGCCTCAAGGAATGACCTGAAGAGCTGGCGAACGCCAGCATTAGCCTCATTTCCCATCAAAACGAGTAATGAACCAGCGAGTTCGATTTGTGAACCGAAAAAAGCAAACATAGCTCGCTCAGCTGGATCAACAAACCGATACTTGATCCGGAATGCAGTTTGCTGAGCGAGACCGTGGGCTTTTACTAGCGGGCTGAGCAGTTCAGGCTGCTCACACCTCAATTCACGAACAACATGCTTTGCCAACCCTACCCCTTCGCCTTATCAAACATAGCCCAGACGCCTTCGGCGCCGTGCCAGCTGCCTTGGGTGGCGCCTTTGGAGTATTCTGTGGCGCGGGCTTCGAAGAAGTTGGCGTGCTCGACACCGTTGAGCATTTCGCGGAGCCATGGCAGCGGGTGCTTGGATACTCCGTACACGTGCGGAAGGCCGAGTTGCTCAAGGCGCCAATCGGCGATGTGGCGAATGTACTGCTTGATATCGTCCGGGGTCATGCCGGGAACATCGCCCATTTCGAAGGCGAGATCGATGAACCGGTCTTCCAAGCCGACCACCGTCTTACAGCAATCGACGATATCGTCCGCCACCGACTTGGTCAGGCAGTTGGTCTCCGCCGCAAAGGTGTGGAAGAGCTTGATCATCCCCTCGCAGTGGAGGCTCTCATCACGGATCGACCAGGTCACGATCTGGCCCATGCCCTTCATCTTGTTCTGACGCGGGAAGTTCATCAGCATAGCGAACGATGCGAACAGCTGAAGACCCTCCGTAAACGCACCAAACATGGCCACGGTGCGGGCGATGTCGGCTTCGTTATCGACGCCGAACTGGCCCATATAGTCGTGTTTGTCGGCCATCTCTTTGTAATCGAGGAAGGCCGAGAATTCCGACTCGGGCATGCCGATCGTTTCCAGGAGCAGCGCGTAGGCGGCGACGTGGATCGTCTCAATGTTGGAGAACGCGGCCAGCATCATCTTCACTTCGACGGGTTTGAAGACGCGGGCATAGCGCTCCATGTAATTGTCGTTCACCTCAACATCGGATTGGGTGAAGAACCGGAAGATCTGTGTCAGGAGGTTCCGCTCGCCGTCGGACAGCGCACGCGCCCAGTCTTTGCAGTCCTCGCCCAGGGGCACCTCTTCGGGCATCCAGTGGACCTGCTGCTGCTTCTTCCAGAAATCGAACGCCCACGGATAACGATGCGGCTTGTAGCCCTTGGACGGGATCATCAAGCCAGGAAGTTGGGGGCCATTTTCTGGGACGTCGAACATAGGTCTCTCCGGGACGCGAAAGGTGCTGCCCCGACTTCGTGGGGCGATTCTGCTTTCTTGGGGTTTGGTTAACGATGTCTTAGGCACACGATATCTTGTGTGTGAGAACAACGAAACACCTGTTTCTCCACAAGATGAAGTGTCAGCCTGTCGCAGTAAGGCCTTGCCAGTTGGCCCTGTCGCTCTGTTTGGTCGTGGCGAGAGGGGGTTATTGCCGCTGGTTCGCGCTGCGCTTGAACGCCGTTCGGACGGTCGCGGAAAAAGGCGCACGTCCAGGCGCCCCGCCCGCTTACAAGATCGCCACCTGATCCCGCAGGCGCAGGTTGCGCATGGCCGCGCCTGCGCTTTGGCGCTATTCTTGAACAGATGCTGGGCATGGGATGGGTGTGATGTCTTTCGGTGATCACAGTTTGCGCGGCGCTCTTCTGCTGGCCGCATCGCTTGGCTTCGCATCCGCGCAGGCACCGGTGCTCGACGATCCGACGGCGACGTGGGCGCTCACCTGGGAGAACGATAGCTTTTTTGGCCTCGACGAGAACTATACGTCGGGGCTTCGCCTATCGTACCTCAGCGGCAATCAGAAACTCGACGCTATGGGGCGTTTTGTGGCCGCGTCGATTCTGAAGCTCGACACGGACCCGTCTCGGTTGCGGGTGCGCCGTGGTTTTTCCATCGCGCAGGAAATCTATACCCCGCGCACGGTCAACGTGACGACGCCGCTCCCCGACGAGCATCCGTATGCCGGCTATCTCTATGGCCGCTTTACCCGCCTGATCGAGCAAGTTGATCGGGTCGATGAAGTGTCCCTGGATGTCGGGATCGTTGGGCCCTCTGCCTTGGGGCAACAGGCGCAGGATTTCGTCCACAACATCTTCGGGCGTGAGGAATATCTCGGTTGGGATAACCAGATCGACGACACGCCGGCCGTGAATATCAGCTATGCGCGCCAGCGGCGGGTGGCGCACAGCAAGCGCGATCAAGGCATCGGCTGGGACTGCATCGTCAACGGCGGCTTCAGCTTTGGCACCGTGGAGACGGCTGTCCGCGGCGGCGCCAATGTGCGCATCGGACAGAACCTGCGCACCAGCTTTGGACCGCCACGGGTCCGGCCCAGCACCGCCGGCTCCGGCTTCTTTCGCCCGCAGCAAGGGTTGAGTTGGTACGTCTTTGGCGGGGGCGAAGTGAGCGCGCGGGCTCACAACATCTTCCTCGACGGATCACTCTTCCGTGATGACGACCCCTCGGTGGAGAAACAGGTCGTGATTGCCGACGTACAATCGGGTGCGGCAATCCAACTGGGCCGCACGCAGCTCACCTTCACGTATGTTGTGCGCACGCAGGAGTTTGCGACCCAGGACGTCAATCAGCAGTTCGGTGCCTTCAGCATCGCGCGGCGTTTCTAAGTGATCGTGTAACCCCTGGCCGCTATTTGCGAACAACAGACTGTTCACGAGCCACGAGAGCCCCGTCATGCGCGCCATCACAGCCCTATGCTTCCTTGCCTTCAGCGGCGGTCTTGCCGTTGCTGAGCCTGCCGATAAAGCCGAGCCTGTCCTCGAAGACCTGCTGGTTGCCGGCGGATGCTTCTGGTGTGTCGAAGCCGACCTCGAGAAAGTCGACGGGATCTTCGACGTGGTTTCGGGATATGCGGGCGGGCGGAATGCCAACCCGACTTACCAAAATTATAGCTCCAACGGCCACCGCGAAGTGGCGCTTGTCAAATATGATCCGGATACGATCAGCTTTGACGAGGTGATGGCGTTCTTTATCCGGACGATCGATGTCACCGACGACGGTGGGCAGTTCTGCGATCGCGGCTACGGCTATTCGACGGCGGTCTACTACGGCACCGAAGCCGAGCGGGTCAGCCTTGAACGGATCATTGCCGAAGGCGAAGAAGAGATCGGACGCGAGATCGTCACGCCGATCGAAGCTGAGCCGACCTTCTATCCGGCTGAGGACTATCACCAGGACTATTACATGAAAAACCCGCGGCGGTATGGTGTGTACCGCGGTCTTTGCGGACGCGACCGAACGGTGCGCGGTGTCTGGGGTCAATCAGCAGGCGAGTTGATCAGTGGTCGGAAGAAAACGACTGCGGTGAGCACGAAACGTAACGGGTAAACCCCCGCGGGCGCTCGGCGCTAAAGAAGGTCCGTGCGGGACCGGGCCTTGAGACGATCCACGATCGTTTTGACCTCCTGCGCACGGTCTTCGGGAACGATCAGTACACTTTCTTTCGTCGCGACGACCACAAAGCCTTCAAGGCCTACCGCAGCGATATGGGGGGCATCGTCGCTCGCCTTGATCAGCGTGTCGGAACAGTCGACCATGGTGAACGCGTCCTCGTGCGGCTCCTCCGAGAACGCTTTGACCGCAGCCCATGAGCCGATGTCGTTCCAACCAATCGACACGGGGCTGACAACCGCTGCGCGGGCCGTTTTCTCCATGATTGCGTAGTCGACGGAGTCGCCTTCGATCGCGCCGAAGAGTTCGTCCGTAAACGTTACAACGCGTCCGGAACGCGGCGCCCGGTCCCAAGCGCGCATGGTCGCCTCCAGCATCGCAGGCGCGTGGGCCTTCGCCTCAGCCAGGAGGTCGGCGGCGCGGAACAGGAAGATCCCGGCGTTCCAGGCATAGTTCCCTTCGGCCACGTACTTCTGTGCCGTCTCGCGGTTGGGTTTCTCGACAAACGCCGCGACGCTGAACGTGCCGTCCGTAAGCGGATCACCGCGTTTGATATAGCCGTAACCCGTTTCCGGGCCGTCCGGCGTGATGCCGAGGGTCACAAGGTAGCCCTCCTCCGCCGCCGCAACGCCACGTTCAACCGCAGCACGGAACGCATCGGGGTCTTCGATATGATGATCCGCAGGCAGAAGAAGAACCAACTGATCCTCGGCGACGTCCATCGCCACGAGGGCGGCGGTGATTGCGGCCGGGCCGGTATTGCGGCCGAAGGGTTCGAGGACGATCCGCCCTTGCGGGAGCTGCTGGGCGATCACCTCCTGGTGCTTTTCGCCGCCAATGACAACCGGCTCAGCAAACGCGGGCGTCGATACGCGGGCCAACGTCTCTTCCAGCATCGTCCGCTGGCTGATCAATGGCTGGTATTGCTTTGGCTGCGCTGCGCGCGACAGGGGCCAAAGGCGAGTACCGCTGCCGCCCGCCATCACCACGGGTGTAATTTTTGTCATGACGCGCGTTCCTTATCGTTCCCGAGGCGGTCGTTAGGCCGTGCCGAACGCGCGATCAAGCAGCCACGCTGGGCCGCGCATCGAGCGCTTTGCGCCAGCGCCAGATTTCCCGGTGCGCGTCGCTTGGCTGCGCTTTGACCACGCGGGAAAAGTCGACGACCACCAACGCCGCGATGTCTGCGGCGGAGAAAGCGTCGCCAGCGAGCCACTCGCGGCCCGTCAGGCGCTCTTCGAGCACCTCCCAAAAGAGGGGGATGCGCTTCATGCCCCGTTCTGCCAAGGCAGGGATTTGCTCGACGTCCGCCGGTCCCGTCAGTGCACGTCCCTTCATGCGCGAGGTGCTGTTGCGCAGGGCTTCGGCGACCGCCAAGAAGCCCTCGAACTCGGTACGCGCGATCCAGCTCGCCACCTCGCCGCGCTCAACCGGCGACCGGCCGAGGAGCGGCGGTTCCGGATACGCAGCATCAGCCCATGCGAGGATTGCGGCGTTGTCATCGAGAACCGCGCCATTTTCGAGGCGCACAGCAGGCACGGTGCACCGCGGATTGATCTGGCGGAACGCGTCGCCCAGCTGCTCTTGCTCGACAAGGTTCACGACAACGGTTTCGTGGTCGATCCCCTTTTCGCGGAGAACAATCCGTGCACGGCGGGGGCTGGGCGCCATCGGAAAATCATAGAAAGTGATCATGTCATGCCCCCTTCACGAGCGTTGCCAAGACACCTGTGGTCGGGGAGACCTTGCCCGCAACCGTTTGTTTCCAAATGGCTTCGACCGCTTCGGGTCCGGCGTGCATTTCGTAGGAAAAGTGATCGGCGATCGCGTCGCTGGCGTCCGCCCAAGCCTCAAGCGCACGGCCCATCAAGACACCCCGTCCCAGCTGTTGGTCGCGCAGCTGGATTTGTCCGGGTGCGAAGAACATTGTCGGCTTGGCGCCCGGCAGAGGCTCACGTTGCCGCGGCGCTTCCCAATGGGTCGCGCCAACGATCGCACTGGTTTTAACATTGTCACCAAGATGCTGGTGGAGCGCGGTGATGACCGATGCGTTGCCGGACATATCCACAAACGCCGTCGGCACATTGGGAAGGGATGTGATCTCATCGTAGGCGATGACTTGGTCGAACGCACCCAGAGCTTCCGTGAACGCACGATTCCCTGGCGAGGTGACGCCGATCCGTTTCGGGGTATGGTCCTGCCGTCCCAACATCAGGCCGGTGCCGAAGCCAGTTTTGGATGACGCGCTGGTCACCACCACTTGCTCAGCACCGAAATTTTGTGCCTCGGCAAGCCAGTCGGCGATGATGTAGCTGGTGATGAACAAGGGGAAGAGCACCGCACGCGCGTCGCCTCGCGCTTTCAACGTGTCCGGATCATTGTCGGTGAGTTGGTAGGCATTGTACGCGGGGGGAAGCGCGGCCCGATGCTCGGCCTCGTCGAAAACCATTGCGCCCTTGCGTTTGGGTTTGATCGTCATGTGGGTGGCCATGGGGAAATAGCCATAGAGGCGCTCGCCGACCGCGAGCGCGTCGGTCTTCGACTGGACCACCTTGCCAAAGCCCCAAACGGGGATGATGCCGCGGCCTTCTTCGGCGACGGGGAAGAACTTCCAGTAGCCGATTTGATGGCCAACCACACCGTAGGTGACGTTGTTGGCCGTGACGCCAAACCGCTCAACTTCGAGGATCGCTTCGCCCGCCTGCGGCTCGGGCAGCGGGTCGGTCACGAGGGTTGTTTCGGCCAGGTTGTCCATCTGGACGTGCATCTGCGTGCGTGTGGTCATGGATCCTCCCAGGAATATCTGTCCAAACGTTACGCGGCGCCATAGCCTAGGCCGACGCCGCGTGCAGCATTTGGTTTGACCTGGCACTGCGCATGATGGGCAGAGCGCGAAAAGTTGGGCCTGCCGCCAGGGTGGCAGGCCCGAGGCGCGCACTAGGGAGGAGTGCTTGGCTTGTCGCCTGTGCGCCGTATCAATGGAGGTAGAGGGAATGCGGGCGAGAACAACCAGGGATAGAGGAAACGTGAACGCGTTCAACTGGGCGTTATCATGAAACTCTCGGTGACGACCCATGAGCGCAAGCTCGTGGCGCCCTTTGTCATCGCGCGGGGGACGCGGCATTCTCAGAAATTCATCCGTGTAACGATCGAAGACGATGGGCGGGTTGGCATGGGGGAGGCTTCAGGGCGTGCCTATCGCGGCGATACACCGGAGACGATGGCCGAGGAGATCGAGCGCGTACGGACGGCGCTTGAAGGTGGCGTGTCGCGCGAAGGTCTTCTCACGCTGATGCCTCCCGGAGGGGCGCGCGCCGCCGTCGATGCTGCGCTTTGGGATCTTCAGAGCTCTGCCGATAACCCAGCGTGGACGATCGCAGCACTGGACGCCGCGCCCAGCCCCGTCGCGACGGCGATGACGATCACGATGGGGAGTCCGGACGATATGCGTGACCAAGCCGAGGTGCATGCTGCTCGGCCGCTTTTGAAGGTCAAACTGGGCGGCGGCGATGGTCGTGACGTCGAACGGGTCAAAGCGGTCCGCGCCGGTGCGCCGACCGCCACGCTGATCGCGGATGGGAATGGCGGATGCGTGCTCGCCGAGCTTGGTGCGCTGACGGCGACTATGGCTGACCTGGGTTATGCGCTTTTGGAGCAACCGCTCGCACCGGGGGACGATGATGCTCTTCTTGGTACTGACTTTCCTATCCCGCTGTGTGCTGATGAAAGCCTCGATACCCGGGCAGATGTTGCGACGATCGCGCGTCTTTATCAGTACGGGAACATCAAGCTCGACAAAGCGGGTGGCCTAACCGAGGGGTTGGCCCTTTCGTCGGCCCTGAAAGAGCACGGCCTCGGCCTGTTCGTCGGCTGCATGGTAGGGACAGCGCGGTCGATTGCGCCGGCGTTCCTGCTGACGCCCGACGCGCGGTTTGTCGACCTTGATGGCCCGCTGTGGTTGGCGGATGACGACCATCCGATGCACGTCGATGAAACGGGCGTTCTCTCGCCGCCGCTCTGTTGGGGCGGCATGGCGTAAGCAAACTTAATATCCGACCACAAACAGAAAGACCGCGGCTTTGTTGGGCCGCGGTCTTTTTGGTGTGTTGGTTTGGCGGGCTTGGGAGCCCGCCTTTTGGGGGTTGGTTTTAGAACCGGATTTGGACGCCGGCTGTGATGTTGGCCGTTTCGTAGTTGTTGCCCGGTGAGAAGCTGCCCCGGACGAAGGCACCGGCATTGCGGGAGAAGTCCGCGTTGATACCGCCACCAACGGTGAGGAAGCCCTCAGGATCAACACCTTCGAGGCGGAACTCCGTATCCGGAGCAAACGATGCCGCCACATCGCGCAGCGCCTCGTTGTCGCCTTGGAAGGTGTACGAGAGCAGCAGCTCTGGCCGGATCACCGCGCCGCCAACGGCGTAGCTGGAGCCAGCCCGGGCACCGATGATCGGGTTGATCACCGTGTTCTCTGCATCCTCAACAATGAGGTTCAGCGAACCCGCACCCTCTTCGGTGAAGCCATCGAAGTTGAAGTAACGGAACGACACTTCAGCAAACGGAGCAACCCAGCCCTGGTCGAAGTCGAACATGTAAGAACCGGCAATGTCCGTCCGGATCTCTTTGCTGTCGAACTCAGAGAAGGCTTCGCGCGACAAGACACCAAGGTCTCGATCGGCAACCCACTCGCTCCAGGCGAAGACAACGTCACCGGAGAAGGTGAACCCGCGCCAATCTTGCTGCGCAAACGCACCGATCATCCAGGTTTCAGCGTCGGCCACGAACGACAGGTCGTCCGCTTCGGCTTCCGTTTCGCCGTAGCCAAAGCCAAGGCCCCACTCGCCGCCTTCGGTGAGGATACCGATACCGGCGGAGAGACCGAAGCTGTCCGACTCAAGGTTCTCGGAGCCGACATTGGTGTCGCCTTCGAAGTCGACCGACTCGCGCTGGATCGATGCCCAGACGTTGAAGCGGCCGTCACCTTGGGTCACCCGGCCTGGATCCATGGCGCCGAGGAACGGCGCTGTGGTCCGGATCGCCGTCAGGGTGCCGTACTGCGCACCCGAGCTGATGTCGTCGAGGGCTTGGCCGACCTGCTCCATGGTGAGGAGCGTGTCGAAGCCGACGACGAGGTTGGCGAGGTCTTGGGCGTTACGGAACGCTTCGCCGCCAAGGCCGATATTGCCGTCCACTGCGTTGGAGATGGTGGTCACCATACCCGGCAGAGCCGCCGTCATCGCAGCACCAACAGCGGCGCCGTTCTCCGACGTAGCAGCCGTGTCAAAGCCAGCACGGTTGGCCGTGGCCGACAGGACCGTCATGCCGCCCTCGTCGCGCTGGCCCAGGCCGAACGAGACGAAGTTGGAGTCGCTGGTGAACGAGGTGTTGGCGCTGACCGTCACGGTGCCCGTGACCATTGCAAAGTCGACGCTCTCGCCATCAACGAAGATGCCGCGGGTTGGCGACACCAGTTCAACGGTACCGGCCAGGTTAAGGTCACCCTCAACCATGATCGAGCCGCTCAGCTCACCAAACGGTCCGAGGAGATCTTCGGAGGTGGTGAACAGTGAGTTGTCGACGCCAACGACGAGCTGAGACAACGGATCGAGTGAACCGCCGCCGACAAAGGCCGGCTCATTGAGGCCCACCCGAACGAGGCTCGGCAGGATACCGACGGCCAACGTACCGGTGGAGGTTTGCGTGTAGTTGCCGCGGTGCAGGACATCCACACCATTGATCAGCTGCAAGCCGCCATCGACAGCGAAGCGCTCGGGCTCAACGTCGATCCGTGTACCGAGGACCAGGGTCCCCGAGTTGGTGACATCACCGTGGATACCGAAGAACACCTGCTCGCTGACAAGAGCTGGCGAGAAGTTCGAGATGTTCAGCTGGATCTCGCCGCCATCGATGTTGAATGCTCCAACATCGACCGTGAAGAAGTCGATGCCGCTGATGCTCGTGTTCTCATCAAAGGCTGGGCCGCTGATCACGAAGGTGCCGTCGCCGGTTTTCGTCAGTGTTTCGACACCGCGGATACCCGTGTTGGCCACGCCGTTGATGAAGCTGTTGAAGTCATTTTCATCGAAGTCAGCGTTGATCGCCGCAAAGCGGGTGGCAAGATCAAGGAACGTGTCGGTCCCTGAAAGGCCAATGTCGAACGGCGTCCCTGGCAGGCCGGTGCCCAGGAAGTTCAGGAAGAACGGGTTTAAGCCGCCGAACAGGTCGACATCAAAGATACCGTTTTCGTCAAAGCCAACGAAGCCTGAGCCGTTCAGGGTCACATTTGTGTTGGTCAGACGTGCACCGGTGTCGAGGTCCATCTCGGCCAAGATACCGCCCGTCACCGAGCCGTCATTGAGCTGGATATCAGCGTTGATGGTGCTGGTCTGAACCCGGTTGCCCGAGGCGTTCGATGTCTGGACGAAATCCTCGTCAGTGAACGAACGATTACTCAGTACACCGCCAACGTTGATCGTGCCCTCAACAAACGCGCTTTGGTTCAGGGTGTAGTTCTGAACGAACGGCGTGATCGGCCCGGTGATTTCCTCATCACCAAACTGCGAACGGGTGTCCTGGGTCTGGGTGGTGAAGTTGTCAACGCGCTGGCCAAAGAAGACCCCGCCGCCGACGACGCCGGTGTTGTTGACGGTACCCGTGACAGCGCCAACCGTGACGTTACCGCCAATGAGGTTAGAGTTGGTCACCGTACCCGTGCCACCAACGGCCGTGTACGTCCGATCAACTGTTTGCGTTTCCGAGACATCGTTCGCGTCAGCGATCGTGGTGGTCACGGCCAGATCTTGGAAGATCGAGTCGACGCTGACCGATCCGAAGATGGTGCCGGTGTTGCCAACGGTACCGACGGTCCGGCTGATCACTGAGACGCTTGAGTTGCTGTTATCGGCACGGCCGATCTGGCCAGCGTTGGTCACCGTGCTGTCGCTACCAACGTTCGTTGAGGTCTGTTGACCGATTGATCCCGTTTGGGTCGTCTCATCAAACACGAACGTGGTCATATCGGTCGAGTTGGTGAGGACGCTCCCAACGAACAACGACTGACCGCCGTCGGCGAGGACGGTGCTGTTAGCGCCAACCGTCACGTCCGATCCGCCGAAGCCGCGGACGCTGATATCGCCGAAGTTCACAGGAATATCGGAGTCGGCACCCGACGCCGTGAACGTCGCCGTTCCGCCAGAAGCGGTCGACGTGTTCGACTGCATAAACGCCGTCACCGTACCATCGACCCGCGTATCCTCTGAGTTGAAGGTCGTTGCGAAGCCCTCAGCGGACACCGTGATGTTGCCGCCAACTTGGCCCGTCACCGATGCTGAAGCGTTGCCAGCGTTTGTTCCAACGAAGAGGCTGCTTCCGTTCTCAAAGTCGTCAGCATCCTGAATGTCTTCGACCTCCCGGCCCATGACACCAGCAATCGTCGCCGAGGCATTGCCGCCAGCATCCGTGTCCGTGTTCTCGGTCACGGTCACAACGGTGGTCTCCATCGGCGTCACCGTGGTGGTGACCGTCCGGTTCCGCGTCTCCGTCTCTGCCGCGCTCGATGCATTGCTAATGTTGACGTCATCAAGCACCGCAGCGTCTGCTGCGAGGGTGAAGGTCGCTGCGCCGCCGGCGCCCGTGATGAACACGTCATCTTCGACTTCGCCGCCATTGACCGCAACCGTCACCGTGCCGGTGTTGATCGACCGCGTGTTAGTGGTCGCATCGGTGGTGGTCCGATCTGTGGAGACACCGTCTTCATCGAAGTTCTCAACGATATCGACCGTGTTGGTGACCACGCGGCCGCCGTCGGCGTCCAGAAATGCACTGATGTCATTCCCGATCAAGCCGCTTGTGGTGACGCTTGCCGAGCCAATCGACGACACCTGCACGCTGCCGGTGACTTCAGCGTCCGCCGTCACACTGACAGAGCTGGTGCCGGTGCCGCGGGTGTAGGTCGCGGTGGTCGCAGAGTTCGACGTGAACGAGCGATCATCGCCATCGGAGTCTTGAACCAACTCGCTCGACACTGTCTCGGTCAGCGCAAGATCGCCTTGGAAGGGATTGCCAAAGCTCGCCGAGACGACACTGCCTGAGAACGTTCCAAACACCGTGCCCGAGATCACAGCGTTGCTGTTGCCATTCGCCGTTTGCGTGATGGTCCCATCACGCGACGTGTTGGCAGCGCCGATAAACTGAAGCGCACCATGCGTCCCAGCATACGTACCCGAAACATCACCGCCGCTCGAAACATCCGTCTCCGTCCGCGTGCTCGAGAACGTCGTCACCGTACCGCTGTCCGCCGTCGTCCCCGGCGTAAACACCTCCGTCGTCGTACTCTCAAACGTCGAGGACGTGTCCGCCGCAAAGCTTTGGACCGTGGTCCGACCAATAATAGAGCCGTTATTCACTACCGACGCACCGCCGTTCCCGTCGGCCGTGATGTTGCCGACGATGATCCCAGCGGCGTCATTGACGATCTCTGCGGTACCGTTTCCTACAACGGTGGAGTTGCTGTTCGATACGTCGGTCACGGTGGTGACGACCATGGTCGTCATGTCCGTCGTCACAACCGGAAGCGGCGTGTTGTTTTCGGAAGCGGAGTCCGTCGGCTCTGCGCGAACCGTCACAGTACCGTTGACGCGGCCCCGGTTGGTAAACGACGCGGTGTCGTCAGCGGAAAGGAAGACTACGCCCGGCGCGTCAGGCGACTCACCGATCACACCGCCCGATTCGTTGACGAGCGTTGCGTCACCGCCCGATGCCGTGCTTGTGCTATCGAAGGCAACCTGCGTGTTGACGAAGTTTTCTCGGACGAAGCTCTGGTTCGACGCTGTGTCAAATGCATCTGCGCCAAGCGAAATCGACCCAAAGATCGTGCCGGAGTTTGTCGCTGCGACCTCGCGACTGCTGAGGTTAACAAAGACAAAGCCGCCTTCCTCGCCGACGACCCCGCCTGTCGCGTTGTCAAAGGTCACCGAAGAGGCCTGCTGCGTGCTTGTGGAAGCGTTGGAACTCGTGCCGTTCCCCATTCCATCATCGGTGCTGGCTTGATCGTTCGTGAAGATATCGTTGAACGAGCTCGCGCTGATCCCTGCGTTGATCGTTCCGCTGTTGGCAATCGTGGCTGCGCCCTGGGCGAAAATATTAACGGACCCGCCTTCGATCGTTCCGGTCTCACCAACAGTCAAATCGGCCGTGCCCGCAACTTCGGTGTTGACCCGGCTGAACGAGAACGTCGTGTTGCCCATACCGTCGTTCGTATTGACGGTTGTTTGCACGTCGTCTGCGTTGGTCGTATCCAATTCGACCCGGCCGAAGTTCTCAATGGTGAGTAACCCGTCGACTGTCAGGTTGGACGCCGTGCGCCCATCAATGCCGATGTCTTCAATGATGACGACGCCGCCCTCGGCAATTGTCATCGCAGCCACGCCGCCGACTGCGGTCGTCGTGTCGGTCGTGGTGGTCGACGTGTTGCCCATGCCGTCGTTGGTATTAACGGTCGTTCGCACAAAGTCTGAACTGTTAGCGTCTAGGTCGACCCGGCCGAAGTTCTCGAGAGTCAGCGAGCCGTCGACCGTCAAGTTCGAGGCCGTGAGCCCTTCAATGTCGATGTCGTCCATGATGACGACGCCGCCCTCGGCAATTGTCATCGCAGCCACGCCGCCGACTGCGGTCGTCGTGTCGGTCGTGGTGGTCGACGTGTTGCCCATGCCGTCGTCGAAAACGACTTGGACCCGATTAAAGTTCGATCCTTCAGATTCGATATCAATGTCGCGGAAGCCGTCGTCGTCAGCACCCATGGTGCCGTTAACGGTAAGCGAGGCGCCATCGATGCCGCGGATATCCGCGCCGCCGGTGGTGGCGCCAGCCGCCACGGTTGCTGTCGCCGTGCCGCCGACGCGTTCGTTTCCGCCGAGGTTTGTGGTGGTCGTGTTGCCGTTAACGACCGGCGCTTCGGCGGGGACTGAGTTGAATTGGTTTGAAGTGAGGAAGAAGTCTTCAAGGTCGGAAGCCATCATGCCCGTGGCGAGCGTGCCCAGGTTGCCGCCGAACTCGGCTGTGATGTTGCCCCGCGACGAGAGGTTGACGACACCGCCGGTGACAGCACCTTCGCCCGAATAGGTGATGGCGCTCTCGGCAATGGTAGTGAAGTTGATGCCGCCAGCGATTGAGCCGCTGTTGGCGATCGTCGCGTCGCCGCCGAATTGCGATGCCGTCACGCCACCGAACAGCGTACCTGCGTTGGTGAACGCGAGCGTGTTTGTGTTCGACGTGTTGAGGCCGTTGTAGAAAATGTCGACGGCCGCGGTGTCGGTTCCGATCGTGCCGTTGTTGGTGATCGAGACAACGCCCGTCTGCCCAACAGAAAAGAATGTGCCCGGCTGCTCCACCGTTGCGCCCGTGGCGATGATCAGCGCGATGTCGTTGCCGCCCAGCGCCGTCACCGCGTTCTGCACATCGTTCGCGGTGACCGTCATGTCACACGTTATGGTCGTGGTCGCCGTCGTGCACTGAGCCTGCGCAGTGGTGTTGGCGCCGGCTGCAAGTGCGATCCCCGCAACGCTAAGAGCGAGGTTTTGTTTTTTGCTGAGCATGACGTTCCCTTGTGGTTCCTAGACCGATCCATTCGTTACGCGCTCACGCATCACGTGCGCGCGATAGAAGGGGGGCAATGGACCCGTCAGCGTTCAGAAAGCGCTCGTGTTACGTGATTTGATCGCTCTAAAAGCGTGAAAACATCAGAAAAACTGAAGTTCTTGCTTTGCCTGCGCAGTGACTTCTTTCAGAAGCGTCATGGTTACCGAAAGTTCGGGGAGCGTGGTCGTTAGGAGAGAACGCTCAACCGGAGGTAGCTGGCTCAGTTTGATCCGACGCCCGGTACGGGGCGGTCAATAAATGCGTAAGATTCATCAACGGACGAGGGGGTTCGTGAGCACAAACGGCAAAGCAACACTTTCACTGTTAGGCGCACCGCGCCTGGAGTGCGCGCGCGGCACACACGTTAAGATTTCAAGCCGTAAGGCGATGGCACTCCTGGCGACCTTGGCTGCAGCAAAGCATTCGGAGCGGACCCGGGTCTGGTTACAGCAGACCCTCTGGGGATCCCGCAGCGCGTCGCAAGCGCAAAGCAGCCTGCGCCGAGAATTGTCGAACCTCCGCAAACTGCTCAACGCAGCGGGCATCGATATTCTCGATACGGACTACAGAACTGTCCGGCTGAAGCGCGAGAACATCGACGTCGACATCCACGCGGCCGACGCGGTATTCACCGATTTTCTGGAAGGTCTCGACCTCGCCGGAGAAGAGGGCTTCGAAGACTGGCTCCGGGAGATGCGGAACCACGAAGAACCGGCTGAACATGCGCCAGCGCTTTTGTCGGAGCCCACGCACTATAATGACAATCCGTTTCGTGCACCGGCGCGCTCCGCGCATGCGAATTTGCAGCCGACAATTTCAATTGAGACGCCGCTGCTTTCAGCGGACGACGGGAGCTTAGACGAGCTCGCCCAGAGAGCGCACCTTGAGCTTAGCACGTTGATGATGCGCCCGAGGCTTCTGCCAACGGTGGCCACACCGCCGCGCACAACAGCGCTCACTTTACGTGAGAACGCCACTGCCGAACCCCAGTCGACGTCACGCTTTATTGCGCGCGCGCAAGCGATCGCCACGGGGCGGGGCCAAGCGATCAGCTTTGCACTCATCGAGATGCCCGACGCCATCATCCGCTGGAGCGAGACCCGGATGATGCCGAAAAATCCGGACGACCACACCCTCAGGCTAGAAGCGGCTCGGGCAACGAGCTCGATCGCCGCGGCCTACCAGCAATGCCTGCGCCGCCTGATCGACGACAACGATCCCATCGCATCGCAAGGATTATTTGCGCAGATTTGGCGCATCCGGTTTTGCATTGACGCGTTGTCTCCGTCGGCGCTCGACGAAGCCGATATTCTGATGCGCCGCGCCCTTGTTGAACATCCCCACGACAGCGAAGTGTTGATGACCCACGCACATCTCACGCTGTGGCGGCATTGGATGGATAGGGCGGACCCAGAGGAAACCCACGCCATAGGGCCGATGATCCGTGCCGCGATGCGTTCCGATCCGATGGATGCCCGGGGCCCTCTGTTTAGTGGTATCCTCTCCACCTGGCATCGCCAAACGACGGATGCGATCGACAGCCTTAGCCGCGCGTGCCGCCTTGATCCCAGCTCGGCGCAGGCCTTCTCGCACCACGGCTCGGCCTATATGCTCGCCGGTGATGCGCAATCCGCACTCGGACTGTTCGAGAAGGCGCTGTTCCTTGCTCCGCTCGACCCCAACCGGTTCTTTATCCAGGGGCAGATCGCATCGGCCCTGTGGATGCTGGAGCGGTATGAAGACGCGCTGAAAATGGCACATGAAACGAAAGCCACGCGGCCCGGGTATGTGCTCGCTCACGCCATTGAGGTGGCATCGCTCAACGCCCTTGGTCGTGGGCGTGAAGCCCGCCGGATCCGGGCGCAGCTGATCGATCGCAAGCAAGACCTCTATAAGTCCATGTTGAAGTGGTTTCCGTTCACGGATCAATCTTGGATCGAGCGGCTCCACGCCCAGGTCGAGGGCTCGAGCCGAACCAGCACCGCCGTTTCACTCGCTGGCAACGCAGCGTAAGAGGCCCTCGTCACAAGGCGGAGGAAAGACCTTCGCTTATCGGTTCGGCAGCAGCGTTTCGACGCATTTCTCCGCCCATTCCGCGGGTTTTGGGAAGGGGCGTTTGGTAACGCCCATCTGTGCACGGATGAACGGTATGCCTTCCCACATGCCAACCAACTGCTCCGCGAGCTCCTGAGCTGTCAGGGGCGTGTCGATCCAACCTTGATCGATCGCCTGCGCGAAGAGAGCAGAGAGCACTCCTAAAGTTCGTCCGTATGCAGCGCTATAAAACTCCGATGCGATCTCTGGATGCGCCCTCGCCTCTTCATGCATCAGTTGACTGAACTGCAGGATCTCAGGCTTGTTGAGAAACTTCATGAGGTTGGTGCCGTAGCGGACGAGAGAGGCCCTCAGATCATCGAGGCTCTCGATATCCGTCAGTGTACCCGCCTCAAAACTCTCGGCCTCAGCGACGGTGACAGCCTTCAAGACCTCGACCATGTTAGGGAAGTATTTGTAAAGCGTCGCCTTTGAAACTGACGCCTCTTTGGCCAACATGTCGGTCGACACACGTTCAAAGCCTTGCGCGAAAAACAGCGTCCGGCCCGCTTTCACGATGCGATCCTGGGGGCTGTCCTTTTTATAAGCCACGGAACGGCCTCGCTTTTCTATTCTCACCTGCGACGGATCAGCCACTTTCAACATGACTCACGCCTTTCGTCTTGCCGGTTACGAACTACAAAGATATGTACTGTACCGTACTGTTTGTACGATACAGTACCGTTCCAATAAAACATATGGAGGCGACGTTGACAAATTCCAACTGGTCCGAAGGCGTCGGACGCGCCGTGGCCACGTTCTCGGTGGGCGCCCGATTCGCGCTCGTGCCCTTGTTCATTATCGTATGCCTCGCAGTCGGCTATGGAGCCTCCACGTTAAAGTTTGCCGGCGATTATCGCGTCTTCTTCGGCGCAGACAATCCCGACTTCATTGCGAATGAAAACGCCCAGGCGACGTTCGGTCGGCCGGATAACATCGCCTTTGTGGTGATCCCTGACGACAAGAACATTTATACGCAAGACACGATCGAGCTCATTCATCTGATCACGGATAAGTCGTGGACCTTGCCCTACGTCTCGCGGGTCGATAGCCTCACCAACTTCCAGAATACGCGCGGCGAGGCCGACGACTTGATCGTTGAGGATCTAGTCTTTGACCCCGCGGAGCTGACGCCAGCCCTGATCGAAGACGTCAAACAGGCAGCCGAGAATGAGCCGTTGATCAACGGGTTCGTTGTTTCGCGCGATGGCGAGGCGACCATCGTCAACGCCACGGTGCAGTTGCCCACCGATGTGGCGAACGTGTCGACAATGGCGCAAGAGGTGGCACGGACCATCCGCGCTGATGTGCTTCGTCAGTACCCGGGGCATACCATTCACATCACCGGAGTTGCCAGCCTGTCGGCGGCATTCGAAGAGGCGGGCGTCCGCGACTCGTCAACCCTCATTCCGGCGGTCTACGCCTTTATTCTCGTCGTGATCCTCGTGGCACTGCGATCTGTCAGTGCAATGATTGGCGCGTTGCTCGTGATCTTGCTTGCGACCTTTGTCGGAGTCGGCGTTGGCGGCTTGACGGGTGTCGAGCTAACCCCGATCTCCCTTGCGGCGCCGACGATCATCCTTACGATTGCTGTGGCTGACGCCATTCACGTCATCTCGAACATCCGTACAAAGATGCGGCAAGGCGCCGAAAAGCGCGAGGCGATCATAAGCGCGACCACGCTCAACTTTGCACCTATTGGGATCACATCGCTGACAACGGTTGTCGGCTTCCTGACACTGAACTTCTCCGACAGCCCGCCGTTTCATCACCTAGGCAATATGTCGGCAGCCGGGATTGCAGCAGCTTGGCTCTTGTCGATCACGTTTTTGCCTGCGATCCTCATGCTTTTGCCCATGAAGTTCAAGAAAGCCGAAGAAGGTGTTTCGGCGTCGCGCGGTGAATTCGTCGGCGCGGTCGCGGATTTCGTCATCGCGCGACCCGGCGCGGTCGCTGGCTCCGTCCTCGGATTATGCGCCGTCGCTATCGCATTCATCCCGACCATGACGATTAACGATCAGTGGTCGGGCTATTTCGATGAGCGGCTTGAGTTCCGCCAGGCCATCGACGCAGCTGATCCCTACTTCGGATCAGACAACGTCGAATTCATTCTTGATCCCGGCGAACCGGGCGCCGTGACGGAGCCGAAGTTTTTGGAGACCGTCGACGCGTTCGCGGCATGGCTGCGCTCCCAGGACCAGGACGTTGCCCATGTCTTTGCCCTCTCAGACATCATGAAGCGGGTGAACCGGAACCTGAACGGCGACGACCCGGCCTACTACGCAATCCCCGATGACCGGACGCTCGCAAGCCAGTATTTGCTCGTGTACGAACTGTCCCTGCCCTATGGCTTGGACCTGAACAACCGGGTCGACATCGACCGGCAGTCGACGCGGATCACCGCTTCGATGAAAGATATCTCTACGGAGGAAACAAAAGCTTTCATCGCGCGCGCAGAAGCCTGGTGGGATGCATACGGCAACGGCTACCAGCTTGATATCACGGGATCAAAAGTACTCTTCGCCTTTGTTGCGCAACGGAACATTGAGGCGGTGTTTGAAGGGGCGATCTACCTCATTATCGCGATTTTTGTGATCCTCGCGGTGACCTTCCGGTCGGCGAAGGTGGGGCTCGTGAGCTTGGTGCCGAATGCTCTGCCGCTCCTCACGGCGTTCGGTGTTTGGGCCATTTTGGTCGGCGTCGTCGGCTTTTCCGTCGCAGCTGTGGGCGCCGTAGCGGTCGGTCTTATCGTGGATTACACCGTACACTTCCTGGCCAAATACTTCCGTGCTCGGAAGACCGATGGGAAGTCTGTCGAAGACGCTGTCCGCTACGCCTTCGATACGGCAGGCGTCGCGATTTTCTTAACGACGGTGATCCTCGTCGCCGGGTTCTCGATCCTCGTGACCTCCTCGTTCAAGCTCAACGCTGACCTTGGCCTCCTCACGGCGGTTGCCGTGATCCTCGCCATGGTCATCAACTTCACCCTCTTGCCGGCGATGTTCCTTTTGGCCGACCGCCGGAAGAACGCAGGCAACGCCCCTCACCTTCAAACCCAACCCGCAAAGTAGGAGACCAGACGATGACACTCTCTGACATTCTCACCGGCACCGCCGTAACATCAGTTTTTCTCCTATCGGGCATCGTATGTGCTCAGACCGCAGAGGAGTTGGCGTCCGATGACCCTGCCGTACGCGGCTACGCTATTGCTGAGCGCAACGACAAGACCGATGCAGGCTTTGGCACCTCCAGCGTCAGGCTGACGATGACCCTGGCCGACCCACGCGGGCGGGAAACCACCCGGGAGCTTCAAATCGATACGCTCGAGAAGCCGAACGAAGGCGACGGTGATTGGTCGGTGACCAAGTTTTTCTCGCCGCCCGACGTGGAGGGAACGGCCTTACTGAGCCAGGCCCGGATTTTGGAGAGCGATAACCAATGGCTCTATCTGCCTGCGTTACGTCGCGTGAAGAGGATCTCGTCGTCGAACAAGTCAGGGCCGTTTGTTGGGTCTGAGTTTGCCTTTGAAGACCTGACGGCGAGTGAGCTTGGGAAGTACGCTTACATTTATCTGGGTACGGAGACACTCGACGACGGCTCTGAAGTCGATAAGCTTCAGTGTAACCCACAATATGAGCGCTCGGGCTATACGAAATTGCACTGCTATTTCGACACGGCGACGTTCCAGGCGCGGCGTCTTGAGTTTTTTGATCGCGGGGGACGGCTTCTCAAGACGCTCGATTTGCTCGACTATCGACAGTATCCGGAGGGTTATTATCGCTCCCACCGCCAGGTGATGACGAACCATCTGACGGGTAAGTCGACGACCCTCGCGTTCGGTGATTTCGACTTTGGCGTCGATTTGAACACGCGCGATTTCGAGCCTAGCGCGCTCGACCGGTTCTAAGGAGCGTTACGATGGACAAGCGGCGACCGCGACTGGCGAGCCTTGGCAGCGGGATCCTTCCTGCTGCGCTCGCCTTCCTGCCTTGGGAGGCGGCAGCGCAATCCCTCCGTGTAACTCCTGAAGTTGCTGTTGAGAGCCGGATCTTTTTTGACGATGCGCAATTCGAAGATCAATTCGAGGACGCTCAAGGGGGATTTATCTTTGGCGGCAACGTGAGCTGGACGAGCGGCGATCGCAAGACGCGTGTGTTATTCGAGCCTTATGTCCGTCTTGATACTGAGGATGAGGCGCGTAACTATGCTGATATCCGTGAGCTGAGCGTCTCACGCCGCATGGGCGATTGGGATGTCCTGGTTGGTGTCAGCCAAGTCTTCTGGGGCGTTGCGGAGTCGCGCAACGTTGTCGACGTGATCAACCAGTTCGACACGATCGAAGACTTTGACCAAGGAGAAAAGTTGGGTCAGCCTATGGTTCGGATCTCCAAACGGACGGGGATCGGTACGTTCGAGGCCTACTATCTTCCATTCTTCCGTGAACAGCTCTTTCCAAGCGAAGAAGGACGCCTGCGGTTTGATCCGCCGGTGAATACCGATGCCGCTGAATTCGAGCGCGATAATGAGGAATGGGCCGGCGACTTTGCCTTGCGTTATTCCAACGTCTTCGGCAATTTCGACGTGGGCCTCCACGCCTTTCACGGCACCAGCCGAACACCGTTTCTTGCGGCTAGCGATGACTTCTCTGAGCTCGATCCTCTTTATCAAGAACTGACCCAAGGTGGTATTGACGTTCAGTATACGAAGAGGTCATGGCTACTCAAGTTTGAGGGAGCAGGTGTCGAGGTTGGAGGCGATACCTTTTTCTCCAGCGTCAGCGGCTTTGAGTACACGTTTTTTGATGTGAAACGGAGTGGATTCGATATCGGGGTCATCGGTGAATATCTCTATGACGACCGCGATTTCGCGTTGGCGCCGATTAACGTCTTTGAGAACGATGTTTTTGCCGGAACACGGATCACCCTGAATGATATTCAGGACACCGAGGTTTTAGCGGGCGCTATTGTCGACACTGATACGGGCGGCGTGATCGCTTCCGCCGAGTTTCAGCGGCGATTTGGATCGAGCATACTTCTCGAGATCGAAGGTCGCTATTTCGAGGGCTCCGGCGATCCCTTTGTTGATCCGTTTGCTGATGACAGCCATCTCACGCTTCGCTTAACCCGTTATTTTTGAGGCGTTTAGTCTCCTAGCGCTTCCTAGGTTCAACGTACGCGCATTACCGAGCAGCGTGCTCGCCCACTTGGTGCCGATCAGCACGACGTGCGCGCTGACCCCGCGAGCAGACCGGTTACGATACGATGCTTTTTGCCGGACGCCATTGCGGGAAAGGATCGTCAAGATCAGGGGGCGACACGACGGTGTAAGCGCTATCTTCAGGGAGCAAGGCACCATCGAGTTCTCTCTCGAGGGCCGGCCAATTGATATCTGTACCGATGAAGACCATCTCTTGGCGACGGTCACCATACGGACCTTCCCAGTGCTCCATGACCATGGCTTCCCCTGCCTCACCCGGTGGCCACTTTTCCTTTGGGATACTCGCCCACCACAAACCGAGCGGAGAAATGCTCGCGAGCGATCCGGCAAGCGAGTATTCGACCGCCCACTCGGGTTGGGTGGCAATCCAAAAATGCCCTTTGGCGCGGATAACGCCGGGAACTGGATTGTTCAAAAGGTCGTGGATTGCCGCGGGGTCAAACGGACGCCGCGCCCGGTAGACATATGATTCGACACCATATTCCGCAGTCTCTGGTGTGTGGCTTTCGAAACCATAGAGCTCCTGCGCCCACATGGGATGCTTATGCGCTTCTTCGATATCGAAAAGGTTCGTATCGAGAATAGCGGCGGCAGGAACGTCAGAATAGTTGGCCTCGATAATCCGGACATCGGCGTTCAAACTGCGGATGATCGTTTTGGCTGCGTCGACTTGTTCCGCGGTCGCATCGTCGACTTTGTTGAGGATAACGACGTCGGCAAACTCGATTTGGTCCGTCAGCAGATGAACAAGCGACCGGTCATCGTCTTGTCCCGCGACTTCGCCGCGATCCTGGAGGAAGTCCCGGCTTGTGAAATCTTTGAGCAGGTTCACGGCGTCGACGACGGTGACCATCGTGTCGATCCGCGCGACGTCCGACAGGCTTTCGCCGTCTTCGGAGCGGAAATCGAAGGTCGCGGCCACAGGCATTGGCTCAGAAATACCTGTTGATTCAATGAGAAGGTAGTCGAAGCGCCCTTCAGCGGCGAGCCGCCTGACCTCGGCCAGAAGATCATCCCTCAGCGTACAGCAGATGCAGCCGTTCGACATTTCCACGAGCGTTTCGTCTGTGCGGCTTAACTCGGAGCCTGCGCGAACGAGATCGGCATCAATGTTCACTTCGGACATATCGTTGACGATGACCGCAACGCGCCGACCTTCTCGATTGTTCAGGACACGGTTGAGGAGCGTCGTTTTGCCTGCCCCGAGGAACCCGGATAGGACCGTGACGGGGAGGCGATGATCGGTCATGGTTTCTAAGTTCATCGGTTGACCCTCAGTTTGTGGGAGCGTGGACGATGTTGCGCTTCTCGATAGTGCCGTGTAGCGTTGAACGCAACAATGTTGCATCGAAAACAGCGTGGATGTGGATAGATGAATCGACCGGACAGGCATGGAGAGTCATCGAAAACTGAACACTTTCCCTCGGTTGACGACGCAATTGCGGCGTGCAGGCTCCGCGGCGGGCAGATGACGCCTCTGCGAATCGCGCTGCTTGAGACGCTGTGGTCCGCTGACCGACCGATGGGGGCCTACGACCTAAAAGGTCTGCTTTCGCGCAAGCTCGGGCGCACGATTTCGGCCACGACCGTTTATCGGACGCTCGACTTTCTCTGTGAGCAGGGCGTCGTTGCTCGGGTCGAGAGCAAAAACGCGTATGTAGCGTGCGCACGTGCCGCAGACGAGCATGCCTCCGTTTTGTTCGTATGCGACGGATGCGGGATCTCTTCGGAGGTGGAGAACGAGAAACTGGAACGCCTGCTGGCGGCTGATGCAAAGCAACTAGGCTTCTCTGTGAACCACCGCGTCATTGAGTTGTCGGGGTCATGTTCCGCATGCAGCGTTTCTTCTCCGTGATGCTGCACGTGTCTCGTCATGCGCGACGCCGTTAGGATGCCCACCTCCTTTCCACACACCTACCTTTCCGAGATTATCCTATGAAAACACATCCTATTATCGTCGTGGGCGCTGGGCCTGCGGGCATCGGAATCTCTGCTCTTTTGATGCGCTGCGGCCTGTCGCCTCTTATTCTCGAGCGTGGACGGGTTGGCGAAAGCTTGCTGCGTTGGCCGAAGGAAACGCGCTTCATCTCACCCTCGTTCACCGGGAATTTTTTCGGCGCTGTCGATCTTAATGCGATCACCCCGGGGAGCTCACCTGCCTTTGGTTTGCAAGCAGAGCACCCGAGTGGTCGTCAGTACGCAAAATATCTCCAGGACGTCGTCAATGTCTACGAGCTCAATATCGACGAAGGGATCGAAGTCCTCGACGTTGAAGTGCAAGATGACAAAAAAATCTCGCTGACGACCAACGAGGGCGAGCTTCGCTGCCGCGTGTTGATTTGGGCAGGCGGGGAATTTCAGTATCCGAAGAAAGAGCCGAACATGGTCCGTGTCGGGGACGCGTACAAAGACTTTCCCCAGGGCCATCACGTGATCATTGGCGGCTCGGAAAGTGGTATGGAAGCGGCGTACAACCTCGTACGGGCCGGATCGAACGTGACGGTGATCGATCCCGCTTCGCCGTGGAATGAGCGGGTGAGCGATTCCAGCTATGGCTTAAGTCCGTTCACGTTTGCGCGGCTGCGATGGCTTCAAAAGAGCGGCAAAGCCGAGTTCATCGACGAGGTCGCTGAGGACATCAGCGAGTATGAAGTCCGTACACTGAACCACACGATCAAGCTTGACCATCCCGCCATCGACGCGACGGGGTTTGATACAAGCCAAAGCCTCGCCGGGAAGCTGTTCCATTTTCCTAAAGGCTATGCAGAGCTGACCGAGCTCGACGAGAGCACGCGGCATAAGAATGTTTACCTCGTCGGGCCGAATGTTCAGCACGATCGGGCAATCTTCTGTTTTATTTATAAGTATCGCCAGCGGTTTGCCGTTATCGCACGAGAAATTTTGCGCCGTTGGGGCGAGGAAAGCCCCGTCATCCAAGAATATGCTGGGCGTGGTTTCCTCCTCGACGACCTGCGCTGCTGTGACGGAGAGTGCGTGTGCTGACGAAAAGCATTCAGCATGCCGCAGACTTTATGGGGCAAACCGGAACACCGCTTGCTCTGATTGTCGCGTTGTTGGGCGGGGCGACGGTCGGACTTCTTTTCCCGGGCGTCAGCGAACACGCATCAAGTCAGATCGACCTGACGCTTCTGGTCCTCGTCTTTTGTCTTCTCTTTGATGTTCGGCTCAAGGAAATCGGGGCGAGCATTAAGCGGCCAGTTTTTATTGGGATCGCGCTTTTCACAAATTTCGTCATTGTACCGGCAATCGGTTACTCGATTTCGTCAATTTTGATGGCCGAGCACCCCCTCTTTTTCGTTGGGCTGACGATCTATTTCTTGTCGCCGTGCACGGATTGGTTTCTCGGGTTTACCCGCTTGGCGAAAGGCAACACGGCGCTGGGCGCGACGCTTTTGCCGATCAATTTGTTGGTCCAACTTCTTCTTTATCCGGTATATCTCGATCTTTTCGGCATCCAGGACTCGGTCGCCGTTTCGCAAAATATGTTTGGTGTCCTGTGGCAGTGGTTTTTGGTTCCGCTGGTCCTTTCCGTGGTTGCCCGTTTTTGTGCTGAACGGTTTCTGAACAGCGCCAATCTGGCCGTGCTTCAGGATGTCGTGTCGCTAGCGGTGCCTCTTCTCCTCGCCTTTGTAGTTGGGCAAATCGCCGCCGCGAATATTGCGACGCTTGCTGAGCATGTTGCGATTGTTCCGTTGATGCTCGGTGCGATTTTGATCTTCTTCGCGCTCACATTCTCTGCCAGTTGGATCCTCTCTCGCTTGATGAACTTTGCCTACGAGGATCAGGTGCTGCTCACCATGACGACGGCCGCGCGGAACGCTCCGCTTATGCTCGCGGTCACGGTGACCGTCATCCCAGATCAGCCTGTGATCTACGCAGCAATTATCATTGGTATGCTGATTGAACTCCCGCACCTCATCCTTTTGAAAACGATCCTTCTGAGACAGTTCAAAGCGACGAACGGACAGCCTGTTCAGCCGGCGGTGCAGGCATAGGCGCGCCTCCAACGCGCTGACCACTGGGTGCGAGATCGAAATAAGGTTGGTCGTCAGCGGGTTGTACGGGTTCATTGTGCGAGGACCCGCCGCTGCTTTAGCAGATGTCGACCACGACTTTGCCGATCGCTTGGCCGCTTGTGAGGCGATCATGGGCCGCGCCGACCTGTTCGAACGCATACGTGTTGGGGTCGAGGACAGGCTTAAGCGCACCGGCATCGACGAAAGCAGAGAGCTTTGCTAAAATTTCTCCGTGTACGGTGCGGCCATGGTCATGGAGCATAGGGATCAACATGAAGATCACGTGGAGCGAGAGGCCTTTGAAGTGTGCCGGTGTTAAGTCGAGCTCAAGCAGGGCGACAGTCGTAGCGATATGGGCGTTCAACGCAGCCGCTTCGAATGAGTTGGCCATATTCGCTCCGCCCACGGAGTCGAACACCACATCAAAGCCTACGCCGCCGGTGTGCTGAGCGACGTAATCGGCGACCGATTCGGTTTTGAAATCGATGGGCGTAGCGCCGAAGCCTTTGATCATTGCGCGTTGCGGATCGCCGGTACCTGTGGCGTAGACGTCAGCACCAAGATGGTTCGCTAACTGAACAGCGACGTGTCCCACGCCGCCCGCGCCGCCTTGGACGAGGATCTTTTGCCCCGCTTTGGCGCCCGCGCGGGTGAGCCCTTCATATGCGGTGATCCCCACGAGCGGGAGAGCCGCAGCCTCGCGCATGGACAGAGACTTCGGCTTATGGGCGATCAGCCTCGCGTCGGCGGACATGAGCTCAGCCAAGCTTCCTTGCATACCGATGAGCCCGCCGGCGCAGCCGAAAACCTCATCGCCCGGCTTGAAGCCTTCGACACCCTCGCCGACTGTCTCAATTGTCCCAGCGAAATCCATCCCTAAGATTGCGGGTAAGTCAGGCGAAAGCGGCAGCTGTTCCTGCCCCAACTGCCGAATCATCGTGTCGACCGTGTTGACGCTGCTGGCCGCAATCCGCACGACGACATTTCCGGGGGTCACTGTCGGTTCTGGAACGTCGGCAGGTTCAAACTGCGCAGCCTCGCCATAAGCGTTGAGGACCATCGCTTTCATCACGGTTGCTCCGTATGCATCTGATGGAAGAGACTGTGGCGTGCGCGAGATCCGATGACTATCAGCACCCATCGATAATCAGTTTATGGGCTTTCGATATAATTATCCGCCCCGTTGCCAAATCGGGGGCGTACCGATCGTCTCGACAAGGAAGTCAATGAACGCCCGAACCTTTCCGGTTAGAACATTCGATTTGGGGTAGACGAGCCAAATGGCCGAGCCGTCGTCCACCTCATAATCCGGCAGCACCCGCACCAGCGATCCTTGTTTCAGTTCGCGGTGGATGCTCCACATCGACGCCATTGAGATCCCAACCCCCGCCTCCGTTGCAATCCGCATACTGGTGCCATCGTCGCAAGTGATCCGGTGGGCACTGTTCTGCGGGGGATAGGTGCACGGCGGGTCGTTGGCACTTTTCAGATCGCGGGGCTTCGCATCGCCGAACACCAGCAACTGATGGCGCGCTAGATCGTCAGGGGATCTGGGGGCACCGTTCGCTTGGATATAGGCTGGCGAGGCACAGAGCACACGCTGGTCGTCGGCCAACTTGCGCCCCATCAACGCGCTGTCCTGAATAGCGAAGTTGCGGAGCGCCAGGTCGTAACCTCCATCAATCAACCGGGTCTGGGTATCGGACAGCCGCAGGTCGAGATTGATACCCGGATGGCGGTCGAGGAACGCGGGCAACGCGGGAAGGATATAGAGCTGCGCGAACGTGCTTGATGCGGCGAAGCGAAGGGTCCCGGTGATTTCCGGCTTGCCGTGGCCGAGGGCGACAAGGCCCGCATCCTCCTGGGCGAGGATTTCCCGCGCAAAGGGCAAAAATTCGGCACCCTCGAGCGAAAGAGCAACTTTTCGCGTCGAGCGGTGGAGGAGGTCGGCGCCCAGTTGCTTCTCAAGCTTCGAGAGCCGCGCACCGGCCACAGCCGGCGAGAGGCCCAACTGGCGCCCCGCTGCGCTGATGTTGAGCAGATCCGCGGCCATGACGAACAAGCGCAGGGCTTCCGTGTCCATGGGTTTTATATCCAAAAACGAAAAACTGATTACGCTGCTAGGCAAATTATATTCTTGAAGCAATCAATTATCTTTCCGTGGTCCAGCGGATTGGTGTGTTGGGTCCGCCCGGCGAACCAGTCCTCACCATGCTCGGCTGGAGCATCGGAGACCGGAGCCTCGTCCGTTATTGGTAACCCGAGAAAGGCCGCACCATCATGTCGACCACCCTCCTCAGCCGTGCACGGAACATCGATCGTCCCTCGCGGGAAGCTATGCTGCAAAGAGATCCCTCCGTATACCAGTTTTGGAACATGAACGGGGCGCTATTCGAACGCGCCTGGGCCGACTGGGAAGCGGGCGGCGGCGGCGATGGTCTTGTCCTCGATCGCAGGCTGTACGACCCCAAGTTGCGGCAGGCCGTCGAGAATAGCTGGGCCGATCCCGAGAAAGAGGGCGCCGTCAAACACTTGTGGACCGAAGTGTTTCCCGGCGTTTTCAAAGCGCAATTCTTTGATCCTGGGCAGGTCCGTGAGCTGCGTGCCTACATGGACAGCGTTGCGGACGCGGGCATCCCGCTCCGCCCGCCTTACGGGATTGTGCTCAACCGTGGCGGCGGGATGCTTGATCCGCGCTCGGAAGGTTATCTGGCGGCACCGCGGTTCCAAGCGTTCTACCGTGACCTGATGGATCGCTTTATGCGCCCCATCGCGCGGCTCCTGTTTGCGGACGTGTACGGGTACGACACGCAGACGTTTGGCTTTTGCATCCAGTGGCAGGCTGGGAAGGACACAAAGCTTAGACCGCATACAGACGCTTCGTCCGTGACGCTCAACATCAACCTCAATGCACCGGGTGAAGACTATGCAGGATCGGCGGTGCGTTTCATGGACCCCGCGTCCCAGAAGGTCGAAAGCTTGATCTTCGAGCCGGGCACAGCTCTCATCCACCACGGAAGCGTTCCCCATGCCTCAGAACCCATCACCAGCGGTGAACGCCACAACTTTGTGCTCTGGCTTTATGGAGACCACGGACAAACACCGCGACCAGGCGCACCTTTGAAAGCTGTTGGAGCCCGGGACCGCTGGACGATACCGCAGACACCATCGGACAGGTTTGCGCCATTCTGAATGCTCAGTAAACGATTGATTTTACCAGACAACGCTAGGAATAATGAGATGACCAAAACCATCGTGATCACCGGCGCCACCGACGGCATCGGTCTTGAAACTGCGAAGATGTTAGCCGCGATGGGCCACACGCTCCTCCTTCACGGGCGGAGCCAGGACAAGCTCGAAGCCGTCGCTGAAACCGTTTCAGCACTCGACGGAGCAGGCGAGATAAAGACCTACCGCGCTGATCTATCTGACTTAACGCAGGTCAGAGGCCTCGCGCAGGCAATCAAAAGCGACGTTTCTGCCATCGACGTTCTCATCAACAATGCGGGCGTTTTCAAGCTGGCCGAACCTCAGACCAAGGACGGATACGACGCGCGGTTCGTCGTCAACGTCGTCGCGCCTTTCAGCTTAACGAATGACTTGCTGCCGCTTCTGGGATCCGAGGGGCGCGTCGTAAACCTGTCTTCAGCGGCCCAGGCTCCCGTCGATATCCAAGGCTTCCTCAGTAAACGTTCTTTTACCGACAGCGAAGCCTACGCCCAAAGTAAGCTTGCTCTGACCATGTGGTCCTTTGAATTGGCAAGGGTCGTCGGCGACGCTGGGCCGATGATTGTCGCCGTCAATCCGGCCTCGTTCCTTGGGAGCAAGATGGTCAAGGAAGCGTACGGCCACGTCGGACACGACTTGCGGATCGGCGCCGACATCCTCGTGCGCGCGGCCTTAAGCGAAGAGTTCGCCGATGCATCAGGCCGCTACTACGACAATGATGTCAAACGGTTTGCTGACCCTCATCCCGATGCGCAGGACGCTGTCAAAAGCAAGGACGTGATCGCAGCAATCGAAAAACTAATCGCCTAACCTGCGCCGGATCCGATCCTCCACGCATGCTGAGCGGTCGCGCTTCACGGCGCGGAGGCTTGGCCGCGAAACACGCTGGAGCACCGCCGGTAACCCTCGCCAGCGCACTGGGCTGCAGGATCGAGCAGCGGCGCGCGCCAACGCTAGCGCTTTGCGAACTCTTCCGTATAAAGACAGAATGTCGTCGGCGCTAGATGAAGTCGAGACCGGAGCGTGAGAAATTTCCGAGGTTGGGCAGTGACGCGTTCAGTTCGCCCTCTGAAAGGCCGAACCACGATCCCAGCTTCGCAGCATACTCTTCGACCGACACACTCGGGATGATCCGGCCATTGCCTGTGTCGGCCTGGTGCCCAACGGCAGGCGGCGGCAGGCTGCCGTAGATATTGCCGCCATTAACGGCGCCGCCAACTGCGAATTGGTGGCCGCCCCAGCCGTGATCCGTACCATTACCGTTGACCACCAAGCTTCGTCCGAAATCCGAGGCGGTGAAGAGCGTCACATCATTTTCGAGACCGAGTTCACCCATAGCGGCGTGAAACGCTCCTATCCCTGCATCGATCTGGGCCAAAAGCGCGGGTAATGTCGTCGCTTGGGCTGAATGCGTGTCTAACCCCCCGACTCCGACGAAGAAAATCTGACGGCTTGCAAACAATTCGCTCCGTAGAGAAATGGTTTCGGCGACGGCCCGGAGCTGGGCGCCGAGCGGCCCGGTAAAGCTTGCGTTGAACGATGCGGCGCGTGACCGCGCCGAATTGAAGAGATCGTTTGTTCTAAGGCCGCCGTCGATCGCTCTAACCATATCCCTTTCGAGGATGTGCGCCCCGTCCAACGTGGGCGATCCAAGGGTTTGCCGAATAGCCTCGAGCAGATCGCGCCGTTCAGGGTCAAGATCCGTCTGTTTGAGGTCGGCCAACAGGAAGAGCTCGGCGGGACCATCGGTGCTAAACGTATACGGACTTGATAAACGGCCACTGAGTAGCGGGCCAAACTCCCCTGAGGTGATGGTCGTGAACTCTTGTCGCGACGCATTTGCGCCCGCTGCCAAAACGGCATCTGCAAATAGACCTCCCCACCCAAACTGTGCGCCCTCCGGAGCACTGGCCTGCCAGGTCGCTTGCTGATCGTTGTGTGAAAAAAGCCGTGGAGGGAGCTTTGCACCACTGCTCTGAAAAGTCGTTCGTGTCACCGGCTCAATGAGAGGTCCGACATTGCTAATGATCGCCGCGTCACCGCGATCAAAGAGCGATTTCACGTTCGGCATCTCTGGCGGTAGAGCGATCTGGCGACTAGCCAGAACCGTATCGGTACGTGGTACCAAAGGCTTGAGGTTCGCACGCTGACGATTAGCTCCTTGGGTGGCGATCAAGGCCTGACGGATATTGGCAAACGCATCGTACGAAGCGCTGTCGTAGGGGAGGAGAACGTCGTGGCCATCTAGACCGCCGAGTAGAAAAACGCAGACCAACGCTTTGTATCCGGATGTATTTGCGGCGTGCGACGTGATCGCAGCAGGATGCGCCATGATCGCTGCTGAAGACAATACGCTCGCGCTGGCTTGCTTGAAAAAATGGCGTCGATTGATCATCAGTTGACTCCTCCCATGCTACCGTTGGACGAGATAATCCGGAGACGCCATAACCAGCCAAATCGCGAGCGAGACACGTTCGTTTTGAGCGTCTCTATCGTTGGGGTCGTCAAATGGAACCATCGCGATAGTGTCGATGATCGCGGTCTTCGTCGCCTCAGACATCGATCCGTAGACTAATAATTGATCGAGGTGATCAACAAGTGCAGTCGGATCGTTTGCGAGCGCAAGCTCCTCCGTGTACGCCGCCACAAATGCTCCGGCAAGGATCGCATCGTCCACGACCAAGCCAGCCTCAACCAAAAAAGCGCGCTCCTCAAGCTCAGACGCCGCTTCCACCCGCCAATTATAGGCCCAGTCTGCGATGAAGTTGAGGTAACCCGTCGTACTTGCCGCGTTGACGATTTGAAGCTCCGGCACCGTCATACCCACGGCGCCCGACTCCGTTCCTGGTGCCAGATAGCCTGGCCTATAGAAATTGAAGACCGAGGGTGCGCGGAAAGGATGCTGGCCTAGGGCGGACAGCTCTTGGGTCTCCCACAGCCTACTGACATACTCGGGGTTCTCAGCAGCGACTTGAAACGCCCGCGCCCAGTGGGTGAACCGTAAGATCGGCTCACGGATCTTTCCAAAACGCGTGTTGGTGAGGTTTGTGTCCTCCCGGGCTTCTGGGTCGAAGACGATGGCCGCTAAAGTCGCAGCCAGGTCACCCTTGCGGCCGGTTCCTACGTTCGCGCCATTCGGCAATCGATAGCGACCTGCGTCGAATACCGCCGAGACCCGAGCAACATACTCCGGACTAGGATCACTTGTGGTGAACCGCTGGATGAGCTGTCGCCCGACGAACGGACCGACATTGGGATGGGCCATGATACAATCCAAAGCCAAGTCGATACTCTGCTCGATTGTGGTGCCAGCCGGTACGGAGCAATTGAGAAACTCTTTCCGGTCCTCCGCATGAAGACTTTCATGAGGGGCCATGGGCCTCAAGAAATTATCGTCAAGGCCCGTTCCCTGATTGATGATCTCATCAATCGTTGGGTAGAGCGTTCGGTCAATGCCTTCGAGATCCAATCCGGTGAAAATCTTGGCCAGCCCCGTAATGTCGCGGTTCGTATAGAGCTCGATGGGCACGCCATCACTGCTCAGCACCGGCGATCCATCTGAGTTGAGTTGGACAAGTCCTGTGGTGAAGAGCTGCAGCAATTCACGCGCGTAGTTTTCGTCCGGAACGCGGCCCGTCACGGGGTCAGCCTTTTGGTTTCCCATGAAGGTCAGATACCAACCCATCGCAGGCTCGTAGGTGATCGCTTCAAGCAGGTCGCGATAGTTGCCAAACGCGTGCGCCGAAAGCACCTCCTGATGATTGGTGATGGCCTGCGGAATTTCCGAAATAGCGTTGTTTGCGAAATCGGAGACGACGAAGATTTGCGACAAGGCAAAACTCATCCGTTGACGGAGTTGATCATCACCCGAGATCGCATTTTTCCAAAAGGTGAACGTTGGGATAGAGCGTAAAATCGTACGATCGTCGGTGTTGCTGAAGCCGCCTTGCAAGAAACCATCGAGGTAGAATGAGGTTGAGCTCTGAGGCTTCGCCAACTCAGCCAGGTACCATTCCGACGCTGACGAACCGACGAGGCTCGTCACATCGGACGGGTCCGGACCAAATGTCGTTTGAGTGAGGAATCGCGACGTCGAAGACGCTGTTGCGAATGGGACCCCATCGGCGCCGGAAACGGGTGGCGGTGGCGGAGGCGGTGGCGACGGAGGTGCCGGAGGCACTCCGCCACCATCTGCGGGAGGGGGGACCGCAGCACTGTTTCCGTCTCCGCCACCACCACAGGCGGCCAAAACCTAGGAAAAGGCCGCAAGTAAGGAGGCTTGTAGCCATCGTCCGCGTTTCAGCATCATCTCACTCCACGCACCGCAGGCCCTTGGTTTCGCTGGCCTCGTCAGTGCTAGGACGGCGCCGTCGGCGGCCATCCTCCATCGGTTGGAGATTTTTTCTTCAATTGCTGCTACGCCCGCAGCCGATGGAGCAGCGGTCCCCCCTCTCCCTGGCGATCTTCGACCAGCACCGCGGCTTGGCCCTTCGGGTTATCGAGCGGCGCGTCGGCAACCGGGCGGAGGCGGAAGACATCGTGCAGACGGCTATGGTCAAGCTGCTCGAAAATCCTCCGGAAGAGACTGTGAGCAACCCAGGCGCGTACCTGATCAAAATCGGCCTGAACCTCGCAACCGACCGTGCGGGATCTGACCTTTCGCGGTGTTTTAGCGCTGAACAGCCCAGAGCAGCTCGCCGCTGACGTTGCAGGGGCCCTCGACCTGGCGGTCGAAAGCGACGGAACAGTCCAGAAGCTCAAGCTCCGCAGGAACAGCGACTAACGTTGAGACGCAGACTTCATAGCCGGAGCGCCAAGACCTTGGCTGGCATCTGTGCCGCGCTTGCTCTCCAAACGGTATCTGCGACCGCGCAGCAAGCCCCTCCTTCATCGCTTCCCCCGCAGCGTCTAGATCTCGCGCTTGAACGCATTGCCAGCGAAGCCGGTGTGTCGATTGATTTCGCAGAGATCGATGTCGAGCAACGCAAAAGCGCATGGGTATGGCGCCCCGTTGATGTCGCGGCCGCTTTTGAGCAAGCACTGAGCTTCACAAATATCGAAGTCGAGCAAGTCACCCCGACCCTTTTCCGCCTTTCGAAACATGTCGGACGCACTGAATTTCCCGATACTGACCGTTTTGATGATGACATGGTTGTGGTCACGGCAACGAAACGCGAAGCGGATCGTCGATCCCTTCCCATCGCCATAAGCGTTGCCGAGCGCTCATCCGTTGCAGAGACAGGAGCGGCTGATCTTCTTGACCTAAGCACGACGATCGCCTCTCTGTCGACAACCAACCTGGGTCTCGGCCGCAACAAATTTTTCATCCGTGGACTGTCTGATGGTGCATTCGCTGACCGGTCACAATCCACCGTCGGCGTTTACCTGGCTGATACGCCGCTTCTGTTTAACGAGACGGCGCCGGCGCTCAGGCTTTTCGATTTGGACCGGGTTGAAGTCCTGAAAGGGCCGCAGAGCACGCTTTTCGGAGCGAGCAATGTCGGCGGCATCGTCAGGTTGATCCCGTCGCCCACCAGCACCGACGAGACGTTCTACACGCATCGCATCGAAGGCCGGTCGACCCAAGGCGGTGCCCCTGGCTTCAGCACCGATGCGGTAGCGAACTTTCCTCTGATCCCCAGCCGCCTGGGTCTCCGCCTCTCAGCTTACCGTGATGACGCCGGAGGATTTATCGATCGCCCAATCACGGATGAGGAGGATATCAACGCAACGTTCTCCGAGGGCGTGCGTGCCAATCTCCGCTTCGATGTCAACGACCAGACACATGTCGAAGCATCTCACTGGCAAACCAAAGTTACGAGCCGGGATGCTCAGTATACAACTGCGCAGCTACAGCGCGAGAATAGTCTAGAAGAGCCGTACTCTGATCACTTTAGACTGAATAGTGTCAAGATTATGAGCGGCCTGGCGGGACTTCATCTCACGAGCATCACCAGCCGAATTGATCGTTCGACCAAAGTGGTCTTCGACAGCGGGCCAAGCATCGACACGATGCTACCTCAAATCGGCAACGCGCCGGTCACAGCGATGTTTGAGCAGACCCGTCACGCCGAGGCTTTCAGCCACGGAACACGGGTTTTCGGTTCCCATGCCGGGATCGACTGGCTCTTGGGCGCTTACCTTCTTCAGCGCACCGAAGAAAGTACCAGTGAGCTCTCCCAGTCCAACGCGGATGAAGCATCGTTCCTATCCGACTACCGACAGGAAAACCGGGAAGCGGCCTTGTTCAGCGAGGTTACGGTCGCGATGACCCCGCGCCTCAGCTTCACGGCTGGCGCACGCGCCCAATATTCAGACGTTGAAGCAAATGTAGGAGCCGACGGTTTTCTAAACTCTGGGGTCGGAGGACTTGAAAATGCGAGGACAGAGCGTAGTATTTCTCCCCGGATCGCATTCACCTGGCAAGCCAACGATACCCTCAACACCTACGTCCAAGCGACAAGGGGTACACGGATTGGTGGGCTGAACTTCAACACACCGCTTACGGCATTCCTCGATGACGTCGATGAAGGTCTCATTGACTCAGAGTTGGAGTTTACGATCATCGATCCTGATGAACTCCGCACCTTGGCCGAACAGTTCCCAGAAGCGATACCGGTCGATCCCGCACGATTTAACTCGGACAAAGTATGGAACACCGAAATCGGGATCAAGTACTTGAGTAACAATTCCCGTGTACGGATTGATGCGGCGCTCTATCATCTGGCGTGGGTTGATATTCAGACAGACCAAATTCTGCCGTCGGGGTTTACGTTTGTGACCAACGCTGGCGACGCGCGAATTTTAGGTTTCGAAGTTGAAGGTGACGTCCAATGGGGTTCGGGTTGGCGCTGGGAAGTTTCTCTATCGGTAAACGAGAGCGCTTTGTCCGAACCCGCGGCTTTTCTGGACGCACGCGCGGGCGCGGCATTACCGACCGTAGCTGCCGCCACCGCCGCCACCGCCGCCACAGCGATCACATTCCCTCTCCCAGAGATAGGGGAACACAGGCCGCGCATGCGGTTTAATTCTCAGTTTGTCGGGCCATCCAATCTCCTGTTTGCGGAAGACACACCGACCACAGACGGTTTTTGGGAGACCGGCGCACAACTGAGCTACACCCCGGGCACTTGGCGTTTCGACCTCTTCGTCGACAACATTTTTAATGCGCAGAGAGACACGTTTGCCTTCGGGAACCCGTTCAGCTTCACCACTGAAGAGCAGACCACACCGCTCCGTCCACGCACCGTGCGACTCGCAATCAGAACGCAATTCTAGACCGAAACAGCGTATACAGATGGTCGAACACCCGGGTAGGTAAACGCGTGCTGCATACTGAGTGGATTGTGGTTCGTGAACACGCCCGCCCAAACATTCTTGAAAGCTTAGCGCACCTGCCCGTCAGCACACAGGCCAGTCGAGCGTGAACGGTTACCGAGCGCCCGGCCTAAACAATCGGCCGACGCCAAATCTGACCGCACTGTAAGCGCCTATAAAGTATCGCTTCCTCGCATGGAGAGAAAGCCGAAGCGCACCGCGCTGACGGGTATCTTCAGATGGCACCCTCCGACCAGACCCCGTTCGCTGGCCCAGCCGCGATGGGACCCAAAAGGTCGACCATAGGCTGTTATACCGTCAGCACCAATGTTGCTTACGCGTGTAGACCTATAAGTGCTCCATGCGACATTTTGTGATATACGCTTGTACACATTTCGCTTGTTTTTCGCAATTGATTGCTATTTTCGATAACTCTCACCGGAGTGGAAAATCGGCGAACGCAGAGGAGATGGCGGGTGAAGATGACGAACGGGGGCGCGTGGATTTCCACGCTCGCGATAATTGCAACATGGGCGACGCAAACCAGTGCGGCGGCTCAAACCAACGAGACAGCGGAAGAGCAAAACCGCGCCGGCGTCTCGGGATCAGGGGATCAAATTGTCGTCACTGCTTCGCGGCGTCCCCAGGAGATCAACAAAATAGCACGCTCTGTAGTGGTGATCAGTCCGGAGCTTATCACTGAGAACCTCAATAAGTCTTCGAACATCAACGATCTGATCAGTGCAACGATCCCGGGTTTCGGACCGCCAATCCAGAACGATATCGTACGTGCACAAACTCTCCGTGGGCGGACGCCCCAGTTTTTGATTGATGGTATCCCGCTTGGATTTAACGGCGGCGCTGGGTTTGGCTCGAGCGAACTGGCGAAGTTTGATCCAGAGATCCTTGGCCGTGTTGAAGTTCTCTACGGTCCGAACGCCGTTTACGGCGCGGGATCGACGGGTGGCGTCATCCAGTTTTTCACGAAGGATGCATCCGCGAAGCCAATCGAGCTTCGCTTACGCCAACAGTTTTCTACGTTTTTTGCGGCTGATAATCCGTTTGATGACGAAGTCCTGAGCTACAAAACCACAATCGGCGCGAGCGGCACGGTCAACAGGTTCGACTACGTCCTAAACTACAGCTTCGACTCCATAAACGGGATCGTCGACGGCGAGGGTGACCTCAACAATCCAATCTTCTACGGCTTCGAGGATGAGAAAACGCTCTTCGCAAAGGTCGGTGTAAACCTGACGGACGCACAACGCGTTGAAGCGTTTTACAACGTCCAAGAGCTCAACCCCGACGGGCGAAACTATCTTGTCTCCTTCACAGAGGATGGGCGAGCCATCGGGCGCGAGGATCCCAATCAGCTTCCCTTCAATTATGGAAGTGATAACGAACCGATCAATGAAAAAGAGTTCTGGAACGTACGCTACACCAACGATGAACTCCTGGGAGGTTCTCTTCTGGTCCAGTACTATGGGCGTGAAGAGGAGCGTGTGAGTGAGTTCATCGATCTACGACTGAACGCGCAATCTCCCTTTTGGCCAGCTGTTTTTCCGAACAACTATCAATCATTTTTTACGGACGAAGGTTATGGAGTGCGCTCTCAATATGCGCGGTCCATTACTGACAGGATCAACATTCTCGTTGGAGTGGACTACGATGAGCAAGAGCGGGCATCAGACGCCGTCGTCTTTGAAATCACGCCCGACTTTGACGAGACACGCCTCGTCACAACCCCTGTCGATGAGGGCCGTTTCCTTTTTCCGGTGACGCTCGAAACGCTTGGCGTCTTCGCGCAAGGCGAGGTTGAAGTGAACGACCGGCTTCGACTTTCTGGTGGCTTGCGATGGGAAGACGTCGCCTTTGAAATAGGCGGTGGGCGACGTATTTTCGAACTTACCCTCGACGCTGCAGGTGCTCAGGTGGAACGTGCAGGCGGCAGCGGCGAAAACGACGGGGTCGCATGGAATGTCGGTGTGAGCTTTGACGCTACCGATTGGCTCACCGTGTTCGGCAATTTTTCGCAAGGTTTTGAACTCCCAAGCCTCGCTAACATCGCCGGGCAGGTACCCTCCGATCAAGCGCTTGAAAGCTCTGATGCGATCGAACCGCAAATCGTGGACAATTATGAGATCGGCATCAGAGGAGCCTTTGGCATTTGGGACTACACGCTCGCAGGTTTTTATTCTGACTCGGAGCTCGGCGAGAATTTTCTGTACAATCCGACGACGCTCGTTGGAGAGTTCAATCGAGCACCCCAGGAGAACTACGGTCTCGAAACGGTCATCGGGATGAACCCGACGGACGAACTCCGGTTATCAGCGGCGTTCAGCTGGAACGATGGTGACTTCGATAACGAAGGTGACGGTCTAGGGACACGGCCGTTGAGCGGGCTTGATGTTCAACCCTATAAGCTGGTGATCAACGCCAATTACGACGTTACGGACGATCTCGAGCTTAACGCGCAAATCTTGAACGTCGGGGACCGCGACCGCGCTTTTGACGACGGTGTCGATGCTTTTCCCTTCGAAGGCTACACCCAAGTCGACGTTGGCGCCTTTTATAAGGCCGGACCCGGAACGCTGGGTGTGCAAGTGACCAACCTCCTCGACGAGACGTATGTCACCATCGGCAACCAGACTTACATCAACAACGTGATCTTCGCGCCGCGCGTGGTTGGCGCCCCGGGTCGGCAATTGACCGTTGCCTATGACCTGACCTTTTGATGACGTCTAAGAAAGTAACGTTTACGGAGAACTTTGTTCTATCGGGCCTGGTGCTTCACAGCGTCAGGCCCGCGCTTCTCCAAACATCCAGGTCATAGTTCAAGTAGCTTCAGTATACTGAACATTCTCTTTGAATTCGGAATGGCCGCGTAACCGCGCGGGACTAGCATTGAGAGTTCTCCCTCCCGGACCTTTTTTTCTGTGTCCGTCCAATTGTTTTCGGCTTCGTGGAGCGCGCCGCGAAGCGTTGACGGGCGAAGCTCCGTCGGCTGCTTTCCAATGAACGCCCGCCGTCACTCTCACAGCAGCAGAAGCGTGCTCCGCTGATCTCAATCAGAATTATAAAAGTATTGAAACTGAACTTATGATCGAAGGGCGACCTCTGTGGCATTGTCTAGCCTGAGGCCGTTCGGCTGCCTTCGACGCCAGGTGAACATAATTTGCCCTGCGGCGAAGGAATAGGCCCTGCTTTCAGCATCAGCGCGATGGTGCTGTTGTCGTCCCGAGGATCCGTTCGATGCGTTCGGCGCCGATGTCTGTGAACTCACGATCGATCATCCACCTTCGCGCAGAGCCTCAGGCCAACCCATGTGTGCAGTCATCTTGCCGTGCGATCTTTCCCTTTCGCGAAAGGCTGCTTTCTCAAAGTCGGGCTTAATCATCACGTGGATAGGGCGTACGCTTATGCATGACTGGGGACAAAGTTTTCCCCCTACGGAGGAATGCCGATGACGGTTATCCGAACTTTCCAGCCCCCTTCGCGCCTCAATCGCGTTTCAGCCAGTGACCATAGCTGGACCGTTTAAGTATCCTAACACGGCTCTTCGGGCGGCGGGATTGCTTGCTGCAATGTCCCGTGCTCGCTTTCAGTAAAGGCTCACCACCATTATGACGACTATCCTTCATCTCGATTCATCAGCGCGCCACGCAGGATCGTATTCGCGCCCGCTCACCGAAGCCGCTGTCGCGCGCGTCGGCGGCGCAGGCGCAAAGGTATTGCGCCGCGACCTTGTTGCCGACCAGCCGGAGCTCATCGACGAGGCGTGGGTCACCGCAAACTTCACGCCGGCCCCGGAGCGCTCGGCGGAGCAGAAACAACGGCTCGCGGGTTCCGATGCTTTGGTCGAAGAGCTGACGGCGGCAGATGTCATTGTGCTCGGTGTACCGATTTATAACTTCGGGGTGCCCGGTGCCTTGAAAGCTTGGATGGACCTTGTTGCTCGCGCTGGCCTGACGTTCCGATATTCAGAGAACGGACCAGAGGGTCTCCTCAAAGGCAAGAGAGCCTACGTGGTTCACACCTCAGGCGGAACGCCGGTGGGATCAGAAATCGATTTCTGCTCAGGCTTTGTCCGCCACTTCCTTGGATTCCTGGGCATTAGTGATGTAACCACTATCGCTGCTGATGGGCTTATGGGTGACGAGGCCGCAGGCCTGGAAAAAGCACGTACCAAGATCAATAGGCTTCCAGTGGACAGCGCCTAACGCCAAAGCTGAAGGAGAATGACCTATGGGACTTCTGGTAGACGGCAAGTGGGTTGACCAATGGTACGATACGAAATCGTCTGGCGGACGATTTGTCAGGAAGGACGCTGCGTTTCGGTCCTGGGTCACACGCGACGGCGCACCTGGTCCGAGCGGCGACGGCGGCTTCCGCGCTGAAGCTGGGCGTTACCACCTTTACGTCGCCTATGCCTGCCCGTGGGCGCACCGTACACTGATCTATCGGCAGCTTAAGGGTTTGACCGACGCGATCAGCGTGAGCTTTGTGCATTGGTTCATGGGTGATGAGGGCTGGACCTTCGAGCCAGATCCAGACGGTATCGTTGGCGACCAGATTGGTGACGCGACGCGCCTGTTCGAAGTCTACCTCCGTGCCCGGGCTGACCATACAGGCCGGGTCACCGTGCCTGTTCTATGGGATATGGAGCAGCAGACCATCGTCTCGAATGAGAGCTCGGAAATCATCCGTATGTTCGACGAAGCGTTTACGGATGTCAGCGGCAAAGAACCAACGATGCGGCCTGAAGCACTCCGTGAGCAGATCGATGAACTCAATGATCGGATCTACCACACCGTGAACAACGGCGTTTACAAATCGGGCTTCGCCACGACGCAAGAAGCGTATGAGGAAGCGGTAAGGCCTCTCTTCGAGACGCTCAATGATCTCGATCGCCGCTTGGCCAACAGTCGTTTTCTTCTCGGCGATACGCCGACGGAAGCGGACTGGCGGCTGTTCCCGACCCTGCTGCGCTTTGATCCTGTTTATGTCGGACACTTCAAATGCAGTCTTCGTCGGTTGAGCGAATACGAGAACCTGTGGCCTTACACGCGGGACCTCTTCCAAACCGAAGGCATCGCGGAGACCATCAACATGGAACACACCTGCAAGCATTATTATCAAAGTCACGAGAGTATCAATCCCACACGGATCGTTCCGATCGAACCTGAGATCGATTGGTTCGAGCCGCACGGTCGGGGTTGAGGGCGTCGCGATGGGACAGCTGGTCGACGGGACTTGGCGTACGGACGAAGTCCTTGCAGCGGCCAGCGATGGTCGATGGAACCGGCAACGAAGCACCCTTCGACATTGGATAACCCGCGACGGCAGCCCTGGACCAAACGGCGAAGATGCCAGACCTGCTGCGGCAGGCCGCTACTATCTTTACGCGGCGTGGAATTGTCCGTGGGCGCACCGAACGCTTCTCGTCCGCGCCTTTAAACGGCTTGAGGATGTGATTGGCGTGTCGTTTGTTGCGCCCCGGCGGACAGATCAAGGTTGGGTCTTTTCACCAGAAGACGGATACGTCGATGACCTGTTCGAGTCTTCAGCACTCCACGAGCTTTATACCCGCAGCACCCCCGATTATTCAGGGCGCGTCACCGTGCCTATCCTCTGGGACCGTGAGCGGGGAAACATTGTTAGCAATGAGTCAGCCGATATCGTCCGTATGCTGGGGTCTGCGTTCGATGAGGTCGGCGCCAATGACTTGGATCTCTATCCCGAGCCCCAGCGCGGGGAGATCGACCGGTGGAATGCGCGTATCCACCGTGATCTGAATAATGGTGTTTACCGCGCTGGCTTTGCGAGCACACAAGAAGCCTATGAGGAAGCCGTAACCGCCGTATTCGAAACGCTCGACGCGATCGAAGAGCACCTCAAAACCGCACCCTTCCTTGCGGGTGATGCAGCCACCGAGGCCGATCTTCGCCTGCTGCCGACCCTGTTCCGCTTCGACGTCGCCTACGCAACGGCTTTCAAGTGCAGCAAGAAACGGATCGCCGATTATCCGCAGCTCTGGGCTTATGCCCGGCGATTCTACACCCGTCCGGAGGTGGCGGCGACCGTCGACTTCGACATCTACCGGCGGGGCTATCACTCACCAAGTCCAAAGCGGAACCCCCACGGGATCGTCCCCATCGGCCCGCAACCAGCCTGGGATGTTTTGGAAACGAACGAGCGCGCCTGGTCACCCAGCCGATAGGGCTGGCGCGCCCTCACCCGCTTCGAGCGCTTGTTGATAAGTCTGGGCTGAGCAGATTGGGTCAAGGTCGACTGGCGCCCGGCGGCGATTTGCGAGCATCGGCAAACGACCTCGATGGCCCCTTGCGCGATCAGTGAATGGCCAAGTCCTATTGGCAGATCTCGTAGGTAAAGCAGACAAGCAGCAGCGCGCGTGGTACGCGGACCAGAGTTCGCGGAGGTGGTCTTGGTCGACGTTTGCGATTTACTTTCGATCGAAAGACCGGTGCTCCAGGGAGCGATGGGGGGCATCGCCCGCCATGATCTTGTTGTTGCGGTTTCGCAGGCAGGAGGCCTCGGAACGCTGGGCTACTTGCCGCCAGACGGCTTCGCCCGGGAACTGGAGCGCATTCAGGACAGTCTTGAGGGGCGGACCTTTGCGGCGAACCTTCTCATGCCCATCATCCGGAAGGCACACGTGGAGGCCTGCCTGAACAGTTCGGTGACCATCGTAACGGTGTTCTACGGGTTCGATCATCGGATCCTGTCGGCGCTGAAGGACGCGGGAAAAACCGTGATCTTCCAAGTTGGTTCGCTCGCAGAAGCCCAAAAGGTCATCACCGCCGGTGCGGACGGCGTCATCGTTCAAGGCTTCGAGGCTGGGGGCCACGTGAGAGGCACCAAGCGTCTCGCCGACCTTCTGCCCGAGATCAGGGACGCATTCCCCAACCATCTTGTTTGCGGAGCGGGCGGTATCCACGACAAACAGAGCGCCGATGCCTGCCGCGCACTGGGGGCTGATGCCGTCTGCAGTGGGACACGTTTTCTCGCCTCTCCCGAAGCTTCTGCGCATCGGGCGTATACGGAACAACTCAGCAAGGCGACGGAAACAATCGTCACCAATTTGTTCGGTGTCGGGTGGCGCGATCCCCATCGGGTCATTCCCAACGCCGCCACGCGCAAATGGTGCCGGGCCGATGGTCGAGAACCGCCTTGGTTGCCGATGGTCCATGCAGGGACCCGGATCGCCTCCCGACTTCGTCGCGCCGACGGGGCGGCCAAAATGACTGCCCGTCAGTCCCTGAGCGCGCCGCTTTACACGCCAGCCTCGCTAACCCCTGAGATGGACGCAGCTCTGCTCGACGTCGTCGCGCTCTACGCCGGAGAATGTACCCGCTGGATCGATGACGTGCAGCCGGCAGCGCGGACCGTGCAAGAGCTGAGCTGAGCAGAGCCGACAGGAGCACACCGTGCAGAAACTCTTCGGACGATGAGCGGCCAAGCCTCTGCGCTTAAGGCAGACGTTGCGCGGAGCGTTTGGGCTCGGCCAGCCCGAGCGGATACGCAAATCTAACCCTACCTTTCAAGGCCTTAGCGGAAAACTGGGCGCCGATGTTTCGCGATGGCGGAGACGAAGGGAGAGAGTTCGAACCGTCTTTTTGAGATTTTGGCGGATTGGGATGCTCAGTTGCAAGCGCTTGATGGGGTGGAGGGGCTTCTTGCTGGGGATAGTTTTTCGGGCGATCGGGTTGATCAGCTTTCGGAGGATGGAGGGC
>JBCDHW010000006.1:0-219175 GCA_038749595.1 Pseudomonadota bacterium
GCGGGCATGGCGAAGATCATCGTGAGGGCCGCGAGACAGATGAGCGCATAGACCGCCCACTGACTTGCCTCCTCGGCCCTCAATGATACTTGGGAAGGGTTCATAGCTTTCTCCGTTTCTACGCCGGCGACAGTGCCGACGCCTTCAGGGAAACATGGAGGAGCAATTACGGGCAATACGGATAATACTGAGCAAGTTGCTCAGTGAACGTACATGATGCTCACCATCTGAGCGCCGTGCTCGCGTGAGGCGAATGCGGGTGAAGTGGAACTCATCATGGGGTGTTTCTTTGGTGACGGAGAGACCCCAAGGCTCTCCTACTGAGCATTACGGGCACCAGGCGCGCATACAAAAAAGTCTGACAACGCCGCGGAATGGCCAATCGTTCAGCCGTAAGAGATTGTTAGAACTGCACCGCTAGCGTTAAGGCTTCAGAAACCAAGCCAACCTGGAGCCCAGCCGATCAAAGAAGCGGGCCGAGCGATGACGCAGAAGAAGCATCAGATCCGATTGAGCGGTGATCCTTACTTCCAGGAGTGCCTCCGGAAGGCGCTCGGCATGCTCTGCCGGTTGGAGCTCAGCCACAAAGGCCAGTTCACTGAAGCCGCATCGATCGCTTTGATGCTCATCCCCGCTTCGGAGATCGTGGCGGAGTTCCAAAAGGGCTGCTGCCCCCCAAACGCTCCCCATGCCAAAGCGCCGGACCCGCAATCGATCGATATCACGGGAGAGGCAGCGGGCCATCTCGCCAGGCTTCGGGGCGAGGTGATCCTGCTTGGTGAAACGAGGCTCAACCTCCGCGGGATCGTCCACAACGCCATCTGCGCTCTTGCAAGCAAGAATGATGCCGAGATCCTAGAAAGAATATCGATAATACAATAAGAAAAGGCAAAAATGCCTGATCTTGTTTCAGAACCTGACAAGTCTGACCTACCTGATTCCCTCTTGCCATGCGGGTGGTTTTCTTAGATGATACTTTAGCACAGTTCGTCGGAGAGTACGGATGACGGCTCAGTCCCGCGCGTCGAGGGACCTGCTCTGTCAGCGCGCCACCAGAAGCTTTGGAGCCCGCGTCGAGTTCGCACGCAAAAGGCGCGGTTGGACCCAAAACGACCTTGCCGATGCAATCGGCTGCAGCCGTCACGTCGTGCAGCGCCTGGAAGCTGGCCGGTCCCCTCCCTGCGGGAAGAACATCTTCCTCTTGGCTGCCGTCCTCGGCGTGTCGCTCAACGAGCCAGAAGATCCGGCAGCAGAACACGCGAACAGCAACAGCGATACCAGTCCGCTTGACCTCACCCGTGAGGACATCATTGCACTGATCAATTACCGCCTCCGACGAAAACCCAAAGCGCAAACCACCTTCCTCAAAATGATCGACCTCACCCAACGTACGGATGAAGAGCTCAAACAAGTGTTCCAAGAAGTCTGGGGCGAAGAGATCGCTGTAAGAGATGACGATCAGTGACGATTGTCGCTCTTGGCGTAAGCGGGCTTAGCGATAAGGTGGGGTGCTTTTCACGCTCAAGGACGGCCGGTCTCCGCGTAAGGAACTGTGCTCAACACAAGCTACCCGTCACAATCAACTCGCAAGCCTACCCTCACTGAAGGGGATCTCATCCTTGCTCGTCGGCTCGCGGCACGGCTGGTTAAGGATTATGGAGACCCATACTGGCCAATCCTTGTACGGATGAATAGAGAGTACGAGGCGAGACGGTCCAGAGCGGACTTGCTGGAAGCTTGCCTTACTTAGCCTCCCACCATCGACCGTTCTCTTCATCAAACCGCTGAAATACCTCTTCCGAGAAAGGATGGACGATTTTCTCGAGCTCGGCCCTTCGGTAGGCAAGCTCACCTCCATCGCCATACTCAGGGCGTTTCGATTTGTGCCCCATTAGCAAGCATCGCAAGCCGAAATCGATGTTGGCCTCTTGCATGCGCTTTTCGAAGGCATGCCTGAACGAATAGACGACATGGGCGTCGGTCTCGAAAAGACCGCGGTTTCGAAACGCTTTGAGCACGTTAGCTGAAACCAATTCGTTGCGATCAAAGTAGTGAGGGAAACCAAGGGGTGCTCTCCTGGCGGCCTCAAGTGCGACGCCCACGAGGGGTATATCTCGCTCCGACGTGTCCGTTTTGACTTCTCGCTTTTTCTCACCAGCCGTCCGTGCTCTGATCGAAATATAGGGAATTGGGTCATTGGCCCTGATATCATCGGGTTGCAGATTGATGATTTCGCTCGGTCGGCAACCCGTCTCGATGAGCAAGTACGTTATCAACTGGATCTCTGGCCTCAGGCCGAGCAATGCTCCAGGTCTCAAGATTTTCGTCCGTACCCATACTTCCGAGAATGGCGGAACGTCTTTCTGCGTCTTCTGCTTCACGTACAAGCTTCGGAAAGGATTGGGTCGATCCTCATCTCCAATGTGGGAGAAGTACCGCTGGTACATCGTTCGCATATTTCCAATATGGCGGTTGACCGTGTTCGCGGAGAACGGTTTGGCCTTCGCTCCGGGCTTAGGTGCCATTCTCGATAGCCACCATCGATGGTATTGCAGCGCGTGGTCGCGGGTGATCTCCCGGATCGGCAAATCACCCATCTGCTCCACAAAGTACGAGACCGATGTCCGCTTCACCTTCTTCCAGGTATACTGCTGATGCTCGGACTTATAGAGGATGTCGGACAACCCGATCTCCTTGACGTAGAGTTCGAAAACATCGGAGACCCGCAAAATCGGCTCAGGTGCGCCCCCGAGAAAGGCTTCGGCTTTCCTCGGTTCCATCCTATCAGGATCACCACTCTTTGAAGCCCTTGCGGCCAACAGGCGTTCTACGAGGTCCTCAAGCGTGGCCTCCTCTGCGAGACGTTCAGCCGGGACGTAAGTGAAACCAGCGGCTAGGGCTTTGGCCTGCGCAGCTTGGTATCGGCGATTGATCGCCTCTTTGATCCGCGGTGCCTCACCACCCTCAGCGTAAGCGCCCATCGCTAGGGCGCTCCAGTACTTTTCGTCTTCGGCGGCTTTCAAATCTCGCCTCAGACGAGCTGTCTCAAGCGAGCTCGTCCGAAGAGTTTGTTCGATCCTACCGCGTGTATCGAGATGGGCGAAGGCGCGAGGAACACGTCTCCGATACCAGTAAACACCGCCGCGTTTCTTCAAGAATTGATCAGTAGGCGTCACGTTTACCATCGTCTAACCCCGCGCAGGCTGGGTTAGGCGCGGACATTGGGGGACAGTCTGCGACAAGGGCAGGCGCGCGCCTAGGGAGACAATTGGGGGACAATCTGGGAGACAAAAACCCAGGTTTTGGCGCGAGTGAAACCACCAAGCAGATCGCTTGGTCAATGATTTCAAGTCTTTAGCGGAGCACCATTCCGAGAGAAATGGCGCGAGTGACGGGGCTCGAACCCGCGACCTCCGGCGTGACAGGCCGGCACTCTAACCAACTGAGCTACACCCGCGCGCGCCCACCATATCACGGGGGCGAGCCGCGGCGTTAGAGGGCGAATGCGGCGTGGTCAAGCGCGTTCTTGAGCAGCAGCGGGTCTTCCGATCACTTTTCGTTCGGCGAAGGACTGCTCCCAATCCGTTGCAGACAAGCACTTTACCGCCGACCTCGTTGCAGTTCGCCGAGAGTTTCGGTTGACGAGAATTTTTTCCACCGCAGGTGACATCCCCGCCCCTCGCACCTAGAGAGCCGAAATGACGATCATCAACCGGACCTGGGGCTTCATTTTCGTGCATATCCCCAAGACGGGCGGCACGTCGATTGCCCATGCGCTCTCGCCTCTTTGTACGTGGCAGGATATTGAGCTTGGCGGTACCCGGTACGGCGAAAAAATGCACCAGGCCTTTGGTCTGAAGCATCGGATTTGGAAGCACAGCTTTGCGAGCGAAATCCGCGACGTGGTCGGACGGGGGACGTGGGGAAGCATGACCAGCTTTGCGCTGGTGCGGGACCCCGTGGAGCGGACACTCTCCACCTTCCGGTATCTGCGCCATCACCGCAGCCACTACAGCTTTATGGATGACATCACCTCGATCGACGCGCTGCTGATGTCGCCCCACTGGAGCGAGCATGGACCAGATCGGATGTTTCTACCGCAAACGCGGTATCTGTGCCGTGGTCCGGACAACGACCTGTTGGTCGATTACGTCATCCGGCTTGAAGACCTCGACGAGCGGATCCAACCGCTCCTGAACGACATTGGCATTCCGCGCTCAAAAATCGCGAAACTTGTTTTCGAACAGAAGAACACTTCCCCCCGGCTGGAAGAGGATGAGCTGGAACCGAGGCACCTCGAGATGATTGCGGAGCGGTACGCCGATGATTATCAAATCCTCGGATATCCGCCTCCGATCCTGGCGTAAAAACGACGCTAACTGATGATTTTCCGATCAGCCGCCGAAGCTGGACATCGGACGGACGAAAGCAAACGATGTGACCCAGTTTCATACTGTTACGTTTACGGATCATGAGATTAAGGGCGCTCAATTCGCTCGACCAGTAGCTCTCTCGAAACTCGCGATCGCTAACAAATTTTCAAAGGCAAATGAGCCGCGCCAAAACATCGTTATCCGGATGATCATGCAGCTCCGGCAACCGCTGCGTGGTAGCAACGTCAAGGTGATGCTCCGGCGCGGCGGTGTGACACTGGCGGAGAGGATCCTCTCTCGATACGGCGAGACCGAGCTGACCTTTCGGATCAGCTCCTCGACGAAGCCTACGGAGGTCGAGGTCTTTGTCGATGCTGACCTAACGTTTGGAGTTCCCCTGACGAACCCTAAGAGTAATCGGCTCATGGCCGTGCACTGCGAGATTGTTGACGCGCGCTTGGAGCCCATTGATTTCGGGCTGCGTGGCCAGCTTACCAGCTTCGCAATCGACACTGCGGAGAAACTGGGCCTGCGCGGTGTTTATGTCTCGGAAGACAGGGCGCGGGAAGCTGCAAATACGTTATCGGACCTACTTCGAGAGGAGCGTCCGTTCTCCGTCATCCGCCTCGGTGACGGGGAAGGCCGTATTCTGGGGTACCCGGACTATTTTTCCGACTCGGAAATTGCCACCCAGGTCCTGTACTACCACTTCGGCCCACAAGCGATGACGGATGTCAGGGCGATGCATGGTGACCGATGGGTCCAGCATGCAACAAGCGATCTTCGCCAGATGCTCTACAACGCTATGGTGAATGCGGATAATATTGGCCTGCCGGTCTACGACTTTTTCCGTAACATGGATGACGGCGTCACTTCCGGGATGATTGGGTATGGATGTGCGACGTACACGGCGTTACCGCTTTTCCCAGAAAAACCAGTACTCGGTTACATTGGCACGAACTACTTCCAACAGCTCGGGCAAGGACCACACTTCTACCCAGCAATCTGCACGGCGGCGAAGAAGACTTTTCTTGTCGGCCCGTGGGACCTTCGCGAGGGTTTAGGTGACGCTTTAGGCGTCAATGACCTGCAATACATCGAAGTCCCTCGGCACTTTACCTGGTCCGAAGGTGCAGGCGTTGGTCAGTATCCGCACCTTTACAAAATCGTCGAGAACAAAATAAGGCGGCTCGGGAACCTCGGGGGGCAGCTGTTCCTTGTCGGTGCTGGCATTCTCGCGAAACACTATTGTGAAGTCATTCGCCAACATGGCGGTGTGGCCCTCGACATCGGTTCGGTTTTTGACTCATGGGCGAAAGAAGGACTGCCTTACGCAGTCCGAAACAATGCGCGCGTGAACTTCGAAGTGCTCAAGAAAAAAAGCTGATTGTCGCCGAACTATGTCAACAGGCGCTCGTCTGTCGCGGCTTCCGATTTCTTCGCTCCGCGCAATTCGGCGATGGCGATGAGGGTTAGGGTTGGGACGAAACCGTCGAGCATATCGAACGGCAGATTGGCCAATTCCCATAATTGAAACAAGCCCTTCCAACCGAACATCATCACGGCGACGACGCTGAGCACTGCGTCGAAGAGGGCTCCTGGACCGGGCACGGGAATAAGGCCGACCGCCAAGTCCGCGGCGTCAAAGATCATGGCAATCACCAACTTGATGGTGGCAGTACGGACCGATGTGGCCATTAGTGACGCTCCAAAAACCGACGCAGCGCCCCTATAAAATCGGTGAATTGGTCATGGTGCAACCAGTGACCTGCATTTTCGAACTCAATGAGTTCTGCATTGGTGAACATGTCCATGCGCCCGTCGTCTTTAGGGCTGGTGGCCCAGCTGTCGCGTCCGTACATTAGCAGGACCGGCGCCCGGATCTCACGATAAACCTGTCCGTACTCGGATGGAGGGGACGGGCGGACTGGCATAAAGCCCATGGCCGGGTCGTGCTTCCACGCCCAGCCCTCTGAACACGGACGAAGGGCGTGGCGGGCCAAGTGCTCCGCTTGCTCCTGTGCCAATTGCGGGTGAAGTGCGACGAGGCGTTTCATGCCTTCCTCTTGGGTTTCGAAAACCCGCGGCTTGCGTTTTGCCACGGTCAGGCGGCGCTGAACCGCCTCGCCCATCCGCGCCGCCATCGGTTTATTGACCAGCTGATCGTAGCGATCTTGACTGAAGCCCAAGCCCTCAATGGATACGACGCTCCGTACACGGTTTGGCAAAGCGGCGGCAAAGTTGAGCGCAAGATTGCCGCCCCACGAGTGACCGACGACGTGGATGGGCATCGTCTGGCCCTGCGCCTCAAGATGCTCGACGATGGCGGCCATATCGGCAACCATATCGACCGTATCGTACCCGCCGCCCAGCGGGTTTTCACTGTCGCCATGACCGCGCAAGTCGGGTACCGCCAGGCAATAGTCCGTGCGCAGTGCCTCGACGGTCCAGTCCCAGCTGCGCCCATGGTCTTTGCCCCCATGCTGGAGCAACACGAGCGGCTTGTGCGGATCACCCCAGATACGGAGTTTGAGGCCAAGACCGAACGGTCTGATCATCTCTTCACGGAGCAATTGATCGTCGGGAAGCGGCGGGACAACGGACAACTAGAAACCCTCTGGCAGGGGCTTTGCGCGGTCGGCATCAAGATAACGGGCCGACAGCGGCTTAAGGCCCTCATCAAGCTCGATAAGAAGCGGATTTCCTGTCGGAATTTCGATTCCGGGGATCGCTTCATCGCTAACAGCGAAGAGGACTTTGACCAGGGCACGGAGCGAGTTTCCGTGCGCCGCGATGATGAAGCTCTGCCCGTGCCGCAAAGCGGGGGCAATCGCTTGCTCCCAATACGGCTCGACTCGATCGAGTGTCAACTTGAGACTTTCCGTCTTCGGAACATCGACGCCCGCGTAACGACGATCCGTAAGCGAAGGAAAGGGAGACGGATCATCTAGAACAGGCGGCGGCGTATCATAGCTGCGCCGCCAGATGTGGACCTGATCATCACCGTGCTTTTCGCGCGTCTCTTGTTTATCGAGCCCGGTGAGGCCGCCGTAATGGCGCTCGTTCAAGCGCCAGTCTTTGATCACGGGAAGCCAGCTCTCGCCCATTTCGTCGAGAGCGAGGTTCAGTGTGCGGATCGCTCGGGTCTGGACCGACGTGAAGCATCCGTCGAAGGTGACCCCAGCCTGTTTGAGCAGGTGCCCCGCTTTCTTGGCCTCGGCCTCGCCTTTCTCGGTGAGGTTGACATCGACCCAGCCGGTAAAGCGGTTCTCTAGGTTCCACTGCGACTGGCCGTGGCGAAGGAAAGCAAGCGTAGGCATGACGGTCTCCTCAAAACGTGGCGAGCAGATAACCCGCGCTTGGGAAAAGCGCCAGCCTTGGGTTATTCCGGCAGTTCGAGGTCAACCCAGACCAGACGGTGGTCGGAGCTGACGGCGGGATACCCCTCGCCGACCAACGCGAAACCAGGCTCGCCTTTTGCGGGCCAGAAGACGCCGCTGCCGACAACAGTGAGGGTGGTCGAGGGCAGCACGTAATCGACCCGCAGGTTGCCGGCGAATTTGTCGTTGAAGTCGGCGGTATCCAAGGACGGGTCGCCGGTCTGCTGCGCATTGGTTCCGCCTTGACCCGCGGCCGCGTCAGCTCCGCCCGCGCTGCGCGGTTGCGGATCGGTGACTAAAGGGTGGCTCACCAGCGTCTCGATAGCGTGCACGGGGCGTTCGGCGAGCTTGTCGCCGTCGGCCGGGTCGGCGTTGAGATCCCCAGCGATCACGAAATGCGCGCCTGCGTCGAGCCCCCCAGAAGCCCCGTCATCGTCGACAATCCAGTCCGTTTCGACGCCGGAAATATACTCGGTCAGAAACCGTATTTCATCGTAATTGCGGCGCCCGTTGCGATCTTCCGGACCGTCGAAGCCCGGCGGTGTGGGATGCGCGAGCAGCAGGTGGATGTCTGCGCCGAGGACGGCGATCGGTACGTCTGCGTGGTTTTTCGAGCTGAGCCTGAAAACCTGTTGGGCTTCTTCCGTATAGAAACCAGAGGGAAGAAGGTTGTTCGGCAAATCGCGCCATAGAAAGGTTTGGAACGTCCGTAGACTGCCTTCCTTGATCGGGTACCGCGACAAGACGGCGAAGGCGTATTGGCCGGGGTGGATGCCGTATCCGAAGCTATCGCCACCATAGGGGCGACTTCCGACGGGATGGTCCGCCTTTCCATCATTGTCAAAATCGACACCGGATGCCACGCCGGTATTCGAGGGCAACGCAAGGCGATACCTGTACCCTGCATCCAATTGGTCAGCAAACAGATCAAGTGCGCGACCCTGGGCATCGTAATCGAACTCATTGAGCACGAGGATATCGGGATCGACCCGGCGGATGATATCGCGCACCGCCGTAAGCTGAGGATCGTCGTCGGCGCGCAGGTCTTCGAGGAGTTGCCCGGAGCGACCGCGGTAGAGGGATACGTTAAAGGTGGCGACGCGGACGCTCTCTTGCGTAGACGCTGGCGCAATCCGGTCGTCGGTTGATTGAGAAGGCGCACTTTCGTCAGCACACCCCGTTGCAACGACCACAAGAGACGCAGCGAGCCACCGCACGCTTAAGTCTCCTGGCGCGCACGACGGCGTACACCCCACTCCGTTAGCTTATAGGTCAGTACACCCCAGACGAGGCCGCCACAGGTCCAAAGAACTGCAGAAAACGCAATGAACTCCGGGGAAAGTTGCTCATCGCTGGTCACCCAACGCCCACCCGTCATCAGGACGAACATAACGGCGCCCCATCCGAGGACGCCGCGCATCAAAACGAAATGCCAAAAGCCCTTCGCCGAAAGCTTTTCCCAAGCGTCCATCCGCTTCGCATGCTTGTCGGCCATGGATTGATGATACCGTCAGTGGACGAGGAAAACTTTGGCAAACGCGAGGACGCCCAAGCCGGTGGCCGTTCCGAGCAGGATCGACATGGGGATCGATGTCCCCAGCATCAGGAGCGCGATGAGCATCACGAATCCGAGGCTGATCGGCATCATCACGAGGTAGCCCACATTCATCATGGTTTCGTACGTTTTCGCACGCCCAGCGATGAGATCCTCGGGAAGCTTGTCGCCTTCGTTCTTGACGATGCCCATTGTGTTTCGCCCTTCTACGCGGGTTTGACCTGGTGCGCCCTTAGCGCAGCTGCAGGTTTGGGTCTACGTAAAGAGCGTTACCGTTGCGCCCTATCCGCGCGCAAAAAGTTCTGTAGATGGCAGATGGCAGCGGCTCCGAAGCCTTAGTCCATCGCCTTGACGATCTCTTCGCACATTTTCTTGGCATCGCCGAAGAGCATCATGGTGTTGTCGCGGAAGAACAGCTCGTTCTGGACGCCTGCATACCCAGCAGACATGCCGCGTTTGACGAAGAGGACGGTGCCGGAGTTTTCCACATCGAGGATCGGCATGCCGTAGATCGCGGAGGACTTGTCGGTCTTCGCGGCAGGGTTCGTCACGTCGTTGGCGCCAATGACGAAGGCCACATCAGCTTGGCTGAACTCGGAGTTGATGTCTTCGAGTTCGAACACCTCGTCGTAGGGGACGTTTGCCTCGGCCAGAAGGACGTTCATGTGGCCCGGCATCCGGCCGGCAACGGGGTGGATGGCGTACTTCACTTCAACGCCAGCGGCTTTCAGCTGGTCGCACATTTCGCGTAGGGAGTGCTGAGCCTGGGCGACGGCCATGCCGTAGCCGGGGACGATGATGACCTTGCCCGCATTGCCCATGATGAAGGCCGCATCTTCGGCAGAGCCTTGCTTGATCGGCCGCTCCTCGACATCACCGCCAGCAGCAGCCGCGTCGTCGCCGCCAAAGCCGCCAAGGATCACCTCGAAGAAGTTCCGGTTCATCCCCTTACACATGATATAACTAAGGATCGCGCCCGATGCGCCGACCAGCGCGCCGGTGATGATCAGCGCCATGTTTTGAAGGGTGAAGCCGATCCCCGCAGCAGCCCAGCCTGAGTAAGAGTTGAGCATCGACACCACCACCGGCATGTCGCCGCCGCCGATGGGGATGATCAGGGTGACGCCCATCGCGAAGGCGATGAGCGTGACGAGCAGGAACAGGACCGGGCTTTGAACGCCGGTGCACAGCATGATGATGAGGACCAAGGTGGCGACCGCCATGGCGATGTTGATGAGGTGCCGCGCGGGAAGAAGGATCGGCTTGCCCGACATTTTCCCTGACAGCTTGAGGAACGCAATCACCGATCCGGAGAACGTCACGGCACCGACAAACACGCCGATCGACATTTCGATGATGGCTTGCGCCTCAATCGCGCCGGGTTCGCCGATGCCATAAGCCGTTGGCGCTAAGAAGGCTGACCACGCGATCAGCACCGCGGACAGACCGACCAGCGCGTGGAACGCCGCGACCAGCTGCGGCATGTCCGTCATGGCGACTTTTTGGGCGATCCGTCCGCCCACGCCGCCGCCAACGCCCACCGCGAGGATCACCAGGAGCCAAGCGCCGCCGCCCGCGCTCTCCAGGAACTGCCCTGAGAACAGCGTCGCGGCCACGGCGAGCCCCATGCCGATGATGCCAAAACGGTTGCCTGCCCGGGACGTTGCCGGACTGCTCAGCCCACGGAGCGCCAGGATGAAGAGGATCCCAGCAGCGATATAGAGAATGGCGGTAAAGTCAGTGCTCATGGGGTGTCCTCACGAGTGGGAAGGAAAGCGTGATCATGCGGCGATGGCCTCCACCGTTTGGCGGAGGACATCATTAAGAGGCTTGGGACGGCGGGTGTCGCGATCGACGTAGACGTGCGTGAACTGACCTTCTGCCGATGCAGTGTCGTCGTCGTTGCGGAAGAGGCCGATGCCGTAGGTGACAGAACTGTTGCCGACGCGATCGGCGCGGAGGCCTGCGTGGACTTGATCTGGGAAGGCGAGTTCCGAGAAGTACGTACACCGCGTTTCAACAACGAGGCCGATCTGGTCGCTGGCACCCACCTTGAGAGCGCCCTCGTCCACCAGGAACCCATTCACCGCGGTATCGAACAGCGCGTAGTGAACGACGTTGTTCATGTGGCCATAGATATCGTTATCGGCCCACCGGGTTTGCAGTGGACGGAACGCCTTGTACGCGCTGCGCGAAGAGGGCTGTCGACGCTCCGCCATCAAAAAGCCTGCTCATAGATGTGGAGCGCGTCGGCCTCGGTCACCTCGCGCGGATTGTTCACGAGGAGGCGCGTCTGCTTCATCGCGTCGCCTGCGAGACCGGGGAGGTCCGCCTGCGTGATACCGACCTGGCGCAGCTTCGTCTCAAGACCGAGTTCTTGGGACAGCTTCTCGAGCCGGTCGATGAACGCGGCGCAGGTCGCCTGGGTGCCGTCCGTGGCCGGAAGATCGGGGAAGGTATGCTGCGCAAGGGCCGCGTAGACGGTGCGCGCGTCTTCTGAGCCCGCAGCGTTGAACCGGAGCACATGGGGCAGGACCAGCGCGTTCGAGAGGCCGTGGGGAACGTGGAACCGGCCGCCGATGGGATAGGCCAACGCGTGGACTGCTGCGACCGGAGCGTTAGCGAAGGCTTGCCCGGCGAGCATGGCACCGAGCAGCATCGCGCCGCGCGCCTCGCGGTTGTCCGGCTCGGTCACTGCCGTCTGAATATTCTGTCCAAGGAGGGAAAGCGCCTCGACCGCGGACGCTTGGCTGATCGGATTGTTGTTCGGGCTCTTCGACGCGAAAGCTTCGATCGCGTGGACCATCGCGTCGATGCCGGTCGCCGCCGTGATCGGCCCTGGCAAACCGAGGGTAAGGTCGGGATCGAGGATCGCGGCGTCGGGGATCAGGATTGGCGAGCTGACGCCGCGCTTTTCATCATCGGGCAGGGTCACGATCGCGACGGGGGTCACTTCGGAGCCGGTGCCCGCCGTGGTGGGAACCGCCGCGAGGGGAAGCCGTGGACCCTTCGCGTTACCGACGCCCCATGCGTCGTCGAGCTGCTCACCGGAGCCCGCGAGCAAAGCGGCGAGCTTTGCGACGTCTAAGGACGATCCACCGCCGAACCCGACGATACCCGTCGCGCCCATATCCGCCGCCCGCGCCGTGGCTTTCTCCACCGTCGAGCGCGATGGGTCCGCCTCGACGTCGGAGAAGACTTCAACATCCGCACCGTGCTGCCGGAGGCTTTCGATCGCAGCATCAGGTAGGCCGAGCTTCATCAGGCCAGGATCGGTCACCACAAGGATCCGCCCACCGAGCATTGCGCCCACATGGTCGGCGAAGCGCGTGCACACGCCCGGCTCAAACCGGATCGTCTTCACGGCGTGGAACCCGAAGGGATGGACCATGAAGTCCTCACCCCTCCTTCTTCTTATACATGGCGAGCATCCGGTTGGTGACCATGAAGCCGCCGAAGATGTTCACACTGGCCAGGGCAACGGCGAAAACGCCGAGCCATCGACTGAGCCCGCCATTCGGGCTTTGGGTGACGTCCGCACCGACAGCGATCAGTGCACCGACGATGACGACCGACGAAACGGCGTTCGTTACCGACATCAGCGGAGTATGCAGCGCCGGGGTCACGGACCACACGACATAATAGCCTACGAAGCATGCCAGGGCGAAAATTGCAGCGAGATAGATGAACTCGCCGGGCCCGCCTGCGTGTGCCAGATCGGTGATCGTGCCGAGAAGGCCTTCGGCTTGACCGGCAGCGGCCTCCGCTTGTTCAGACGCTTCGGCGAGTTTCTCAGATGCCTCGCGCAGCTCTTCTGCGGCGGCTTCGAGATCTTCGGCGGCTTGTTCTGCTTGGGTTTCCTCTTGCATCACCCGCTCCGTTAATTTTTGAACCGTTCGTGCACCACGTCACCATCGCGGGTGAGTTGGATGCCTTGGACAATCTCGTCTTCGCTATCGACCTTCACCTGGGCTGCCTCTTTGTCCGTAATCAGCGTCACGAAGCTGAGGAAGTTTTTGGCGAGGAGGTTCGACGCTTCGCCCGCCAAGCCGTCGAGGATGTTGGCGGGCTTGATGATCTTCACGCCCTTCGCTTTGCCCTCGACGTTACCGCCGCGCGGCGCCGCAAGGTCGACAATAACGCTGCCCTCTTTCATGCCCTTCAGCATGTCCGCTGTGATCAGCTTTGGCGCTGGGCGACCGGGGATCAGCGCGGTGGTGATCACCACGTCCATCTTCTTAAGATGCTCAGCGACCAAGTCTTGCTGGGCCTTTTGTTGCTCAGGGGTCAGTTCTTTCGCGTAGCCGCCGCTGCCCTCGCCTTCCTCCATGGCCTCTTTGACGAAGATGAAGGTGCCGCCGAGGCTTTCCACTTGCTCGCCTGCTGCAGCCCGGACGTCCGTTGCGGAAACGATCGCACCAAGGCGGCGGGCGGTGGCGATGGCCTGGAGACCGGCAACCCCGGCGCCCATGACGAAGACCTTCGCAGGCGGGACGGTCCCCGCCGCGGTCATCATCATTGGGAAGGCACGACCGTAGGCCGAGCACGCATCGATGACGGCTTTGTAACCGGCGAGGTTTGCTTGGCTCGACAGGACGTCCATGGACTGCGCGCGGGTGATCCGCGGCATCAGCTCCATGGCGAACGCATCGATGCCGCCATTGGCATAGGCCGTGATCGCGTCTGGGTGATCATACGGGTCCAGCACGCCGATCAACCGCGTCCCGCGCGCTAGTTTGCCAACGGCTTCGTCGGGAAGCGTTCCCGAGGACAAGACAAGGTCTGCGCCATTGGCTGCATCAGCGGCCATGGTTGCACCAGCCGCCTCAAAGGCAGCATCGGTCACGCCAGCGTCGGCGCCCAGTCCCGGCTCAACAGCTACATCGTAGCCGAGGCCTTTGTACTTTTTCACCGTCTCCGGTGTGAGGGGGGACCGCTTCTCAGAGGCAGCTTTCACGCCAGCAAGCTTCATCAACCCAGACCTCTTCGTAAAATTGGTGGACGCGTCGCGCCCCTAGCAACGGTTTGAGCCGCTCGTGAAGTGGGGGCAGCTGCGAAATGTCAACAAGCCGCGCTTACGTGATCGAACGCGGTGAACCGGATCTTTACAACATAACGGCTAAGCATCGCCCCAGCGGGGAGCAACGAGTCCGTTCTCACGGGGGCGAGAGTTATGCCGAAGACGATTTTGCTGGTGGACGATGACCCAACCCAACGTCGGTTGATGCAGTCGGTGTGCGAACGGGCGGGGTATTTCGTCAAACAGGCAGAGGGTGGCGAAGAAGCGCTCGACCTGCTGCGCAGCGACCGGGGTGCTGGCGTCGATCTGATGATGCTCGATCTCATCATGCCGAATGTCGATGGCATGGATGTGCTTAACGAGCTGAAGACCCTGCGGCCCGAATTGCCGGTCATTATGCTCACGGCCCAAGGCGGCGTGGAAACCGTTGTCAAAGCGATGCAGGCGGGCGCCGTGGATTTCTTCGTCAAGCCCGCCTCGCCCGAGCGGGTGACCGTTGGCATCGCGAACGCGCTCAACGTGCAAAATCTGCGCACCGAGGTCTCTCGGCTGAAGCGCAAAGGCCAAGGCGAAATGACGTTTACGGACGTCGTTGGCGGCTCGCCCGCTTTCCGCCAGTGCTTGAAGCTCGCAGAGCGTGCCGCCGCATCGACGATCCCGATCCTGATTACCGGGGAAAGCGGTGTCGGTAAGGAGATGATCGCGCGCGCCATCCAAGGAAGCTCTGAACGGACGGGTGCACCATTCGTGACCGTCAACTGCGGCGCGATTCCCGAAAACTTGGTGGAGTCGATCCTTTTCGGCCACGAAAAAGGCGCCTTCACCGGCGCGACCTCAAAGCATATCGGTAAGTTCCAAGAAGCCGATGGCGGGACGATCTTCCTGGACGAGGTCGGCGAATTGCCGCTCGATACTCAGGTCAAATTGCTCCGGGCGCTGCAAGAAGGTGAAGTCGACCCCGTCGGCTCAAAGCGCCCCGTAAAAGTCGATGTGCGCGTCATCTCGGCCACCAACCGCGATCTCGCTGAAGCCGTCAAAGAGGGCACCTTCCGCGAAGATTTGTTCTATCGCCTCAACGTCTTCCCCGTCGAAGTTCCGCCCCTGCGCGAGCGCCGGGAAGACATCCCCGACCTCATCAACCACTTCATCGCGCGCTACAACGCCGAGGAAGGCCGGGATGTGCGGGGCGTACGGAACGAAGTGATGGACGTCCTGGTTGCGCAAGACTGGCCCGGCAACGTTCGTCAGCTTGAGAACACGATCTACCGCGCTGTCGTTCTGTGTGAAGACAATTGGCTCACCGCAGGCGATTTCCCCACGATGGCAAGCGCATTCGACGACGCCGGGGTGTCGTCGGGGCCGCCGCCGCTTGAGCTGGGCGAAGGCGAGATCGGAACGTCGACAGGCTTCACCGGCACCCCTGCGCAGTCGTCCGAGACCCAGGACGAGAGCGGCGTCGCAGTCTTCGATGGTGAGGGGCATCTTCGCACGCTCTCGCAGATCGAGCGCGATCTTATCGCAACGGCAATCGACATGTATCGCGGACAAATGTCCGAAGTCGCCCGCCGTTTGGGAATTGGTCGCTCGACCTTGTACCGCAAGGTGCAAGAGCAAGGGATCGAAATTAAGCGCGCTGGCTAAGACTTTAACCGTTACGGTTTCGTCGCAACTCTTCTCTTGACCATCAGAGGAGGCACGTACACGTATGGCGCGCATGAGGTCGGTCTTAGACTAGGACTTCCGTCGGACCGGCGGCTCTTCTTCTCTTCCCCGCATGCGAGAAATCCCGTTGATCGGGTCGATCGAAGAAGGAGCACGACATGGCTGTCGGCAAAGTAAAATGGTTTAACGACCAAAAAGGCTACGGTTTCATTCAGCCTGACGAGGGCGGATCGGACGTTTTCGTCCATATCTCCGCTGTGGAACGTTCGGGTTTGCAAGGTTTGCAAGAAAACCAGAAGGTTTCTTACGAGCTGCACACCGACGAACGCCGCGGCAAAACCAGCGCGGTTGATCTCAAGGTCCTGTAATCACGGCTTTGTGAGGCGGATCGGCTGGTGCCCTTCCGCCTTTTTTGTGTCCAGCGCCTCGTGCCGGGGCACCGCTCAGGATCACGCGTCAGGATCGTAAGCCAGGATCGGCGCGAGCCACTTCTCCGCTGTCTCGAGCTCCCACCCCTTACGGCGCGCATAATCTTCGGTCTGATCGCGGCCGATTTTACCAGTGCCGAAATAATGCGCATCGGGGTGCGCAAAGTAGAGCCCGGACACCGAAGCACCCGGCTGCATGGCAAAGCTCTCCGTCAGCTCCATGCCGCAATTGTCCTCAGCACCCAGAAGATCAAACAGCGGGCCCTTTTCGGTGTGATCAGGTTGTGCCGGATAGCCTGCGGCCGGGCGAATACCTTGGTATTTCTCCGCGATCAGATCATCGACAGACGCTTTGTCGCCCGTCTCGAAACCCCAAAGCTCCCGGCGCATTTTTTCATGCAGCCACTCCGCCATCGCTTCGGCGAGCCTGTCCGCCAACGCCGAGGCCATGATGGAGCCGTAATTGTCGCCAGACGCGTTGAACTTCGCGACGATTTCGTCTTCGCCGTGACCCGCCGTGACGGCAAACCCGCCGATCCAGTCTTCGCCTTCCGCATGCAGAAAATCGCTGAGCGCCAGATTGCATGCGTCTCCTGACTTTTTCATCTGTTGACGGATGGTGTGAAACCGCATCCGCTCCTCGGAGCGCGTTTCGTCGGTCCACACGATGATATCGTCCCCAGACCGATTAGCCGGGAAAATTCCGCACACAGCGTGAGCGGTGAACCACTTCTCTTCAACGAGCGTGCGCAGGGTCTTCTGTGCATCAGCATAAAGAGACTGCGCGGCCTCGCCGACAATCTTATCTTCGAGGATTGCAGGATACTTTCCGTGGAGATCCCACGATGAGAAAAACGGCGTCCAATCGATGTATGGCACCAACTCATCAAGCGACACATCGCGCAAGACGGTCAGTCCAGGCGCTGTCGGCGCTGGGACGCGCTCCGCGCCGAGTGAGAAGGAATTCGCCCGCGCGTCGGCAAGAGAGACCCGGTCATCTTTTCTCTGACGCTTACTGAACGTTTCACGGACCTTGTCGTATTCATTCGCCACGTTGGAAAGATAGTCGCCGCGGCGCTCATCAGAGATCAAATCACTGACCACACCAACCGCGCGGCTCGCGTCCGTGACATAAACGACGCCGTTGTCATAAGCTGGCGCAATCTTCACTGCCGTGTGCGCCTTGGATGTTGTCGCGCCGCCGATCAAAAGCGGTTGGCGCATGCCGCGACGGGTCATTTCCTTGGCAACACTGACCATCTCGTCCAACGACGGCGTGATAAGCCCAGAAAGACCAATAACATCAACGTTGTGCTCTTCTGCAGCATCGAGAATGTCGTTGGCCGGAACCATAACACCGAGGTCGATGACTTCATAGTTGTTACACTGAAGAACGACGCCGACGATGTTCTTGCCGATGTCATGAACATCGCCCTTGACGGTTGCCATCAGCACACGGCCTTTTGCCTCGGGTGCGGCGCCTCCTTGCTCCCTTTCGGCCTCCATGAACGGCTCGAGATACGCCACCGCCTGTTTCATCACCCGGGCGGACTTCACCACCTGGGGCAAGAACATTTTGCCTGAGCCGAACAAATCGCCGACGACGTTCATCCCGTCCATTAGCGGGCCTTCGATGACGTAAAGCGGACGCCCTAGTTTCAAGCGCGCCTCTTCGGTGTCGTCGATGATATATTCCGTGATGCCCTTAACCAGCGCGTGCTGGAGCCGCTGTTCCACCGGCTCCTCGCGCCAAGACAGATCTTGCTCGCGTGCCTTCGCGCCCTTGCCGCGGAACTGCTCAGCGACATCAAGAAGGCGCTCGGTCGCGTCCTCACGTCGGTTGAGAATGACGTCTTCCACAGGCTCTTTCAGCTCGGGCGGAATGTCATCATAAATGGCCAGCTGCCCGGCGTTGACGATGCCCATATCCATCCCTGCACGGATGGCATGGTAAAGGAACACCGAGTGCATCGCCTCGCGCACAGCGTCATTGCCGCGGAACGAAAACGAAACGTTTGAGACCCCACCAGAGATCTTGGCGCCGGGAAGTGTCTCCTTAATCGTTCGGGTCGCCTCAATGAAATCAACGCCGTAGCCCGCATGCTCTTCGATCCCCGTCGCCACAGCGAAGATGTTCGGGTCAAAAATGATGTCTTCGGGCGGAAAGCCGATGCTGGTGAGGAGATTGTAGCTCCGTGTACAGATTTCGATCTTGCGCGATGCCACATCGGCCTGGCCGTCTTCATCAAACGCCATCACGACAACGGCAGCACCGTAGCGCATACACTTACGCGCTTGCGCCAGGAATTGCTCCTCACCTTCTTTGAGGCTGATCGAGTTGACAATCGGCTTGCCCTGCACCTGCCGGAGGCCCGCCTCGATCACCTCCCATTTGGAGCTGTCGATCATGATCGGTACACGGGCAATATCAGGCTCGGACGCGATAAGGCGCAGGAACGTTGTCATGGCCTCAACGCCATCGAGCATGCCTTCGTCCATATTGACGTCAATGACTTGCGCGCCGTTTTCAACCTGCTGGCGCGCTACATCAACGGCCGCGGCGTAATCCCCCGACTTGATCAGCTTACGAAACTTTGCGGATCCCGTGACGTTCGTCCGTTCACCGATATTGACGAAGGTGGGTTGCATTAAGCAGCCTCTCCACGGACTTCCGGCCGTACACCGAGCATATGACAAAGGGCGAATGCCATATCGGCTTTGTTGAGGGTGTAGAAGTGGAAGTGAGAGACGCCGCGGTCGGCAAGATCGTAGCATTGCTCGGCCGCCACTGTCGCCGCGACCAGCGCTCTCGTCTTCGGATCTTCGTCCAGGTGATCAAACAGCCTGTCGTACCGCTTGGGCACTGACGTTGAGCACAAACCTGCCATACGTTTCAATGCTTTGTAGTTGGTCACCGGCATAATCCCCGGGACGATCGGGATGTTAATGCCAGCCGCACGCACCCGTTCAAGATACCGTTCGTAGACGTCATTATCATAGAAAAATTGTGTGATCGCTCGGGTCGCGCCGTTATCAACCTTGCGCTTGAGAAGGTCGATATCATGATCGAAACTCGCGCTTTCGGGGTGCTTTTCCGGATAACATCCAACACTGATCTCGAACGGAGCAATCTCCCGGGCGCCAGCCGTCAGCTCAGCAGCACCAGCATAACCGTCTGGTGTCGGAACATAAGCCTCACCAACGCCGCCTGGTGGATCCCCGCGCAGAGCAACGAGATGGCGAACGCCCACGTCCCAATATTCCCGGAGGACAGAATCCACCTCCTCTCGGGTGGCTGAAACAGTCGTGAGGTGCGCGGCAACGGAAAGGTTGGTCTCGTCAATGATACGCTTGACGGTTGCGTGGGTCCGCTCGCGCGTTGATCCGCCTGCCCCGTAAGTGACGGATACGAACGTGGGCGCAAGGGCTCGTAATTTGTCGACCGACGCCCAAAGCGTCTCGCCCATTTTCTCGGTCTTCGGCGGGAAAAACTCAAAGCTTACTGACAGATCAGGCATGGAGAAAATCGCTTTTTTGGATTGGCTGAGGCGTGTTTGGCTTATCAAAACGCCAAATCATGCTGACGAGACCGCCTTCGCGTTCTGGCGGCAGGGAGCGTTCCGCTCTCGGCAAAAGCCCGTGGCTGATTGCGAGGCGTGAAAGTTCGTCCGTGTGAAAACCTAAGCGTCGGTGGGCATATTCTGTACGCAGCTCTTCCCGGACATGCGCTTGGAAGTCGGCGATCAGTAGAGCACCACCAGGCCGGAGCGCCGATGCTGCTGCGGCGATTGCACGCTCAGGCTCAGCCAAGAAGTGAAGGACGTGGTGTATACAGATGAGATCAGCACTCAGCGCAGGAATTTCGTCAGGCTTGAGAATATCCCGGCGACGAAGGTGCACGTGACGCAGCCCCGCATCTTGGATACGAACGCGGGCCACGGCCAACATCTCAGGGGACATATCATAACCGGCGCCGGACGCGTAGCGGTCTGAGAAAACCGTCAGCATACGCCCGGTCCCGGTGCCGAGATCGAGGAACGCATCCACATGCTCGGGCGCCAAGTCGAGGAGCGCGCGCTCAATCTCAGCGTCATCGATGTGCAGCTGCCGCACCGCGTCCCAGGCATCGGCATTTTCGGCAAAGTAGGCCGCCGCCTTTTCGGCGCGTTCACTGCGGATGGCTTGCAGGGCGCGCCGGTCGTGCTCGATTTCATCACCTTCGAGCGCCTCGACCATCGCCGCGAGCCAATCAGGCAGCGCGGCCAGGCGATAAAACCGCCAGGCACCCTCTTGGTAGGGCGCCACAAGACCAGCCTCGACCAGAATTTTGAGGTGCCGGCTCACCCGCGGCTGCAGCTGATCGAGGCAGCGCACGAGCTCGGTCACCGTGAGGTCGCTCTCGTTGAGCAGGGCAATTATGCGCAGTCGGGACTCCTCGCCGGCGGCACGAAGCTGTTCCAGGATCGCGGCAAACTGCACGGTGAGCTCCCTTCGAAGGGAAGCGATATAAAGATTTCTTTATATCGTCAATTGCCAGCTTGTCTCATGCCCGACCGAAGGACGCGTTTTAGGCCGATTTAGAACCCGACCCCGATGCCAATCGATAAGACCGGATAGAACCGGAAATCCTCTGCGTCGCGGTTCAAGCCTTCGATTTCTTTGGCCAATTCGTCGTTGAGCATCTGCTGGATCATCGGGTCCTGCTCAGCGAGACCGCCCTCGGCCCGCAGATCAAAAACCGGTGAGTCCCCGATGATCACCCCCGCGCGAAGAACGATGCCGATCGGCATAAAGCCGCGGGTGGTGCTGTCGAACCCGAACCCGAGATAGTAGCCGCTGTCCCCAAGATCACCGCGCCCGACCAGGGTGCCGACTTGTTCGGGCGTGAAGATCACGTCGCCAACCTGGACCGCCTCAAAGGGTGTCGACACAAGGTCAACCGAGCGGTTGCCGAAGACATACCCGCCTGTCAGCGTAAAGCTGCCGAAACCGGGAATAGGATGGAGGTCGGCGTAGAGGCCGTATTGCGTGAAACCGATGCTCGTGTCGTACTCGATGCCGTCATACTCGACGTCGTCGAAGTCGATATCGAAGAAGTTGACACCGCCGCGTAGCGTGACCATCGGAAACACATCGACGTGAACGTTGCCCGTCAATCCCGCCGTCCCGACCGAGGCATCAACCCCGATCCCAGCGTGTGCAGCACCGAAGAGGGCTGCGAGAGCAGCGGCGGCTGATGTAATGGTGCGGTGCATGGTTCGCGCTCCTGCATCGTGACAAAATCTCGACGGACGTGCCACAGGAGCGCTTAAAGCGGCGTGTGCCGGACCGCTCATATTCAATGCAATCCGCCTATTTCTCGTCAATGCATCGGGTGAAGCTATCTGCTGGGTAACAAACGCGCATCGAGCGGCGAACAAAGGGGCAGATTGAGGAGAGCAAAGATGGAAATGATCAGCGAATGGTTCTTCGGCCTGAGTGAAAATTACGGCGTCAATCCGTGGATTTTCGGCGTTCTTTATGTCGGCGGCATCCCCCTATTCCTTGGCGTGATTGCATGGTTGGTCAAACGCCTGCGCGACGGAAAAGGCGTCGCGGTGCAGGCGATCTTAGCGGGGTATCTTGCCATCCAACCCTACCTGTATGTCGCCGTGGTCGGTGAGAACATCCCCTTATGGGTCTGGGGCTTCATCGCCGTGATGATTGCGTTCGGAATTTGGTCGACCCTCAGTACCATCCGCAAACGGAAGGCCGAAGTCGACGCGGCCGCAGTCTAGGACCGGACCCGATGATGCGCGGCGGGATGCGAGAGATCCACGCCGCGCATTTACCGTCGTTTTAGTCCACCCATGAGGCCGCGGATCAACGCCCGGGTGACTGTACTCGTAAGCGTGCGGGTGGCCTGGGTGACCGCGCGCTCCCCCATCGACATACGGCTGGAACGCCTGCGATTGGTTGTCCGCTGACGTTTCTCGCGCTCAGGTTTTTTCTCGTTCTTCTCGGCTTGCTCTGCATGCCGCTCAGCGCGCTCGGCCAACATTTCGTGAGCGGAGTGACGGTCTACAGATTTTCCGTACTGCGATGAGAGCGCGTCGTTACGCTGAAGATCGCGGCGCTCAGTATTCGTGAGCGGACCAAGCCGCGACGCCGGTGGACGGATCAACGTGCGCGCTGCCGGCGTGGGAATACCCTTTTTCTGCAGTGTACTCACTAAGGCTTCGCCAACACCCATCTCGGTGATGACGTCCCGGGTCTCGAACGCTGGGTTTGGCCGAAAACTGTCTGCCGCCGCGCGGACACGTTTTTGCTGGGCTGGTGTGAACGCACGCAGCGCGTGTTGCACCCGGGTGCCGAGCTGACCAGCGACGCCATCGGGAATATCGCCGGGATCCTGGGTCGCGAAGAACACACCGACGCCTTTTGAACGGATCAATCGGCACACTTGCTCGACTTTCTCAAGCAGCGGTTTGCTTGCATTTTCAAAGAGAAGGTGGGCTTCATCGAAAAAGAAAACGAGCTTCGGCTTGTCCGGATCGCCGATTTCCGGGAGCTCTTCAAACAGCTCCGACAGCATCCAGAGGAGGAATGCTCCGTAGAGCCGCGGCGCGAGCATCAACTCATCAGCCTTCAGAATATTCAGGACGCCACGCCCATCCGTTTCTGTACGGATGAGATCCATCACATTGAGAGCAGGCTCGCCAAAGAAGAGTTTTCCCCCCTGGTCCTCAAGCTGCAAGAGCCGACGTTGGATCGCGGCGACGGACGAAGGAGAAACATTCCCGTAAAGCGCCGACAACTCAGCCCGGCGATCAGAGACGTGCGCGAGAAGTGCACGCAGGTCGCGGAGGTCGAGGAGCGGCAGGCCATCATCATCAGCGACCCGGAAGGCAATCGCGAGGACACCTTCTTGGGTATCGTTGAGGCCGAGCATCTGACCGAGAAGAAGGGGCCCCACCTCACTCACCGTCGCCCGGATCGGCAGGCCACCTTTGCCGAAGAAGTCCCAAAGGCGGACGGGGAAGCTCTCCGCTGTGTAGCCTTGGAGCTGGATCGTCTCTGCACGGTTGTGGAGAAAGTCTTTGTCCGCCCCTTTTGCTGCAAGCCCGGACAGATCGCCTTTCACGTCTGACACGAACACCGGCACGCCAGCGCGGCTGAACGCCTCGGCCATGATCTGTACCGTGACAGTTTTGCCGGTACCCGTTGCCCCCGCGACGAGACCGTGGCGGTTGCACATCTTGAGAGGCAAGTGAACGCCCGCCCCTTCGTGGTCGGCTCCCAGCAGGATCGAGCCAGCCGTTTCGTTCAGCATAGGGATGTTCTTTGAACTTTAGGTGTGGATGACGCGACCGAACGCGTCGAGGGACGACTCGTGCATCATCTCGGACAAGGTGGGGTGCGGGAAGATGGTGTGGAAGAAGTCTTCTTCCGTCGCTTCTAGAGCCATCCCGATACCAAAACCCTGAATGAGTTCGGTGACTTCTGCGCCGATCATATGCGCGCCGATCAGCTCTCCTGTGTCGGCATCAAAGACTGTTTTCACGAAGCCTTCCGGTTCGCCGAGCGCGATCGCTTTGCCGTTTGCTTGGAAGGGGAATTTGCCGACCTTGATTTTGTAACCAGCGGCCTTCGCCTTTTCTTCCGTCAGGCCGACCGATGCGACCTGCGGGTTGCAATAGGTACACCCTGGGATCTTGCTCACATCAAGGGGGTGTACGGAGTTTGATCCGGCGATTTTCTCAACACAGATCACCCCTTCATGCTCTGCCTTGTGGGCTAGCCAGGGGGGCCCGCAAACGTCGCCGATCGCATAGACACCCTTGACGCCGGTGGACATCCACTCGTCGACGACGACGTGCCCGCGCTCAACTTTCACGCCGACACCCTCAAGGCCAATTCCTTCCGTATTGCCCACAATACCGATCGCCAAAATGATGCGGTCAAACTCCTCAGTAGACGCCTTTCCGCTTTTGTCAGTGATGGTGGCTTTGACCGTCTCCGTACCTTTCTCAACGTTGTCGAGTTTGGCCTCGGTCATGATCGTCATGCCCTGCCCTTCAAAGGTCTTCCGGGCAAATGCTGAAACCTCATTATCCTCCGCAGGCAGAATGCGGTCGACCATTTCAACGACTTTGACGTCAGCACCTAACGCATTGTAGAAGCTTGCGAATTCAATGCCAATCGCACCGGATCCGACGACAAGTAACCGCTTCGGGAAAACATCGGGCATCATCGCTTCCCGCGCAGTCCAGATGAACTTGCCGTCGGGCTCGAGGCCCGCCGCAGGGATCGTCCGTGCACGTGCCCCCGTTGCGATGATGGTATTTCTCGCGTGGTAGGTGGTTTCGGTGCCATCGGCAGCTTTGACGATAATCGACGGGCCCGATCCATTGGCAGCCGCGAGACGCGCCTCGCCATCAATGACGGTGATCTTGTTCTTTTTCATCAGGTAGGAGACGCCGCCGGACAGCTGCTTGGCGATTTTCCGGCTACGCTTCACTACGCCTTCAAGATCAAACGTAATATTGTCCGCCTTCAGACCATAGGCCGAGGCGTGCTTCATGTTCGTGTAGACCTCTGCCGTGCGCAGCAAGGCCTTGGTTGGGATACAGCCCCAATTCAAGCACACGCCGCCGAGGTGCTCGCGCTCGACCACCGCCGTTTTCATCCCCAACTGCGAGGCTCGGATCGCCGCGACGTACCCTCCAGGGCCGGCACCGATCACGATCAAATCAAACTGTGTCTCCGCCACCGCGAACTCCTCTTCAACGCACACGCCACTGTCGACGCTTTGAAACAGCAGTGGCGCCGTTGCGCAAGCCGCTCCGGCATGATGGCGTCGTGCCCTCTAAACGGCGGCGCCCCGGTCTCACGGACGAGACCGGGGCGCCGAAGCGAGAAGTTGACTGCTCGCGCTTAGAAAAACCCGAGTTTGTTGGGGTCGTAGCTGACGAGCATGTTCTTCGTTTGCTGGTAGTGGTTGAGCATCATCGCGTGGGTTTCCCGCCCGATGCCCGACTGTTTGTATCCACCGAAAGCCGCGTGGGCCGGATAGGCGTGGTAATTGTTGACCCAAACGCGGCCAGCTTCGATCGCGCGGCCAAAGCGGTAGCAGGTGTTCATGTCCCGGGACCAAACGCCCGCACCCAGGCCGTAGAGCGTGTCGTTCGCGATGGAGAGCGCTTCTTCCGGCGTCTTGAAGGTCGTGACCGAGACGACCGGGCCGAAGATTTCCTCTTGGAACACGCGCATCTTATTGTGCCCCTTGAGCACCGTCGGCTTGATGTAGAATCCGCCGGAGAGATCAGGCGTGACCTCGGCACGGCCGCCTCCCGTGAGGACCTCGGCCCCCTCCTCAACCCCGATTTTGAGGTAGTTGAGGATCTTATCCTGTTGCTCTTCGCTGGCTTGCGCACCGACCATTGTGTCGGGATCACGGGGATCGCCTTGTTTGATCGCGCGCACCCGTTCGATGGCCCGCTCGATAAAGCGCTCGTAGATGTCTTCTTGGATCAATGCACGGCTTGGACAGGTACAGACTTCGCCTTGGTTGAATGCAAAGAGGACAAAACCCTCGATCGCTTTGTCGAGGAAAGCGTCATCCTTTGCCATCACATCCGAGAAGAAAATGTTTGGCGACTTTCCGCCCAGCTCAAGGGTCACCGGGATCAGGTTTTCCGTCGCATACTGCATAATCATCCGGCCCGTTTGGGTGGAGCCGGTGAAGGCGATTTTGGCAATCCTTGGAGACCTTGCCAGCGCTGCGCCCACTTCAGGGCCATAACCATTGACGATATTCAAGACACCGGGCGGCAAGTGCTCGGCGATAAGCCCGGCGAGGACCATGATCGCTGCGGGCGTTTGCTCCGCGGGTTTGAGCACCACGCAATTGCCCGCCGCCAAAGCCGGGGCGAGCTTCCACGCCGCCATCAGGATGGAGAAGTTCCAGGGGATGATCTGGCCAACCACGCCTAACGGCTCGTGGTAATGGTAAGCGACTGTATCGGCGTCGATTTCCGACATCGTGCCTTCTTGGCTGCGCAAGATGCCTGCAAAGTAACGGAAATGGTCCGCTGACAGAGGAATGTCGGCAGCGGTCGTCTCGCGAATGGGCTTACCGTTGTCCCAGGTCTCCGCCTTGGCCAGGAGATGGAGGTTGGCCTCGATCGTGTCCGCAATTTTCAGCAAGACATTCGCACGGTCGGCCGCCGATGTTTCTCCCCATGCTTTCTTCACAGCGTGCGCAGCGTCGAGGGCACGCTCAACATCAGCGTCGTCAGACCTTGCGACGGAGCACACGACGTCGCCGTTAATCGGCGTGATGTTGTCGAAATAGCGTCCCGCAGCAGGAGGAACGAACGCGCCGTTGATAAAGTTATCATAGCGCTGGTCAAACGGTGATATGGTATCGATCTCAGGGACGTAGGCTGTGTCTGCCATGGGGGGCTCCTTCACTACACAACGCACCAGGTGCTTCCGCAGCTCATCAGCTTACGGAAGACGCCTGGCATAGCCGGGGGCGCAGGGCGGGATGGGGTTACCGCCTCTGGGCGCAGTGGCCGAAAAGCCTCTTCAGGCTTTGTTCCTCCAGCCTGCGCCGGAGATCGCGCCTTGAAAATGATCAGGATCAAGTCGCTGCACGGCTTCTTCATCTATGTTGCGAGCGAAACGCAATTGCGAGTAGGGACAGTGCGATGGTTGGCGATCGGCAAATGCCTGAGGGGGTCGCGGCATATTCGAAGACCCAGGAGTTCACGCAGATGTCCGTACCGAAAGCGATCACCGGAGCCCACAACACCAAACCCGGAGTTTGGGGCGCCTTGAACGTGACCGCTGGAGAGGTGCGTTACTTCCTCGAAGGCGCGGCAAAGCCCCTTGCCGTAGTCGGAGCAGGCGAAACCTTCGTCATCAAACCTGAAGAATGGCATTTTGTTCAGCTTACTGACGATGCAAAGTTTTTCGTGGAGTTTTATAGATGAGCAGTTCTCAGCCAACCGTCACTTCTCTCCCCGGAGGACATCTTGATACGGAGAAAATGCCAGGACACTGGCTACTGGCAAAGCTGGGCAAGCGTGTTCTACGACCGGGCGGCTTAGAAACCACCGAGGCGCTTTTGTCCGCACTCGACATCGGACTGTCCGACGATATCATCGAATTTGCGCCGGGCCTCGGCGGCACGGCGCGCATGATGCTGGCGCGAAATCCCCGCTCATACGTCGGCGTCGAGCGTGATCAGGAGGCTGTCGACTTCGCAAGACATCAGTTCTCTGACTTTAAAGTCATAGACATCCGCGCTGGTCCGGCCGATGCCACAGGCCTTGAGTCGGGGCGAGCGAGTGTTGTGATCGGCGAAGCGATGCTGACCATGAACACGGAAGCGCACAAAAAGCAGATCATTGCCGAAGCGTTCCGACTGCTCAGGCCTGCCGGGCGTTACGGAATCCACGAGCTCAAGATTACGTCCGATGATCTGTCTTCTGACAAACATGCGGAAATCGATAAAGCGCTTTCAGCGCAGATTCATGTCGGCGCCCGACCCCTGCCGTCCAGCGGTTGGCGAAACCTTCTCGAAGAAGCTGGGTTCGTCGTTGAAGCGGAGGGCGAGGCACCGATGCACCTTCTCCACCCTCGCAGGATGATTGCGGACGAAGGTTTCATGCGGACACTGGGGATCGCGGGAAATCTGCTGCGCGATGGCGCTGCCCGAAAACGGGTGCTTGGCATGCGGCACGTGTTCAATGCGTATAGAGAGCATCTGGCGGCGACCTACTTGGTTGCCCGCAAGCCCGCGACGTAACGCCGACAAAACCCTGGCGCTTCGGCGCGCCCTTGGGGTAGGTCATCGGTAAGCAAGACGATGGGCCCGGCCATGATCCTCGTTGACGCCGACGCCTGCCCGGTGAAGGAAGAAGTCTACAAAGTTGCGCGGAGGTACGGCGTCGCCGTTCGCCTCGTAGCCAACGCCTACATGCGGGTGCCGCGTGAGGACTTGATCAGCCTCGAGGTCGTCAGCGACGCGTTTGACGCCGCCGATGACCGCATCGTGGAGTTGGTATCGTCAGACAGCGTCGTCGTGACTGCAGATATTCTGTTGGCTGATCGGTGCCTGAAAGCGGGCGCCGAAACCGTACTCGCGCCCAATGGTAAGCCGTTCACTGCCGATATGATCGGCGGGGCGATTGCCACCCGCGCGATCATGGCGGACCTGCGCGGCGGCGGCGACCAGGTGGGTGGGCCGCCTCCGTTCACGAAGCAGGACCGCTCGCGTTTCCTATCGGCCCTTGATACGGCTCTCGTTAAGCTGAGGCAGTCAAAATAATCCGGTTAAGGAAGGAAATCGACCGCACTCAGATCGCTAACGGGGTCCGCTCTTCAGTCGTCTGATTGTTCCCCATCGCTGTGATGACCCGACGCGTACCGTCATAGGTCTGGCGGCCGTGCATGAAACGGAGATTGTCGATCAGCACGACATCGCTGTCTTCCCACGCGATCACTTGCGTATGCGCGGCGAGCGTATCGACGATGCGGTTGATGACATCGTCAGGTATTGGCTCTCCATCGCCCCATTGCGACTGACGCGGGAGGCCATCTTCGCCGAACAGCTTGGTCAGCGCTTCGCGGTCTTTCTCGGCTAGACGCGATGGATGGAACATGTGCGCCTGGTTGAAGTGTACGGGCTTCCCGGCGGCACTATCGGGTAAAGCTCCGCGTACGGTGTGCGCTGAACGCATCGCGCCATCCGCCGTGAAGTCGACCTCCATGCCCTTCGCCTCGGCACGTTTTTTCGCTTCGTCCTTGTCGTCCGTACCAAATGCTTTGGAAAGCGGGATGTCGATCATATCGCGGTAGCAGCGGACATACCGCACGCCGCGTTGGGCGAATTGATCGACAATGTCGCCCAGGTCGGCACTGACGGCATCCAAATCCGCGAATGTCGTGCCGCCCTTCACCTCCGCAGCTTTGACCGCGTGGAAGCACAGGATTCGCGGGTACGACTTGGCGTAGGCCGCTTCGCAGTGGAGCATGATTTCGCGCGTTTTATCGAATTCGGTCGCGGTGAAGACCTTGCCTTTCACACGCTGGCGCGGGGTCGACCAGAACACGTCCTCGCCGAGCTTGATACCGAGTTTTTCAAGGATTTTCGCGGTCGCGTCTTCTTTGACCTTGAAGCCTTTGAACTTCACCGCGCCCGCTTCTTTCATCATCGCCTTGACCTCGTCCCGGTTGGATTTGACGAAGTCCACGACGTTTTTATTGGGCTTGGGTGCCTGAATGACCGGCATCGACATAATGTGCTCCCTCGTAACGCGACTTGTCCCGCTTTGACTTGGCGAGATCCCCTGTCGCGCACGCTTACGGTGTGAAGAGACCTGAGAAAACACCTGCTCGCAAAAAGCGGGCCAGACACGCGGAAAATAGGGCGGCTATCGCAGTGTCGGCCGGCTCGGAAGGACCGCATTGCGTAGATTTATCTGCGTCGAGGAGGGCTCTTTCGGAGCGTGCAAACCGCTTGGAACAACGTTTAGCGGGGAGCAGCAAACGCGATGGTTGCGCCGTCGGGGGCCTTAATGGCGACCACGTCCATCGGGCCGAAAGGTGCCATGTCGTAGGACTGGACCGGGGTGACCGCCGACCCGCGCGCTGCGATCGTCTCGGCGGCGGCGCCAGCGTCAGGCACCGGATACGTCACGGACAACCAGCCAAGGTTTGGCGCGCGGCAGCGATCCGCGTAATCCTCTCCGGTGAGGCCGTCGATTTCGATGTACTCCATACGGCCGTACTCACTCTTTTGCGGGTAGAAAATGCCGGCTTTGTACGGCACCGAAGTCGTCAGGTTTTGCGGAATACCCAACGGCATAATCGTTGGCTCTTGATCGGTATAAGGATCACCGTACCAAAACCGACCGAAGCCGAGAACGTCTTCCATCAAGTGGCGGGCGGCTTCACGGTCGCGGGTCATCTGCATGATGTTGAACGGCTGGCTCATCCGCTCAAACGGCGTGAAGCCCTCGGGCAAAGGCGTTGTGAGCCGCTCATAGCCCTGAACCTGCAGGCCGTCAGGGCCTTTAAAGACCACGACGTTGAGCTTTGAGGGGCCGAACTCGAGATAGGCGATCGGGGTCTCCGTCCACCAACCAAGGGCGATAGCGTCGTCATAGATGTCGCGCATTCCTTTCATCCGTACCATGAGCGACCAAATACAGCCGGTGTCCCAAGCACGCGCGCCAGGCCGCGTGGGGACTTTCCGCCCGGCGTTATCAAACCGGATCAAGCGGACAAAACCATGGCTTGCGCCGGGAGGGCGAAGGACCAGAGCTTCCGCTGAGGCACCAGCTGGGAGATCGAAGGCCTTGAGCTCAGCGGCGCTGAGCGGGCCTCGCGCAACCTCTTCATACTGCCCAATGTCGATGAAAAAACGTGCTGTCCTGTCGAGGTCAGAGACGCTTGCCGTCGCCATCAACCACGGCTCTGTCGTCACAGGTGCGAGATTATCCTGGGACGGATCAGTCTCAGCACACGCAACGCCGAGAGTGCCAAGTAAAAGGAGAAGGTGCACGACAAGCGCGCACCTTCTCAGAGCGATGCCAGGGAGGAAGGGCATCGGGTACCGTTAGTACGTGATCCCGAACTCGACGCCGTAGGTAATCGGCGGCGACGCGTAGGCGGTGAAACTGTTCGCCGACGCCGCTCTCCAATATTCTTGGTCGGTCAGGTTCTGTCCCCAAACGGCGAAGAACCAGTTGCCGTCCAGTGGCTCATACCGGACCCGCGCGTTCACCAAGAGACCGGGATCGGTGAGAGCGTGCGGCGGACCGTTGGCCACAAGGCTCCAGCTTTCGTCTTCGAACTGAAGATCGCCGCGCAAGCTGAGGAGGCCCCCAGCGAACGGCGTGACATACGATGCACCAACGAGCCCTTTATATTCTGGGGCGTTCTTCAGCTCCAAACCGAACGCGCAATCCACCAGATCCTGACCGGCGTCGCAGGAAGCGCCACTGTTTGTCAGCGCACCCGCTTGGTCCTCAGTGATCGATTCATACTCAGCATCAAGAATACCGAGGTTCCCGAAAATCGTGAATTGCTCTGTCAGCTCGAAATTCCACTCGAATTCAAAGCCCTGGATGCTCGTTTCATCGACGTTGAAGCGCGTGAAGCCAAGCCCCGGTACTGTCGCACCGATCTGCAGGCCCTCATAATTGTTGTTGAAGTAGGTTGCGTTGAAGCGCAGCCGGTTATCGAGAAACTCCGTGCGCGTACCAATTTCAAACGACTGAAGCGTCTCTTCGTCCACAGCCTGGAAACATGCCGCCGCGCCGAAGCAGTCCGGTGACCATCCCCCGGACTTGAAGCCAGTCGAGTATGATCCGTAGACCATCACATCATCGGTGATGTCGTGGTCATATTTGATTGTGTAACTCACGTCGTCGAAGTTAGCTGACTCCACGCGGGTGAGGTTGAATGCCTGGTTGGCTGCGTCGAGATCTTTCTCTTCGTCCGTATAGCGCACACCAAAAGTGAAGGTGCCTTGCTCGCTGACATCGAGGAAGCCTTGGAAAAAGGCAGCGTAGGATTCCGTCGTCACATCGACGGCGAAGGGGAAGATGAACGTGGTTTCGAGCAGCACGTCCTCTTGGAAGTAGTAAACGCCGCCAACCCAATTGAACGGGCCATCGGAGTCAGAAGACAGCGTGAACTCCTGGCTGAATTGGTCTTGGTCCGTCTGCTGAAAATAAGGGAAGCCGATCCGCGTGACGAGATCGTCTTCCATCTCGCGATAGCCGGTCAACGATAGGAAATCGAGACCGCCGATCTTGCCCTCAATCGTTGCGGCGAGCCCCGACGAGATCGTCTCGTTGTCATAGTCTCCGAAACATCCAAGCGCGCGGAAGGTCACCGGGCCGGGTGCACACGTCGTTCCTGGCAGTGGCTCGATGGTGAAGACGTTGTTGTCAGCGTCATTGGGCGGAGCAGCGCTGTCTGGGATCGGATCGCTCTGATCGTTCGTGTAGTCGCCCTGGATCAGGATGCGCCAATCGTCGCTGAAGTTGTGGAGCAAGCTGGCCCGGATGGCGCTCACCTTGAGCTCGCCGAACTCGCCGCCATTGTCTTCGAAGACGGGGCCAGTGGGATTGAACTCCCAGAAGCCGTCGCGCTGACGAGAAAATCCGGTCACGCGGATGGCTGTGTTGTCGCTCAGCGCAAGGTTGCCGGTTGCGCGAAGGTCGACCCGGCCCTCATTGCCGAGGATCGTCCGAAACTCGCCGCCATTCTCCATTTCGGGTCGCTTCGAGATGAGCTTGATGGCACCGCCATTGGTATTGCGGCCATAAAGTGTGCCCTGGGGGCCACGCAGGACTTCGATCCGTTCAAGGTCCACGAGGTCGAAAAGTGCACCGACCTGCCGACCGATATAGATGCCATCGACATAGACACCGACCGCCGGGTCCACCGCGCCGCGGCTTTCGTCCTCGCCGACCCCGCGGAGGAAGATCCGGGCTGAGTTCGCCGTGCCTGTTCCCGCCGCGATCGAGATGTTCGGGACTTGGTATTGCAGGTCAGAAACGTTGAGAACCTGAGCTTCCTCAAGGTCTGTAGCGGAGAGGTTGGTGACCGCGGCAGGCACCTCCTGCAAGCTCTGCTCAACGCGCTGGGCAGTCACAACAACGACATCCTCGTCATCGTCTTGGGCTAGAGCGGCTGGTGCAGCAGCGACGCACAATGCACTAAGCGCTGCGCTGGACAGTAGGGTCTTAGTGAGCAGATTCATTCTCTCTCCTCCTCCGAGATAGTCGACGCCGACCGAAAAGATATACCTTTTGGCCGGTCTGTCTAATCCCCCCCACGCGGATGTGACTTCCTGGTGTTGCAGGCTTGCATCACTCTTGCTGCTCTACTGTCACAGGTGCAGCGATGGATGGGGTGGGCAGACCTTCGACGAGGAGAACATCGAAATCGCCCCATCCGCCGTCGATCCGAGCCCGGCGAAGAACGTCATATTCGGGGCTATTCCAAAACTCTAAAGCCGCGGATTTGCTGGGCCATTGGCCGATAACAAAGCTTTTGGGCGCATAGGAACCCTCGAGCACGTCGACGCCGCCGCCCACTGCCAGATAACGACCGCCGAACCGGTCGTAGAGGGGCGGAAGTTTCACCGCATACCCCTGACCAAATGCCGCACGGTCGGTCACTTCTCCGAGAACGAGCATGTAGGCTGGTCGCTCAGAAGGGCTTGGGCCTGAGGTGGGATCTGCTGGCGGCGGCGTGGCTACCGCCACCGATTGATTCGCCGGTTGTTCAGGCGACAACGCAAAAAATGTACCCGCGATGCCGAGACCCACGCCGATCACAATTCCGATGAGAAACCCACGCATTTGTATCCTGCCCTGGTGACCTTCGGGGAAAAGGTATATCAATTGCGCGGCGGCGCAACGTCGGCGTGCCTTTGCGAGGAGTTCAATCGAGATGAATGATGTGCTCAGCACACCGACAATGGTCACGTCAGACAAGACTGCACGCCAGATCTTTGACGATGTGATGGCCAATCCGGCGCGTGCACGGTTTGGCTTTGGCGAAAAACTCGCCGTCATCAATGTCGATCCGCAAAAGGCCTATACCCGGCCGGATCTGTTTCCGAAGACAGCCTACATCACCGATCCACGACAGATGGAGCATATCAGCGGCCTGTCCGACGCTGCCCGCGCAAAGGGCCTGCCAGTCGTTTGGACCCATGTGGCCTACATGGATGACGCCGCGGACGCAGGTGTGTGGGGTACACGTACGGATACGCCGGACAGCCTCCAGAACATCAAGTACAATTCAGAGCGCCATGCGTTTGATGATCGGTGTTCGATCGATGAACGGGTGGATGCTGTGTACACGAAGCGTATGCCGAGCGCTTTTTTTGAAACGCCGCTGCAGAGCTTTCTCATCTGGCACAAGGTCGACACGTTGGTCATCACCGGCGGGTCGACATCGGGTTGCATTCGAGCGACGGCGGTCGATAGCTTGAGCCGAGGATACCGCACCATTGTGCCGGTTGAATGCGTCGCGGATAAACACGAAAGCTACCACTTCGCAAACCTCACAGACCTTGCCTTGAAGTATGCGGACGTTGTGCCTGTGGTCGACGTCTATGCCGCTATCGAAGACTACCAACCGTGACCCATAGCGACCCTAACCTCTACGACTATTGGCCCTATGAGGGACGTCCGAAAATCGTCTGGCCGGGCGGCAAGAAATTGGCGTTTTGGATCGCTCCCAACATTGAATATTATGAGTTTTTGCCGCCCGATAATCCCCATCGGCAACCGTGGCCCCGCGGCAATCCTGACGTGGTGGGCTATTCCCAACGAACATGGGGGAACACCGTCGGTCACTGGCGGATGATGGATCTGTTCGACAAGTACAACCTACGCGGATCAATCTCGCTGTCGGTTGGTCTGATTGACCACCACCCCGAGATTATTGAGGCGTGTAACGCGCGAAATTGGGAGTTCTTCAGCCACGGGATCTACAACACGCGCTTCTCGTATGGCATGGACGAAGCGCAGGAACGCGCCGTGCTCGACGATTCCATCCGCACCGTACAGGAGGCGACAGGGCAGCGTATTCGCGGCTATTTGGCGCCCGCTCTGACGCATACGGAGCTTACACTCGACCTGATTGCTGAGTACGACTTCTGGTACACCTGTGATCTCTTTCAGGATGACCAACCGCAGCCTCTGAAAACCAAAACCGGGCGGCTTTGCTCAATGCCCTACTCGCTGGAGGTCAACGACGTCATCACATACTCCGTTCAAGGGTGGTCACCTGATCATTATACGGATTTGTTGACTAAGCACTTTGATCAGCTGTTGTTAGAAGGCGAACAGTCGGGGACGGTGATGTGTATCCCGCTCCATGCTTACCTAGTCAGCCAACCCCATCGCCTGCGCGCGTTCGAGCGGGCGCTAGCGCATATCACTCAGCATCAAGACGATGTCTGGTTCGCGACAGGCACAGAAATCGCGGGGCACTTCAGGGACACCTATTGGCACCAAAGCTTAGGGGATATTTCTGCACGCGGTGTTTCGACGGGAGGGACCGGCTTTGCCCCTGCCCGATAGTTACCTCACTTATTCCGAGCGCAAGCGGGGGATGGATAATCCATTCTACGGCTGGGACCCGACGGCGCACCGCTCGCCCGTTGCCCTCCCCGGCGGTGTCAAAGCGATGGCGACCATCGTGGTGCCGGTTGAATTCTTTCCCCTTGATCCTCCGTCCATTCCTTTCACGCACCCCGGCGCGATGAAAACACAGTACCCAGATCTTCGGCACTACACGGTCCGAGACTATGGGAACCGTGTTGGCATCTTCCGGCTTCTCCGGCTTTTTGAGCGACACCAGATCCGGGCCACCTTTGCCGTGAACGCGGCAATCGCCGACCGCTATCCTCCTCTTGTGGAAGCGATCTCTTCCGGTGGACATGAAGTTGCCGCCCACGGCGTTTCCACCGCGCATATCCATCATGGAGGCTTGCCAGAGGCCGATGAACAGGCGCTGATCGCGACATGCCGCGACACCTTCCCCACGGCGCGGACATGGATGAGCCCTGCACGGAACGAAAGCACCCGCACGCTGGGGCTTTTAGCAGCGGCGGAATTTAACGTATGCCTCGATTGGGAACCCGACATGCGCCCGGTTACGATGCATACGGACAGCGGAAATATCGAGGCGATCGCGCATTATAACGAATTGTCTGATGTTAAACTGATGAGCGATCGGGGCCAATCCGAAGAAACGTGGGGTAAGCAGATCATCGATGCTGCCGACGACCACCTTCTTCGGCACCCTGATGAGGGCGCTGGTGCTTTTGCGTTCACGCTAACACCGTACGTTGCCGGTCAGCCATTTCGGATTGCCGCTGTCGACAACGTTCTCGCCGCACTGAGCGCCATGGACGGCCTGAAAATCGCGCCTGCCTGCGATGTTGCTGACGCCTTTGCCCGGGCGCGCACGTGAATCGCCGTCAACTCCTTCTGGCGGCGGGCGCAACGGGTCTCAGTCTCGGCATATCTTCTGCCCAAGGAACATCCTCTATGCGTTACACAGCACTCGCACTGCAGACCGTCTGCGACGCGGTGAACCAAGACAGGAACCCGCGAAGCGCCCGCGCGCGGATGGAAGCGTCGATCGATCGGGTCCGCGGACAAATCGCATCCGCGAAGGGGTTCCTGCAGGGGTTCAACGGGTATGATGTCAAACTGGTCGTGCTCCCCGAGTACTGGATGACAGGGTTCCCGCTGCGCGAAAGCCGAGAGGAATGGCAAGCAAAAGCGGCGATCGACCAGGATGGGGCGTTTACTGACAAGCTGTCCGCCCTTGCGAGCACCTTCAAGATTTTTCTGTGCTCGAACCATTATGAGAATGATCCAGCGTTTCCGGATCTCTACTTTCAGTCGAACATCATCTTCGGTCCGAATGGAGACATCGTGCTCCGCTACCGGCGGATGATTTCTCTCTACACCCCAAGTCCCTACGATGTTTGGGATCAGTTTCTTGACGCCTACGGAGCAGACGCAGTGTTCCCTGTGGTGGAAACGGAAATCGGAACACTCGGCACGGTCGCGAGCGAGGAAATTCTGTATCCGGAAATTGCCCGAATGGTCGTCTTCAAAGGCGCTGAGATCCTCCTCCACCCAACGTCAGAGGTTGGGGCACCAACGCTGACGCCGAAACACATCGCGAAAAAAGCGCGCGCGGTAGAGAACATCGCATACGTTGTTTCTGCAAACTCGGCGTCTATTATCGGCACGCCCGTTCCCGCAGCATCGACCGATGCGATGTCGATTATTTTAGACGCCTACGGACGAACGCTCGCAGAGGCTGGCTCCGGAGAGACCCTCAACGCCAACGCCGTGCTCGATATCGGCGCTTTGCGCGAGACCCGGCGGAAGACGGGGATGACCAACACGTTGTCGCGCCTCCCCAACGCTGCGTTCGCGGGCGGGTATGCGGCCGCAAACCATGCGCCACCCAACCGCACACCGAACGGGCAAATGATCGAAAAGTCTGAGGCCATCGCAGCTCAGCAGAGCGTGATCGATCGCCTCAGTGCTGCTGGCATTTTGAAATAGGAGAGCCCACGCGTGACGACCGATTTCCCGACAACGCCGCCGTACGTTTCGCGGCTTGAGCAGAAGTGTTTCCTCGTGATTTGTCGCGACGGACCAGGCAGCGCTGCTCTGCGCTCCGAACACCTTGCGGGGCACCTCGCACACGTTGAGGAGCATTGGACCCGATACGTCACTGCCGGGCCCATCCGCGAGCCTGGGGGAGAAGCCCTGGTCGGATCAGTCTTTCTCGTCCTCGCTTCCGATCTCGCTTCGGCCAAAACGCTGATGGAGGGCGATCCGTATATTACCTGCGGGATGTACGCCACGATCGAGTACAAGGAATTCTCGAACTCCATTGGCCAGTATATCGGCGGCAAAATCTGGGAGAGCGTCGAGGCTATCGCGCACCGAGCGGCCGGCGGACCCACCAACGACCTTAGTCGAGGGACGGGCAGCGCCTAAGCATCGGTTGACAGCACCACCCACTGCGCGTTGTGGTTTGCGCTTTGCGTTTGAACCTCGGATGGCGGTGAGCAATGGCGGACGGAGATGCATTCAGGCTTTCATCGGACGATATTCACCCATCGTCCGGCACGCCGCTTTACCAGCAGGTCTATGATCTCCTCCGTGGACACATCGTTTCTGGCAGGCTGAAGCTGCACGACCGCCTACCCGCGGAACAAGAGCTGACGCAGCTGCTCGGCATCTCACGGATCACCGCAAAGCGAGCGATGCAGGAGCTGGCCCTCGCAGGCCTTGTGCGTCGGCAGCGCGGCATCGGCACGGTCGTGACCTACGACGCGTCTGCGCCAGTCGTGAAGGGACAGTTCAACACGCTGATCGAGGGCCTGACCCGCATGGGACTCGATACGGATGTGCGGTTGCTCGACGTCACGGTTGGCGTTGCCAGCCCCGCAATCGCCGAGGCGCTTCAATTGCAGCCCGACGATACGGTGCAGCGAATCGTCCGGCTCCGGTACCTCGACGGGCAGCCGTTCTCGCATCTCATCACCTATATTCCCGAGGACATTGCCGACGGATACGACCAGGGAGACTTGGCGACCGAGTCCCTTCTCGCGCTCCTGGAGCAAGCCGGTCACCGGCCGGTCTCCGCCGATCAAACGATCTCCGCCACGGCTGCTGAAGCTCCGGTCGCGACTAATCTCGGTGTAACGCCTGGTGCTCCGCTGCTCAAAATCCACCGGATTATGCGCAACAAAGACGGCCGACCCGTTCAAGATCTCACTGCACACTACCGGGCCGACCGATTCGCCTATCAAATGACCTTGAGCCGCCCCAACGAAGCTGCGTCGGATTGGACCACAGCGGATTAAGGGGATGGCAGCCTTCGGCAAATGATATATCTTTTGCCCGAGGAGAGTTTGCTTGCTGACGACCGCTATTCTGTCGCTTTTGCACGTGCTGGTATTTGTCTACTGGCTCGGCGGCGATTTAGGCGCGTTTTATGCGAGCCGTTACCTCACCAAACCTGACGTTTCGCGCGATCGCCGTATGCTGGCGGCAACCATGGTTGGCGACGTCGATATGGCTCCGCGGACAGCCTTGATCCTAGCCCTGCCCACAGGTTTGGCTTTGGCGGAAGCCAAGGGCTGGATCACCATTGGTTGGCCTTTCGTGGCCGTCGTGGTGCTGGTTTCCGCGGCATGGCTCGCGATTGCTTGGCAGCGCCACCTGAACCACGGCGCGCCGAACCCGATGCTTCAAAACGTCGACATGGGGCTCCGCTGGGCCTTGGTCGGGGGGCTCTCCAGTGCCGCGGTGGCCGGGGCCGTCGGACTGATTGATTTGCCGACATTTCTGGCCGTGAAGTTTGTCGCTCTCGCGGGTTGTGTCCTGATGGGACTGATCATCCGGCGCACCCTGACCCCGCTTTTTCCGGCCCTTGGCGCTCTTGCCGGAGGCGGTGATACAGCCGCGGCCGAGGCGACGATTGCGCAGACGCTTATCCGCGCACGACCCCAGGTCAAAGTGATCTGGACTCTTTTGCTCATTGCGGCCCTGTTTGGGCTATGGACGCCATCGCTTTAAAGGACCGGGAGAACGAATCCATGCCCTATGATGATCGCGAACTGACCCCAGCGCTCTCCGAACTCCAAAATCTTCTTGGTGCTGACGGGTTTCAACTCACCGCCGATCAACGCGGCCTGATGAGTGAGGATATCTGGGCCCGCGGCGAACTCGCCGCCTTTGTGGCAAGCCCTTCAAATACGGAGGCCCTTCAAAAAACCGTCGCGCTCGCCCATCGACATGGGCTGTCTTTGAACCCTCGCGGCGGGGGTATGTCGTATACAAAGGGTTATACGCCAGACCGCCCCGGTGTGGGGAGCCTTGATCTCTCCCGCATGAACCGGATCATTGAGGTCAATACGGACGATATGTACGTCACTGCTGAAGCGGGCGTGACGTGGAAAGACCTCTACGAAGCTCTAAAACCTCTTGGAGTGCGTACCCCATTTTGGGGGCCGCTTTCAGGGATCAGCTCCACCATTGGCGGTGGGCTGTCGCAAAACAACGCGTTCTTCGGCGCGGGAACGTACGGAACGACCGGGGATAGCGTCCTCTCTGTAACCGTCGTGCTCGCAGACGGCACGTTAATCCGTACAGGAACTGCAGGCACGAAAGGTGGGAAGCCGTTCTGGCGGCATTACGGCCCCGATCTGACGGGCCTGTTTTGCGGGGATGCCGGCGCGCTCGGCTATAAAGCGGAGATCACCTTCCGCCTCATCCCACTCCCCGAGGCGGAGGATTGGGCAAGCTTCGAGTTCCCCACGCAAGACGCCTGCGCCGAAGCGATGAAGCATGTCGGGAAAACGGGGCTGGCCTGCGAAGTCTTTGGTTTCGACCCGAATTTGACAAAATTGCGGCTCAAGCGCGCATCGCTCCTTGCTGATGCCAAGACGCTTAAAAATGTCGTATCTGGACAAAAATCACTCTTCCAAGGCATCAAGGAAGGCGCCAAAATCGCCCTTGCGGGCCGCGGTTTTATGGAAGCCGAGAGTTGGTCACTCCACCTTATCGTTGAAGATGCGACTGATGAAGCCGTTAGGACAAAGATGGCTAGACTGAAGGCGATATGCGAACAGGCGGGCGGCAAGGAAACGGAAAACTCAATCCCAAAGATCATCCGTGCCAATCCTTTCACCCCACTGAACAATATCATTGGACCGAGCGGCGAACGGTGGGTCCCGATTCATGGAATTGTGCCGATGAGCGCCGGGCCAAGTGTGTGGCGAGAGATCAAAGCATCGTTCGATGCGATCCAAAACGAACTCGACAAGCACAACGTTGATACCGGCTTCCTGATCACGACTCTCGGCACCACAGGATACCTTATTGAACCTGTTTTTCTGTGGCCGGACGAGTTATTCGCGATCCACGAAGAGACTGTCGAAACAAGTTACCTGAAAAAGACCGGATCCTTGCCGCGCAACCCCGATGCGACAGCTGTGGTAACCAAAGCGCGCGAGATCGTGCTCGACATCTTTAGCAAGCACCAAGCTGCCCATTTTCAAATCGGACGAACCTATCCGTATAAGGAAGAGCGCGAGCCTGCGGGCCTGGAACTGCTCGAACGCATCAAAAATCTTGTCGACCCAGAGGCCAAGGTGAACCCTGGTGCGCTTGGTCTTGGCGCGCCCAGCGCCTCCATGATCAAAATCCGCAATCCGCGAACCGGGCAGCATGACACTGAAATCGAAAGGATTTCTCCTGAGGCTCTGAAAGCGCAAGTTGCTGCACACCGCGCCGCAGCGCCTCAATGGCAGAGCCAATCCACAACCGAACGATGTGCCCACCTCAGCCGTTTCGCCGACGCACTTGCGCGGCACAAATCGGCCATCGCCGACGCGCTCGAGCGCGATACCGGGAGGCGCCGGATCGCCCGGATGGAAGTCGACGGGGCCATCGGTTCCATTCGCGGCTGGATCCAGCAGGCCCCGCACCTTCTGTGTACGGACTGGGTCGAGGGGCGCACGAACCCGGCCATAAAACACACGGGCCAATATGTTCCGTACACTGTTGTTGGCGTGATCTCCCCTTGGAATTTTCCGCTGACACTGAGCATGATCGACACCATCCCCGCGCTGCTTGCGGGATGTACGGTCGTCATTAAACCGTCAGAAGTCACCCCCCGCTTTGCTGCGCCTCTCCGCGCGGCGATCGCTGAGGCAGGGCTCGACGCAGTCCTCACGCTCGTCGACGGTGATGGATCAACCGGCAGTCTGCTGACGAAAAGCGTCGACCTTGTCTGCTTTACGGGATCCGTAGCCACAGGACGCAAAGTTGCGGCCACCGCAGCCGAAGCGATGATCCCTGCCTACTTAGAACTTGGCGGTAAAGACCCACTGGTCGTCTTGGACGGATCAGACCTTGAAAAAGCAACGGACGCAGCGCTTCGCGGATCAGTCCTCTCGACAGGACAAGCCTGCCAGTCGATCGAGCGGATTTACGTGGCACGGCAGCTTTTCGAGCCTTTTGTCAAGCGTCTGGTCGATAAAGCTCGCGCGGTCGAGCTCAACTGGCCCGATATTGACAAAGGCCACATAGGTCCGATCATCTTTGATCAGCAGGCGGACATTCTGCAGACGCACATTGACGATGCGGTGGCCAAGGGCGCACGGGTGCTCTCAGGCGGGAGCATTGAAAACCATGGGGGCGGATTATGGCTGCGACCAACCGTGCTGACCGATGTCAATCATGACATGATAGTTATGCGCGAAGAGACGTTCGGCCCGATCCTCCCTGTGATGGCGTTTGACAGCACAGACGAAGCGATAAGCCTCGCAAATGACACGGACTTTGGTCTCTCCGCTGCTGTGTTCGGCCCTACGTTAGAAGCCGCAGAAATGGTCGGCCGACGGATCAATGCGGGCGCGATCAGCCTGAATGATGCTGCGCTCACTGCTCTGTTCCACGAAGCGGAGAAGAACAGCTTCGGACTGTCCGGCCTCGGACCATCAAGAATGGGCGCGGCGGGTTTCCAACGCTTCACACGGCGGAAAGCGCTCATCGCGCAGGCGGGTTCACCCGCACCGATTGACACCTTCCGCGAGGACGCTGAGTGACCGACTTCATTCGCTTACAAATTAATGGACCGATCGCGGAGCTCATTTTTAACAAGCCCGAACGAAGGAACGCACTCTGTCTGTCGATGTGGCGCGCTATCCCTACGCTTCTTACGCAAGCGGTCGACGATCCATGCGTAAGCGTTATTATCATTCATGGTGGCGATGCTGGCTGCTTTGCGGCGGGTGCTGACATTTCCGAATTTGCAGAAATCTATGCAACCGCTAAACACGCGGCGGAGTCGAGCGACATCCTCGGCGCTGGCGTCCAAGCAATCGAGCGGTGCTCAAAGCCAGTCGTTGCCGCTGTCGAAGGTGCGTGTTTCGGGGGAGGCGTCAGCATCGCCGCCGCTTGCGACCTACGGTTCGTCGCGGAAAACTCCAAGTTCGGGGTAACCCCCGGAAAACTTGGCCTTCTTTATTCACCAGCGGACACCCGTCGCCTTATCCGGATGGTCGGGTTAGCGCACGCAAAAGACTTACTGTTCTCGGGACGGATTATTTCGTTCGACGAAGCCAAAACGATGGGAATTGTCGATCACCACGTGCCAGCCGGTGGAGCCTTAAGTGCTGCCCACGAGTGGGCAACCACGGTCGCGACGACAGCGCAATCGTCCGTACGCGCGACGAAAGCGATGATTACGGGATTAGAAGCCGGATGGTCAGATGACGAGGCCTCCGCACGAGAGCTCTTCCTCAAAGCGTTGTCTGGAGAGGATTTTAAAGAGGGGTACAACGCATTTCTCGAAAAACGGCCGGCTCAGTTTCCAGGCAACACGCCCTCATAACCCGGGGGTACGGGGGGTGATCCAATCAGCTTCTCCAGCGCAGCAGCAACTTTCAAAACGTTGGCGTCGGCCCCTCGGCGTCCGATGATCTGTACGGACAATGGCAAGCCTTCATCCGACATCCCAGAATAGATCGCGCAAGCGGGCAAACCCGCGAAGTTGGCCCAAGCGGTGAAGTCTGCTTGGTTTTCCGGAACGGCCTCATCAAAGCGAAACGCCGGCTGTGGCGCCGTTGGCGCGATGAGGAAGTCAACACTCCGAAAAACGGAGTCTTCTGACGATCTGATGCTGTCGAGGTGAGCGAAGGCTGCGGCATTCTTCTCATCAGATTGCCGCTCGCCCCACTCTAGCATGCTGCGAAACCCTTCAGTGAAGCCCTGCGAACTTGCCCGAAGCACCTCTCTATGCTGATCGAATCCTTCGACTTCTGATATCAGCAAACCAGCGCGCCGTGTACGCCCATAAGCGTAATTCTGTGGACTGACATACGTGATCTCATAGCCCGCGTCTCGCAAAAGCTGGGTGACGTAGTGGACGCTCTGCTCGACCGATGAATGGACATCGATCTGTTCGCTTCCCAACCAGATACCAATGCGTGGCGACGGGTCAAGCTGGTCTGACTGCCTTGAATTTCCACACAAAACATCAAACGCGTGGTGGAGCGTTTCAACGCTCCGCGCGTGTGGACCAACGTGATCGAGCGATGGCGATAGATCAATGAGGCCATCAGTCGGAACAGTGCCATAAGTCGGCTTGAATCCTTGAATTCCGCAATATGCCGACGGGATGCGGACCGAGCCCATTGTATCTGTACCGAGAGCAATATCGCAAAGGCCTGCTGCAATACTTGCGCCCGAACCACCTGATGACCCCCCGGGCGTTAGGGACACCCCCCAAGGATTATACGTTCGCCCAAAACATGCGTTATCCGTCGTTGCGCCGAGTGCGCCCTCGTGCATGTTGACCACCCCGAGCACGACAGCTCCAGCATCCCGCAATCGCTTTACGCATCGCGCGTCTTCGGTCGCGAGGCGATCTTTATACGCCTCAATACCTGCATGAAAAGGCATTCCGCGAACGGCGATGTTCGCTTTGACTGCCACGCAGAATCCTTCGATTAGTGAAAGCTGGTGCCCATCCTCTTTGCGCTGATCACTCGCTCGCGCTCCCTCGTGCGCAGCCTTTCTATCCAGATGTAGAAAAGCGTTGAGCCTCGGATTGTACTCGTCAATCCGGTCTAAATAGAGCTTGAGCCGATCGATCGCCTTCATGAGAAGCGTTTATCAATCAATCGGATAGGTTTCTGGCGCACCTCCGTTTGTGTTAGATCAGCTAGGGCGCCAGGCTGGCTCAATTCAACGCCGCAATCGATCCCCACACGTTGTTTCAGAAGCTGCTTGAAGTGGAGAGCCAACTCTTCTGTTGGCTGAGGAATGACTTCGGCGCACACAATGAAACTGTCGCGACCATGTTCGTCACGCTCGGCACGACAGATGAACTCACCTGCGAAGGCGTCGACTTCTTCCAAAATCGGACCCATCGCCTGGGGAAAGATATTGATCCCGCGAATTTTGACCATATTGTCCGACCGACCAAGGAAGCCCTCAATGCGTCGGAAGTTGACCCCTAAAGATGACACGCCCGTCCGGGTACGCGTCACATCGTGGGTATTGAAGCGAATGATTGGATAGATATCGTCCTTATAAAGACAGGTACACACCATGTCGCCTTCATTGCCGTCGCCTACGGGCTGACCTGTATCGATGTCACAAATTTCAAGGTACTGAGCGTCTTCCATTACATAGAGGCCATCGCGATCCGGCCCCTCCCCCGCGATACAGCCAGTATCGCCAACACCGTACCAATCAAAACAGGCAGCCCCGCCCCAGGCCTCTGAAAGAGTAGCTTTGTCTTCCCTGCCCAAGTGACCTGAAATCATTCGAATTTTTAAGTCTGCCAACGGATCTATTCCCTGCTCACGCGCGACACGTGCAAGCTTTTTTATATAGTCCGCGAACCCGACAATAACCGTCGCTCTAAAGTCGCGCATTAACTCCACCTGCCGCACGGAACGAGTCTCAACGCCCGTTCCTGCAGACATAAAGATGGCCGATGTCCAATGAGTCACCGCCTCTCGGACGTAGTGACCGCCATTGATCATCCCATGACCGTATACGGAGTGGACGACATCATCGGGTAACATTCCTTGAAACCGGTAGAGGCGTGCAAGGAGCAAATTTTGCGCTTCCCGACTCTTTGCACCAAACAAAAGCACCTGCGGCGTTCCCGTCGTTCCGGAGGTGGTGTGCATGATGACCGGGGGTCGACCTCCAGGGAGCGAGTCCAGACCGCCGAAGTCGCCAAATGGTGGTTCTATCGCGATTGAGTCCATGATGTCCGATTTGCCGAACATCGGCAGCTTGTTGAGGTCATCAAGGCCTTGAATATCGCCGGGAGCGGCCCCGGCATCGCCCCATAACCGTTGGTAGAATGGGATTTGCCAGGCACGTTCAACACAACGGCGAAACAGTCTTTCTTGATGTGCACGAATTTCATCGCGGCTTCTCTGCGCGAATTCAACGAAGGCATCGCCGATAGGATGATCCGTCTCCAAATCATTCCAGTCAACCGTATTGAAATAGGTATTATGGTCAGTTCCCACTACGCTTCTCCGAAATCTGCTAGTGAAAATAAACTGTTGATATCGCCTAATTCTTCTAAGGAAAAGACAGCCCCCCAAAGGTCTTCGGCGAAATCTGGCTGGGCCAAACCGTACGCAAACTGAAGGCACGAAGCGAGTTTAGCCTTCTGCGCAGCTTGATCCATCGGATCGTTTGGTGATCCGTACACGGTCTCTGTTGACCAGGACGTTGACGATCCGTCAGTTAACTGAACAGTGAGGGTCTGCGGGGTGAAGGCCGATGGTGACGTAATGTGATTGGTCTGGACACGGATACGCTTCGCAAGGCACAGTGTTGCGGAATCCTCAAGCGCAGCTTGCGAAAAGTCCTGCAGGCCGACAGTTCCCTTGCGTAAGGTCACCGCGCCCACATAAGGGAAACAAAGCCGCGCATAATTTGCTGTCATCCGATTGCTCAGTGGGCGGCCCACAAGCCTCTCAATGAGCGGGGGCGCAGAAAGGATAAGAGACTCTATTTGTTGAGCCGCGATCCCTTCATCGTGCACCTTTTGCGCAAGAACGATACCGCCTTGGGCTGCGCGGCCGGTCGGGAAGGGTTTGTGACTGACCTCTAAAATGCGGTGCGTACGGCCTAATGTTTCAGCCAGACCGGTGATGTCGACCTTTTCCTCAAAGAGTGCAAAGTACCCGTAAGACCCCTCGAGGCTATCGTGCGTTCCCGGGACGCCAGCCTCGGCAAGATCACATGCCATCACACTTGCTCGCGCAGCATGGGCTATCTGAAGGGGAAGTGCTGGCTTTCCCTCCACGTGCGCTTGCATCGTACCCGCATTAAAACTCAGAGCGTAGCCAATCGCATCGCGCGTTTGGTCATCGTTCAGCTTACGGAGCGCACAAATACCGAGCGTTGCACCAAAGAGCCCTGCATTCGCAGGCCTAAAAAATCGGATAGGTGATTGAACGGCAACGCCTAGCGTCGTTGCAAAGTCGACGGCCAATGAAATTGCCGTGGCGAAATCACTTCCCGATATGCAGGCGCGTCGACCGGTGACATCCGCAGACAATGCTGCGAAAATCGTTGCCATCGGATGAACCACGGCAGGCTCGTGCACGCAATCATACTCTTGGCAGTGAATTTGAAAGCCATTAACGAACGCTGCGGCCCCTGCACTGACGGAAATCGATCCAGGCCCGAAGAGTGGCGCTGTTCCAAGAGGCCCCCAAGGGATAGCCGCCGCTCGTACTTTCTCCGTAAGCGGAGCGCGAAAACCGGCGATCCCGACTGCGAGGCTGTCCAGAATGAAGGTTTTTACGGCTTGAAGCGCGTCGCTGGGAAGCAGCGTCCCCTGCATCCGCGCTTTATGCGCAATGACTGCGTCCAGAAGTCCACTCATGGAAGAGTGTCCCCGATCGCTTCGTATAGCAAGCGATGTTCACCGTCGGAAGCTTCAGACCGCAAGCAGGCGCCGATCATCCGCTCAGTGAACTCTGGCGTGCAACCACCTGCTTCCATCAGCATACGTGCTTTTGATATAAGAGCTTCATCTGATAACGGATTTTCGGGGTCGCCGAGGGCATCAGAAACAGTGATCGATTGACCGTTGATATCGAGCCGAGCACCAAAGTGCGCCGGATAAGCAACGTCCAAAGCGTCGTCGGCAGTCACAGCAACCGTTTCTCGAACTGCCCGGATCTGTGCATCGTTAATTGAATGCTGTTCGAAATCAGAAAGTTGCGGCTCTCCGCGAACGAAGGCCACCGCCACCGCGTGCTGTAATGAGAACTTGGCCTCGATCATTGAGGACGGGTACGGACGATCACAGAATTGTAGCGCGTCGCGATAGGTCGAGACGCAGATATGATCGCCCGACAACCCTCGCGTGCGCGCAACCAGCGCTGCGTCAATCGCAGCATGGGCGTGCCGACATGCCGGCCAGGGCTTAAAGCTCACATCATGAATAAGCCAACCAGGATAATCGTTAAGCACATTCTCCGCCTGCGCGCCTTCACACGATGCGGCGAAAAACCCTTGCGCACCTTCTAAGATCGTCCGTGGACCATGCATTCCTGCTGCCGCGAGACGGGCAGCGTGGAGTCCAGCGCGCGCCGCGTGGGCCGTGTGGAGCTGCTTACCCATACTGTGTGGCTCGTGGCGCGTTTGCCAAAGTCCCGATGACTGGCTCATGGCCAGAGCAAGGGCATTCGTCATCGCGTTATGATCAAGCCTCAGTAACGTCCCACAAGCGGCGGCCGCACCAATCGGGCCGCACGTCCCCGTATTATGCCAAAGCGCGTAGTGTCCTGCTCCGACGGCGCGTCCGAGCCTGATCGTTGCGTCATAGCCCACAACAATTGCATCTAGAATTTCGTCCGTTGTTGAATCAACATCACGAGCGAGGGCGAGGACGGCTGGTATAATCGTCGGTCCTGGATGAAGAAGTGCGCGTTTGTCGACGTCATCCATCTCAAGCACATTGCCCAAGCCGCCCCACACAAAGGCGCAGCCCTCTGTACTCTGATCGGTGCCCTGTCTCAGCGCAGTCGCCACGGTCTCTTGACGCGCGGCAATTGCACAAGCCGTCCAGTCGAGAAGATGACGCCGAGCGCGATCGCGATCGCCGCGCGACACCGGGCGCCGCAGAATGTCCGCAAGGCGCGGTAGAACGGGCTGACGTTCGATTTGTCCGGACATATTTTGGTGCTAGCATGGGCACGCACGAAAGCAAACCAATGCGGAGGCTCAGAGCAGCTTTGGCCGATCACAGTTTCGAGGAAACCCTCTGGGCATTCCGTCATGCACTTCCCGAACAGGCCCGAATCTATGTCGCGGGTTGCTCAGGCGAACCCATTGCGTTGGCGCGCTTCATCGAAGAGAATCCAGCTTGGGCTGCGGGCGTGACGTTTTTCGGCGTTTGGATCCCGGGCGTGAACAGTATTGACTGGGCGTCACTCCACAAAAATGCGCGGAGCGAATCGATTTTCGTGACACCCGCGACGCAAGGCTCGTTCAGGAACGGCCGCCACACGCTCCGCCCTCTGAGTTATACGCAAAGCGTCAATTGGCTCCGCAACACGGAGGTCGACGGCGCCATCGTCATGGTCAGTCCTGAGACGACATCCGGCCAACATTCGTTGGGTGTGTCCGCGGACTTCAGCGGACTTTTGCTGAAACGAGAGGGCGTACCTGTCGTTGGGCTGATCAATCCAGCAATGCCCGCGCCGCGCTACGGCGTCTCGGTTGCATCAGAGAGACTGACGTTTTGCACGGTTTCGCACGAAACGTTGATAACCGTCCCTCCTGGGCAGCTCAGTAAGACCTTTCAGTCAATTGGTAGGAAGATCAGTACACTGATTGATGACGGTGACGCCCTTCAGTTTGGCTTAGGCACTGTCCAGCAGGCGGTCCTCGAAAGTCTTTCGGGACACAGAAACTTGCGCGTCCACTCGGGGATGGTCTCCGACCCCATCGTTAGGTTGTTGGCCTCAGGTGCCATCGCGAACCAGCGACGGGCGGTGACCACCGGGGTCGCAATCGGATCCTCCACACTCTACGGCACTGCGTGTACTGATGACCGCTTCTTTTTCGCACCGGTCCAATATACCCACGCAATCAAAACGCTAGCAACAACTCCCCAGTTTAAGGCAATTAATTCATGCATTTCTGTCGACCTGTTCGGGCAGGCCAACGCGGAGTTTATCGGTACACGTCAAATTTCTGGGACCGGCGGCCTCTGCGACTTCTTGCGCGGCGCGAGCGCGAGTGACGGTGGCCGCGGCATCATCGCGTTGGCGTCCACCGCCAAAAACGGATCAATAAGCCGTATCGTACCGCGGCTCGACCCTAACGCTGTGTCGGTCGCGCGCGGTGATGTCGCAACTGTCGTGACTGAGCACGGGATCGCTGACCTGCGGCATTGCTCGATCGAAGAGCGGGCCGAGCGGCTCATCTCCATCGCCGATCCAGCGTTTCGCACAGACCTTGCGTCCGCGTGGGAGGGTATGCGACGCTTGATGGGATGACAGGCTCTCTTCCTCGCTACCGCCTCCTGGCGCAGACACTGCGTCAAGAAATCGAACATCGCGCGCTTGTGGCAGGAGATCCGATCCCAACCGAGATGGAGATTTGCTCCGTACATAACGTTTCGCGTCACACGGCACGCGAAGCATTGCGGATTTTGACCGAAGACGGTCTCATCGAACGCAGACGGGGCGCCGGAACCGTTGTCGCTGACAGGCGGGTGCCCGCATTTGCCCAAGCGATCGATAACTTTGAGTCAATCCTCCAGTATGCGAGAGACGCCCACCTGGCAATTTTCCGTGATGAGCCCTGTACAGATGATATGCTGGATCGCTTCGGCCTCACCGGGCAGTACCACGCTTACATCGGCCTCCGCAGGGTCGCCGACGAACCGGCTCAGGCCTTCACAATCGTCGCCATTCCCGCCGAGGTGGCGCCGTCCGCAGACGTGATCACGGCACTGACTGGGCCCATTTCCGACTGGCTCGAGGAGCACACCAACACGGCAATCGCCAAGGTCACCCAGCGGATGGAGGCGTGCGCCATCACAGGTGAAATAGCTGATTTACTTGGTGTATCAGCGGGTTCTCCAGGTCTACGCACGACGCGACGGTATCGCGATGCATCGGGCGCGATTGTGCTGCTTTCCGAAAGCACCCACCCGGCAGGACGCTTCGCGTATGAAATTCGACTTGACCGAACGCGGGCCTAGCCAACCCGTTTCTCGTCACACAACGTACGCCGATAAAGCCGCCCGTCGCGAAACCAATGCCACGTTCGCGCTCGGTGCGTTCCGCCCTCGCCCATGACGATGATTTCGAAAAAGCGCGCACCCGGTTCATCTTTGCGCTGAAGGTTGAGGAGCACCAATCCGTCATCAGTCTCCCAACTCTTGCCTGTAAACGTCGGGGTGTCATACCAGAGAGCTTGATCTCGCGGGATGCCCTCGAAAAGGTCATGACGCTCCCGACCGTCTGGCCACGTAAAATGGATGTGTTGACGATAAAACACATCCGATCCGTCGTCGGGAAAGGAACAAACGACGCGCGTCGTATGCTGATCTTCAATCTGAGCACTTTCATTGAGATGGGTATAGGTTCCTTCCCATGTCCCCTCATGCGCGCGCGTGGCCGGGAAAAGAGTGTTCGGATACCGCATGATCAAATGACGCCCTGACGTTTCATTGCTGTGATCACCTCGACAGAGCAGCCTGCTTCACGCGCAACCTCCTCACTGTGCTGACCGTATTGCGGTGTCGTGAGATTTGGCTGAGCGGGCTCGTCAGTAAACCGAATAGCCGGGCCGACATGGCGATGTCCTTCATCGTCGCGTAACATCATGCCGCGCTGTTCCACAACGGGGTCCTCAAAGACTTCCTTCAGTGTACGTGCCCAGCTCCAACAACAGTCGATCGGCTCCAGAAAATCGCGCCAATAATCCAGGGTCTGCTCTTCAAACGCTCTCCGAAAAAACGCCTTTAAAGGATCCTGAAGTGGCCCAGGTGGTTGTTTTGCAAAGTCTATCAGATCACTACGACCGAAAGCTTCAAGCAGGTTCTTCGCAAACTTTAGCTCGGAGCCACCGAGGACAATATACTTTTGGTCTGACGTCTGATAAATGTTGTACATCGCGGCGCCGCCAAAACTACGCATAGATTTTGGCTCTGGAGCGCGACCCTCGGCAAACGTTGGGCCAAGGACATTTGGCGTCCATGCTAACGCAGCGTCGAACATCGACAGGTCGATATAGTCTCCACGACCTGTCCTCTCCCGCCGGTAAAGCGCCATGAGGATACCCGAAAGGGCCATCAACGACGCCGAGGCGTCGGCAAACGGAACATTCGGCATCGCCGGTTTGTCATCGGTCAGTCCACGGTTGAGATCAACAAGGCCAGCGTGGGCCTGAACGGTGATATCGTGCGCGGGCTTTTGCGCCCACGGCCCCGTTTGGCCGAAAGCGGATATCGAGCAGTAAACCAGACGAGGGTTAACACTGGAGAGCGCTGCATAATCAATACCCAATCGTTTAACCACGCCCGGACGAAAAGCCTCGACGACAACATCGGCTGTCTTCGCGAGTCCCATGAAAAGAGCATGTCCACGTGGATCTTTCAAATTGATCTTCAGACTGCGTTTCCCGCGCGCAATATTACGGAACCATACGGATAATCCGTCTGCGGTCTTCTCGCCAATCTCGCGGACTGGCTCACCGAGCCCATTGGCGGGCTCGACCATTATGACGTCTGCGCCGTGATCCGCCATCGTCATTGTCATGTGCGGTCCCGGGAGAAACGCTGACAAATCAATGACCGTCAGCCCCTCAAGCTTCATTGCCGACGACCTCGTCGGTATGCTCTCCCATCTTCGGAGCCCGCGTTAGCGATGGCCTCTCGCCGTTCACCCGAAATGGCGAAGCCAAAACCCTTAGGCCATCTGATGCATCTGGGTGATCAACTGTCGCGACCATTTCAACGCGATCAATGTACGGATTATCGAGAGCTTCCGCCACGTTCAACACCGGAGCGAATGGCACCCTTCCCCCCAAGATACCCATCCATTGAGCGGTCGTCTTTTTCTGCATCACCTGGTCAACAGCGTCCGACAAAGCGAATAAATGCTCCCGCCGACTTGCCACTGAAGCAAAGCGAGGATCATTCGTGCACTGGCCAGCGTTCGTCAGTTCACACCACAAATCCCAAAACTTAGGTGTTTGGCACATCAACAAACCCCACCCGTCTTGAGTCTTCACCAATTGACTTGGGGCGATCGAAGGGTGCGCACCGCGGGGAAGGCGGCCGGTCACGTGCCTCTGATTCAAATACCACGTACCCGGATAAGATAGTTGGTGTACAGCAGTATCAAACAAACAAACATCAACGTCGCACCCCTTGCCAGTGCGCCCGGCGCTGACGATACCTGCGAGGAGCGCCGTTGCAAGCTGACTTCCCGTATGAAAATCAACCATCGACAAACCAAAGCGAACCGGTGGCCCATCCGGCTCGCCGGTCATCGACATAAACCCAGCCTCTGCTTGCATGAGATAATCGTAGCCAGGCAATGCCGCACGTTCACTCTTCCGTCCGTAAGCTGATAGGTGTGCACAGACGATTTTCGGGTTTACGGATTGCAAGTCGGCGTAGGTAAGTCCGAGCTTTTCTGGCTGATCGCCTCTCAAATTGTTCGCGACAGCGTCAGCGGACCTTACCAATCGCTGGAAATCAGCTCGTCCTTGCTCGGACTTGAGGTCCAGCGTGATCGACTTTTTACCCAGCGAGAACGTTTGAAAGAACTCACTGTCGCCCTCGCCGAGCATGTAAGGGCCAACTGACCTCGAGACGTCTCCTCCGCGGCTGGGGTCTTCGATTTTGATAACCTCAGCACCCAGATCAGCAAGCAGCATGGTTCCGTAAGGACCGGCTCCGTACTGCTCGACAGATAATATTCGAACGCCTTCGAGAAGGCGCGCCATTAGACCGGGTTCCGTTTGATGAGTTGCTTTGAGATGATAATCCGCTGCATTTCGTTCGTACCCTCACCAATGCACATCAGCGGCGCATCTCGGTAAAGGCGCTCGATCGGATACTCCTTCGAATATCCGTACCCGCCATGAATGCGCATGGCCTCAGTTGCGACTTCTACCGCTGTTTCAGAGGCATAGTACTTCGCCATACCCGCCTCCAAGTCGATCCGCTCGCCAGTATCATAAGCTCGGGCCGCATCCTCGACGAGCAATTCTGCCGCACGGGTCCGGGACGCCATATGCCCAAGCTTGAGCTGGATCGCTTGGTGCTCGCAAATTGGCTTACCCATCGTCTTCCGGGTCTGCGCGTAGGCCACGCTTTCATTCAGTGCACGTCGCGCGATGCCCACAGACCGCGCGGCAATATTAATGCGACCAATTTCCAACCCGCCAGTCGCCATGAAGAAGCCCTTGCCCTCTTCACCACCAATCAGAGACAGCTCAGCGTCACATTCGTAGGCTTCATAAATGAGTTCGCCGCTGTCGATCCCTTTATAGCCGAGCTTTTCGAGCTTGTTCCCATTACGAACTCCAGGAAGATCTTTGCCTGATTTAGGATCTTTGGTCTGTGTAATGAGGATCGACATACCCTTGTAACGCGGCTCGGCAGAGGGATCGGTCTTCACCAAAAGCGCGACGCAATGACCTTGGATGGCATTAGAGATCCAGGTCTTTGCTCCGTCTACAATGTATTTATCGCCTTCTCGGGTGGCCTTGGTTGTGATCGCCTGCAGGTCTGTACCGGCATTGGGCTCAGTCAAAGCGAGACCGCCACGAATCTCCCCGGTCGCAAACTTCGGAAGCCAATACTCTTTTTGCTTCTGGGTTCCAAACCGTTGAACGATTTGCGCCATCATCAGGTGGGAGTTAAAAATACCCGTTAGGCTCATCCACTCCTCTGAGATCTTGGTCACAATCCGCGCATACGTTGTCGCAGAAAGTCCAAGGCCACCATATTCTGGCTCAATCAGTGCACCGAACAAGCCAAGCTCTTTCATGTCCTCGACGAGGTCGTCAGGGTACACATCGCCGTGCTCGAGCTCCATCGCGACGGGGCGCACCTTTTGATCGAGCCATTTATCAATGGCTTCGAGCATAATGGCTTCAGTTCCGTCCGTGTCGTGCATGTTCGTCATCAGTCTTACCTCCTCGTCAGTAGGTGGAAACTTTGTCTTCAACGGCATTGCCGCGCGCGGGTATCAATAGGTTTCGGTAAAAGGTGCACACAACGTCACCGCGTTGGTTTTTTCCAGTCGTCAGAACCGTGACGATGCCCTGGCCCGGTCGTGACTTCGACTCCCGCTTCTTAATCACTTCACTTTCGCCGTAGATTGTGTCCCCGGCGAAAACGGGGGCAGTGAACTTGACGTCTTCCATACCGAGATTGGCAATTGCCTTTTGGCTAACGTCGGTTACCGACATGCCGATTAAGATCGCCAACGTATACGGAGAAACGACAAGGTTCTGTTTGAACTCGCTCCCTTGCGCAAATTCGGCATCGAAGTGCATCGGGTGGGTGTTCATTGTCATCAGTGTAAAGAGGTGATTATCGTACTCCGTGACAGTCTTCCCGGGACGATGCTCGTAAACATCACCCTCGTGGAAATCCTCAAAGTACCGGCCAAAGGTCTCGCGGTACCTCTGCGGGCCCACTTCTTTCCAATTTTGGACCATGCATCCTCCGACGGCCATAATTTGTCCGGACAAATTACAAAATCGTTGGTGCGAGGTCAATCACACTGCGTCAAAGCGGCCGCCGGTCGGTGCCGGTTTGACGCAAAAGACTGCGCGGCGGCCTCATTCACAGTGTTTTTGATTTGGAATATCCGATACTTGAAGATGCGCTCGAATGACGTTGGCTACGCAACTGACCTTCCGAGGCTAATCGCTTCGCGGATCGGAGATGATTTGATTAAGCTCAATCGTGTGCCCGTCATTGTCAGTCAGCATAGAAACCATGACGACAATATCACCTGACGGTGACGGGTAACGCCTCTCTTTTGGTCGGCCAACAACGCTCACCCCAGGCGCTTGAGCAGCTGCGGGGAACGTCGTCTCGAGAGTTTTTGAGTTGAACAGCAAGACGATTTCACCAGGCGTAAAGTCGGCGGCGTCTGGCTCCTCTTGATCCTTCGACGTCTGATCAAGGAACTGCCACAAGCCCAGCATGCCGATGAAACCATCGTTCGCTTTGAGCAGGACAAGGCGCGACCGATTCTCTCCGTCTGCGCCGTATCGCATCGATAAGCCCGGGGAGGTCAGCTCCTGATCATAGACCACCGACATGCCCAACGCGTCGCGATAGAGCGCAAGTGAAGCCTCAATGTCGCGAACGACCAACGTCGTCCTGCGCAAGTCAAGCGGGTTTTCAGGATCTTCGGACGGCGGCGGGGTTTCCGCCACGGTGTTCGATAAGTCCGTCGCACATCCTGCTAATACCAGTACACTGATTAAAATAGCCAGTAGCGATATCCTCATTGATCCCTCCACCGCGTAAAAATGTAGCCACCTTCGGATGGGCCCCAAATGTGTTCCCCTTCACCGTCGAACCCGCGGTCCCAATTTACGTAGGAACCGGGGCTCCGGACGCTGATGCTTTCGACACGAACGCCGCCTTTGTAAGCGTTGGGGCACGACGCGGATCCCTGCCAATATCGTTCGCCTACCGACTTTAACCGACCCATGCACGCTACCCCATCAAGCCATTCCTCGGAAAACGCGGCTCCGTTCCCAGCCGCAAATTGCTGTGCGGTTCGACGAGCTCCTGGCTTCAGTCGATAAGTTGTTGTGTGGACATCGCCATCACCGAAGTCGCGCAGTTGGATCACGACTTGAAAGTAAGGCACGCGTTCGTGCCGCGTACGCACCATCCGACCAGGTCGGCTTGATGCGTTTTCGGCGAGGATCCAATTCTGTTGATAAAGCCAAACGCCATCGTTGCGGGCTTGCCAGATACGCCACGTTTCGCTCGCGACGAAATCGTACGCCTCCTCTCGCGATTGCTCCGCACTCGTCCAAACGCCCTGTGCTTGATCGGCAAATTCTGCGGCACCGGGCAAAGCGGCCAGTGCGAGAAGCGTGGCGAAAGTGATCACGGTTTGACGTGCTCGGCAAAGTGGTGGGCAATCTCTTCACGGCTCGCGCACCAAACATCGTCGTGGCCCGTCACGTAATCGAGCACTTCACGCAGCGCCGCGATCCGACCCGGCCTACCAATAATCCGCAGGTGGAGCCCCAAACTCATTATCCGAGCACCTTCCGTTTGTGCTTCCTCATAGAGCCAATCGAAAGTCCGCTTCGCGTAGTCGACCCACATTTGCGGCGTGAAGCTTGGCGCGAGCCAGAATTTCATGTCGTTGGAGTCAATCGCATACGGAAGAATGACCATTGGTTGTCGGCTGCCATCGTCCATTTCGACCTGATCCCAATAAGGAAAATCATCCGAATAGTCATCCATATGGTAAAAGTAGCCAGCCTCTTTAATGAACCGGCGTGTTTTGTCCGTATGCAAATAGCGCGACAACCAACCTGCGGGCTTCCGGCCACAAGTTGCCTCGATACTCTCAGTGCCCTTACGAACAAATGCGCGCTCCTCTTCCTCACTCATAAAAGCCGAGAAAGTCCATTTATGCCCATGGTTACAAGGCTCATCGCCGCGCTCGATGATCGCCTTCGCAAGCCACGGAGCCTTCTCCAAGGCTTGCCCGCACACAGTCCAAGTCGCGCGGATTTGCGCCTCGTCGAGGAGCTTCAGGACGCGAGGGGCACCCCGATTGATCCCGTACTGATAATTAGTTTCGTTGCCGTGCATACGGATCGGAGCCTTCATCGTCACGCCAAGTTCGTCCACAGGCTCGGGCCGCTTGTCCCCCTCATCAACCCTATTTTCCGCCCCCTCTTCAACGTTTACCACGAGGGAAAAGGCCAGGCGCTTGCCGCCAGGCCACGTGAAACCAGAGGGTGCGGGGTCAGGCTGTTTGTGCATGAGAGCTTCTCGTTAAACCAGAAGGATTATTTGAACAGTATGCATCTTAATCTCAGTCTCGTTTACGGAGCATCATTGCGAGAAAGCTCCCGAGGCTGAACGTCGGGCGTATTGTTGTCCATGTCGCGCCAGATGCGCCAGCGGCCATCAGAACCCTGCTTAAAGACGACGAATGAACGGCCTTGGTCCGTGATCAGTTGGCCGCCGCTTCCTTCAACCTCAAGCCACCAATGCGCCGTTTTAAACGCATAGGGAGGATCGACGATAAGGCTTTCTTGATCGAAGACGATCTCAGCTTTTCCGCCGACCGCGCGAGATTGCTCAAAGTACTGAAGAACAGCGTCTCGAGACTTCTTCGCCGGGCGGTTTCTGGTCATGAGCCACGTATCCGGCTCGTAAAGATCGGCCATCGCCGCGAAGTCTCCGACTTCGTACGCTGCGCGCCAGCGATCGGCGATCGCATCAAGCTCCTTTTGCACTTTGGCATTCGGAGCGGCGTGATGATCGGCGTATGCAATGCCAAGCACTAGAAAAATCAAAAAGATTCGCATCAATGTGGCTCCTCACCACCAGAAACATTCATGCTTTCGGCGGTGATATACTGGGCTTCATCCGTACACAGCCAAGCGACGGCATTCGCGGTGTCCTCGGGCAGCCCAGGCCGGCCCATGGGGATCCTCGCAGCCATTGCCTTGAGGTAATCGTCCACCGACGCGGCACCAACGACTTTGGAAAAGTACTCATTCTGCCACGCACCTAACCCGGTCGTGACATGGTTTGGACAGACGTTATTGACCGTTATTCCGTGGGCGCCCAATTCAACTGCAGCCGACCGAGCGAGCCCGACAAGACCATGTTTGGAACTTGTGTAGGCTTGTGCGTGCGGAAACCCGGATTTGGCCGCCTGGCTCGCGATATTAACGATGCGTCCGCCGCGCCCTTGCTTAACCATCTCCTCTGCCGCCGCGCGCACGCCGAAGAATGATCCGGTCAAGTTCACGTCGATAACAGCGCGCCAGTCCTCCTCGGTGACTTCGAGGAGCGGCTTCATAATGTATCCGATGCCTGCGTTGTTGACCCAAATATCCAGGCCGCCGTGCAGATCAACCGCGTGCGCCGCGAGAGCTTGGACCTCGGTTAGGACGCGTACGTCGCAAGGCTTGGTCGACGCCTCAACACCCAATTGACGAATGTCCGCCGCGATCGCTTCCATTTCGTCTGTAGTCCCAATGTGGTTTTCGCCCGTTGCGGCGTCACGCGATGTTCCGACGTCGGAGATCACGATATTGGCGCCATCTCTGGCGAGGCGCATCGCAATGGCTTCACCAAGGCCCTGGCGGCGCCCCGATCCCGTGATCACCGCAGTCTTTCCGGAGAGAGTGCCCATTGCGCGCCTCAACCGAGCTTGTCGGTCATGATGAAGACGAGGTCGTCGACCATGCCTTGAAACGCCGCCGCGACTTTCTGCATCGCCTCCGTCCCGACCTCACCGCCGAAAACGTCCATGTCGTTCACATCGATGATCTCGATATACGCGTAGGGCGGCTTGGCATCCGACCCGAGCAACGCGGTCGCTTTAAAGACCTCAAATTGATCAACGGACTTGAGGCCGTTGACCGTCGGGAGGTCTGTCTCTTTCGCCCACGCTTCGTAATCCGCGGCGGAGGTCCCTGGCTTGAGGTTGAACAGTGCGACGATTTTTGTGGCCATGGGGGTTCCGCGCCTCGCTAAGGTTGATTGAGCTCGATTTTGCCAAATGATATATCTTTTGCGAAAGAAGACTACCCCTGGCCGCAGCGGAGATAGAGACGATGAGCGCGAACGACCGCCCCTATGATGGTCCCCCCGACTACCGCGTGGTGGGCCGCCATGGCGTCTACCCCGAGACGAGCCACGACGAAATTGCCCGATTTAACTTCCTGGCACAGATGAACCGGCACCTCGCAACGAAGGTGATGCCGGGGGTCGGTGAAGCGTTCGAAGCACGGGTCAAACCAGCGCGCGAGAAAGAGATTGGCCCCTACAAAAGCCGCCACGAGGTCCGCAAAGATCTCGCCAAAGACCCGATGTTCCAATGGTGGTCGGCGCTCCGTCGCGGTACAATGGAAACGCGTCAGCAGGCTGGCCGGTGGGTCACGATTCGCCAAGCCGACGAACTCAACGCCAAAGTAAAGGAACTCACTGAAGGCGACCCGCGCCTGCAACTCGACCCAGAATTTAAACAGCCGCGATCGACGGTAGCGATCGACCACCATTGTATGCCGGGAAGTTACTATACGGAGCTTGTTCCTGGCGATGTGACGGGCGCAGCGAACTACGATGCTGGGATCTTCGCGACAACTGGCGGTATGTTAGGGCGCTACAATGACGGCGGCGGCGTCGCCGTGGCGCAATGGGTGAAAAAGAACCTCCCCGATTTCGCACCGAAACGGATCCTCGATATCGGCTGCGGCCTTGGCCACAACGTTATTCCGATTGCGGAGATGTTCCCGGATGCGGAGGTTGTCGGAGTCGATGCCGGTGCGCCTATGCTCCGCTATGGCTTGGCGCGCGCAAAAACGATGGGCATCGAGAACGTCACCTTCGTCCAAGGCGACGTATCAAAGCTCGACACATTTGAGGACGGAAGTTTCGACTGGGTTCAGTCGACGATGTTCTTGCACGAGACGAGCTACAAAACGATGCCAATGATCTTCCGGGAGACACACAGGCTTCTTGCGCCTGGCGGGATCGTTCTTCACGTGGAGCAACCGCAGTATACTGAGGACATGGCTCTGTTCGAACAGGCTATGCGCGACTGGGACGCGTTCTACAACAACGAACCGTTCTGGACCAAAATGCACGAAATCGATCTTGATCAATGGATGCAAGACGCTGGTTTTTCTCATGAAACCTTGATCCACGGAGGCGTTGCCGCAGTTGTTGATCCCGAGGTTTTCCCCGAGGCCGCGAAGGACGACGGACAAGAAGACTACGGGCGTAAAGCGGCTTGGCACGTGGTTGGCGCGAGGAAAGCTGCGTGATGTCGACGCCGCTCGATCCCTTTTCGCTAGCTGGCGCAAAAGCCAAAGGCAAACGCCCCTGGTTTTTCGATAATCCTGACACGGAGCGGGTGATGAACATCACCCTCGCTCTGATGCAGGAAGTCGCGGTCATCCGTGAACGTCTCGATACCGTAGAGCGCCTTCTCGAGCGCGACGGTGCTGTGACCCGTGAGAGCATTGAGGCGTATACGCCGGATAAGGCTGCTGCCGATGAACGCGGAGCTTTGATGCAGGAATATATCGCCCGGTGCCTGAGGATCCTTCAACAGGACCGCGAGGCCATTGATCGGGGCAAGGAAGATTCGAGCGAGGACGTTGCCGAAGAATTCGCGAAAGTCTAACCAACAGCTCTGAGCTGCGCGGCTGTATCGCCAAATCCGTTATGCCGGCGCAGGAATAATTGCGTTCGAGCGCATCGCCCACTCAGCCCACGAACCGTCGTAGAGTGCGAGGTTCTCATACCCCAGCACGCTCAGCGCCAGGAGGATCGAACAAGCGGTCACGCCAGACCCGCACGTTGCGACAATCCTCTGATCACGTTCCCTTTGAAGCGGTTCAAAAATCTCGCGAAGGCGATCGGAAGGCTGCAGCTTTCCGTTGGCCTGATAAAGCTCCGTCATAGGAACATTGATCGCATTCGGCATCGCGCCCGACGGCAGACCTGCCCTTGGTTCAGGTGCGATGCCTTGAAAGCGTCCAGCCGGTCGAGCGTCGACGATGCAAAATTCTCTGGTCTCCAACGCCGCCGTCATCGCTCTGAAATCAATTACTTTTTCCGGATGCCACGACGCCCTGAAGGTGCCCGCACGCGTTTGAGGCTCTTCCCTTGTCACTGGAAATCCCCGCTCCTTCCAGGCGTGGAGCCCTCCATCGAGAACCTGCACACCCGCAAATCCCATCGTCCGAAATGTCCACCAGACTCGGGCCGCCGAGTGCAGAGGCGAGGCGTCGTAAATAACGACGTGCTCGGAATCGCCGATCATCGGACCGACCGCTTCTGAGAATTGCTCAGGCGTGGGCATCATATGCGGAAGTGAACTCTCCTGATCAGCAATCGCATCGAGATCAAAAAAGTGCGCAGACGGAATGTGCTCCCGCTGATATGTTTCGTACCCAGACGAGCCATCTAAAAACCACGTCGAATCAATAAAGGCTATGCGATCTCGATTGACGAAGGCATCGGCGGCAGAAATGAGCGGTGAAGCCGTGATCATCAGAAAGTAGGCTCTGATGGTGCCCGCTCCACACGAAAAAGACTATCCGGGAGCGGAGCACCAATGGAGAAGTCCGTCCACACCGCTTCGTTCGCTTTCACACCGTCATAGAACAGACGAACACGACCCGCCTGCCTCCACGATACGCCAGGCTTTTCGAAAAAATGCGAGTACCGCCGCTCGTGCCAACCTCTATCCGTCTGAAACCCCACGTAAACAATCGCGTCATCCGACTGACGGATCCCGAAAAGCGTCTTGCCACCCGATGGGTCAGTCAATTCGACCATAGCCGTCGGTTCACCATCGATCAGGCGGTCAGGGCGACGTTTTTGGCTCCATCCTTCGTCGAGCGCATTTCGGATCGCGCCAAAGCCAAAATTATTACCCCACATTTCATTCGCAGACTGATCGCTCATCACCCCGTTTTGAGTCGACGTCACAGAACCGTCGAATGCCAAAAGCAACGCCAGCTGACCATCGGACCACGCCTCAATCCGGACCCGACCGTTCGCATTCCGCGAGTCCGCCTTCGTCTCGCCAAAGACGCGCCACATCGCGTACTGATCCCAAAGCACTTCACCGCCATCAGGTGTACGGATGATGTTGTAGCCTTTGAGAAACAACGTACCCGGCCGGGTGAAAGTCTCACCTCCCGCCGCGCGGTGCGCTCTTTCGATGATCGAACGCGCTGTCGTGCTCGGATCTGATTGTTCGGCCGCTGGCATCGTTGCCCGCGCATCAAGCGCGGGTGGAGCGCCGCTGAGCAACAGCGCCGCCAGGATAGCGCCCCCTGTCACGACGGATCCTCCACGAGCATCACGTGCGCCGTGGCAAGCGTTTGACGCGCTAACTTCAAAGCTTCGTACTCGGGCGAATTCCAAAACGCGAGTGCCGCTTCCTTGCTCGGCCAGCGCGAGATGACCGCACTCTGGCCATCAAAAAGAGGACCCTCGAGCGCCGAAACGCCCGGCGCCCGGACCACATATTCACCGCCCATCTTGCTCAAAAGCGCAGCCGTCGGCCCAGCATAGTCACTAAAAAACCGTGCGCGGTCATGCACTTCCGCAAAGACAATCATATAGGCGGCCATTGTGCTTCGCTCCGTCGCTAGCTTTTGAGAACGGTAAAAGATATATCTTTTGTCGCCAACCCGAAAACACCGTTGCAAAGGCTTTCTTGGATGAAACTTCTCCGCGCCGCTACACTCACCGTCAGCGATATCGAACGCTCAAAACAGCTTTATACGGAATATTTTGACTACAGCGTTGTGGAAGAAGGGACTGTCGATCCCGAGCTTGCCAACAGTTGGGGAACGCCAAAAAGCGCGGGTGCGCCGATGGCCGTGTTACAGCCGAGCTCTGGGGCAGCCATCTTTATCCGCTTTGTTGAGCAGCCGCCAGTCGAAGGGTTTCGTGCGCTGCGGAGTTACGGATGGAACGCGATCGAGATTTGTGTGAACGACGTTCTCGCAGCGAATGACCGTATGCTGAACAGTCCGTTTGAAATCATTGGCCCACCACGCGAAATTGACGGCTTGCCTGCGATCTATCCGATGCAAGTGAAGGGCCCCGACGAGGAAATCGTCTATCTCACGCAGATCAGGGACGATTTGCCAGCCTTTGACCTTCCCCGCGCGGCGACGTTGATCGACAAGCTCTTCATCTTAGTCATGGGGTGCAGCGACATGGAAGCTGCAAATACGTGGATGGCAGAGCATTGTGGTCTCGACATGGGCCGCGATATGGAAATCGTCTACACCATGCTTGCGAAGGCGTACGGGACGGACGAAGCAGAGCTTCACCGCATCTCAACAATGGTGCATGGTCGCGATGTGTTCCTTGAAGTTGATCAGTATCCTGAAGCTGCGATTGCTCGGCCCCATCACGAGGGCATGCTCGTCCCTGGATGTGCCGTCGGGACCATGTGGCATCCAGACTTCAACACTTTACAAGGACCGTGGATCACCGAACCAAAAGTCTATGAAAGCATTGTTTATCAAGGCAAACGTTCGGGCACGATGCGTGGACCTGACGGTACACTGATTGAAATGGTCGAGGGCTAAGTGATGAAAAAAATCGTCCTAGTTCGACCGATCGATCACAAGCCATGCGCCGATGATTTCACCATGATCGAGGCGCCAACGCCGGAATGCCCTGGCGATGGCGTCCTCGCCCGAACGGTCTATCTGTCGCTCGATCCTTACGTCGGCTCGCGACTGCGGGGGCGACATATGGGCGAGCCCGCGCCCGAACCAGGACAAGGGACGATCCCAGGCGCTGTGGTCGCGCAGGTAATCGCGAGCAAGAGCGATCGGTTCTCTGAGGGCGATTGGATTCACAGCATGGAAGGTGGGTGGGCGGAGCATATTGCTCTCCCTGCGGAGCAATGCCGTAAGCTTGACCCGAAGATGGCGCCTCTCTCTGCCCATGCCGGCGTTCTGGGAATGCCGGGCCTGACCGGCTGGGCGGGGATCACCCAGCTCGCGAAAGTCACCGAAGGCGATACTGTGTTGATCGACGCCGCGGCTGGCCCCGTCGGCGGGACCGCAGGGCAGATCGCAAAAATTCAGGGTGCTGAGCGGGTGGTCGGTATTGCGGGCGGCGCAGAGAAATGCGCAATCGTTACGGATGTTTACGGCTTCGACGCGTGCATAGACTATAAGGCTGACGGCTGGCGAGAGGCCCTCGGCGAAGCGTTGTCCGAAGGACTGTCCGTCTTCTTTGAAAACGTCTCCGCAGAGATGGCGATGCTGGCGCTGAGCCATGCACAGACATATGCGCGGGGCGTCCTCTGCGGCTTGGTCGACGCCTATCACACCGATCAACAGAGCCAACACCCCTTGAACGCAGGAATGATCATCGGAAAACGGGCGCAATTGTCCGGACTCGTTGTTTATGATTTTTATCCGTGCTGGGACGAATACGTAGCCGAGGCGGCAGGTTGGATTACGGATGGCAAACTCAAATTTCAAGAAGATCGCGTCATCGGGCTTGAGCAAGCACCCGCGCTCTTCGAGCGTCTCATGAACGGCAAAAATCGCGGAAAAGCGGTGGTCGCCGTGGCCGAGGAGAGCGGAGCATGAGCGATACGACACGCAAATCCTACGTTGACGGATCGTTTGGACAGATCCACGTCCGGACAGCCGGCAAGCCGAGCGATAAACCGCCGCTCGTATGCCTCCACCAAAGCCCCAAGAACGGCCTGGAATTCGAGGACTTCATGCTTGCTGCGGCTGATGATCGGCTGGTCGTGGCTGCTGATTATCCGGGATATGGCATGTCGGATTGTCCGCCTTCGGAGCAAGATGCCACGATTGAAAACTATGCCCGCGCGATGTGGCAAGTGTCTGACGCATTGAAGCTTTCCAAGGTCGACGTCTTCGGAAACCATACCGGCGCGAAAGTTGCTGTCGAAATGGCCCATCAGCGGCCTGACAATGTTCGGTGCATCGCGATGGTTTCCGCGGCAATTTTGACCGACGACGAGCGGGCGCAATTCGTGGATTACTTCAAACCGATCCCGCTCGATAAAGAGGGATCACGGATCATTGAGAACTGGCGCCGGATCGTCGCCACCGCATCGCCTGATTGGACCCTGGAGAAGATGGATCGCTCGTTCCTTCAGACCTGTATGGGCGGCGAGGCGTATGAGTGGGGCCACGCCGCTGCGTTCGCCTATACAACGCCGTTTACGGATGGATTACGCGACCTTCCTCACCGGAAGGTGCTCCTCAATCCGGGGGACACGCTCCAAGACTACACCCGGCGCGCAGCGCCCATCATGACCAACGGCGAAGTGGTTGAGTGCCCAGAGTGGAGCTACGGCTTCCTCGACATGCACAGCCACGCTGTTTCGGCACTTTTAAAAGAGAAAATCGACGCAGAACCCGCTTAATGAAGGTCCGCGTACCGATATTTTCCTAGGGCAAGAAGCGGCAGTGTTGAGATCACCAGGATCACCGCTGCGGTGGTCAGTGCAAACGCCCAATCTTGCCCGGGAAACAGCCCCGTGTTGATCCCGAAGAAATGCACACCTCGGCCATCCGCAATGTCGGTGAGGATTGTCGGTCCAAGCCCAGCACCCAACGCGAAGAACCCGTAAATCGCGCCGTAGATCGCCGAAAATGACTTCATCCCGAAGTACTTAGAGATGATGTACGCCATAAAGTCGTACTCAACCCCGGCGCCGAAGCCGATCATCAGGATCGCGAGGGTTGCGCCGCCTGCGCCGAGTTCAGGCTGGGCCAACAGCCACAACGCGAAAGCTGGCGAGGCCAAGAAGATGAACGCGATCATCGGCGCCCAAAAACGGTCGATCAGGATACCCCCGATGATGCGGCCCCCGAGAACCGCAAGTCCTGTCAAAGTAGCTAAGCCGACCGCTTCGTTCATTTCAAAGCCGCCCGAAGCCGTCAGCACCCGTTCAATATTGGGGATGATCGCGCCCACCGCGTAGGAGATGGGCACAAAGCAGATCGCCAAAAGCCAAAACCGCCACTCGCGTAGGGCTTCGAGAAGCGTCTGTCCCGGCAATTGGACAGCATCACCTGATGCAACCGTCGGTGGCTGCTTTGCGATGTCGAGAAACAGCATCATCGACACCGGCACCAGCGCCAAAATACTGAAACCAAATGCCATAATGTATTCGAGCCGCAGGCCGTTCTGGCTAATCAACGGCAGCACCTGCTGGAGGACTAAGGAGAGAAAAACCAGGGTACTGATCAACGAGACAGCGAGGATCGGGATCTTCCACTTCACCACCGCGGCATCTTTCGCGGGGATGTCGTTCACGTCCCTCAAGCTCAGCCAAGAGAGCGGGAGCGCAATCGTCAAGGGAAGCAAGCCTAATAGAACGTAGGCTGAACGCCATCCTGATCCGCCAATGAAGTGGTACGCCTCATTCGCCACGATAAATTGCGCGAAGAACTTTGACAGCGCGCCAAAAACGCCCGTGGCGATCAACGCGATCCCTAGCGCGACGCCGCGGTTCTTCTGGAACCAATTGGCGACCGGCCGAGTAAATGTGATGGGCAACGTGCCCGCCCCTGCAAACGCGAGAACGATCCAAAGCCCGAAATAGAGGGTCTTGGATCCCGTGTTCAGGGACAGCGCCATCATCGCGAGGCCAAATGTGATGATCGAGATGAGCGCGACGCGGCGCGCGCCAAACCGCTCGGCCATGATCCCAATGAAAGGCGAGGCCGTGAATGCGCCGATCGTATAAATCGCCAGCGCGTTGAGAATATCGCCTGCCGACCAGCCCATGGGCGCAAATTCGCGCATCAAAGGCGGGATGAAAACGCCGATCGTGTAGAACGGTAGCGGAGAGAGCCCCAATCCAACGCCCACCGACGCCGCAGCCAAAACTGGCCATCCGCGTTTAAATTCGCCCTGCGGCGCAGCTTCCGCTGCGCCGAGTTCATCGCGCTCGACCAGCGCTGCCCATCCGCCTTTATCGGTCATGCTGCATTGGTATATCTTTTATCCGTCGCGTCGAGAGGAAATCGACCATGAGTTGGACCCGCCGCCAAGCTTTTCTCGCCTTTGGCGCCGCTGGCGTCGCGGGATGTTCCACCGCTGTGCATCAGATGATGGATGCCGACGTCATTGTGCTCGGCGCGGGAATTTCGGGTCTTTACGCGGCTCGCGCCCTTTACGCGGAAGGCGTCAACGTCCGCGTGATCGAAGCGGACACCCGCGTTGGCGGTCGCTTGCATACCCTCGACGCCATTGAGGGACGGCCGGAAGCTGGCGGTGTACAGGTCGGCAAATCCTACCGCCGCTTCCGTCAAGCTGCGGCGGACGTAGGTGTTGCGATCGTCCCCGCCCCCCCAAGCCTCCGCCGTGAGCGCACATTGGTCATCGACGGCACCGTGCTGCCAAGCTCCGAATGGGCGACTTCTTCGCTGAACCCTTTCCCCGACGACATGAAGGGCTTGGCCCCCGACCAAGTCCTCTTCGCCGTCTCCGCGCGCAATAACCCGCTGGCTGAGCCTGGCGCATGGCGTTCAGCGGCCGCCGACAACGACATCTCCGCCGATGCGTTTTTGCGCAACGCAGGGATGGATGAGGCATCGCGTGCATTGTGCAACATCGCGTTGAACGCCAATCGTCTTGATACGTACAGTATGATCAATGTCTGGCGCAGTCTGTCGCTCTATCAACGCGAAGTCGCGTTGGGACCGAGCGATGTCGTGATGGGCGGCTCAGCGCGGGTGCCTGAAGCGTTGGCCAATAGACTACCGAGCGGGGCCGTTGAACTCGGCAGCACCATCCGAGCGATTGAGGAGGAGCTGGACTTTGTCCGTGTGACGACGGACAGGGGCACTTATCGAGCGCCCCATGTGATCTGTACCCTGCCCTTCTCCGCACTCCGCCGCATTGCGCTTGACGTTCCGGTCAACCTAGAAACATCTCAGGCGATCAAAGCGCTTCCCTACACCCAAGTCCAACAGGTCCATCTCGCCGTTGATGATCTGCCAGCCGATGGCTTACCGCTGTCGATGTGGACAGATACGCCAATCGAACGTGTGTTCCCTCAGATCGACGATCAGGGCGAGGTAACCGGCGTGAAAGTCTGGATCAATGGCGAGGGCGTCCTGCGCGGCGCGTCCGATGACACGCTGTTCGCGCTCGCGCAACGCACGCTGGAGCAAACACGCCGTCTGAAGACCCGGCCGCTTGCCGTTACGCGGTGGACGGATGATCAGCCCTTCTCCGGTGGCGCCTACATGCACTGGGCACCGGGAACAATCACCCGCTGGGCCGGCAAAATGGGCGCCCCGACCGAACGCGTCAGCTTCGCCGGTGAGCACCTCTCCCGAAGCCACACAGGCATGGAGGGCGCGCTTGAAGCCGCCGACGACAGTGTTGCTTGGGCCCGAGCGAAACTCGGCGCTTAGTTAATCACCGTCGTACGTACAACTTGCCTGTAACCATCGGAGATTTATGCCGATTCTGTCGGCTCCCCCTTCCGTCCAGCTGTAGGACACAGCCCGATCGTCCTCACCAAGAACATAAAGGGTAAGCGAGGGACGACGGTTGCCGTACGGCCAATCAACGTCACGCAGCTGCAAGCGCACCGTCCGCGGAACATCTTCATCCGTCGTAATCACCGCAATACCGCCTTGGTCGTGGAGCCGCACATCACGCCGAAAATCCCAATCATTTATCCCGCGTCCGCTATCGCCATGCTCAGCTCCACGCAAAACTGCCACCCAACACGAAAAAGGGCGTGCCCGACGAAATTGCGCTGTGCGCCCGTCGCCGCGCTCAGTCACCCACAACTCTGTCGGAGATAACGCGAAATCGAGGGCACGGCGCGGCTCGTCTGTACCCCAATCAATGAGCGCAGCGCACGACCGGCGGGTTGCCTGACCAGCGAACTGACTGCCTGAGCGGCGCCAAGTGATACGACACGTTTCCTTGCCGCGGGAGTCGCGGAAGACCTGCTTGATCTGCCCACCGCTTACCGCAGTCGTGACGTCAACCAATCCGTCATCCCCAACCCACTGCAATTTCTCACCGTTGACAAGACGGAATTCCTGTTGAGGGGCCAAGTTCTCCAACGTGAACCCTGCGTCCTCCGCGAAAAAGACATGGCGATCGTTTGACCATGTTCCCACCCACAGGCTTCGAAACTCAGTCAGATCTTTCTGGGCGGCAGGTAAGTCATCAGCATACGCTGACCCGACTGCAAGGTTCGCGACAACAATCAACAGGCGGAACATATCAATTATCCTAACAACAAAAAAAGCTGGCCCAGTCTCCTAGGCCAGCTCTTTGATGCGTAACAATGGCGTACACGAACTAGTAACGCAGCCGTAGCTCCAAACCGTATTGAGCACCGCGACGCAGCGAACCAAAAAACGCACGCGGAGCACTGCCAGACGCACCCTCGGGCGTCGTATCGAGGTCCGCGAAGAAGTACGGCGACTGTAGCCAGCGGGTCGCCGCGACCAGCGAGTCTTCGTTGTTCAAGTTTTGACCGTAGGCACTAAAGGTCCAATTCTCATGGTCAAAACCAATCCGTCCACCGAAGACCAATGCTTCGCCTGTCTTCGCGCGGTTATGCACCTGGACAAATTTTGAGCTCTCGTATGTGACATCAGCCGTTGCAAAGAACGAAGAACCGAACGGCCCCGTGTTGACCGAGTCGAAGCGAACAAACCCGCTCGCTTGGTGCTCAGATGTCAACGGGAACTGACGTCCCGCGATCGAACAGCTTGCCGGTCCAGATCCTGGGAAATCAGCAGTAAAGTCCGTACCCGTCTGATTCGCAGGATCGGTGAGAAGGCCCCCGCCGGACGTCAGGATCCATTCATCCGCATCACAGCCCTCAGTAAACTCGGTATCTGTCCAAGCGTAGTTGGCACCAACGGTCCAGAAGTCATTCAGCGCACCGTTGAGGTCCAATTCAACACCGAAAATCTCGCCAGAGCCCTGGTTCGTCGCAACCGAATTAAGCGCACCCGACGGCGACGAAATTGCTTCCGTCAACTGAACATCCGTTGCATCAATGAAGAACGCCGCCGCGGTAAACACAAAGCGATTGTCAGCCAACGGTGTTTTGAGGCCGATCTCGAAGTTTTGCGACTCTTCCTGCTCATAAGTCGGCTTGCCTACTGACGCTCCAACCGCGCCGTTGAGACCGCCCGGTTTCACACCCTTGGCATAGATGCCGTATATCGTCCCCCCGTTTGCAAGGCCGTAATCGACGGTCACGCGCGGCGTGAACGCTGTGAACGTTGCCTCCGGATCGGGCGAAGTGCTGTCGGTTTTGGTTTCCTCCATATACCGACCTTCGACGGTCACCCGAAGGTTATCCGATGCGTCGAATTCGACCTGGCCGTAGACTGCAGTATTTTCAATCGTCCGTGTACCGAGTTCCGTATCAGAGCCGTCGCGATCTTGGAACGTGATGTCTCCATCGACAATCTCTTGGTCATAATAATAAAGGCCAGCAAGCCAGCGAACAGGTTGATTTTGCGGCGAATTAAGCGTGACCTCCGCACTCCAATCATCGATGTCGTCGCGATTGGTGTTTGCGAAAAACGGCTCGTTTGTAGGCCCAGCGATGAACCAGTTGACGGGTGAGTGGTCACTGTCGAAGCCGGTCTTCTCGACTTCGGTGCGATAACCGCCGAGGACACGGAGTGCGTGGCCGGACTGCATCTCGTATTCGCTGTTGAAATTGATGATCAGCTGATCACGCTCCAATCCGTCGAATGCGGTCCCGTCAGCGAGATTGTAGATCGGCTGGATAAAGCTGGTATTCGGGAGCGCACCGGGGATTTGGTTGGGCACTCCGTCCGCATCAGGAGCAGTGTTCAGTGCGACCTGTCCCGGTTGAATCGTACCGCAGAAATACTGGTTCGTATTTGTGTACGCAGGCGTGGGGAACGGTAGGCCGTTCGTACCCGGAATGAAGAAGTGGGTTGAGAGAGAACGATACCCAGGTGCGCAATTATTATTCGACGCGTCCTGGAGGAACAGCGGCAAAGGCCCATCGTTATCAATATTATAATTGATCCGTAGACGGGCACTAAAGGCACTGTCTGCGTCATAATCGAACACGGCTGAGAGGTTGGTCGATGATTCGTCGCCGACAAGCGTATCGGTCACGGCATTTCGGAACTCACCGCCATATTCGTAGCGGCGAACGGAGAATCGCCCACTTAAAGCGTCCGTGATCGGAACAGCGAGGGACGCGGAAACCTCGCGGGTCTCATTGTTGCCGTACCGGATCCGGGCATCAGCTTCGACCGCATCGACGCCGCCTTTGGTGATGTAGTTGATCGCACCCGAGTAGGTATTTCGTCCGTAGAGGGCGGATTGTGGGCCTTTCACCACCTCGATCCGCTCGATCTCATTTGGATTGATGTTCTGGATCGAGCCAGCGTAGTAGACGCCGTCGACGAAGTAGGCGGCGCCCGCCTCAACGCCGAACTGAACGCCGGCGAGGACGTTGCTCTGGCCACGGATGACCGGGCGCTCGGTCGAACGTCCGAACGCTTTCGAGAACGACAGGCCAGGTGTGAACCGCGCGACATCGTCGATGCTTTCAAGCTGGCGATCGGCAATCGAGTTGGAGTCGAAAACGCTGACCGCGATGGGCGCTTCGAGCAGGGTCTCTGTCTTTTTACGTGCCGAAACAGTGATCACATCGCTGTCATCGTCAATCGACGCGCCGTCGTCTTGTGCCAAAGCGGAAGATGCTAAAATAGCACCAACACACAACGCACTTGTGGCGAGCAACCTACCTCTCATTCGCATTTTCGTTCTCCCTGCCCTTTTTTCTGTCCCTGCGGAGTCAATTGGTATATCTTTTAGCCTCTGGCGGGGATTGGCCGTTGGCAAGGACAAAGGCCGGTTGAGATCACTTTTGCGTAAGGACTGTGGCAAAAAAGCACATGTTTGGTCATTCAAAAAAAGTTGCCGAGGCGACGACCTCGAACGAACTCAAGAAAATTTTGCCGCTCCTCGCGCGCCACGAAGGCGTCTGGGAGGGCACCTACCGGCACTATAATCTCGATGGTGTACTGACCGATGCGCATGCATCGCGCTTAATTTGTCGGTTCCCGGAGGATGGTCACCCGTACCACCAAACCAACCACTACCGTTGGGATGACGGCAAACGCGAAGTCCGCGACTTTCCCGCAACGGTGAAAGACGGACGGCTGTTTTGGGATAATGAGTTCATCAATGGATGGGCGTGCGATGTCGCGCTGGACGACTTCAATCGAACCACGATGCTGAACTGGACGAGGACCGGTGAGCCCGACCTCTACCTGTATGAAATGATCCAACTGTCCGATGACGGACAAGCCCGCGCCCGCGTTTGGCAATGGTATAAAGCCGACCGTCTCTTCCAACGGACGCTTGTCGACGAACACTTCGTCACGAAAGACTGGCGGTCCTACGAAGGAAAAGAGTTTTAGTCCTCGGGCAGGGCAACCTGAGACGCGAAAGGCCGGGCAAATGCCCGGCCTTTCTTTTTAATCAGTGCAAAGCTTATCAGCGGCGAGGCAGATCGATTTCGCCGTCGCGCACGCCCTTATAATACTTCCAACTCGTCATGTTTTCGCGTGGATCGCCCGGCGGTGGAGGGCTGTTATACTCCGGATAATTATCACGAATTTCGCGCTTCATTGTATCCGAGAGTTCGTCGAAACTGCCGAGCTTGCGGCCCGCCGTGTGCATATACATCGCGCCTTCGCGCCCGTTCATTTTCATCCACGGCAACCAATCGGCAAGGCGTGACCACCCGACCGTCACGCGGGCCGTCGTTGTATCGTCTGCCAACAGATCATCCGTACGGCCAAAAAAATTGAACATTTCGGTAGCGTGGTAGGTTCCGCCAATTTCGGACTCATATTCACTGGCAAGCGGGTTCTTATACCAAAGCGGGAAAGTCGAGCGGTACCACCACGTGCCATCGGCGCCGATTTCTCCGGCCCACTGAACACGCTTACCGTCGCGGCCCTTCTCGTACATCTTCCAATTCACCGGATCATTGGCGACCTGGAGAACCTCAACTTCTTCGCCCGTCCACGGATTTTCCCAGGTGCGCAGCACTTCGCCCGTCTTAAGGTCTTTATAAAGAAGGATTTCGCGGGAGACGAGGTGGAAACCGTCACCGGACCGACGATCGCGCACGCTGGAGCAGGCGCGGATGTTCATGCCCTCGACCAGAAACAACGGCTTATCTTTCTCGCCTTGCCGCCGGGAATAGGCGATCCCGTGCCAGGAATAGACCGCAGGCTCATTGTCAATCGTCGAGCATTGAAGCTTCCGCATGATCGTCAACGTGTCCTGGGCATCTGTCGGATCCAGCGGGTCAGCCTGAGCAAGGCCCAAGCTCGCTGCCGCAGCCGAAACCGCACCAAGCAGGAATGCGCGCATCATGATATTCCCTCCCGAAATGATATACCTTTTAAAAAGTGGCATGAACTTCAGGCGCCGCCAAGCGCAAAAACACTTAAGCGCTGCGCTTGGATGCGAGCAGCGGGATGAAGGCCAAAGCCCAGGGAACAGTTCGCGCGAATGCGCCGCCGGGACCTGGCGGGAGGACAAACTCGAACGCGAGCGACGCGGCGAAGCCGATAGCCAGAGATCCCGCGACGGCCCAACCGGGTGCCGTGCCGCCAAACGCGCGCATCACGACGATCGGCCCAAAACTCGCGCCAAGCGCTGTCCAAGCAAACAGCGTGCGGTCGAAAATCGTTGAGGGTAAGCCGAGCGTCAGCACAACGGCGGCGCCGCAAACGAGCAAAATTGCCAGGCGCGAGATCAAAACCTCGCTTGCGCCCCACCTTTTTCCAAGCCCCAAGTCGTGGCTGACAGCGCCGCCAGCGACCAGCAATTGGCTATCGACGGTCGACATAATTGCCGACAAGGTCGCTGCCGCAACGACACCGGCCAGCGCTGGCGGCAACAGAGCTTCTGCAGCCGCGAAAAAAACACCCTCTGGAAGCGTACCCGCCGGGAATAGCGCGTGGGCGGATAATCCGAGGACGGCCATTCCAGCATACACCACAAGACCCCACAGGATTGCGACGCTGGCCCCTAAAACACGCGCTTTGCCATCTCGCGCCGCCATGATCCAAGCGACCAAGTGCGGTTGCCCTAGGGCTCCAAAACCTGTGGCGAACAAACCCACCACGAAACCGAACGCCGCGAAGCCAGCACGACTTCCGAAAGGATCTAGGTAAGCCTCGGGTCGGCTGTTCAGTGCCGCGTTGATCCCTTCAACGCCGCCCGCTGCAAAGAACGCCAAGGTGGGAAGGGCCACCGCCACAACGGCCATGAGAAGGCCTTGGAGCGTGTCGATCAAAGACACCGCGAGGAATCCGCCGAGGAACGTATAAAGAACAATCACGGCAGCGCCGATAAGAACGCCGTCGCGCAAACTCATGTCGAACAAACCCGTAAACGCTACACCAGCGCCCTGGAACTGCGAAGCAACGTAATAGGAGAAGCAAAACGCGATCATCAAACTGGCAAGTACACGGATGACCGCACCAGACACTTGGCCAGCGCCGTGCGCCATAAAGTCCGTCAACGTCAGATAATCATGGTCTCGGCTCAACCGCTGAAGGACCGGCCCGGCACCAAGCCAAACCGCTGCATATCCAACCAAAATGCCCGGCACCATCCACAGCGCGGATGGGCCCGCGACGAAAACGAACCCTGAATAGCCCAACAAAACCCATGCGCTCGACGTCGACGCCGCGTAGGCGAGCCCGGCGACGAGCGGGCCCAGGCTGCGCCCCGCCAGAAGGAACGCTTCTTGCGACTGAGCACGGCGGGACGCCCAAAGGCCGATGCCGATCAGTCCTGCGCCGTATAAAATAAGGGTGAGAACTGCCCAGCTCTTCTCCACGCCCAGGCCTTCCGTATTTAATCCGCCTACGCGGCTTCACTGGTTGGTTGGAAATCAAGCGGCAATCCAGCCCGCGGCGTGAACCCGTAAAGTTCCTCTTTGGGCAGCGCGGCGGCAACGATTTCGCGCGTAGCCATCAGTCGGTCAATGTCGATCCCCGTCGCGACGCCCATCGCCTCGAACATAAAGACGAGATCCTCAGACACAATATTCCCGCTCGCGCCGGGCGCTGTTGGACAACCGCCGAGGCCGCCTAAGGAACTATCAAAGGTCGAAATGCCTTCTTCGTACGCCGCAAGCGCATTCGCTAACCCGAGCCCGCGGGTATTGTGCAGATGGACCCCCATGACTTTGTCCGTACCCACAGCACCGCGGACTGCGCGGATCAGCTTTTTGACGGACGTGGGGTCGCCGTAGCCTGTGGTGTCGGATATTCCGACCTCATCACAACCTGCATCAACCAACCGCTCAGCACACCGCAGGATCGTGGCCTCGGGGACCACCCCTTCTAGCGTGCAGCCAAACGCGGTCGACAACGACCCTTCAAAGTGCGGCCGCTCGCCGGTAGGCAGGCTATCAAGGAACGTCGTGATCGCCCGCGCTTCCGCGATCACTTGATCGTGAGTCCGCCGAATATTGCGCAGTGAATGAGTCTCGCTGACGGACAGGGGTAACGTGATTTTATGCGCCCCCGCCGCCACGGCCATCTGGGCGCCTTTGAGGTTGGGCACCAGAACCGCGACCTCAAGCCCGGCGATTGTCGTCGCATATTCAACGACCTCGCCAGTATCCGCCATCTGCGGCAGGAGTTTTTTGGAGACGAAGCTCCCAACTTCGATCTCCCGAACGCCGGCTTCTGCAAGGGCAGAGATCCAAGCCTTTTTTTGCGCCGTCGGCATGATGTCGGCGCAGTTTTGAAGCCCATCGCGGGGTCCGACTTCACTGATCAAAACACGTTCTGCGGCCATGACAGCGCTCCTTTTTGCATTCCGGGCGTGTGCTTCCCAGCGGATTGCTCTATCGTCAAAAGATATATCAATTGCGGCGAAGAGAACTCAACCCGCCCTTGGCCGCACCGAGGAGCTTCCGATGGATCCCGCCACACATTTGCTAGCTGGCCTGAAAGTCGTGGAATTCACTCACATGGTCATGGGCCCCGCCGCCGGGCTCATCTTGGCTGACCTTGGCGCCGAAGTGATCAAAGTCGAACCCGTTGGCGGCGATAAAACACGGCGCCTCCGCGGCTCGGGCGCCGGTTACTTTCCGATGTACAACCGGAACAAAAAGAGCCTCGCGATCGACCTCAAATCGGAGGCAGGCAAAGAGATCGCCCTAAACCTCATTGCGAAGGCTGACGTCTTCATTGAGAACTTTCGGCCCGGAGCGTTAGACAAACTCGGCTTCGGATATGATGCCCTATCCGCGCGCAACCCGCGTTTGATCTATTGCTCAGAAAAAGGTTTCTTAGACGGTCCGTATGCGCACCGAACTGCACTCGACGAAGTGGCGCAGATGATGGGCGGCTTGGCCTACATGACGGGCCCGCCGGGACGCCCATTGCGTGCAGGATCATCCGTGATCGATGTAACCGGCGGCATGTTCGGTGCGATCGGCATCCTCGCCGCACTCCAGGACCGGGCGCAGACCGGTAAAGGGCGCCATCTCAGCGCATCCCTCTACGAAACCTCGGTGTTTCTGGTTGGTCAGCACATGGCGCAATATGCCGTCACCGGCTCCCCCGCCGCGCCGATGCCCGCACGCGTCTCCGCTTGGGCCGTATACGATGTGTTTGACGTGAAGGATGAGGAGAAGATCTTCATCGGCGTCGTTTCTGATGGGCAATGGCGGACCCTGTGCGAAGCGTTTGACCTCCAAGACTGGGCCGCGGACGCGAGCCTCGCGGAGAACAATGCGCGCGTCGCCAAACGGGATATCATTTTACCGCGGTTACGGACGATCTTCGCGGGGTACACGCGCGATGCCCTGTCCGAAAAGCTTGAAAAGCTCGGGCTCCCCTTCGCACCGATTAAACGTCCGGAAGACCTTTTTGACGATCCCCACCTGCAAGCAAGCGGGGGACTGCTTGATATGGAGATCCCCGATGGCGGGGAAATCGCGCTGCCTGCGATGCCGCTCTCCATCGATCATCAACGTCCAGGACTGCACATCAATCCACCTGACATTGGTCAACACACAGAAGAAATTTTGTCCGCGCTTGGAATTGATAAAGCACGCATCTCGGAGCTCGCAGAAGAAGGCCTTATCGAAGGGCCCGCCACTGGAAAAACGACCTACGCCGCGGAATAGTCCTTATACACCCAAGGGCGCGCGACGCGATCGACCTGCTCGAATTGATCCAAGACGTCAGCCGACTTCAAGGTCAGACCAATCGGATCGAGGCCCTCAAGAAGAAGATGCTTCGGGTACGCATCAATATCGAACTCGCCCTGCCACCCAGGTTGATCAGCGCGTTCAACAGTCTGCTGCGCAAGGTCGATCGTCAGGTCAGTGGCTTGATCCCACCCAAGAGCGCGGAGATCTGAAACGCCTTTGAGCACAACAGGCAAGACCCCGTTGCGCAAGCAATTCCCGTGGAAAATCTCATTAAAGCTTTCGGCGATGATGACGCGAAACCCGAACTCAGCGAGCGCCCAGACCGCGTGCTCGCGCGATGAGCCGCAGCCGAAATTCGCACCGGCAATGAGGACACTCGCGCGCTCGAACCCGGGCCGGTTGAGAACAAATTCAGGGACAGGTTCACGACTGCCAGGAGAGCGATAGCGCCATCCCGCGAACAGTCCTTCCGCGAGGCCGGTGCGCGATACGGCTTTCATCTCACGGCTCGGAATAATTTGATCCGTATCAACATTATCGATCAACAGCGGCGCGGCGATGCCGGTGTGGCGTATCAACGGATCAGGCATCAGGCAACTCTTCCGAGTACGGACAGAGACTGCGCATCAGCGATCACACCCGCCACCGCTGACGCCGCAACAACCGCAGGGCTCGCCAAATGGGTGCGGACACCAGGTCCTTGGCGGCCTTCAAAATTTCTGTTCGTGGACGACACAACCCGCGCACCCGGTGCAAACGTGTCGCCCCCAGCGTAAAAGCACATGGCACAGCCAGGCGCACCCCACGTAAAGCCTGCATCGCGGAAAATGCGGTCGAGGCCCAAAGCCTCGGCCTCGCGGCGCACCGACCACGACCCTGGTACACACACAGCGCGAACATGCGGCGCGACGCGACGCCCACGGATGACCGACGCTGCTAATTGCAAATCACTCAGCCGGCCATTGGTACACGAACCAATAAAAGCACCATCGATAGGGAGCCCAGCGATCTGCTCGCCGACACTCAGCCCCATATAGTCAAGCGCGGCCTTTTTTGCCGTAGCCGGCACCGTCATCCCGAGGGGCAATGCCTCCTCTGGACTTGTCCCCCAGGTAATCTGGGGACGGACAGTACGGGCATCGATCGTGATGATTTCATCGTGTCCGCTGCTCTCCGATGTCGCGAGCTTGGACCAGTGAAGAAACGCTTCTTTGCTGTCAGGACTAAAAGGACGCCCACGGACATAGGCAATCACGGCTTCGTCCGGCGCAATAATAGCGGTGAAGGCGCCAAACTCCGCCGCCATGTTGCACAGCGTCAAGCGTTCCTCGACCGTCATCACCTGGATCGCTGGGCCTGCAAACTCCACAGCACACCGTTTTCCGCCCGCCGCACCATGGGTTGCAATCAGGTGCAGCGCGAGGTCCTTCGCCGTAACACCGTCAGGAAGCTCATTCTCAACCCGCACCAACATTTGCTTTGGTTTCTTCACGCGCAGACAACCCGTGGCGACGGCATGCTCCGCTTCGCTCGATCCGATCCCCCAAGCCAAAGCGCCGAGCGCACCGAGGCTGCACGTATGGCTATCGGGACAGACGAGCGACAGCCCGGGGAGCGCAATCCCCTGCTCCGGTGCCGCAACATGTACGATACCCTGAGCGGGATTGTCTGTATCGATGAGATGGATGCCGGCGTCGTTGGCCATGCGCCGGGTCTCAGTGATGAAGGTTTCGCCGCCCGGGCTGCGCGCCTCATCGCGGCCACGACCTTCGCGAAACGACACGATATGGTCCATGATGGCGAAAACCCGGGACGGGTCTTTCACCGAATAGCCTTTTTCAGCCAGAGACTTAAGCGCAACACCGCCCGTTCGCTCATGCAGAAGCACCCGGTCGATCGCGATCAGGTCGTATACCTCATCAGCGGCCGCAATCCGGTGCATATCCCACAAAGCGTCGAAATACGTAGGCAAGCGTGCGTGCTCCTTTCCGGAGGAAAAGATATATCATTTGCCCAGACAACAAAAGTGAACGCTTCGGCACAGGGTTAAGTGCAAAGCTCGCAGAGGCTTATGCCGGTTGTTTCGGCGGTCGCGGGATCACCTTTGACGTGCGGCGCCGGTAATCCTGGTAAGCGGGATCTTCGCCCCATTTCTGCAGCGCATGGCGGTCCAAAAGGGGAATTCCGCTCACCCGGAGCAGCAGCAGCGCGACGAAGAATGGCGAGATCAAAGCTGCGTAAGCCGTGCCGCTCAGCACCGGCAGCGCCATCACGGCGATCCCCGCCCAGAGGAGCATCTCGCCGAAGTAGTTGGGGTGCTGCGACCATGACCAAAGCCCCGAAGTGATGAACCGGTCGCGATTTTCCGGGATCTTTCGGAACGCCGATTTCTGCCCGTCGGCGATCACCTCGATCAAAAAGCCAGCGGCCCACATGGCCCCCCCGATGACAAAGAAAATGTCCGGCTCCACGGCGCGCTTGCTCGAAATGATCGCGAGGGCAGCGACCGCGGTGAGGAAGCACCAGAGCGCTTGGATGCTCCACGCTGCGAGGAATCGCATCGGGTTGGTTTTGATCTGCGCAAAGCGCCGGTCCTCACCGTCCCTCTGTATGCGGCTGAAAAGGAACGTTCCGAGACGGACGGCCCACAGACTGACCGCTGCACCCGCAAATACAGCTCTTGGATCAAGCGGCAGGGACAGAAAAACCGCGAGACCGACCATCGACAGATAAGTCAGCGACCCTGTGAAATCATAGAACTTCTCCGTCCGCGCCATCGCCGAAGGAATAAAGACCAACCAATTCACCGCGAACGACAGCCCGGCGCTCAGGACGATAACGGAAACTGATTGCCCCCCGATCGACGTCGTCACGCTGCCGGGCGCCACCGCCAAGGCCACCAGCGCTGCAACGGTGGCGGTCACCAATGCCACGATTAATCCACGGATCGTTTTCACGGGCTCTCTCCGGCGCAGCTTCGTCAACGAATTCACGTGGCCGTTAGCAGGTGCCTCGTTGATCGTCAGTACGTAAGTCTCGCCGAGGCAGTTGGACCGCAGAGCTTGAGGCGGTGTGGGCAACTGGAGCGGGTAGCCGGGATCGAACCGGCATCCTCAGCTTGGAAGGCTGCTGCACTACCATTGTGCTATACCCGCGCCGAACGAGGCAGTTAGGCGACCGTGCTCCGAAGATCAACACGCGCTGCAGCCCAAATGACCTGCGAAGACCTACGCAGACGGTTGAACGATCGCGTCAGCCCAGTCTGCTTGCCGGTACGCGCTATCCCAGAACATCCACTCCAGCTGCGCTGACCGCTTATAGACCCGGTGCATCTTCTGACGGTTCCGTTCCGATGTGTCGGCCGCGACGCCATCAACCGTCGCAATGACGCGATCCACCGCTTGGGAAAAATCGTCGCCTGCATAGGTATCGATCCACGCACGATACGGATGATCGCGCGCCGCGTGGGCGTGAATGTGATTGCCCACTTCGCGATAGATCCAGAAGCAGGGAAGCAACGCAGCGACCGCGACCTCAAACGGCTGGAGAGCGGCCGTTGCCACGAGGAAGCTGACATAGTGGTCACAGACTGGCGTGCGTTCGGTGCGCGAAAACGCGTCGTTTCCAATCCCGAACGTTTTGAAATAGTCCGTATGAAGAGAACGCTCGACGACGATTGCTTCTTCAGCGGCACCAGCAAACTGGACAACGTGATCAGCGGAGAGACCCTTAGCCGACGCGAGTGCTAGCGCCCGGGCGAAGCCTTCAAGATAGTGGGCATCTTGGAGGATGTAGTGACTGAAGGCCTGAGCGTTCAGCGATCCGTCAAGCAACTCCGTGTTAAATGGCATAGAGCGCGTCGCTTCAAAAAGCGCCAGGTTTCGCGCCCAAAGTTCCTGCGTGAACGAAGCCATGCAACCCCTCTTTTCGATGATCAGATTTCAGCGTTGAGCCGCGGCATGATCCAAAACCATCAAGTTTGCAAGGGGTTGGCACGCGCTTGCGGAACAACGCAGTCTGATGCCCCATCGACTCAAAGTCTAAGGATCAACCTACTAACCAGCCGTAGACGGATGGTCCAAACAAAGCGCCTCAAGGCGCACAACCGATCTCTCCAGTCGATCGGCAAGGTTCGCAGTCTCCGTCCGCTGCGCTTCAAACAACGCCGTTTGCATTGATCCCATCAGCATACCAATCACTTCATTGATCGCTTCGTGGTAAGGCTCCTCGCGCACGAGAGCGGACCGAGCTGCGTACTCAATCGTCCCGAAAAAAAGATCCCTTAGGCGAAAGATCGGATATTGCGGCACAAACTCACCGCGGCCAACACCTCGTTGGATAACCCGATCAAATATTTGGACGTATCCTCTTCGGTCGCTCACATCTTCGATGTCTTCCGATCCATAGTGAAGAGCAAACGTCAGTTCAAAGAGCTTCCAGTCTCCCAAGATGCGGGTGAGTGTGAACCGCGCCAACGCCTCGAGCTGAGCAATCGCCGTCTCTTCGGTCTTCACCGCCTCGCTGGCGCCCACCGTTAGGTCGCGCCAGTGGCGGGCGACCACGGCTGAAAAGAGCGCCTCTTTGTTTTTAAAGTATAAGTAGAGTGTACCCTCTGCGACATCCGCTGCCTTGGCAATTTCGGCCATCCGTGCCGCCCGCAATCCGCCGTGTAGGAAAGCACGCGTGGCCGCTTCCACGATTGCGTCTTCGCGCGCAGCGACCTTCTCACGTTTTGTCTGTGTACTGCTGCTCATAGTCCCATCTGCCGGACGGCAAGATCACGCATGATCTCCTCCGATCCCCCACCGATCGCCATGACCTTCACTTCGCGATAAATCCGCTCGACGCGATTCCCCCGCATATAACCTGCACCGCCAAGGATCTGCATCGCCTCAGACGCACAAAACTCGAGCGTCTTCGTCGCAAAAACCTTGGCTTTCGAAATCTCAGCCACCGGCATTTCACTCTCGTTGATCAGCCAACAGATTTGATTGAGATAGGCCTCTAAGGCATCAATCCGCATACTCATATCAGCAAGCTTATGGCGGATAACTTGGTGCCGAATCAGAGGCTTGCCAAAGGTCTGTCGCTCGCGTGCCCAGTCGATCGCGTCTTCCAACACGGCCTTTGCAGCCCCTAAGCACCCCGCAACAAGTGCGACTCGCTCCAGGTTAAAGTTCTCCATGATCGCCATGAAGCCCATATTCTCCGGACCCACCATGTTCGTATCGGGAACAAAGACGTTATCGAAGTAAAGCGTCGCTTGATCCGAACACCACCAACCCATTTTCTTATCGAGCTCTGTGCGCGAAAAACCATCAGCACCCCACTCAACGAAGAATAATGAAACCCCGCCTAAGCCTGAACCACCGGTCCGTGCACCAATGATAAAATAGTCGGATGTCATGCCGCCTGTGATGTAGGTCTTACTTCCCGTCAGGCGCCACCCATCTCCGTCACGAACCGCGCGTGTCTGAAGATTGGCGACATCGGAACCTCCCGATGGTTCGGTGATGCCGAGGCTTGATCCTTTCCGTCCAGAGACGATCTCGGGCACCACACGGTCACGAATTAACGGGTCGGCAAATTTCACGATCGGATCAATCGAAATACTCCGTGCACCAAGCGCCGCACCGACTCCCCCAGCGCCGCATTTCGCGAGTTCCTCACCCCACGCAGCGCGCATAAAAGCATCATCAAACCCGAGCCCGCCGAACTCTTCGGGGATCCCAAACCCGAAGACGCCGAGGTTTCCTGCTTTTTCGTGCAGCTCCCAGGGAACCCGTCCTTGCTCATCCCAATCGTTCGCAAACGGGGTCACTTCTTGCGCCACAAACGTGCGCAACGTGTCGCGGAATGCCCGCCTCTCCTCGGTTTCAAAAGGGTTTTTCATCGGCATCACTCAAAAATGGGTTTCGCTCATGCATCATGAGGGTTGCTCAGTTTTTACGTCAAGGGCAGAGTGATGAGCCTGATAGGAGAGCGAGCGATGATCAAAATTGGCGGCGCCAGCGGATATTGGGGCGAAAGTTCCATGGCAACGCCGCAGCTTTTGGCGGCGAATGTCGACGTCCTGATCTACGATTATCTCGCTGAAATCACGATGAGCCTCCTCGCAAAAGCGCGCATGAAGGATGCTTCGAAAGGGTACGCGCCTGATTTCATCAATACCGCGATGGCTCCCAACCTTCGAACGATTGCCGAGCAAGGGGTGAAGGTTGTTAGCAACGCAGGCGGAATAAATCCTGCTTCCTGCGCTGCGGAGATGCGTGCAGAGGTGGAGCGTCAAGGTCTGGATTTGAAGGTTGCCGTCGTCGAAGGCGACGAACTTCTGTCAGAGGTCAAGCATTTCGCCGAACGCGCGCCAAGCGATATGTTCAGCGAAGCGCCTTTTCCGAACCCAGCAACGATCGTCAGCATGAATGCCTATTTGGGAGCCTTTCCCATTGCAGAGGCCCTTGCCCAGGGCGCCGACATCGTGATCACGGGGCGGGTCGTCGACTCGGCGCTAACGCTCGGACCGCTGATCAATACCTTCGGCTGGCAACCAAGCGACTTTGATCGTCTCGCAGCAGGTTCGCTGGTCGGACACATTCTCGAATGCGGTCCACAAGCCACCGGCGGAAACTTCACCGATTGGCGTGACGTACCCGACCGCGCAAACATCGGTTATCCCATTGCCGAAGTCCAGGAGGATGGAAGCGCCACGATCACCAAGCCCGAAGGGACAGGCGGTCTCGTAACAAAAGCGACAATTGCGGAGCAAATCGTTTACGAGATCGGCGATCCGGGTGCGTACCTTCTCCCCGATGTCAGCTGCGATTTTCGCAATGTCGAAATCACCGAAACCGGCCGTGATCGTGTCAACGTCAAGGGGGCTAAAGGCACGCCGCCGCCCCCGACATTAAAAGTCTGCGCGACCCACGTCGAGGGTTGGCGGGGAGGACTCCTTGTCACGTTCTATGGCTTTGAAGCCTCTGAAAAAGCGAAAGATTTTGCGGACTGCGCATTTGACCGCGCCGAGAGCACTCTAAGGTCTAAAAATCTTTCACCGTACACCGACAAAAGTATCGAAGTCCTCGGCAGCGGCTCACAGTTTGGTGACGAGCAGCAGGCGGATGAAGTTGTCCTTAAAATCGCTGCGCGTCACACAGAACAAGCTGGCATTACAGCGCTGTTGAAAGAAGCCGCAGGCATGGGCTTAGCAACGGCCCCAGGCCTGTGCGGTTTTGCTGGTGGACGGAGCAAACCAACGCCTGTTGTGAAGCTCTTCAGCTTCCAAGTTGATAAGTCGGAGGTCGTCCCCACCCTCAACTTCGGTGATGGCTCTGTTCGCGTTCCCACACTCGATGTAGTCCACACGAATATTCTGCAAACAGAAAATGTTAGAATCAACGCGCCCTCGTATACAGACGAAATGATCGACGTCTTGCTCATTGATGTCGCCTACGCGCGCTCTGGCGATAAGGGTAACGACGCGAACATTGGGGTCATCGCGCGACATCCGGACATATTCCCGTTTCTTTGGGACCAATTGACGGAGTCCGCCGTCTCTGATCATTTTTCCCACGTTCTGGAGGGAAAAGTTCAGCGCTTCGCACTTCCCGGCTTCAACGCCATGAACTTTCTCCTCACCCGTTCGCTTGGTGGAGGCGGAATCGCCAGCCTCAGAAATGATCCGCAAGGGAAAGGGTTCAGCCAAGTGATGCTCTCACTCCCGATCAGCATTCCAAAACACTTACTAGCAGAGATTGAAGGATGACCGTCTTTCGTTCTTCCATAGACACTTCCTCTGCGCTGTTTAAGCGCAATACGGATGAAATGATACGCCTTACCGAGCGTTTGGCTGAACTCAATGACCGTGGTGCTCGCGTATCAGACCGAAAACGTGAAAAGTTTCATGCGCGTAATCAGCTTCTTCCGCGAGAAAGGCTAGCGCATCTTCTTGATCCTGGCATGCCCTTTCTAACAATTGGCAATCTGTCAGGCTACATGCTGGATACGGATAAGGAAGAACGCTCCGTTCCCGGATCGACAATTATTGCGGGCATCGGCTTTGTCTCGGGCCGCCGATGCGTCATCACCGTAGACGATAGCGCGATTTCAGCAGGTGCAATCAAAGCGGGCTCCGCATACAGATTTATGCGGTGTGAACAGATTGCCCTGGATCAGAAGTTGCCTTTCATCCACTTGGTTGAAAGTGCCGGTGGTGATCTCAAAAATTACTTGGTCGAAGGTTTTGTTCAGTACGGGGCAATTTTTGCAAACCTCGCACGGCTGTCAGCGGCGGGTGTTCCGACGATTGCAGCGTTACACGGATCTTCAACAGCGGGCGGCGCTTACATGCCTGGGCTTTCCGACTACGTCGTTGCAGTACGCGAGCGGGGCAAAGCTTTTCTTGCGGGCCCACCACTTCTCAAAGCTGCGACGGGCGAGATCGCTGACGATGAAACGCTTGGTGGTGCAGAGATGCACAGTGACATTTCTGGGCTCGCCGACCACCTTGCGAATGACGATGCAGAGGCCATCCGTACCGTGAGAGAAATTGTAGAACGGCTGCCTAATAACGTCGAGCAAACACCGCGAACCTTTAAGAAACCAGTCCATGATGAGCAAGAGCTTCTCGGCGTGGTTCCGCCGGATTATCGAACCCCTTATGACGTCCGAGAAGTCATTGCACGGATCGTCGATGGATCGGATTTCACCGACTTCAAAGAAAGGATCGGGCCAGCGACCGTTTGCGTTTTTGCCAACATCATGGGCATACCCTGCGGTATACTGAGCAATAACGGGCCCATCGATAATCCTGGCGCGCACAAGGCAACACAGTTTCTGCAGCTCTGCGAAAGCGCTGGCACGCCCGTTGTATTTCTCCAAAATACAACGGGATACATGGTGGGTGTCGAGACTGAACGCGGCGGCATGATCAAGAATGGATCAAAGATGATTCAAGCGGTCGCGAATATCAGTGTGCCGCGTATCACGTTACAAATCGGTGCAAGCTTTGGCGCAGGCAATTACGGCATGTGCGGACGCGGCTTTGATCCCGATTTCTGTTTCACCTGGCCAAACGCAATGACGGGCGTGATGGGCGGAGAGCAAGCGGGCAAGGTCATGCGGATCGTTGCGGAGCAATCAGCTGAGGCCAAAGGCGAGGAACCGAACGCCGAAATGCTCGCGTTTCAAGAGGCCGCACTGAAGCACGTATTCGATAGTCAGGCCGATGCCTTCACCACGTCTGGACGCAACTTGGACGACGGCATGATCGATCCGAGGGACACGCGCCGTGTACTGGGCTTTCTGCTCGAAACCGTCCGTGAAGGGCGGAAGCGTGAAACGAAACGAAACAGCTTCGGCATTGCGAGGATGTAGCTGTGACCAACCTCCCGAAGAGTGATGTTCTGCATACATCTGTGACACGTGGCTGGCTCACGCTGACCATGGATGATCCGCGCACCAAAAATGCGCTATCTGAAGAAATGGCACGGTCTCTCGCAGCCGTTTTATCGGCAGTGGAGGATGATCGGACCATCCGCGGCATCACACTTCGCGGCGCCAACGGTGTGTTTTGTTCTGGGGGCGACCTAAAAGGCATGGCCTCGAAGATAGCGGCGCGAGACCGAGACGCCATTATGGCGATGAGCAAAGCCGGTGGCGAGATGTTTGCCCAACTCAATGAACAGCCGCAATTCGTCTTTGTTCAGATCGACGGCCCGGCGATGGCAGGCGGGCTAGGGCTCGCGTGTTGCGGCGACTTGGTGGCGGTGACGCCAGCCGCAAAATTCGCCCTTACCGAAGCGCAGTTGGGCATTCCTCCAGCTCAGATTGCGCCGTATCTTGTTGCGCGACTTGGCCTCCCAACCACACGAAGACTAATGTTGACAGCCGCGAAAATCGATGCCGAAGGCGCGCTGACAATCGGGTTGGCAGACCACCTCGTATCGACAGCGACAGAAATGGAACGCTTTGAAGACCAAGTAATTTCTTCTGTTTTGAGCTGCGCCCCCGGGGCCTTGGCCGCGAGCAAAAGAGTGGCGCTTGAAGCTGCGTCGGCTCCCCCCCGAGAGCTCTCTGACGACGCAGCTACAGCGTTTACGGACTGTCTGCTATCTGACGAAGGAGCTGAAGGGATCGCCAGCTTTATTGGCAAAAGAAAACCTCGCTGGGCCGACTATGACTGAACGGTTTTCATCCGTCCTCGTCGCGAACAGAGGCGAAATTGCGCTGCGGATCATGAAGAGTGCGCGCAACCTTGGCTATCGAACGATCGCCGTCGCTTCCGAAGCAGACAGACGTGCGCCCCATGCTGACTTTGCCGATGCGTGCGTGTTGATCGGCGCTTCGCCAACGAATGAAAGCTATCTGTGTAGCGATAAAATTATCAAAGCGGCGAAAGAAACGGGCGCCGAAGCCATTCACCCAGGATATGGCTTCCTCTCGGAGAATGCTGAGTTTGCAAGAAGTGTTGTTGAGGCGGGCCTTGTCTTCATCGGCCCATCTCCCGAAGCCATCGCGCTTATGGGCGATAAAGCGATTGCCAAACGCCGAATGATTGATGCGGGTGTTCCGTGTATCCCGGGATATCAGGGGACTGATCAAGACGACCAACGGTTTGTCGAAGCCGCTGAACGGGCTGGTTTTCCGGTGATGATCAAAGCGGCGGCGGGCGGCGGCGGGCGCGGCATGCGCCTCGTTCATCGGATAGAAGACCTGCAAGCGGGGCTCGACGACGCACGGAAAGAAGCGGAGGCCGCGTTTGGTTCACGTGCACTCATCCTTGAGAAGGCGGTTCAACGTGCACGTCATATCGAGATCCAAGTCCTCGGCGACAAGTACGGATCAATCATTCACTTAGGTGAACGTGATTGCTCATTACAAAGACGGCACCAAAAGGTCATAGAAGAAGCACCCTCCCCCGCGGTTGATGAGGCGTTACGGGGGAAGATGGGCGCTGCAGCGGTCAATGCCGCCAAGGCTGTTGACTATCAAGGTGCCGGTACCGTTGAATTTCTCCTCGCCGACGACGGCGCGTTTTATTTCCTCGAAATGAATACGCGCCTCCAGGTCGAGCACCCCGTCACCGAGGAAGTGACGGGGCTGGATCTAGTCGCCTTACAGCTTGCAATCGCCCAGGGTCGGCCGCTTGAAAAGACGCAAGATGATATACGCCTCAAAGGCCACGCAATCGAGGCTCGTCTTTACGCGGAAGACCCCAGTCAGAATTTTCTTCCGTCTACGGGGTTTATCCATCTTTGGAACCCACCCAAAGACGCCCGCGTCGATGCAGGAATCGAGTCTGGGATGGAGGTCACATCGTTTTACGACCCGATGTTGGCCAAGATCATTGCGACCGGCGAGACCCGAGAAGATGCTCGGCGGAAACTCGTCAAAGCCCTTGAAGAAACAACGCTTCTTGGCCTGACGACAAACCGCGCTTTCCTCCGAACCCTCCTCGAAGACCAAGTTTTCAAGACCGGTCAGTGCCGTACAGACCATATTGACGGAGCGGGGATCGCGACCCGGGATGAAGCATCAGAGCAGTCGATAGCGCTCTGCGCCGTGATCCAACACTTAGACGCGTTTAAGCAAGTGGCCGAGAACGCGGCGTTGCCCGAGGAACTCGCGCACTGGAGCAGTTCCGAGGCCTATCCAAAGCCCTATCACTATACCCTCGATGGTCACGACTATCAGTGTACCGTGTGTCGTCGTACGGACGGCTTCATCGTTTGCGTCGACCAGGAAAAGATCGGCGTTGATCAGATTGAGCTTACGGAGGACAGCGGCGTTGCTGCGATCGATGGCGAACGGGTCCGGTTCGATTTCATCATCGATGGATCCAAGCTTTTCCTGAGCCTTCCGTACACAACGCTTACAGTGGAAAACGCGCTGACCAGCCGAGAACGCGGCACGGCCGAAGTTTCCGCTGGCGCTGTGACTGCTCCGATGCATGGGCTTGTGTCCTCCGTCTTCGTTGAGGAAGGCGCGAAGGTCCGTCGCGGTGATCGCCTGGCGTTACTTGAGGCCATGAAAATGCAGCACGAAATCAGTTCACCAACCGATGGTACAGTCTCAAACGTCCTCGCTGCAGCAGGAAAACAGGTTGCGAGCGGAGACACCTTGGTCATAGTCGAGCCCGAAGAGGAGCAAGCGTCGTGAAATCCCCTATCTGCGAAATGTTCGACATTGAATTTCCCCTTCTCGCCTTCAGCCATTGCCGGGACGTCGTTGCTGCTGTTTCCAAAGCGGGCGGCCTGGGTGTCTTTGGTGCGGTCAACCACACCCCTGCGCAGCTTAAAGAAGAGCTGAACTGGATCGACGATCACGTTGACGGAAAGCCGTACGGGCTCGATCTGATCGTCCCGACAAAGAGTGTCTTGCAAGAGGGACCGGTCGACAAGAAAGCGCTCGTGGGGATGATTCCTTCCGAGCACAAATCGTTCGCAGGCGGTGTTTTGGAGAAATCCGGTATCGCGGCGGATGACCTCGACGAAAGGCGGGAGGATCATCTCCATTTCCTCGACAACCTGACGCCCGACGGTGCGGGAGACGCGCTGGACACGGCATTTGAGCACCCGGTCAAGCTGCTCGTGAATGCCCTCGGCGTTCCGCCCCAGCTGATGCTCGACAAAGCGCGCGCACACGGAGTGAAGGTGGGCGCCCTCGTCGGCTCAGCTGCCCATGCGGCCAAACAAGTCGAAGCCGGTGTCGACGTCCTCATTGCGGCGGGCGGCGAGGCTGGCGGCCATTGCGGAGAGGTTTCCACCATCGTCCTGGTCCCTGAGGTTGTTCGGGTCGCGCAGGGAACGCCCGTGCTCGCGGCGGGCGGCATCGCGACTGGCGATCAGATGGCCGGCCTGATGGCCATGGGCGCGGCGGGCGCGTGGTGCGGCTCGGTTTGGCTCACCACGACAGAGGCGGAAACAAGCCAGTCGGTGAAGGACAAAATGATCGCGGCACGATCATCGGATACGGTCCGGTCACGATCCCGCACGGGGAAGCCCTCGCGGCAACTGAAAAGTCCGTGGACCGATGCTTGGGAGGCGGACGGACCCCAGCCCCTCCCCATGCCGCTGCAAACACTGGTCTCTGAACCCGCGCTGAGAAAGCTCGACAAGCTTGCCGACGGCGGAAACGAAGCCGCCAAAGAGCTCGCCACCTATTGGGTCGGCCAAGCCGTTGGGTTAATGAACGAGACAGAAACCGCGGGCCAGGTGGTCCAGCGCTTCAAAGAGGAATTCGCTCAGGCCTACGAACGGCTAACCGAGACCCTTGGTTGATGATCGAGGAAGCACAGTTCTTTCTGGAAGAAACCCGCGCGCTCGCCGAAGTTTTGGAAGAATCCGGGCTCGATCCCGACGCGCCCACCCTCTTCAAGGACTGGTCGCCGAACCAGATCGTCCGCCATTTGCACTTTTGGAATGGCGCAGCGCGAATGTCACTCGAAGACGAAACCCGCTTTGCGGAGATGCTTCAGAGCGCCTTCCCGGTGATCATGTCGAAGGGCCTCCGCGCATTCGAAGACCAGCACTTTCAAGGGCTTTCGGGACAGGCATTAAGGCATGCGTGGCTCGAAGAAGCAGAGCGTACGGCGGGGCTGTTTCTCCATGCGAATCCAGACCAGCGTTTGCCCTGGGCTGGCCCGCCAATGAGCGCGCAATCGTCGATCAGCGCCCGGCTGATGGAAACATGGGCCCACGGTCAAGCCATTTATGACGCGTGCGGTTTAGATCGCGATGATACCGATCGGATCTACCCCATCGCAGAGCTCGGCGTGCGGACATTCGGATGGACCTACAAAGTCAGAGGCGCGGAGAAGCCGTCGACGAAGCCCTATGTGCGGCTCACCGCGCCGTCCGGCGCGACGTGGGCGTTCAATGACGAGCGTGACGACGAAGTGGTCGCTGGATCCGCGACCGCTTTTTGCCAAGTTGTCACCCAAACACGGAACATAGCGGATGTCGACTTGACCGTCACGGGCGCTGTCGCGACCGACTGGATGCAAAAGGCTCAGTGCTTTGCGGGCGCTCCCGAAACGCCTCCCGCTCCTGGTGTGCGCAGAAAGCAAATCTTGAGCTGAGTGCCCAGCAAGTTGCCGAATGTTTGGCGTCTTTGTTCCCTTCCAGAACATTTTTGTCGGCGCTGTTTCATACTTACGCAATTATACGCTTACAGAGCTTTTTATACAATATCCGTAGACCGATGATCGGATTATTTTGATCCTTCGCTGAAGGATTTCGTTTGTACAAATATCCGGCAAAAACGTTACGTTCAAATCTCGTCAAAAACCCTGATACTGCTTTCAAGAAGTCACGACTTGAAGACAAAATCGTACACCTTGATCGAGAGTCAACATCTTTAGATCGCTGTTATCATGAAGCTTTTACCGACTGCGCGAAGTTCATGATTAGCGCGTTGATCCGTACCAGTATAATCTGCGACGCCGATCAAAGACCTTAAACCTTAGCACCGAATTCGACCGCTTGAACGAAGGCCCCAATAGGATTTGATACATAGTCTCGCCGCAGACGGGTACCGCTGCGGAAGAAACCGACATGCCTTGAAATGGTCGTATTTCGGGCCGGACAAGGGACACATTTTCTCCGCAACTCCGTCGGGCGAGTTTCTTTGAGCGGATATTCCGCGTGGGAGATGGGTTTTATGAAGGCGTCGTTTCGGACAGCACTTTTATGCGCGGCAGCTCTGTCGGCATGTAAGCCTGTCGTCGAGACTCCAGGCATTACTCCAAATACTGAAGAGCCGTCGACACCGCCGAACCCTACGCCGGCTCCTCCGCCTCCGCCGCCGCCGCCTCCCGCGGCGCCGCAGCCCCAGCCTGCACCGACGCCGGATCCTGCTCCAGAACCGGATCCAGCACCCGAACCTGACCCAGCTCCAACGCCGGAACCGGCGCCGAGCCCAGAGCCTTCGCCCGAACCTGAGCCAGAGCCTGAGCCTGAGCCTGAACCCGAGCCGGAGCCAGAACCCGAGCCGGAGCCAGAACCCGAGCCTGAGCCAGAGCCAGAACCCGAGCCTGAGCCGGAGCCCGAGCCGGAGCCAGAACCTGAGCCGGAGCCGCTGCCTGAGTTGACGGCGGAAGAAGCGTCCCGTTTCCTTCGCCAAGCCACGTTCGGCGCGTCGTCATCAGATCACAGCGCCCTGATGGACGTAGGACTTAGTGCTTGGATTGCTGACCAAGTGCAGAAGCCCACGATTGGCTACCTCGAACGCTTACAGGAAGAACGCGACGCAGACGCCGTACGTGACTGGATGCCCAAAAGTCTCTTTTGGGAACGTGCCATCTATGGAGAGGATCAGCTGCGCCAGCGGATGGCCTATGCGCTTTCTCAGATCGTGGTCGCGTCGCTCGCCGATGCCACAGTTGAGCGGTACACGATCGAATTCGGCGTCTACGCCGACTTGCTTCAAGACTATGCGCTTGGCAATTATTGCACGTTGGTGCGCGAGGTTTCGTTCAATCCGATCATGGGTTTATACCTCACTCACCTCGGCAACCGAAAGGCTGACCCCGTCAGCGGGTTCGTTCCTGACGAGAACTACGCGCGCGAGGTGATGCAGCTCTTCACGATCGGGCTCGTCGACCTCGATGCCAATGGCCAACCACTAGGTACGGAAACGTACACGAACGATGACGTCGAAGGACTCGCACAGATTTTCACCGGATTGAGTTGGGCAGATACGGATTTTGACAGCCCACGGATCACCGACAACAACCGATTCCTCCCGATGGAAAGCTTCCGTGCACAGCATGAAGACGGTGCGAAGGAGTTCTTAGGAACGTCCGTAAACGTTGGAGATGACGCGGTTGTTAGTGTCAATGCGGCGCTCGACTTCTTGCTGGCGCATCCCAACGTCGCGCCATTCATCTCTAAGCAGTTGATTCAAAAACTTGTTACTTCGAACCCCTCGCCGGACTATGTGGGTCGCGTCAGCGCTGCATTCGAGAATGGCTCCTTCGAGTTGCCCGATGGGACCGTTGTTGGCTCTGGTACGCGATGTGATCTCTCGGCAACCGCCGCAGCGATTCTGTTGGATCCTGAAGCACGCGGTGTCTCCGAAGACCCGAACTTTGGGAAGATCCGTGCACCGGTCCTGCGCGTCGCCGACTTGCTCCGTACCTATCGCTCGGATAAATCGGTTACGACAACTGGCCCGATTATGTCGTCGAATGACCTCGATAATCTCGACGGCTCGCGTCGCCTGTCCCAGAACGTCTTTACCTCTCCGTCAGTCTTCAACTATTTCCGTCCCGGATATGTTGCTCCGGGGTCGGAGAGTGCCGACCTGGGCCTCGTGACGCCCGAGCTCCAAATGGCAACGACCACGTCGATGGTTTTCTACATCAACACGATGGAGGACTTCATCTCCAACGAGGGCGGCGAACTTCACCCCACACGGCAAACGATTGCTGAAATGGATTTCACAGAGCTGCGGGCGCTCACTGATGACCCGACAGCGCTCGTCGATCGTGTCGTCGATGATCTCCTCGGAGGCGTGATCGACGCAACAAACCGTACAGAGATCATCGATGCAGTTGGGCTGATCGATCTGAGTTCGAATAACGAAGAACGCGACCGGTCGCGTCGGGTCAACACGGCCGTTCTGATGGCTGTGGTGTCACCCGAATACATGGTGCAGCGTTAGGAATGGGTGGGTGTAACATGTTGTCACGTCGTTCTTTTTTGCGAAGTTCTGCGACTGCCGTCGGAGGAGCAAGCCTCGCTCCCGTCGCCGCGAGAGCGTCCGGCCCGACCGATTATAAAGCGCTCGTCTTCGTCTATCTCGACGGAGGGATCGATTGCCACGAAGTCCTTATAGGGTATGACATGGCATCATACGATCTATGGCGAGGCGCGCGCCAGGCCGTAATTGACCGCCTCGATACGGGGCCAAATGCGGGCATCCGTGCACGGGATAATCTCTTAGCTCTCGATCCGCTGAACGCTGATGACTTTGGCGGGCGTCAGTTTGCGATGCCGCCGGAATTCAGTGGTCTGCATACGCTCTTTCAAAGTGAAAAACTCGCGATCATCCCCAACGTTGGCCCGCTGATTGAACCAACGGACCGCGCGATGGTCGACGCGGGAACGGCGCTGTACCCGATGCGCCTTCGTTCGCACAATGACCAACGGTCAACCTGGCAGGCCTTGTCCGTCGAAGGTGCGCGGACGGGTTGGGGAGGCGAGTTCCTTGACGCATTTCAACAAACCTCTCCGTACACAGGCATTTCCCTCGCGGGGCAAAGCGTCTTCTTGTCGGGTAAGGAGACCCGTCAGATCAACCTGCCTTCATCGGGTAACATCACCGAGGTTTTCGGAGGGTCCGGGCGTGCCTACGGATCGCGAGAACTCGCCACCAAGCTCCTGAATTATTATAAAACAGCGGGCCTAAGCGCCGACAATGCGCTGATGCGTGACATCATGAACAGTCAGGCCCAAGCGATCGACAACACTGACTTGGCACGCACTGCGCTCGCTGGAAAAACCCTCGGGGACGCCGTCCGGATTTCCGGCAATGATCTGTCGGAGCAACTTGCCACCGTCGCCAACGTGATCGAAGCGCGTGATGATTTCGGCGTTAACCGGCAAGTGTTCTTTGTACGCATGGTTGGCTACGACTCCCACAGCAACCTGACCCAGAGGCTTCCGGATCTGCTGACTCAGCTTTCTGACGCTTTGCTGAGCTTCCAGAATGCGCTCGACAGCGCTGGGCTGACCGATATGGTCACAACGATGACAGGCAGCGAGTTTGGACGAACATTAGTCTCTAATGCACAGGGTACGGACCATGGCTGGGGAGGGCACCATTTCGCGATGGGCGGCGCCGTTGCCGGCGGCCGGATTGCTGGCGCGGTGCCGGAATTCGACGTTGGCAACATCAATCACGAGAAGCGGGGATCACTGATTCCGCAAATCTCCCTTGAGCAATACGGGTCGGAGTTTGGTCGGTGGTTTGGTCTCACCAACGCTGATCTGGATACGGTCTTTCCAAACAGAGATCGCTTTGAAACAGCGGCGCTCGGCGTTTTCCGTTAGTCTCTGGAAGGCGCCGCGGCGTGGTTCGCTGGCCGATTGAGAAGCACCACGGGCAGAAGGCCAAGCGCAACAATTAGAAGCGAAGCGGTCGATGCCTCGGCTAAACGCTCGTCGCTGGCTAAGCGATAGACTCGCGTTGCGAGCGTTTCAAAATTAAACGGGCGCAGGATCAGTGTCGCCGGTAGCTCGCGCATCACATCGACGAACACCAATGATCCGCTCACGGCCAATTGCCCGCTCAGGAGCGGGAAATGGACCCGCGTCAACGTCGCTCGGCCTGTTGCACCTAACGTTGCGGCGGCTTCGTCGAGGACGGGCGGGATCTTGGCCATTCCGCTGCTCACCGCGTTGAACGACACGGTCAAGAAGCGGACGACCAAGGCATAGACCAAGACGATGATCGATCCGGACAGGATCAAACCGCCACCGTACCCCAGCGTATCGCGTGCCCACCGGGTAAGAGCGATGTCGAAACCACCGAGGGGGCCGAGCAAGCCGACAGCGAGAAGTGTTCCGGGTAACGCGTAACCAAGGGTCGTAAAGCGTACGCTTGACCGCAGCCCAACCTGCGTCGTCCTAGACGCCAAACGTCGCGACGCGCGCTGGGCATAGACCAGAATGACCGCGAGAAAGGATGCAACCACGGCGGTGGATGTCGCAGCGATGACACTATTAAGCGCATACCCACCCACAACTTCCGCCCTCTGACCATCTCCTACCGTGAAGGCCATCCAAGCAAGGCCGATAGCAGGGATCATAAACCCAGCGAATACCGGTAACCCACAGAGAACATGAGCAAACACTCGGCTCGTCCCCGTGAGCTTGAACAACGGTTCACCAGAGATGATCCGATCGTCACTGGCCACACGCCCTCGTCGGCTAGCGGCCTCGATCGCAACAAGAACCAGCACGACAAGCAACATCGACCCCGCCAGCTGCATGGCGGCGAGGCGGTCGCCAAGTGCGAACCATGTACGGAAGATTCCTGTACTGAACGTTGGAATCGCGAAATAGTCGGCAACACCAAAGTCTGCCAATGTCTCCATCAACACGAGCGCGAGACCGCCAGCGATCGCTGGCCGCGCGCCGGGGACCGCAACGCGGAAGAACGCTTGCACTGGCGACGCGCCCAAGCTCCGCGCTGCAAGAAACTCACTGCGCGACTGGACCGCAAACGACGCCCGCGCGAGAAGATAAACATACGGATAAAGAACAAGCGACAGCATCAAAGCAGCACCCGGCATACTCCGGACCGACCACAACATCGCCGCACCCGGCTCGGCACCAAACACGCCGCGCAAAGCCGTCTGCACAGGGCCCGAAACATCGAGAAGATCCGTGTAGAAATAAGCGATGATGTAGGCAGGCGCAGCGATGGGTAGAACCAGCGCCCATGACCAGAAACGGCGACCGGCAAATGCACAGGTGCTCACCACCCAGGCAGTCGACACCCCGATAAGGCTGGTCAGTATACCAACCATCACCATCAGAACGATCGAGTTGAGCGCATAAGTCGGCAGGATCGTCGAAAGCAGGTGATCGAACCCCTCACCGCCGCCCGAAACCAATGACAACAGAACCGCGATAATCGGCAACCCCGTGAGGATCGCTAACCCACCAGCCGCGAAGAACCATCCCCAAAGCGCGGATCGTCCCGTTCCACCAAAAGTCGCGCGGCTGCTTTGCATCGGCCTTCGTTATCATAGTAAGACCAGTTCTCAAGACTGGGGTGACACCAACATTGGGCTTTGAATTTCGCCAAATCCGCTTTGCCTACGGCGCGAAGTCGGTCCTCCGAGATGTCTCGCTGACGGCGCGGCCCGGCGAGATCACCTGCCTTTTCGGCCCGTCGGGTTGCGGGAAGACGACGCTGCTGCGGCTGGCCGCGGGGATGTTGAACATCCAGGACGGAGAGATACGGCTCAACGGTGCCGTGCTGGCCGCTCCGGGCACCCACGTCCCCCCGGAAAAGCGTCCCGTTGGCCTCGTGTTTCAGGAAGGCGCGCTCTTCCCGCATTTGACGGTGGCCCGTAATATTGGCTTCGGCGTCACCGATCCGAAGGCACGAAGCGGTATCGTCAAAGACCTGCTCCAGCAAATTGGGCTGACGGGCCGCGACGGCGCCTATCCGCACATGCTCTCCGGAGGGCAACGCCAGCGGGTGGCACTGGCCCGGGCCCTGGCTCCGCAACCGAGCGTTATCCTTCTCGATGAGCCGTTCGCGAGCATCGATGCGGTTCTCCGCCGCGCCCTTCGCGAAGAAACGCGACGCCTCCTGAAGGCGCGCGGCGCCATCGCCATTCTCGTGACCCATGACCCCGAAGAAGCCATGGAAGTTGGCGACAAGATTGCGGTGATGGCGGGCGGCGCCATCGTTCAGCACGCCTCGCCGCGCGATCTCTATGCCGCCCCCGCGACGGCGGACGTTGCGAGCCTATTCGGTGGCGGCCAGCGCTTGGCAGCCCGCGAGCAAGGCGGCGTCTTGAACACACCGTTTGGGCCTTGGCCTCTCAACGCGCTCAGGCAAAGCCTCCCCGGCCGAGGCCCGGTCGAACTCGTTGCTCGGCCATCCGATCTCATCCTTTGTCCGGGCGACAGCGGTGCATTCATTGAGGACATCCGTGCGTTAGGTTCCCACGCAAGGATCGCCGTGCGCGCCCGATCGGGAGAGCGGCTCGCCGTAAATCTTCCGCCCGACCAATCCCCTCCTCCTGGGCCAGCCGTAAATGTCCTTCCCAAGGCAGGATCGCTGTTCGCTTTCCCCGCCTGAGCAGCGCGGTTGCATCGCTGGCGCTCAGCTAATAACCGTTCGCAAGCTCTAAAATCGCAAAGCGCTCATCCGGCGCGAAAGGTATCGAAGATGCTTGCCCGTTTCCTCTCCACGCTGTCCGCGGCGTCTCTCCTTTTCGGAGCGGCGTTTGCTCAGAACGGTGTCGTCAATCTCTACTCATCCCGCCACTACGACACTGACCTCGCCCTCTACGAAGAGTTCACCGCGAAGACCGGCATCAAGGTCAACCGGCTGGAATCCGGCGCCGATGCGCTGATCGAGCGGATCAAAGCCGAAGGCGAGTTTAGCCCCGCCGATGTCCTGATCACGGTCGACGCAGGCCGCCTTTGGCGAGCAGAACAGGCCGATGTGCTGAGCCCCGTGGCCTCGGACGTCCTGGCCGATCGCCTTCCCGACTCAATGCGCCACCCGGACGGTTTGTGGTTCGGATTGTCGAAGCGCGCCCGCGTCATCATTTTCAACAAGGCCGCGGGCAAACCCGAGGGTCTCGATGACTACGAAGATCTCGCCGATCCAAAGTTCCGTGGACAGATTTGTATCCGGTCTTCGTCGAACATCTACAACATCTCGCTCCTGGCCTCGATCATCGCGCATCAAGGTGCCGAAGGCGCAGAAGCCTGGGCCAAGGGCGTCGTCGCCAATTTTGCGCGCCGACCGCAAGGTAATGACACCAGCCAAATCACCGCCGTGGCCAGCGGCGAATGCGCGATCTCCGTGGTGAACTCTTACTATCTCGCCCGCTTCGCAGCGTCCGATAACGCCAAAACGCGGCAGGTGTTCGACCAGGTCGGCGTCCTTTTTCCGAACCAGGACAATCGCGGCAGCCACGTCAACATCAGCGGTGCCGGTGTGCTCAAAAATGCGCCCAACCGCGACAACGCCATCCGCTTTATTGAGTACCTCACCGAGGAAGCCGCGCAACGCTATTTTGCCAACGGAAACAACGAATATCCCGCCGTTCCAGGGATCGCACAATCGTCCGTTGTGGCAGCTTTGGGCACCTTTGACGAGGACGCTCTGAATGTCTCCGCACTCGGACAAAATCAGGCTGAGGCGGTGAGGATTTTCGATCGGGTTGGCTGGCCGTAAGCCGACCTAAGGACGGGCCCACATCCGCAACAGATTGGCGATGGTTTTGTCGAGCACCAACCGCTCGGCGGAACCATCGGGCAGCTCGGCCTTGAGCGAGACCTTCAGGTTCTCAAGATCAAACAACAACGCGCGCTGCGTTGGGTCAGCAATCAGGCTTTCGACCCACCCGACGCAGACCATCCGTACACCCTTGGTCACCGGCGTGACCTCATGAATGTCCGACGACGGATAAAGCACGAGCTCGCCGAGCTCGCCTTTCAGCCTTTGGCTCGCGCCGGATTGATGCACAATCAGCTCACCGCCCTCATAACTGTCGGGCGCAGAGAGAAAGAGCGTGAACGAGAGATCGGTTCTGAGGCGATCGCCGCCCACCTTCATCAGGCCATTGTCGACGTGGGGCCCGTAATGTCCCCCATCTGCCGTCCTGCTGATCAACAGCGATGACATCCGCCGCGGCCGCGCAGCCGCCACGAAGACAGGGTTGGCGTAAAGCGCCTTGCGGATCCGCTCCGACACAGCTCGCCCCTCGGCCGAGGTAAGATCCGCCTGCTCATTTTGCTTCACCCGCGCAGCCGTTTTTCCGGCCGTGGCCTTGCCATCACGCCACTTCAACGCGCCGATCCGGTCATGGATTTCAGCGAACGCGGCGCCGTCCAAAATGTCGGTTATGGTGAGACTGCTCAAGAGACCTGCGAATTGATTGCAATAGACCGCGTCCGTCCTAGTATGCCGCAAACGTGAACGACAACAGGTGAGCCATGACAATTGATCTGAAAAAATGGGCTGGGCTCGGTTTGAGCACGGCCGTCCTCGGCACCAGCCTCGTCGCCTGCGGCGGAGAAGGCGGTGAGGATGAGCTTGGCGAAGGCCAAGAGCCTCAAGCCGAAAGCACGATGCCCTCCATGGACGGCGAGGGCGAAGGTGAAGGCGGTGAAGGCGAAGGTGGCGAGGGCGAAGGAGAAGGCGGCGAGGGTGAAGGCGGCGCAGATATCGGATCCCTGCCCCAACCCTTCCGCTTGGCCTTCATGGCCGGTCATGTCGAAGCAGGCCTCGCGCTCTATCGCGCTGGCGAACCAGAAATGGCTGCCCAGCACCTGCTTCACCCCGTCTCGGAAACCCATGAGGCCGAACGCGCCGGACTGGATGCCATTGGCTTTGACGCAGCAATCTTCGAAGCCGTCTTTAAGGCTCTGGAAGAGGGACGTCCCGCCGAAGAGATTGAACCACAACTCGCGGCAGCCGAAGCGAACCTTGCGATGATGGCCGAGAAAGCGGGCGGCGATCCTGCGGACATCATCCGCTTCCTGATGGAAACGATCGTCGAGGAATATACAATCGCAATCACCGATGGCGCTGTCTCCGATCCGGGAGAGTACCAAGACGCGTTCGGTTTTGCAGTCGTCGCCCGGCAGCGCGCGCAAAAGCTCCCGAGCAACGTTGACGAGGTCACCGCCGAACTCGATACGCTTCGTGCACTGTGGCCAGAGGCTCCCATCCCGCCCGAAACACCTGCGCCGGTTGGCCAGGTTGTCGCCCAAACCTCTCGGGTGGTCCTCGCTCTTCCCTCGCAATAGTCACACCCAGAGATAGCGCCTTATACGAAACGATATGGCGCTATCTCGACCAAAGAAGGAGCGAGCCTGACGCTCGCCGCACTAGTGCTTCAGGCTGTCGAGAGTTTTTCTCAGGGCACTGACGAGGTCATCGCGGCTTCGCCCCATTCGGGCTTGGACACCCGTCGAAAAATAAAGCGCACTGGCCAACTCAGCGAACGCGCTCGGGTCGCGTACCCCCGGCGCGCGTCCCTCAGCTTGGGCATCGCGAAACGCATGCGCGAAGAGAACATTCAGCTCTTCTGTACACTGACCGACGCGTTCCGCAATTTCTGGATCACCCGAGGCAACATCAACACAGGTGGTGCACATCAGGCATCCGGCAGGGAACATCTCGGGCCGCAGCATTTTCTCGAAAATGCAATTGTAGAGAGCGTCGTATGGGCTAATGCCCGGCACCGCTAAGGCCGCCGAGATCGACGCTTTTGCTCGCTCCAAATAGGCATCGAGCACCGCAATGAAGATATCGCGCTTGCCGCCAAACGCTTGGTAAAGCGCGTATCGATTGAGCCCCGTCGCATCGACCAAGTTGCCAATCGAGACACCGTCATAACCCTCCCGCCAGAAAAGCTCTGTGGCGCGCTCGATGACGAGGTCCCGGTTGAATTCAACTCTCTTCTGCGGCGTTGGCATGGCGGAAAGACACTCTCACTCAGCACGCTTCCTACAGCGAACACCGCAGCCGCGTCAAAATCAGCCTGAGCGCTCGGCGGCGCGCGCCTTGCACAGCGGAAGTGCGCGCCCACTTAGGGGCCTAAAGATCTTCTGAAGGACAAGGTTAATCGGCCCGATGATTGTACACGTCGCTTTATCACCAGAAACGGGAGCCGAGTACGTCGCCGAAGCCATCACCCGGCAACTTCAACAGAAGCCGAACAGCATCCTCGGCTTGGCCACCGGTCGCACGATGGAACCCGTCTACGAACGATTGAGATACAACTATCGCACCGGACGATGTTCGTGGCGCAAAGCACGGACCTTCAACCTCGATGAGTACGTCCTCACAGGCAGCGGTCAGCACACGTCTATCTTCCAGTTCATGCAAGACCAACTGATCAGGCATATCGATCTGCCATCGGAGCAATTCCACATCCCAAATGCTCACGCCGAGTCCCCGCGCAAAGAAGCAGAGGCTTACGAGGCCTTGCTGGACCAACATGAACCGATCGATCTTCAAATCCTCGGCATAGGGACGAATGGCCATATAGCGTTCAACGAGCCGGGAAGCGCAAAGGATTCGCGCACCCGCATTGTTCGCTTGGCCGAGGAAACCCTCACCCAGAACTTCGGCGCCACAGCCAGCCGCGCTCCCCGCCACGCCATCACCATGGGGCTCGGCAGCATCGTTCGTGCGAGGAAGATCATCCTCCTCGCCACAGGCGTCAGCAAGCAAAACGCAATCACCAGCCTGCTCCAGCACAGCACGTTCACCCCGACATCTCCGGCGTCTGCGCTTGTGCACCACCCCAACGTCGAGCTTATCCTCGATCCCGCCGCCGCCGCAGGCATTGCGCGGCACGAGCATCGCCAGCCCGGCTCTGCGTCCACAATTTGAGAAACCCGCGCTGACGTCATAGGGTCCGACCATCGCCCCTATGTTTCGGAGAAGACGCGCGTGCCTAAAAACCTCCTTTCCCTTCGTTCTACCTTTCACTTAGCGGCATCGAGCTGTGCGCTCGCGCTGACGCTCGGCACGTCATGGGCGAGCCAGCCACCGATCATTCAACCGGGTGCGCCAGGTGAAGACGCGAAGGAACTGACCCCTGACCAGGCGCAGAGCATCGCCTCCTCGACCTTCACCAAAGACGATGTCGCGTTCATGCAAGGCATGATCCCCCATCACCAGCAGGCGGTCGAAATGGCGGCCCTGGTGGCTGACCGCACCAACAACGAAGACATTATCTCCATCGCTGGTCGGATCGACGCCTCGCAGGGCGATGAGATCGCGTTCATGCAAGACTGGCTGAGCGATCGCGGTCAGGACGTGCCTAAAGTCTCAAAAGCCATGAACCACGACGGGGACCACGACGGCGACCATCACGGTGACCACGGCGGTATGGCGATGGACCACAAAATGATGGGCATGGCCTCGCCGGAGCAAATGGAACAATTGGCCGGTCTTGAGGGAACCCCCTTCGATCGGATGTTCCTACAACTGATGATCCCGCACCACGAGGGTGCCATCCGGATGGTGGAGGACCTCTTGGATAAACCGGGAACAGCCTATGACCCGGTGCTCTACGAATTCACAAGCGACATCGTTGCCGACCAAAGCGCCGAGATCAAAACGATGGCCAGCCTGCTTGCAGGGCTTTCAGAAGACCCGCGGGCCAACCTTGCACCCGGTTTCGATGATGCCGGCTCCGCGGTCTTGAACCTGGAAGTCATCGCGTCGTTGCCAAAACCGCAAGGGTTCGTCGACCCCAGCAATCCGGCCGGCCTGCCACCTGCTCTGCCTAAGGATGAAACCGAAGAAGAGACGCGCGACGAAGACGACGACAAAACCGAGTGGAGCGAGCGCTACCCCGTTCTCGATTTCGCCAACACAGACATGGCGTTCTCCGGCGATACCCTCGTCGCAGGCAGCTATCACGGCTTCAACATCTACAAGCTGAACACGGACGGTATTCCCCAGCTGAAGAGCTCGATCATCTGCCCCGGCGGTCAAGGAGATGTCTCCATCGTCGGTGATCTGCTGATCATGTCCGTGGAACAAACACGCGGCCGCGTTGATTGCGGGCTCGAAGGCGTCGCAGAAGACGTCAGCGATGAACGCTTCCGTGGACTGCGTATTTTCAACATCAGCGACCTTGAGCGGCCCCGCCAAGTGGGCCTGGTCCAAACATGCCGCGGGTCGCATACGCACTCCGTTGTCTCGGCCAACAACCGCCGCATTGTGGTCTACAACTCCGGCACATCCAGCGTCCGCGAAGAGGAAGAGCTCGAAGGATGCGTGTACGGACAACCTGGCGATGACCGCACGGCGTTGTTCAGCATCGACGTCATCGAGATCCCGGTGCGCAACCCATCCAAAGCTCGGATCACATCGAGCCCACGGGTCTTTGCAGACCAGAAGACGGGACGCTTCGCGGGCCTGTGGGAAGGCGGCGACCACGGCGAAGGGACGCAGCGCACGCGGCGCACGGACCAATGCCACGACATCACTGTGTTCCCCGACGCGAAACTTGCCGCAGGCGCATGCTCCGGTAACGGGATTATTCTGGATATCTCCGATCCGCTCAAGCCGGTTCGGATCGACGACGTCCGCGACACAGGATTTGCGTACTGGCACTCCGCCACTTTCAACAACGACGGGACAAAAGTTCTGTTTACGGATGAATGGGGCGGTGGTGCTTCGCCGCGATGCCGCGCATCGGATCCTGAAACCTGGGGCGCCGATGCGATCTACGACATCGTCGATGGCAAGCTTGAATTCCAAAGCTATTACAAGATCGCTGCTCCGCAAACGGAGGAAGAGAACTGCGTTGCCCATAACGGGTCGGTGGTCCCTGTTCCTGGCCGGGATATCTTTGTCCAAGCTTGGTACCAAGGGGGCATGTCGATCATCGACTTCACCGACAGCGACGAGCCCGAAGAGATCGCTTTCTTCGACCGCGGCCCCATCCACGAGGAGCTCCTGATTGTTGGCGGCTACTGGTCAACCTATTGGTATGATGGAAAAATTTACGGCACAGAAATCGTCCGTGGTCTGGATGTTTTCTCTCTCACACCAAGCGAGTACTTGACCGAAAACGAAATAGCGGCAGCGGCGTTGGCCGATATGGGTGAAACCTTCAACCCGCAGCAGCAGTTCAAAGTGACGTGGCCTGATGAACCTGTCGTCGCCCATGCCTACCTCGACCAGCTTGAGCGGCACGGCGCTATGCCCAAAGACGATCTGTCTGAACTTCGCCTAACGTTGAAGCTCGCCCAAGCTACGCTTGATGCGGACAATCGCGATAAGGAGCTCGCAAGCCGGATTGAAGAGTTGCGGCCCGATATGAAGGACGTTGATGCTTCGCAAGCCAAACGCATCGGGGCGCTGCGTGACACCCTCGAAGGCATCGCTAAGCGCCTCAGCTAAAGCGCATCACCACAGCCTTCAAGCGACAATAGGTGTCTAGCCATCCAACCGACCCAGCGCATCACCTGATGCGCTGGGTTTTTCTATAGGACTATACCTTCCTTGTACAAATGATATGTGCTCAGGAGAAAAAACGAGCAGGTTACTCAACGCATACGGATAAAGGCCAAAGGGTCAACGCCGAAGAGGATCGGATGGAGGGCCAGCAGCGCGCACCAAGCAACGATACCGACCATCGTCCCCACAATACCAGCGCGATCCACATGGCCAGCGCCTGAGGTCAGGCGATCCCATTCACGCGCGCCCAACTTTCGCCGATAACGACGTTCGAGCATCACCATGCCGAATGCTCCGAACACCGCTGATCCGGCGAATAAGATGAGGCTCGGCCAGTCGCCGTTGGCAGGAACGTGGGCCGCACCCCACAGCGTCAAGCCAAGCAAAAGTGGATGACGAAACCAACCAACAAATCCCGGGCGGTCAGCGCGAAAACAGCCAGCGCGAAAAGCCACGGAAACTGGATTAGGGGTCACGATCCCTATACCGATCAAGACAAAAGCGGGGAGCATCATCAGCACCGCGAAAGCATGCGCCCAAGACCCCGCATACCAGACCGGCACCCGCGGCGCATTGAGCAATTCGGCAATCACCCAGCCAAACAGGATCACGGAAAAAACGGAGTATCCGATCAGATAGAGCCGCGCTCCAACACTCCGTATAAGGTATTCCTTCAACCTAGCGCGAACAAGAAGCACATGGCTCAGAATGAAAACTGCCATGGCGACAGCGACCCCCATACGGTCAACCGCGGGATAGATCAGCAGGAGGCGGCGCTGGCCGGGTCAAAACAAAAGCCGCTGACGCGATCAGGACGACAGCCTGGACCACAAGAACCGTGGCCGGCGCATTCAAAACGAAAGACAGGACAAATACTCCTGCCATCGACAGTGTACCAATGATCTTCGCGCGCCGACTGATCGCTCCGTAGTCGCGCCAATTGGCGATCATCGGACCGAACACGGGATGCGCCACGAGCCAGTCATGCCAACGCTGTGACGAGCGGGCGAAAGCAAACGCAGCCAGCAGAATGAACGGCGTGGTCGGCAAGAGCGGGAGAATGACCCCCAGCATCCCCAGGCCTAGGGCAACGACACCAACTACAAACCAAATGAGGCGCACGGCACGCACCACCCGACAACGCAAGATCCACCGGAACGGTAACAGCGCAAAAGCCGTCCACCAAGCCGGATTGTCGGCGTGCGGCGAAAGTCTAGAAGTAGCCCTGCCGCTTCTGCGCTTCCAGCGACCCTGAATCGCTGACCCGCCCCCGGCGCTCCGATACCGAAGCCGTCAGGGTTTCAAAAGCGATCTGGTCATTCGATGCCGCCGAAGAGCTGATCGCCCCCGTCACCGGCCAACAGCCGAGCGACCGAAACCGAACGGTCTCGGTGCGCGTTTTCTCACCTTCGAAAAACCGCATCTTCTCGTGATCATCAACGACGATCATCGCGCCGTCGCGCTCGACCACTTCCCGCGGTGTGGAATAGTAAAGCGGCGCCAAGGCGATGTCGCGCTTGGTGATGTAGGCCCAGAGGTCTTCCTCCGTCCAATTCGAAATCGGGAACGCCCGAACCGTTTGACCGGGGCTCAGACGCCAATTGTAAATCGACCACAGCTCGGGACGCTGGTTCCGCGGCTCCCATCCGTGGCCCTCGCTGCGCACCGAGACGATACGTTCTTTCGCACGGGAGGCCTCTTCATCGCGACGCGCACCGCCGAAAATCACGTCGTAACCGCCTTTGTCGAGCCCTTGTTTCAGAGCCTCGGTCCGCATCATCGTCGTGTACACGTCGCCGTGATCGAACGGGTTCAGCCCCTGGCGGAAGCCTTCTTCGTTGCGGTGAACGACGAGGTCGAAGCCATATTCTTTCGCGAAATCATCGCGGAATTGAAGCAGCTCTTTGAATTCCCAGGTCGAGTCGATGTGGAGGAGCGGCACTGGCGGGCGCGACGGGTAGAACGCCCGGACGACCAAGTGCGCCAAGACCGTCGAGTCTTTGCCCGCGGAGAAGAGCACCACAGGATTTTCACCCTCGGCGACGCCGTCGCGAATGATGTGGATCGCTTCGCTTTCCAACTGGGTCAACCGGGGTGACAAGCTCATGCCGCGTCCTTTCGGTCCAGCTTCGCCGCAGCGGGGTCAGCCTCAGACCATGATCCGTTTCCATCGTAACGCCGATACCGGCGCCCCTCGTCCTCGATCGCAATCAAGGTCAGCCAGCCGTTATCGAACAACTCTGCGACATGCCTGTGTTTTGTTAAGACCGCGTCAATCCGCGCCACAGGGGCTTCGATCAATGCCGTCAAACGTAGCGGCGTATGATAGAACGCTTCGCCGTCGTGGATCGATTGCATGGGAAGGCCGCCGCGTAGGTCGCCGCCATTGCCCTCCAAAACCCCGAGCCCGCCGACCACGTTGTGAAGCGTTTTGTCACCACTTCCGAACGCCTCATTGTTCACGGTCGATGCGAAATACTGAAGGTTGATCCAACTGGCGACGACCAAAGGCGCTGTCATAATCAGCTCAAGGATCGCGTTCTCCCCGTCCGCTTGCCACGCGTAAGAGTGCAGGAACGAGCGGCCATGGAGATTGATATTCCGTGTGCGTTCGCGTGGCGCAGCGATGAAGGCTGCACAACCGGCAAGGCCCCATTCAGGGCGAACTTGTGACCAATCCCGGCTCCGCTCAATGATCGAAGCTTCGGCATCAGACGTGTCGGGCAACCCAAGCTCCACCGCGCGCTCGCGGCGGGTAAAACGGCCCGCATCGATGAGGTTCCGGCGGAGGTGCGCGAGATCCTGGGCATGACTTACTGGGATCGTCTCTTCATCGAGCAAGGTTACTTCATCGGTCACCGTGTCGTGCAGCGCCGCAACAAAAACCGTGTCGTCCGGCAGCGGCTGTCCGTCCTCAGCAAGCGCCTTGCGGACGTCGACGTCATTGAGGATCATCGCCGCTGCGCGCGCATTCGAGTCCCCAGCATGTCCACCGCACGCCCCGCAATCGAGACCCGATGCATACGGATTGTTATTTGTCGTAGCGCCGTGTCCTGCCAAAAGGACAACCCGGCCGAAGCGATCTCCCAGCGACATGCCCGCCAGAACACCTTTCGCCAAGGCAACGCGGTCTTCGGCGGCAATGCCATGGTCATGATGATGGTGCGTACACGTCTCTAGCGAGATAGGCTGACCAATCTGACGCTCGTTCACAGGCTTAAGCGCGGAATCGCGAAGGAGAGCGGCAGCGAACCCAACACCAAGTGCTTCAACGAAAGAAAACGACGAGATCGCCGCGTTCTTGAACCGTTTCCACGCAGCGAGACCGGCATCTTTCAGTCGAATAACCTCTTGCGACGAAAGCGGGCCAGAGTTCACCTCTTCAACTGTATACTGAGGAGTCAAGAGGACGGGGCACTGGGCCTGCGGAACGTCATCGCCGGCGCCTTGCACAGCGATCGGCAATCCAAAGAACCCCGCGAATCCAAAGGTTTCAATTCCGCTCTCGGTTTGCTCCAAAGCACGGCGAAAACGCTCGGAACGGACGTCAATACAAAATACGGCTTGGACGGAGGGCCGGCTGTCGACCGTCCGTAATGTCCGCACCCGCGTCGCCTCTTTCATATCGGAAACCAGTCTGTCCTGGTACGCCCTTTCGAAGGCACGATGCGCCACCAAGTCGACCGGGTCCGGCTTTGCTTCATGCTTCAACAATTGCTGCGCTTCACGAAGAGCCCGAGGCCACTCAAGTGCAAGCTCCGGCGCTTTCAAGCTATCAAACAGAGCCAGGTCATAGGCCGCACGGATTGCCAGCATCTCGATCAACCCAGACGGCGCCTCGCCCTGAAGCTCCCGCTCCCAGGACTTATAGCGCAAGTGACCAGCCCATCCCGATACGGATGAAAGCAAGCGATGGAAATACCGCTCCCAAATCTCACGGGGGATGTTCAGTCGCTCGACGACCGTCCGCAACAGCTCCGCGGGGTCTTCCGGAAGGATCGCTACGGCCGATCGGAACGCCTGCAGCCCAAGAATTTCTGGTGAACGGTCGAGCCGTGCTTGATCACGCCAAGCCCTATAAGGAGTTTGATCTCTCCACGGATTTTTCCAGAGCGCTTGCCCCTGATCAAAATAGCTCGAGGCCCAAAACGAGATTTGGTCAACAACGAAGCCAGCCCAGTCTTGCTTGGTCACCTCTGAGGCTGTGTCAGCAACAGTTGGAAATATCCGCCGATCAATCACTTTTTCTCCTGTCAGCAGCCCAGTCTCAACATCGGAAACACCGAGGCTGGTAATGTCCAGCTCAGACAAAGCCGCTTTGATATCGTCCGTACCAAAACGACCGTTCCGGAAGGCCTCGCGATAGAAAGAGCGGGGCATCAAGAGATCGCCGCCATTGGCGCGGCGGAGGTCACCGCTCGCTTCGGCAAACTCCGTGGCCGACAAGCCTTGCATCGGATTAACAGCGACAAAATCTTTGAGCGGCCAAATCGGCGCAATCAGACGGCAGGCTTCGAGCGCCGCATCATCCAAGGCGCTGTTCAGACGATCATCGTTGGAAGCACTGACCGTTCCGTCCACGTTGTTTTGTATGGTCTCGATGATATCCATAGGAATTTCTCCTCAAGCCTTGTTCGAATGGCGGAGACGCAACGAAGAATTTAGTCGGTCATTCAATGCGTTGGCGTAAAGACCGCGAGAGAGATGTACATAAGCACGCTGGGCCAGTTCATCCGTACTGCGAATAATTCCAGCCTGAACTAGAGCAATCGCTACGAAAAAAGCAACCGCAACACCGACGACGAACGCGGACCATGCGCCCAGTGCCGGCTCAACCGGAACCAATCCCGTGAGCAACGTCGAAGCAGCAACCTGCAGAGTGAAGTAGGAGAACGAACCCACCAAACTCACACCAATCGCGATGGCAAAAGCGCCGGGGATACGAGCAACACTGACCACATAGACGAAAAGCCCAGTGGCGAAAATTGCGCCTAATGCCACAACGCCTGCAGACTTGGTCACGCTGTCGGCGAAGAGTGCGCCGACACCGAGGTAAAGAGCGAGCACTCCGACCAACCCGATCCCTACACCCAAGGCATTCGGTTGCAGGGACGGTTTCCGCGCAGCGATTGATCCAACGGCGCGTCCTGACGAAAGAAATGCGTGCGCTTTGTAAAGCGAGTGCGCCACCAAGTGCAGCGCAGCGGCACTGAACGCACCGAGCCCGCACTGGAACAACATGAGCCCCATTTGCGCAATCGTGGAATGCGCCAAACTTCCTTTCACGGACGTTTGCGTCAACATCACGACTGCACCGAACACCGCAGAAAAGGCGCCGATGATGACCAGCGCCGTCATCGCACCGGGGCTGAGCACGATGACATCGGAAAAGCGGATGAGAATGAATCCGCCCGCATTGACGATGCCCGCGTGGAGCAAGGCAGAGACTGGCGTGGGGGTTTCCATAACCTCGGTGAGCCACCCATGTGTCGGAAATTGAGCGCATTTCAGCATCGCAGCTCCAGCTAAACAGAAGCACGCGAGGGTGACATCAGCCCGCGCCGCCAGGTCAGGCGTCGCTTTGGCCACCTCGAGAATAGTGCTGATGCTCAGTGTACCGAATGCTGATGCCATCAAGAGACCCGCGATGATCAAGAGGACGTCACCCGTCCGTGCAAAGAAAAACTTCTTCCGCGCTGCTACCTGCGCACGAGGGCGGTCTGGGAAGTGCAGCAAGAGCCGGTGAACGACCAAGCTTGTCGCCACCCATCCGATGATCAGTACGGCGATATTCTCTGCCGTGACGAGCGCAACCACCGCAGCGAGCGCGACGCAGAGACGACTTAGGAACGGATTTCGTTCTGGATCACCGTCGAGGTAATTACGAGAGAACCGAAGGATCACGACACCGAGAAACGTGATCAGCAACAACATCGTGGCGCTCAAGGCGTCGATCCGAAACCATCCCAGGCTGTCGACGATCGGTAGGCCGCCTATCGATGTCAGCGCCACCGCCGCCAAACCAGCCGTACCAAGAGCAACGTAGCTGCTCGTTAAAACCGCCGAAGCGGGGCCGCGCGATTGCGACGTACGCGGCGCTAGCCACGCGGCGAAAAGAAACTGCGCGATCACCGCAAGGGGTGTTGCCGCCAGGATGAAATCGGCCATGGGAGGCTCCGAAAGACGAACCGGCGGGTGCTATCGAAAGTCGAAGCTTCGATAAAATACATTGTTTTTATCAAGATGTTCTGTTTTACAGAACGGTTATGATGTCGATGAATTATCACCATTTGCGGTACTTCTGGGCGGTGGCCCATGACGGGAATCTGACGCGTACAGCGCAAAAGCTCAACGTATCGCAGTCGGCTTTATCATTTCAAATCAAACAGCTGGAGGAGCGCCTTGGACAGCAGCTGTTTGAACGCCGGGGAAAACAGTTAATTCTGACCGAAGCCGGCGCAGTCACTCTCGATCACGCAGATGTGATCTTCGCGGCTGGTGAAGAGCTCATGGATACGCTGCTGCAGCGGGATTCCGACCGAAGCAAAGCCCTCCGCGTGGGCGCACTGTCGACCCTGTCGCGAAACTTTCAGGTTGGCTTCCTTCGTCCACTGATTGACGATCTTGAGGCCTCGTTCTCAGTCCGATCGGGTAGCTTAGATGAACTCATCGGCTTACTGATGGCCCAAAAGCTTGATGTCGTTCTGACTGATCAGGTGCCACAGAGAACTATTGAAACGCCGTGGCTTGTTCATCCGCTTGCGGAGCAACCTGTCAGCTTAGTTGGCCCACCGCACCTGTTGAAACCGCGGCGTCATCTCAAAACGCTGTTGCGTGACGAACTTCTTGTCATTCCCTCTGCACAAAGCAGTATACGCATCGGTTTCGATGCTCTCGTTGCAGAGCTTGAGTTCACACCCAAAATACTGGCCGAGGTCGATGACATGGCTCTCTTGCGGCTTCTGGCCCGGCAAGAACGGGCTCTCGCCGTTGTGCCGCCAATCGTCGTCCAAGGAGAACTTGCGTCAGGTCGCCTCGTCGAGGTGCAGCCGTTACCCGGATTGAGTGAAGCGTTCTACGCGATTACGATGTCCCGTCGGTTTCCCAACCCTGCGCTCAAAGCCGTCATGGCCGCGGCGGGAACGCCAGCGCAGACGAGCTAACGGAGGTGCCAAAGCGTACGACCTTCAGCACACCGATTATTCGGCAGCCATAAGCGACGCGTCGTCGGCAGCCACCGTATCGCGATTCTCGCTCCGCCGCGCTTGCTTCTCCTTCCGTGCATCCGGGAGCGACCAAACAGCAAGGAGCATCAGTAGACCGAAGATCAGTGCCGTGAGGTCCGTGAGCGCAGATACCGAGCTTGCGGTTGTGAGGTGCGCGACGAAAAACTCGCCGGTCACAGTAGCGTTGAGAAAGGGAAGCCCCACCACCATGGCCGCCGTCACGTAGAGCAACTCCTTTGCCGCTTGATAGTCGTTGCCGCGCACGCATGCATGCAGGATCCCGACCGCCCAACAGGCAAAATAAGCTTGGCCAATCATGGTGATACGAGCATCAGGCGCGATAGGAACCAATTTATCAGCGTAGAAGATAAATGCACTCGCGAGGGGCAGCCCGCACGTCACGCCGACCGTCAGCTTACTGAGCGCCTTATAGACCCGCGGCGACCGCTTCCCCGCATTTCCGTAAAGCCGGCGTTCGACCCACATCATCATTCCCAAGGCTGTGATCACAGCTAACGACAAGCCCAGTGCGAAGTAAACAAACTTAAGAACGATCCCGCCATAAGTCCCGTAATGGAGAGGGGTCACCGCCTGGGACGTGCGTGATCCGGCGGTCACATTCTCAAATTGGCTATCCGGGATCCGCTCGCCGGTGACCCCAGAAATTTGGTAACCGTCGACGATCTTCAATTGCGACGTCGACTGAAAATAGACGTCGAACCGAGCGTTCTCATCGCCCCAATTGTTGGCCACAACGTACCAAGCTGGCTCGTTCGTCGCGTCACTTGTAAACCCGCGGATATCGTCAACCGAGAGCATGTTTGCGGGACGCCCGCTCGCTTCCAGCGGCGCGCCGATCACGGCCTCAAAAAGAGCTTCGGTGTCACCCTTAAATGTTAGCACTGCGATGACCGGCGCCAGTAACGTCACCACACCGATGATCGCGCCAGTCACCGCAATCATCGTGTAAAACGGCAAGCCCCACAGGCCCAAAACCTTGTGGGTGTCTTGCCACTTGAGCCGCATCGACCGGAAGAACCTCAGTGTAAAGAGCTCTGGCATGATCTTGGTGTGGGCCACCACGCCGCTCACGATCGAGAGCAACAGGATCACCCCGGCGATGCCAACGAGACCTCGGCCGACGGACCGGCCTCCAAGCTTCGCTGGCCACATCAGGTCCCGATGGAAGTCGCGAAGCCACGCCGAAAGACCGTCGCCGCGCTCTTCAAACGGCGCACCCGTCGCGGCGTTCCAGCTTTGTTGCACAGCCGTATGATCATGCCCGCCGTCAGCATTGGGCGTCTCGAAGTTCATGTACGCGGTGTAGTAGGGCTGGTAGGCCGTCGGGAACGTGAAGTTGATGAACTCGGCTTTGCCGTCTTCGCCGAGCTGTTCCGAAATCCACTCCGTGAACGTTGCATCCATCGGCGCAGGCTGCTCGGGGACCGCCATGCGTTTGGCGGGGTCTTCCCATGCATGAAGCTCCGCATCGAAGAGCGCCAGGCAGCCTGTGAAGCACACCACAAAGATGAAGAGACCCAGAGCCAGACCTGACCAGGAGTGCAGATCATAGTTCCGATGGTGGCGTTCAAGGTTCATCGCGCTCATCCTAACGAAGGCTCGAGGGTGAAAACGAGCGCTGCGGAAGCCAACGATATCCCAATCAAACCGGAGGCGACAACCCAGCTGCGCCGCTCCCAATAGACCCAAAACTGAAGTCCCGCCCAGATCACAGGGACCAGAAGGGAGAGCCAGATCGCCTTCTCAGCGAAGGGACCGGGGAACGCGATCAGCAGCGCCGCGCCGAGAAAAATGGTGGCCACGAGCGCCCAGAGGATCACGCTGGTCAAGCGCGGCGCTTTCCACGTGGCCAAGCCAATCGCCACAACGACCGCCAAGGCGACACCAATCACGATAGGGCTCATAAAACCCCTCCAGCGGTCAACGCGCCGCCCAAAATGAGAGAGACGAGGGCCGTCGATCCGCCAACCCACCAATGGGTGCGGGGAAAGCGAGCCATCGCGATGAGAGAAATGGCCGCCACAACGTTGAGCCAAGCGAGCCAAAGCGGGATCCCAAGCTCCCACCCCACGGCAAGCGCCAGAACAACCAATGAGGCCAACGCAAAGGCCCAACCCAGCCAGCGCGCCCGCTTTTGCAGCGCTGCTGAGCCTTGCACACGCCCAATCACAGCCCGGCGTTGGCCGGACTCAATCCAAAGCGCCAAGGAAACCGCCAAGAGGCTGACGGCGAATGCTGAGGCCATCCCTGATCCTGCTCTCCTACAGAAAGAACGCCGCGGGCTTTGACGCTGAGCGCCGCATTTCTAGGGCGATGCGGCCAGTGCGCGGTCATCTTCCCGCGAGCGTTCCCTTCATTGACTCCTGCGGCACCCAAGCCGCTTGCGTCACTATAACGACATCGGTACGGAATGCGAATGGTTCGCACTGCTCCTCTCCAGGTTGGGTATGTCTGAAAAATCCCAGGAGGTTAGCGGCAGCGAAAAGGCAAAGAAGCGGTTCTCGTTTAACCCAAAACGATGGCGCGAACGGGGTGGGAAACTGTTTTGGGCGTGGATTGCATACCAGTCGATCAAGGGAATGATCACGCTGTCCCTGATTTGGATCCCGCTGCTCATGCTTTGGCTTCAGCGATGACCTTCAGGGGGCGGCGCGATGCGTGAAACGACGCTGGGCAAACGCGAACGGATTGGGAAAATCGTCCTGATTATCTGCGCGGCGTTGGCCAGCGCAGGCGCGATCATGGGTCTTACCAATGGGCCTTTAGAGATCACCCTCGGCGAGTTGCTGCAAATCTTAACAGGCACTGGAGATCCCTCGGTCGTTAAAGAAGGGGTGATCTTCAACATCCGCATGCCGCGGATTCTTCTTGGCTTTTTCGCTGGAGCAACCCTTGGCGCGGCCGGAGCAACGATGCAGGGTTTCTTCAGGAACCCGCTTGCTGACCCAGGTCTGATCGGTGTTTCTGCTGGCGCTGCCCTCAGCGCGGTGACCGTCATCGTGCTTGGCGGCGCCTTCCTCGGAACGGTTGCGGCCATCCTTGGACCATTCACACTGCCTGTTGCAGCATTCTTCGGGTCTTTGTTCGTCGTTTTCCTGATCTACCGGGTCTCAGTTTCCGAAGGCCGCGTGATCGTCGCGACGATGCTGCTTGCTGGCGTCGCAGCCAACGCCCTCGCCGGTTCGGGCATTGGTTTTATGACCTTCCTTGCTGATGATCAGCAGCTGCGGGATCTCACATTCTGGACCCTCGGGACCGTCGGCGCCGCCACCTGGGGCCGGGTCATCCCCGCAATCTTGCTGATGGCCATCAGCATCATTGGCATCCTGCCCCTGGCCCGGCCGCTCAACGCTCTCTTGTTTGGCGAAGACGACGCCTCCGCGCTCGGCGTCGATGTTGAAGCGCTCAAGCGGCGCGCCGCGCTGCTGACCGCCCTTGGGGTCGGCGCCGCGACTGCGGTGTGCGGGATCGTCGGCTTTGTCGGCCTTGTGGTTCCGCATCTCATTCGCCTCGTGTCCGGCCCAGATCATCGGTTTGTCCTGCCAGGTTCAGCACTCCTTGGCGGAGCCCTTGTGCTCGGTGCGGACCTTGTTGCGCGGCTCGCTGTTGCACCGGCCGAGTTGCCCCTCGGCGTTGTCACCGCCGCCATCGGCGCACCATTTTTCTTCTGGTTGCTGCTCCGCGACAAAGCCCGGAGCTCCCTCGGATGACCCTCGCCCTCCACGCGGCAACGGTGAAGAAACGCACCGCAGAGATCCTGCGCGATGTCACGCTGACCTGCGAAGCTGGGCAATTGTCCGTGATCTGCGGTCCGAATGGCGCAGGCAAAACCACTGCGCTTTCGTTGCTGACAGGTGCGGAGCAACCGAGCCGCGGGAAAGCCACGCTTGACGGCACCGAGCTTCGGACCATTGCGCGCGGTGAATTGGCCCGTCGGCGGGCCGTGGTGGCGCAACAGCACCGCTTAAACTTTCCGTTTCAAGTTGAAGAGGTGGTGGCAATGGGCCGCGCGCCGCATGAAGGCCGCACCTCGCCCGCCCAGGACCGCGCGATCCGTCAGCAGGCGATGGAATTGCTCGACCTCACGCACATGGCGGACAGAAACTATCTCACCCTGTCAGGCGGCGAAAAACAGCGGGTGATGATCGCCCGCGCGCTCGTACAGGTGTGGGAAGAGCCCGAAGGCATGACCCGCTGGCTCCTCCTCGACGAGCCGACGGCGGCGCTCGATCTGAAATACCAGCTGCTGCTGATGAAGCGCCTCGTCGCGCTCGCAGCGGACGGATGGGGGATCCTCGCAATCCTTCACGACCTACCGCTGGTTAAGGCGTATGCAGATCATGTGATCTTGCTGAAGGATGGCGCCCTGGTGAACCAGGGCAGTCCCGATAAAGTCCTTACGCCGACGGAAATCGCCAACGCATACGGCCTCGATGAGCCTTACAACCTCGATTGATGCGGCCAATCGGCGGGCCTCGCCACCAGAGCGAAGCCCGGGTGATGATCAGGACGCTTCGCGAAGCTCCGTCGAGAGAAGTTCCTGGATCGCCGCAAAGCCCTCAAATTCAGGGTGCCCGAGATAGAGCTTCTTGCTGCTCCCCGCATTTTTGTGCGCGTCACGGAAAGCTTGCGACTTCGTCCACGCGATGAAGTCCTCTTCCGTCTTCCAGACCGTGTGTGACGCATAAAGCGTGTGGTCGTCACGCTTCGGTCCACGCAGCATGTGGAAGGAAACAAAACCGGCCAGCGTATCGAGATGCGACTCCCGCTCTCTCCAGACCTTTTCGAAGTCTTCTTCCATCCCGGGGATGATTTTGAAGCGGTTCATTGCGATGTAATAGTACACGTTCGGATCTCCGATTCAGCGCAAACGTTCAGTGAGCGGAGGAAGCGTCGTCGTCGTATAGGTCTCGATGACTTTTCGCGCTTCCACCACAGCGTCTTTGGTTGTCATTTCGCCTTTCTCGACCTGCGATGCAAACGAAAGAAGCGGCATGTAGAGCTCCTGCGGCTCCCCCTTGAGGGTCAAGGCATAGGGCTGACCTTCGGCTTCAAACGCGGTCCAAATAGCGCGGACGCCTTGCCAATACTCTTTCGTCGCGTCCCACTGCGCGAACACCGCTGATGCATCCGTGTCCGAACGGGCGTAGGTGTTCACAGCGATCTCGCGGACCAGAGCCTGGGGCTCGCCGGTTGAGAGCACCACTTTCGTATTGTCTTGCTCATGCACCCACCCACGCGGCGTAATCGCGTGCCGATTAACGGCCTCCACGGCGTGGTAATCGTCGCGCGTGGTCATATCCCGGCGCGGAAGCGGGCGCCATGCAAGCGCCGGCGTCCAAGCGGGGACACCATTGTCATAGCTCCAACGACCGACCCCGCCATAACGAGGCGAATCGTCGACCTGATAGACCTGCTGGGACCAAGCGCCTTTTGCCTGCGCGCGGGACACGTCGGTCATTGTCCAGGCATTCCCGCCAATAAACGTCAGCACGTCCTCCGGCTCATAGCGCCAATCTTGGCGCCAATGTTTCAGAACAAAGGCCCGCTCGCCGCGGCCCATGAGGAGGATATGCTGGAGGCTGATGAAGTCGCCGAGATCTTCCACGACCAGGACCACCTCGGTCGCTCCAGACAGCTTGCGGTCTTTGACGTCGTAATCGACATGCAGCGACACGGTCTCGATAAAATCGAACGTCACGTCGTAGGTGCCGGCCATCGCCAAAATGGCAGCGCGGTCACGCTCGAACGACGATGACGCGGATGTCCGCGCGTCACCGACTTCATTGAGATCACTTGTTGCGCACGCCCCCAGGGCGAGGAACCCCAGTGCGACAAACCAGAGCCTACTCATTATTCCACCCTAACCACTCAACTTGCACGCTGCGCCGGAGCAATACCGCGAACGTTTCTCACTTGCAATGCACCGAAAGATCGGTAATGAAGTTGCAACGCATTTTCACTTCGCCGGATCCATCGGGTTGGGAGAGACATAGTTCGAGGCGCGGCGTGACAACACAACCGCGACACGAGACCAAAATTTTGAAGACGAACGAGGGGCGGGGAAGCGCCAGTGGCGTCCTCGAGTAGGCGCGAAGTCCTTAGTGAGCGGACTTCGCGCCTAATCATCCCGCTACATGAACCAGCGTTAGAGGATCCCATGGCGCACCATCAGTTTTCCGACGTCGCCCTACCAGACCTTGGGCCGGCGACTGGCCTCGCCGTTCTGGGTTTCAGAGCATGTGCGTTTGGCCGCCAAGACTGCACTTGCATCATGAGCTGCTACCACAACGCCCTTGGCTGTGATGCCGACCAGACCATGGGTCACGTGCTTCAGTTCACCCGGCTGATGGGAAATGCGGGGTTCCGGAAAATCGGTCTCTCCGCGCCAGGGTGCGGGCGAATGACCCGCGATGAAGTTTCGATCGCCTGCGCCTTTTCCGCAGCCCAAGCCTGGGATGAAGTCGCTCTCGAAGCGCACTTGAGCTGGCTCGTTGCGGGCCCGGTCCCGGGGCATCTGACCCAAACCGTCATCGAGATCGCCGATATCTTCGCTGGGCACGGCTTGGCTTTCCGTGCGCCGCCGCAAGGCGAAGCACGGCCCGAGGGCGCCAAGCCCGTTCTCCGCGTGATCGGCAATGCATGACGACAGCCCGCCTTCCACCGACGCTCTCCAAAAGGAGCTTCGGGAGAAAGGTGTTCGCATGTCACCGGCGCGCGCCGCAATCCTCAAGGCTCTCACCGAGGCCAGTGACCACCCTGACGCCTATGAGCTCCGCACCCGCGCTCGCGCCATTCTACCCTCGGTCTCCTCGGCGGCCGTCTATCGTTTCACGCGCGCGCTAGAAGACGTCGGCGTCCTGGTGCGCAGGGAATTCGGTGACGGCCGCGGGCGGTTCGAATTGGTCTGCGGCCACGAGCACATTCATTTGACCGACATGAACACTGAGCAGGTGGTCGAGATCGAAACCGACGAGCTCGAACCCCTCCTGGACGAGGTCGCCCACCGTCTTGGCTTCAAACTGCTGAACTACCGCGTCCAGCTGTTCGGCATCAGGGAGGAAGCACACCCCCAGGAACCCCGCGATCCCACGCGGCCGCGAGCGCTTGAAAAGCAGTCTCTGTGATGCGCAGCCTGCGCGTTGTTTCCCGCGCAAAGGCCGCAGCGCCAGCACCGCCCATATCGCACCAGGCACTTGATCGCATTTCACTTGCTCGCCATTCTCTCTAGATCATTCTCGCGCCTCGACATGGACCACTCCTATTCGGCTTCGGTGCACTGCGCCCGAGACAAACGACAAAGAAGGACCCCCCACCCAATGAAGAGACCTTTGATCGCCGCCAATGCAGCCTTGCTCGCATTCATCGGCAGCTCGGCGCATGCCCACACCGGAGACATGCTCCACCTGCTCACAGAGCATCCCGCTCTGCCGATCGCGCTTGCTGCGCTGGTTGCTGTCCTGGCCGTTGCGGCCAACCGCCTGCGTGTGAAGCGCAGCGAGGCACAAGCAAAGCAACGCCGCCGCGATCGCTGATCGTAACGTCTTTACACGGACACACTGTTGAAACGCGCTCGCAGCGCTCCTTACCTGACCTCAAGCCTGCGAACCCAATGAAAAAGAAGAGCGATGATCCACGATATTCTCAACCAGCTCGACAAGCTCGGCATGGTCGACCACGCCAAAGCCCACTGCGATATTCCGTGCGGGATCTATGATCCCGCGCCCGCATTAATCGCGGCCGTTACAGTTGTTCGCCTGATGGACATCATGCGCGATGCGAAAAGCGAAGATCCCGTTGCACTGGCCAACCTCCACGCCCGCTGCGCGTTGCGCAAGGAAGAAGAGGCGGAGCGCGTCAAGCAAGAAGTTCGCGTCATCTGGGGCGACTACTTCAAAGGCCCGCTTCTCGAGCAGCACCCTGAAGTGCACGCCCTCGTCCATTCGATCATGATGAAAGGCAGCGCATGCAAGCAGGACGTGCACCGCGACGATGCGTTGGCTCTCGTCGAGCTGGTCAATCAGTTTGCTGAACTGTTCTGGAAAACGAAGTCTATCGGGACCAAGCGGGCGAAGTGCCCCTACCCGCCGAACCTCGACGTCATTTATCCTGTCCTCTAACTGAAGCGTCCGTGTTCGGACTACGCCTCATCCGCGTTGAAGGAGTGAGCATGGAGCCCACGCTCCCTGATCGCTCCTTCGCTGTCTTCCGGGCGACGAAAAACCTTCGCGTGGGTGATATCGTACTCGCCAAACATCCCAAATATGGGACGATTATCAAAGCGATATCAAAGCGCGCACCTGATGGGTTCCGGCTTCGCGGAACATCACAAAGCTCTGTCACCGAAGAGGAGATCGGCACCGTTTCCGCGAACCAAATCGAAGGGCGGCTCGCTTTCACGATCCGTGCAAAGAGTGCGGGGCAGCTCTAACCGCCGCTAGGTCAACGCCAGTTTTGCGCGTGCCCTTTTGACCAGCAAAACCAAGGCATGGTGCATCTCGTCTGGCGCGTTCAGCGGGTTGTCAAACCAGAGGCGCCGGTGGTCATCCTTCAGCGTCAGGTCAATGCCCTCTGGGTCAATGCCAGCTAAGTGCCACGCTCCCTCCGGCGCGCCCAAAAAACTGGTCGCATACAGAGCAACAGCGTCATCATGGTCGTCGTTCATGTGCTCCCGCGCGCCGGCCTCGCGCGCGCCCCACGCTGCAAGATCAACGCCTGAGGTCGTCAAATCCTTCGCGGTCATATCATAGGCCTTGCCGAAACCACCATTGTACTGACCTTTTTCGATTTCAAAGCGCCAAAGGCTAAAATCCGCAAAGTCGATGTAAAGCTCCGCCTTAGGATGGCGCGCCAAGTACCGCCCCCGCGCTCGGGCTTGATCGTCACCCTGCAGACGAACGATGCGCCCATCCAGAGTGGCACGCGGGTGGGCCAGCGGATCCCCTTTTCCAGGATCACCGACAAGCAACGACGCACGCCCGTCACGATCGGCCATCTGGGGCCGACCCGATAGATCCGACATCGGAAAGATTGGACAGCCGTCAATATCGGTCGCTAACCCCGCCCGCGACACGGTCGGCGCACCCCCATCTGGGTCAAGAAGCGCCAAGGCACCGGCGCGGACCGTGCGAATGATCGACTTCACCGCCTGGCGCGCCTCATCATCAGCTTGCTGAAGGGTTTCAACCTTACGCTGGCTCGCCACCGCTCTCTCCTCGTCTGATTATCGTTTCCGCCGCGCCCTTCACCCCGTTCGAGGGCCAGCGGCGCGCGCTAATCCTTTTTGATCACGACAGAAAATGTCAAGTCGATCCCTGGTGGCGGTTCGGGGAACGGAGCCGCTTTCTCCACAAGCTTGATCGCCTCCCGATCAAACCGCTTCGAGCCGGACGATTCCTCAACCTCGATCTCGTCGATCGATCCATCTTCATTCAGAGTAAAGAGGATACGCGCTGATCCAGACCGCACCGACGCAGGCAGGCGCTTTCGAGTCAGGATCTTTACAAGCTCGCCGGCGTAATTATCGAACTCTGAATTGCCTGCTTGCAGGTTCGTCTGCGCAACGGCTTCATCGCCAGTAACCGAACCTGACTGCGCGGTCGCCACAGAATCAGCACTTTGCTCCCCGTCCTGACTTTCCGTTTCCGTCGTTGTTCCCTCTTCTCCCTGAACTGGCTCCTCAGCAGGTTCGTCAGGGCGCTCTTCTGGCTGATCAACGGGCGGTTCGGGTTGTTCCTGGGGTTCAGGTTGTTCTTGAGGTTGATCCTGCGGCTCTTCCTCAACTTCGGCCGGTGTCGCCTCCACCGCAGGTTCGGTCGGCACCGCATCATCAGGCAGCGCTTCCTCAGGCTGGGTCTCCGGTGCCGAAGGCTCCTCCGGCACGGGCTCAGGCTCAGCTAATGGTTCCGTAGGATCTTCCGCTTCATCCGTAGGCTGCGTTTCCAATTGTTCTGTCTGCGCCGCACCCTGGTCCGCCCGCGCCGCTGATGTATCGAGCCCCTCGGCACCGAACTTCACCTCAATTTTGCCGCCCTGCACCAACAGTAAGGGCTCGCGGACATCGGTGAAGACCAGGAACAGCGCCACGTGAACCGCAACCGCGAACGCGAAGGCCACCGCGGCACGAAGAAAACTTCGGATCATCGCCGCTGCGCCTCTGTCAAAACGACGATATTCTCAGCACCCGCCGCTTTTAACTCGCCCACAATTCGCAAAAGCTCCGTGGCGGGAAGGTTTTGGTCAGGAAGCAAGCGAATTCTCGCCAAAGTCGCCGCATCCGATGCCAAAAACACATCGAGCGAAGCAATCGGATCGCCCCGAAATGTCAGCTCTCCATCCGCTGAAATCGCCAAAGCGTCCGGATCAACGCAGCATTCCAGGTCTTCCGTCTCGACAAACTGAACATCGCCCGCGGGCTGCGACAACGTCCCCGCCACCATGAAAAAGATCAGGATCAAAAAAACGATGTTGATCAATGAGATAACAGGTTCAGCTTTGGGCCGTTTGTTGAGGCGCCTCATGATGAAGGCTCCACCAAACGCACATCCACACCTTCCGTCGCCGACAGAATCGTCAAGACGTCAATCAACCGCTGGGTCGTCACACCTTCAGCCGGCGTCACCGCCAGCACAAGTGGCTCACCCGTTTGGAGCTCCATCAGAGCGCCAGCAATCGTATCATCAGCACGCGGTGTACCCGCGATCGTCACGCCTTGCGCGTCGATGACCAGCGTCTCGAACTGTTGGTCAGGTCCCGCGGTGCCTCCACTCGGACCTGAGGCCACCAGCTCCACCTCAGAGAAGCGCGAAAACGTCGAACTCAGCATAAAGAACAACAGCAGCAGGAAGATCACGTCGATCAGAGACGTAATCGATGCGCGCCGCCGTTTCTTTGTGCGCTTAAGCGCCATGCTGCTTCGCCCCAGCGGGAGCAGCAATGACGGAGAACACATACTCCGCGGTGATGCGTTCCGCTTCGATACGGGACTCAAACCACGTCAAAATTATCGAGGTGGGCATCGCCACTGTCAGCCCCGCAGCCGTGGTGAGAAGGGCGACCCAAATGCCGCCCGCGAGAGCTGTCGGGTCAACTTGCGAACCACCCGCTTGCAGCGCTTGGAACGCTTCAATCATTCCGAGTACGGTTCCTAAAAGGCCGAGGAGCGGCGCTAATTGAGCGACCGTGTCGAGGATCCGGAAACCACGCTCCAGCGGCACCAAAAGCCGCTCGGCCTCGGCCTCGAGCCGCGAAGTCGTTCCCGGACCGCGCTCAAGCGTCAGTCCCAGGGCGAACGCGGGCGCCAGGAAATGCCCAGAACCTTCAAACGTCCGTACTGCCCCTTTGATATCGCCGGCCTCAATCTGCCGGACGCCGTTGTTAATGTCCCGCCGGGCGCCAACCCGCGCTGCACCGTACTGCATCACTTTGTAGACGGACAATGCGAGGGTGAAGACCGATACGACGAGCAGCAGCAACAGCACAGGCCCACCGATATCGGCCAATTGCTGTACCGGCCCGAGCAGGCTCCCGATGAAAAGATCCGTCTTCATACACCTAGTCCCCGAAGAAGCGTGTGAGAGCCAACCGCAAGCTGACCCCGTCCGTCAAATGACGAAGCGCTGCAGACCTTGATATCCCACAGCGCTTCGGTCGTTAGGCTCGCGTTGTCAGTGCCTTAGAACAGGCGCGACACCGTGATTTTGAAGTTACGTCCGACGACAGGGCGGGTTGCGAGAACCGGCGTCACCTGTTCGTTGGTCAGGTTTTCGACACCCAGACGGATCTGCGTGTTCTGGAAAACCGGGTTCTCCGGCGTCAGCGTCAAACGCACGTTGTGCAGCTCAAAACCATCAGTTTCGGTGTTGATAACGAAGCCGTTCGGTCCGGGCGGCACAGGCGTGCCGAAGGTCTGCAGGCTCGTGCGATCGTAGTCCAGGTTGGAGACGAGCTCGTAGCTGAGGTCAGCAACCTCGCTGAACCGCTGACCGATCGTCAGGCGGTAATTGTCCGCAGGCGCGTTCTGCCAACCAACCGTCCGTATACCCGCAGGTACCACGCGGTCCTCCGAGCCGTCGGTGAAGTTGGCGTTGAAGTCGACGTAGAAGCCTTGCTCAAACGCAAGCGAGCTTTCGATTTCAAAGCCCTGGATGTCCACCTCTTCGACGCCTGAATACGACGTCACGTCGTCAAGGTTGGTGTCGTAGAAGTTGACCTTCAGCGCCAGCGTGTCTGACGGATTCAAGAGACCGACGCGGTCGTAAGAGAACCCAAGCTCATACGTCTGCGCGACTTCTGGCTGCTCGATGAACACCGCGTTCTCGAGGTCGTCGATGATCGGCAGATTCTCTGTGTGCGCCCAGCTGCCAAAGAAGGCGAGGCCGTTGTCGAACGCGTAACGGAGCGAGACACCGCCCATCAGAGCCTCGTTGGAGACGTTGATATCAAACGTCTCGCCCGGGGTACCTGGGGGTGCGAACGGACCTGGATCCACCGTGAACGGCGTACCATCGATGTCCGAAGTCTCGTAACGGAGCGCCGGCGAGAGGGTCCAGCCGTCCGCGAAGTCGATCACGTCAACGAGGAAGACCGCATACCGATCATCGACACCGCCTGGTGCCGCCTCTTCCTGCTCGCGTTCGCGCTTGATGTACTCAACGCCCGCGCGAAGGCGGTGGGCAAAGATGCCGGTGTCAAAGAAGGCTTCGTTACGCAGCGTGACGCGCGAGGTTTCGAACTGGTGGTTCGCGTCGCCGAGCGCACGAACGACCGGCCCGAAGAACGGGTTCGATTCGAGTGCGGAGCTTCCCTCAATATACGAACCGTCGATCTCTTGGTTCGCGTATGTCGCTGCAATCTCGAAGTTAATCAGGTCGTTACCTTCCGGGCTATACCCGTAGATACCGGTCCAAGTCTGGGATGTGATGTCCCGATCAACGTTGCCGAACGCGTCCGTCGTTGTGAAGAAGGTGTCGTACGGAACATCTCTTTCGGCGGTCGTCGTTTGGGTGAAGCTGCTCATGATCGAGTGCGCACCGACCGTGTACCGACCTTTCAAGAGGATCGACGGAAGCTCAAAGGCACTGTTGCCGATCTCGTTACCGTCGCCATCTTCTTGGTTTTCTTGCTCCCGGTAGGAGAAGTTGCCGAGAAGCTCCAGGTTCTCCGTCGGCTGCCACGCGCCCGTGATGGATGCGTTGTACGCCTCGTTGTTGGAGAACGCACCGAGCGTCACACCGAGGTTGGCGCCGGGCTCACCGCCGGTGAAATCCGATGCGTCTTTCGTCTCAAGACGGACGACACCGCCGACAATACCTGATCCGTACTCGAAGCTTCCCACAGTACCGCGGATCACTTCGACGCTTTTGTAGAGGTAGGGATCGGTGAACAGCTGCGTGCCGATGCGGTAGAGTTCCTCACCGCCGGTGGTCGCGCCGTCGACGATGATCGCCACTTTTTGGTCCGTACCAAACGTTCCGTTGGCACCAAAGCCGCGAATGTTGATGCCGGATCCCGACGGCGTAGAGCCGTTGACGAGCGTCACACCCGGGACTGAGTCGATGAGCTCAGCGACCGTATTGGCCTGGCGGTCGTCGATTTCCGTTTGCTCAATGACCGTCAACGGCGTCGCCGTGTCGGTTTGAACGGCCCGCTTACTCGTTCCGAGCGTCAGTGTACCGAGGAACTGGCTGTCCTCGTCCGTTTCCTGCGCATACGCGCCGCCCAGTGCCGATGCGACCATCGCGATCGATGTCGTTAGGCAAAGCCAATTTCTGCTCGTCTTTCTCATGTGCCACCCTTCCACGGTATTGATAATCACTCGCACAATAACTTTTGTGCCCATAACCCAATGGTTTGCCATTGCAAACCAAAAGCAGGTTGTGTTGGTGTCTTCCCCTTCGGCGCGTTGCGGATTCGCCACATGGCGCGATCAGCCTAAAGGCTTTTATCGTCAGCATTTCCAGGGCTTTGGGCTCGGCTGCGACGTGGGCTGCGCACAACGCCGCAGGCGTGGTCGTTGCAAATAATAACCGTTCGCTTAAGCAGAGCCCAGCTGAGCGCGGAGGGTTATCATGCGTTGGATGTTCACGGCGATTGCGGCAGCGATCGTGTCGATCTCGTCATCGTTCGCGCAGGAGCGCGTTGTCTCAATTGGCGGCGATCTCACAGAGATTATCTATATCCTCGGCGAAGAGGATCGCCTGGTCGCGACGGACACGACCAGCGTCTATCCGCCCGCAGCCAACCAGACGCCGAAGGTCGGTTATGTGCGCCAGCTCTCGGCCGAAGGCGTCCTCTCGGTGGAGCCGGATCTGATCTTGATTAGCGGCGCCGCGGGTCCTGACGCCGCGGTTGAGCTCCTCGAAGCGTCGGGCGTGAAAATGGTTTCTCTGCCGACGGAATACACACCGGCCTCAATTCTCCGCAAAATCGACGTTGTCTCAGAAGCACTGGGTGCGGAGGAACGCGGCGCTGAGCTTCGGCGGAAAGTCGAAGCGGATATCAAAGAGACCGAAGCGGCGATCGACGCTTTGTCGATTAAGCCGCGCATTCTGTTTTTCTTCGGTTCGAGCGGTGCAGCCCGGTCGGCCGGCGTCGAGACTGCAGCACACGGTGTTATCGAAATGCTGGGCGGCGAGAATGTCTTTGCGAGCCAAATTGGTTACAAAGCACTCTCGCTTGAATCCGCAGTCGCTGCCGATCCCGACCTTATTCTGCTGATGGCTCAAACGGCTGCAGGCCTCGGCGGAGTGGAGCAAGTACGCAACCACGACGCCCTGAAGCTCACGTCCGCAGCGCAGGAGGGCCGCATCCTCGTGGTCGACCCGGTCACGGTGATGCAATTTGGTCCGCGTACCCCGGAAGCTGTCTCAGCGCTCGCCCGGGAAGCGAATGAACTCCTGAGCCAGTAGTGCGCGCCCACGGCTTGTCTCCTGGTCGGATGGGCATCAGGTGACAGCGCGCGGCAGACAGATCATCTCAAATCAGATCGCAGCGCGAGCGCTGTTTGCCGCGGGAGCGATCGGCTCCTCAATCGTATCCGCAGCCGATATGGTGCTCATCGGCTTACCCATCGGCGGCAGCGAGGCGCAAACCTTGGGCCTCGGTTTGCTAGAGGGGAAATCTCCCAGCCAGCTTCGGCTAGGTGCGTTTGGCGCACTCCCTGGTTTTTTCCTCCAAGCCCTTGGTTTCATGGGCTTTGTCGTCATCGCTCAAGCAGGCCGTCTTGGGCGCCAGATCATCGTTGCGCTTGGGTTTGGGCTAACGCTTTTCGTCGGCGCGGCGTGGCACATGCTCTATCTGCCGCTCGCAACCGCAATTAACATCGGTACACAGAGCAATGAAGCCCTTCAGGCGGCGTTGGTCGGTGACCTCGTGTTCGCGTTCCATCTTTGGCGATGGCTTTTCATCGGCTCGAACGGACTCCTGGCGCTTCTTATCGTGACGAGAAGCGTTGCCATGCCGGTCTGGATGGTTGCCGCATCACCCTATCTCTTGATGGAGGGCGCCCGCTTTGCGGCAACAGCTCTGCCAGCGCCAGTTGGCGGCATGGCGTTTGTCGCTACGGTGAACATCGCTCTGTTTATTTTCTTTGTGCTGAGCTTCCTGACACAGACAGCACAGACCACTCCCCGCGCTAGAACCTAAGCTGAAACGCCGGCGTCATCGCATGGGGGACCCGTCGCGCACCGGCGGGAGCGTGGATGGCCAGTCCTAAGCCCGCGAGTGCATCAGCTATATTCGTCACGAGACTGACGATTCTCCGCGGTGAGCCGATCCCTAAAAGTGCCTCAAGGTGCGCCTGCATCGCCGCTCGGTCCCAAGCTTGCGCTGCGGAGAAAACGCACAGCACACGGACTTCATCGTCGGTGAGAACGCCACTCTCAGGCGCCATCGTGCAAACGTGGCGTCGGCACTCATCGGCGACAATCTCGGAAAATTGCGCAATGTCCCGCAGCACAGGTCGCGCATCTTCGCCCAGCGTGTTGGCAAACAGCGCGTACACACACGACGCCGGGTTGCGCCCATGCATGGATGCACGAAATCCGATCACCAGCAGTGATCCGCCCGAAGAGAGATCGGTCAAAACAGTCGGGGAGAAATGTCCGTCGGCCATACCCGTCACAAAACAAGGCTCGCCGACAGCGACGAACCACACTTCGCGCGCACCTACCGAGAATAATTCTCAAATGCAAGAAAAGATCGGGCCAACCGGTCAACGCGTTGAACGCGCCGGAAGGCGTCTGCAGCTAACCGACAATCATCTGTTTCAGCTTCACCGTCTCGTGCTCGAGCTCTCGCAGACGGTAATGCACCACGTCACCAATCGTCACAATTCCAATGACTTGCGCGCCGCGCATCACCGGCATGTGGCGGAAGCGGCCGTCGGTCATCGTCCGCAGCACCGCCATCAGAGGCTCATCGGGGGTGCAGGTTTTGACCGTGCGGGTCATCAGCACTTCAACCTTCTGCTCCAGCACTTTGCCGGGCGTTTCCGAGAGCTTCCGGACGATATCGCGCTCCGAAAGGATTCCTTCGAGATCCCCGGCTTCGGAGAGAACGAGCAGCGCACCAATCCGCTTTTCTCCCAGCAAATCAACGGCTTTCTGCATGGGATCGTCCCGCCGGACGGAGAAAATCGCATTCCCCTTCTCGGCCAATAAATGCTCCACCGTGCCGAAACCCTTGGCGGTGTTGCTCTTTTTCGATTGACTGACGGTGACTTCGCGCTCGTTTTCGCTGCGGCGCGGCCCTGCATAGCTCGTTGGTGCTCTCATCATCCCGTCCCTGCCTCATGTTTGCTTTTGTTTTGGGGCGAGCGTAACCGAACGTTTTACGCGTTGGAAAGTGTTTGTGCTGCCGATACCTGACGGGTTGACCCCGCCGCTCGCGACAACGCTCTTTATAATCGGCGTGATGTCCGGGTACCAATATCGCCGCAATTGGGTCGCGGAAGGCCCCCGTTGGAAGGCCTGGACCTACGGCGTCGCGGCTGCACTTTCGTTCGGCTGCGTCGCGCTGATCCCGCTGACTTCAGCCTGACCGCTAAGCCGAAGGGGCCTCAGCTTCTGCACCAGTGGGCACCGCCATCGCTTCCATCGCCTTGCGTGCACGGGGGCAGGCGAGACGCTCTTTAAGCGGGCTGTCTGGATCGACGGGCTTTTTGCAGACCAAGCAATGATCGGCACCCGCCACAGCGTTGAGCCCCCCGCAGCTGCCTTTGATTGTCTTGCCCACCAGCATCGCGCCAAGGGCCATGCCCAGCATGACGACGGCAAGAAGACCAAACGCGAACACAAACGTCGCCATCACGGCGTACTCCAACGCTTAACGGAGCAGGCTCTCGAACGCGGACGTTGTCACCTGCCGAAACTCCCCTTTCGCACTATCCTCATGGCGAACGATGAACAAGGCCGCGAGTTTTTGATCTTCAGCAATCTGCAGCCCTCGTTCCGCACCCAAAGCCAGCAAAGCCGTGGCCCAAGCATCGGCCAGCGCTGCATTTTCTGCGAGGACGGTCACCGAGGCCGTCCGGTGGGTGACCGGTCGGCCGGTGACCGCGTCGATAATGTGGGAATAGCGGGTTCCGTCTTCCTCGAAGAAGTTGCGGTAGTCCCCTGAGGTGGCCATCCCTTGCCCATTTACCGCGACAACCCGCTGAATTTGCCGCGAAAAAGGCACGGGGCTTTCCACCCCGATCCGCCATCCTTGCCGAGTGGGGCCATCCCCGACGGCAAACAAGTCGCCGCCGACCTCGACCATAAAGTCATCAAAGCCCTGCTGCTCAAGCGCGCGCGCGAGTGCGTCGATGCCCGATCCCTTTGCAATCGCCGCGAGATAGATGGTTGTCTCTGAACTCTTCTTCGTCAGGGTCCCGCGCACGGGATCCAGCGCCAACATGCGTGACTGACCCACCGACGCTTGCGCTGCCGCAATCTTCTCAGCGCTGGGCACGGCGGCTTCGGGACCGCGGGCACCGAACCCCCAAAGCTCGATCAACGGACCCACCGTGATGTCAAACTGGCCCGCGCTCGCGTCGTGGATCACGTCGGCGGTGAGGATCAGCTCCTGAAACGCCGGGGACACCGCGATCGGCGCGTTCGCAGCCGCGCGGTTGAAGGCAGAAACCTCCGAATTGTCCTGCCAATTCGAAAACAGCGCATTGGTCTCTTCAATCGAGCGGTCGATGACAGGCTTCAACGCAGCAGGATCAACGCTCCCACTCTCGTCGACAATCGCGACGCGGTAGGTCGTGCCGAAGGCGTCCCCTTCGATGACAACGACTTCGGGATCCGCCGAGCAGCCTGCGACAAACGCGACAGCCCAGGCACTGAAAAAAAATCGAGCAACTTGATACACGCGGTTACACCTTAACTAACTGTTTTATTGATACAAAAACGCTTATTGCGAGTGGGTATCGGGTGCAGGTTCCTTTGCGAAACCGATCTTGTTCGTTATGCACTTGTTGGGGGTCAGTCGGGTAGCTATGGCACAGAAAAAAACTAAAGCCGCTCGGTTCAGTTAGTAACAGTTTTAGGATTTCGGGCTGGTGAAGCAGTTCAGGCTACGTAAAGGTCTCGACCTCCCGGTCGAAGGGAAACCAGAGCAGAGCATTGTTGATGGGCCTGCCATCAAAACTGTGGCCGCTCTCGGCTCCGACTATTTGGGTCTCAAGCCGCGCCTATCGGTCCAAGAAGGCGACGTCATCGGGGCCGGCGCTCCTCTGTTCGCCCACAAAGACACACCCTCGGTCTTTGTCACTGCGCCGATCTCGGGTCGGGTCGCAGCGGTCAACCGCGGCTACCGCAGGGCGTTGGTCAGTGTTGAGATCGAGGCGGACGAAGCGGCGCCAGCACCCGTTGATTTCTCTCAGGTCGGCGACAGCGACACCCGTGAAGGCATTCGCGAGAAGCTCTGCGCGAGCGGGCTGTGGACCTCATTCCGCACGCGGCCTTATTCAAAAGTCCCAGCTCCTGAGACGGAGCCTGCTGCGATCTTCATCAACGCGATGGAGACCGAGCCGTTGGCCGCCGAGCCAAGCCTGATCATCGACGAAAGCGCCGACGATTTCGCAAAAGGCGTCCAGGCGATCTCGGCGTTGACCGACGGCACAACGTATCTCTGCTGCCATGTCGGCCATGACATTCCTGGCCAAGATCTCGGCGGCGTTGAAACGGCAGCGTTCTCCGGTCCGCATCCGGCGGGACTTTCAGGAACCCACATCCACTTCCTCGAACCGCCAACGGCCCAGCGGACCGTCTGGACGATTGGCTATCAGGACGTCATTGCCATCGGCCGCTTAATCATGACGGGCACGCTCAATGCCGAGCGTGTGATCGCGCTGGCCGGACCGCTCGTTCACGAACCCCGGCTGATCCGCACGGTGATGGGCGCTTCTCTCAGCGAGCTGACCAACGCTCAGTACGATATGTCGGTCCCGACGCGGATTATTTCGGGCTCGATCCTCAGCGGAGCATCACCAAGCGAGCAAGCGGCCGCTTACCTCGGCCGTTACGCGCGCCAGATCTCGGTGATTGAAGAAGACAAGCAGCAAAACCCGTTCGGTTGGATCCGTCCGATGGCGCACAAATTCGCGTTTCAACCGGTTCTCGGGTCAGCCCTGTCGCGGAAAAGCTATCCGCTCACGTCCAATCTCAATGGCGGCCGCCGGGCGATGGTGCCGCTGGGAACCTTCGAAGAGCTGATGCCGCAGGATTACCTGCCGACACAGCTCCTCCGTGCACTGCTCGTCATGGATACAGATGTTGCGCAGTCCTTGGGTGCGCTCGAGCTCGACGAGGAGGACCTGAGCCTCGTCGGCTTCGCCTGCCCCGCAAAATATGAGTACGGCGTCGCCTTGCGCGATTGCCTCAACAAAATTGAGAAAGAAGGCTGAGTTATGGGCCTACGGACCTTTTTTGATCGCGTCGAACCGCAGTTCTCAAAAGGCGGAAAGTGGGAGCGCTATTTCCCCGTCTACGAGATGGTCGAGAGCATCTTCTACACGCCGAAGACGGTGACGACCGTCGCCCCCCACGCGCGCTCGCACATCGATATGAAGCGCATCATGACCTACGTCGTGATCGCGACGGTGCCGGCGATCATCGTCGGTCTCTATAATGTCGGTTGGCAGACGAATTCTGCGATCGCGACTTTCGGCCCGTCAGGCTGGCGCGCGTGGATCATCGAAGCCTTGGGCATTGGCTTTAACCCCGCAAATCCCTTGGCGAATTTGGCGCACGGCTTCCTCTACTTCCTGCCGATTTACATCACCACATTGGTTGCTGGCGGGCTCTGTGAGGTCGCCTTTGCGGTGACGCGCAAGCACGAGGTCAACGAGGGCTTCCTCGTCACCTCAATGCTCTATACACTGATCATGCCGCCCAACGTGCCCCTGTGGCAGGTGGCGCTCGGCATCATCTTCGGTGTGGTGGTCGGCAAAGAAGTGTTCGGCGGTACAGGGAAGAACTTCCTCAACCCCGCCCTCACCGGACGCGCATTCCTTTACTTCGCCTACCCCGCTTATATGTCGGGCGACTCGATCTGGACTCCTGTCGATGGCTTCTCGGGCGCGACAGCACTATCCGTGTCCGCATCAGATGGATACCAAACGCTCTCGGCCAACGGCATCACCTGGCTCGACGCGTTCTTCGGCACGATCCAAGGCTGTATCGGCGAAACGTCCGCCCTCGCCTGCTTCATTGGCCTCGCGTTTCTGCTTGCCACGAAAATCGCGAACTACCGCATGGTGGCAGGCTGCCTCCTCGGCATGATCGGCTTCTCGCTGCTGCTCAACGCGATCGGATCGGACAGCAACCCGATGTTCGCTATGCCGTGGTATTGGCACCTTGTCGTCGGCGGATACGCATTCGGCCTCGCCTTCATGGTCACCGAACCCGTGTCGGGCGCGCACACCAACATGGGCCGCTGGATCTACGGCGGGCTGATCGGCGTGATGGTCGTCCTTATACGTGTCATCAACCCGGCCTTCCCCGAGGGCATGATGCTGGCGATCCTGTTCGGCAACGTCTTCGCGCCGCTGATCGACCACTTTGTCGTGCAAGCGAACATCCAGCGGAGGGCCCGCCGCTATGCCTGACGCCGCCGCCGAGCCGAAAGGCTTCCTTCGCCGCTTTATCGAGATGCCCGCGGATGCCACGCCGAAGACGATCTTCGTGGCGGTCACGCTCTGCCTCGTCGCCTCCATGGCGGTGTCGTCCGTCGCCGTCTCGCTTCGCCCTGCCCAAGAGGTGAACAAGCTCCGCGACCGACAAATCAACATCTTGCAAGTCGCCGGTCGCTACGATCCGAGTGCTGACGTTACCGAGGCCTTCGCCGCATTCGAGCCTCAGATCCTCGATATTGAAAACGGGACGTTCACGGACGCCTACGACCCGTCGTCGTTCGACGATCGCGCCATTGCAGACGACCCGGAAACGTCGCGGGAGCTGGATGAAGATCCCGCTGGGATCGGGCGGCGCGGGAATTTCGTCACCGTTTATCTCCTGCGCAATAGCGACGGCTCAATCGACAAAGTGGTGTTGCCGATCCATGGCTACGGCCTGTGGTCCACTCTCTACGGGTTCATCGCACTCGAAGAAAACGGCAACGATATCTATGGCTTACAGTTCTACGAACACGGAGAAACGCCAGGCCTCGGCGCCGAAGTGGATAACCCGCGCTGGAAGGCGCTTTGGAGCGGAAAAAAGCTGCGTACGGACGACGGTAACCTCGCGATCACTGTGGCAAAAACAGCGCCTTCAGCCGGAGACACCTATCACGTTGACGCGCTCTCCGGTGCGACCCTCACGTCGAACGGGGTCGACAACCTGGTGAAGTTCTGGATGGGCGACGCCGGGTACGAACCATTTCTGCAGCGTTTGAAAGCAGGAGAAGTCTGATGCCTCAGACGAGAAAAAGTCTGCTCGTCGACCCGATGGTCGACAACAACCCGATCACCCTACAGGTCCTCGGCATTTGTTCCGCACTCGCAGTCACATCCTCTCTGCAAGTCGCGTTCGTGATGTCGCTCGCGGTCACCGTGGTCACGGGCTTCTCGTCGATGTTTATCTCAATGATCCGTTCACAGATTCCAGGCTCAATCCGGATCATCGTTCAGATGGTGGTGATCGCCTCCCTCGTGATCATGGTGGATCAGCTCCTCAAGGCTTATGCCTTTGATATATCAAAGACAATGTCGGTGTTCGTTGGACTGATCATCACCAACTGCATCGTTATGGGCCGGGCGGAAGCGTTCGCGATGAAGAACCCACCGATCCCGTCCTTCATCGACGGTGTCGGCAACGGCCTCGGCTATGGTCTCATCTTGATGACCGTCGGTGCGTTTCGAGAGCTGTTCGGCTCAGGTTCACTCTTCGGGTTCACCGTGCTTGAAACGGTCAACAACGGCGGCTGGTACGTGCCCAATGGCTTTCTACTTCTTCCGCCCTCGTCATTTTTCGTGATCGGGCTTTTGATTTGGGCAGTCCGCTCTTGGAAACCCGAACAAGTGGAACAACGCGAGTTCTCCATCCAAGCGGTTGAGCAGCACTGATGGAAAATCTTCTCTCCATCGCGATCAAAGCCATCTTCGTTGAGAATCTGGCGCTGTCGTTCTTCCTTGGGATGTGTACGTTCATCGCCGTCTCGAAAAAGATCGCAACGGCGATCGGCCTTGGGATTTCGGTGATGATTGTGCAGGCGATTACGGTGCCTGCGAACAATCTGATCCTAACCTATCTCCTGCAACCCGGTGCACTCGCTTGGGCTGGTTTCCCGCAAGTGGATTTATCCTTCCTCGGGCTCATTTCCTATATTGGCGTCATCGCTGCGCTGGTGCAGATCCTCGAGATGGTGCTCGATAAATATTTCCCGCCGCTCTACAATGCACTCGGAGTTTTCCTCCCACTGATCACCGTGAACTGCGCGATCCTCGGCGGCTCGCTCTTTATGGTCGAGCGCGACTACAGCCTCGCCGAATCAGCGACCTACGGCATTTCGTCCGGGTTCGGATGGGCTCTGGCGATTACCGCGATGGCAGGCGTGCGCGAGAAGCTAAAATATTCAGATATTCCCGATGGTCTTCAAGGACTTGGGATCACATTTATCACAGCAGGGCTGATGTCCCTGGCGTTCATGTCGTTCGGCGGCATTAAGTTGTAGAAGGAATACTGAGATGGAAACGTTTGGACTTGGCGTTATCCTCTTTACCCTGATCGTTGTGGCGTTGGTTGGCATCATCCTTCTCGCCCGTTCACAGCTCGTGTCGACCGGTAACGTCAATATCCGGATCAACGGCGAGAAGACGATTTCTGTTCCCGCTGGCGGTAAACTTCTTCAGACCTTGGCCGAGCAAAAGCTCTTTGTTCCCTCCGCATGCGGTGGCGGCGGGACATGCGCACAGTGCCGCGTGAAAATTCACGCGGGTGGAGGCTCCATTCTGCCTACGGAACAAAGCCATATCACCAAACGTGAAGCGGCTTGCGGCGATCGGCTTTCCTGTCAGGTCGCCGTCAAGCAAGACATGGAAGTGGAAGTTCCTGAGGAAGTCTTCGGCGTCAAAAAGTGGGAATGCGAAGTCGTCTCGAACGAGAACGTCGCAACCTTCATCAAGGCGCTCGTCCTCAAACTGCCCGAAGGCGAAGACGTCAACTTCCGCGCAGGCGGCTACATCCAAATCGCCGCGCCACCGCATCATGTGAAGTACAAAGACTTTGACGTGGCCGAGGAGTATCGCGAGGACTGGGACAAGTTCAATTTGTGGCAATACGAATCCACCGTGAACGAACCAATCGAACGTGCTTATTCGATGGCGAACTATCCCGAAGAGCGCGGCATGATCATGCTCAACGTCCGCGTGGCCTCCCCGCCCCCTGGTAGCGAAGGCATCCCGCCTGGTAAGATGTCATCCTATATCTTCAGCCTCAAACCTGGAGACAAGGTCACAATCTCGGGTCCGTTCGGCGAGTTCTTCGCACGCGATACGAAGAAGGAGATGGTCTTCGTCGGCGGCGGTGCTGGGATGGCTCCTATGCGGAGCCATATTTTTGATCAGCTCAAGCGCTTGGATTCAGACCGAAAAATTTCGTTCTGGTACGGAGCACGCTCGAAACGGGAAATGTTCTTCGTCGAGGATTTCGACGAGCTAGCCGAGGCGAACGACAATTTTCAGTGGCATGTGGCGCTTTCCGATGCTCTGCCTGAGGACGATTGGAACGGCTATACCGGCTTCATCCACAACGTGCTCTTGGAAGAGTATCTTAAAGATCATCCGGCGCCTGAGGACTGTGAGTTCTATATGTGCGGCCCGCCGATCATGAATAAGTCCGTGATTAACATGCTTCTTGATCTTGGCGTCGATCGCGAGGATATCATGCTGGATGATTTCGGCGGCTGATTCGCATACTTCGCTTTAGGTTTTTGAGAAGTCGGGTCGGCCCTCAACGATTGGGCAACTTATTGCGATGCCAGCCTACGATGACATACTCGTAGCGTTACGCCGGATTACGCGTGCCATTGATATCCAGTCGAAGAGACTGGCAAAAGTCAGTGGCCTGACAGCGCCACAGCTTTTGGTGATGCAAGCGATCCGGAAGCAAGGCCAAGCGAAGCCTTCGTCTATCGCGCAAGACGTGCTGCTTTCCCAAGCGACTGTCACCACGATTATCGACCGGCTCGAAACATCTGAGCTTGTCAGCCGTGAACGGAGTACCGCGGACCGCCGGGTTGTTTTCATCTCGTTGACCGAGACGGGCCGCGAGCGCTTGCTAAAGGCGCCAGAGCTGCTTCAGGCAGGCTTCATCCGAGAGCTGGACAAGCTCGAGGACTGGGAGCGGAGCCTGATCGTTGCATCACTGCAGCGCGTGGCTGCTATGATGGATGCTGATGATATTGAGGCAGCGCCGATCCTCGAAGTCGGAGACCTCACGTCAGAATGACGTGTCAGGACTAAACGGCGACCAAACGCAACGCGTCGACCGGGGCCTCTAGCGGAAGGTGGCGATCTTCCAACATCACAAAATTCTCTTGATTGATCAGCGTATTATCGGCGCGATAGCCAAGGATCGACTCGGCGGATTGGTCGGTATGACGGGCCAGCACGATCATCTCATCGGCTGAAAAGTTCGCGATCCCGCGCGCAATTTCCTTCGCTTCGTCGTCATAAACGTGGAGCACGTCGCCCTTTTGGAACTGTCCTTGCACTGACGTCACGTCCTCAGATTGCAAGGGGCCGCCTTCGCCCAGGATACGGGCCGCGGCATCGGCGGAGAGGCAAAGGCTGCCCATCACTGTGAGGCGGTTGGTCAGCCAAACAGCCCAATTTGAAGACGGCGTCCCCTTGGCAAGGCAGCGCGTGTGCCGTCGCGATCCATCCAACAACGATGTGATCGGTCGTTCCGTGACGCCGCGTCCAATAATGGTGGAACAACCAGCGTTCTGCGCCATGTTGGCGGCGTGCATTTTTGTCAGCATACCGCCGCTGCCAAGGGAACTCGTGCCCTCGGTCACAGCAAGGTAATCGCTGACATCGTCCACAGTCTCGACGAATTGCGCGTTCGCGTCATCGGGATCGCGGTCGTACAAACCATCGATGCTGGTAAGAATGACCAAATGATCCGCCTGCACCATTTGCGCGACTTTCGCTGCGAGACGATCGTTGTCGCCGACTTTCAGCTCTTGCGTGGCAACTGTGTCGTTCTCGTTGACGATGGGCAGCACGCCGCGGTCGAAAAGGCGTAGCACAGTATTCCGTATATTGAGGAACCGCCGCCGCTCTTCCATGTCGTCTACAGTGACCAGCACTTGGGCGATGTCGACCCCATGTTCGGACCCCACTTGGCGATAGGCGTTCAATAAGAGCGGCTGACCGCACGCAGCAGCCGCCTGCTTGTCGAGGACCGCCGCTTCGTGCGGCAACCGCCCGATGAGATTGAGGCCAAGCGCAACGGACCCGGACGAAGTGAGGATCACATCGTAACCGTCCGCTTGAAGGTCAGCGATGTCAGCCATCAACCCGTTCATGAACGCGTAGCGGAGCGTCAACCGCTCTGTGTTGGCGAGCAGGCTCGACCCGACCTTCACGACAATCCGTTTGCGCTCGCGCATAATTCGATCTCCATTTCGCTGCGGGTGAATACATAGGACGACCGCATCTGGGAAGGGTATTTCGTTCTATAACTTATAATTTCCTACCAAACGGATGAAAGTTCCCTGATAACGCGATGCTTTAGAAGGGATTCTGCGAAGATGAGACAAATCAGCCAAATTTTGCAGCGTTAAACCATTTGAGATATAACTTTTGCTTCTCTAAGCGTTTGGCGACGGAGGTATCGTGTGAAGATCTTACAAATCGGCGGCGGAAACATGGGCGGCGCGCTTCTAGCGCGGTGGAGCGAGGGCCTGGATTGGTCGTTCACATTGGTTGATCCCGGCGCGCCCGAGGTCCCGACCGGCGTCCACCGCGTTGGCTCTTTGCAGGCGCTGAAGCAAGGTGACTTCGACCTGCTCGTGGTCGCGGTAAAGCCGCAAATCGTCGAACCTGCACTCGCTGGCGTCGCGCATTATCTGCGCCGGGACGCCGTGATCGTGTCGGTTGCGGCAGGCACTCCGGTTGATCTACTGGCAAATCTTCTGGGGCCACGGCCCATCGTTCGCGCGATGCCCAACATGCCCGTACGGATTGGCGAGGGGCTCACCGGTTTGTTCGGCAACACACTTCTGGACCCGGAAGATCGGACGGTCATTGACCAGCTGTTCGAACCGACGGGCGCATCCCTATGGCTCGACGACGAGGACAGCATCGACCGCTTCACCGCCATCGCTGGCAGCGGCCCAGGCTATCTCTTCGAGATGCTGCGAAGCTACGCCGCGGCGGCTGAGGCGCTGGGATTTGATAGGCACCAAGCGGAGTTCATGGCTGCGCAGACCGTCCGCGGCGCTGTGGAACTGGCGCGCGAGACCCATGCGCCCTACGCTGCGCTGCGCGACTCCGTGACGAGCAAAGGCGGTACAACGGCGGCCGGACTGCAGGTCTTTGGTGGACCCGATGGCTTCGAAGGGATGTTCCGTGAGGGAACGAAAGCAGCATATGACCGCGCTCGAGAACTGCGCGGGTGAGATCGTCGATGACAGAAACAGCAAAAGCCCTGGTCAATCGTCTCGGAGCGGCGGCTCGTGCCGCCGCCGCGTTATTGGGGGCGGCTTCGACCGAGCAGAAGAACAAAGCCCTCCTGGCGGCGGCACGTTACCTGACGAGCGCTTCAAGCGAAATCATTGAGGCGAACACGGAGGATATGCGGCGCGCCGAATCCGCTGGACGCGACGACGCTTACCTCGATCGCTTGTTCCTCAACGAAAAGCGCGTCGCGGCCATGGCCGCTGCCCTCCAACAGATCGCAGAGCTTCCTGACCCAGTCGGCCGGGTTCTGCACGAAACGAAACGGCCTAACGGCCTGATCATTAGGCGCGTCGCGAGCCCGCTGGGTGTGATCGGCATGGTGTTCGAATCGCGGCCGAATGTTGGCGCTGACGCGGGTGCGTTGTGCCTGAAATCGGGGAATGCGGTCATTCTCCGCGGCGGTTCCGACAGTTTGCAATCGAGCCAACGGATCGTGGAATGCCTGCGCCAGGGCCTGCGTGATGCTGGCCTACCCGAAGCGAGCGTGCAGCTGATCGAGAGCACCGAGCGCGAGGTTGTCGCCGCGTTGCTTCAGTGTACAGCCTATATCGACCTGGTCATTCCCCGCGGCGGGAAAGGGCTGGTGTCCCTCGTTCGCGACCAGGCGCGCGTACCCACGCTTCTTCACCTCGATGGAAACAACCACACCTACATCCATGCCTCTGCGGATATCGACATGGCCGTCGAGGTTAGCGCCAATGCGAAAATGCGTCGTACCGGCGTATGCGGAGCAACGGAGACGATTGTCCTTGATCGCGCCATCGCTAGCGAGGTTTTGCCCCGCCTGGTTGACGCTCTTGAGGGATGTGAGGTTCGCGGCGACGACAATGCGCGCGGCATCGACCCGCGCATTGTTGCTGCTTCGTCAGATGATTGGTCTACAGAGTTTCTTGCGCCGATCGTCGCTGTCAAGATTGTTGAAGACGTTACCGAAGCGATCACGTTTGTCAAAAAACACCATTCCGGGCACACCGATTCGATCATTGCGAGCGATCAGGCTGTCGCTGATAATTTTATGAGCCGAATTGATTCGGCTGTGGTGATGCACAACGCGTCAACGCAATTCTCCGATGGCGGAGAGTTTGGAATGGGCGCGGAAATCGGCATCGCCACGGGAAAACTCCATGCCCGGGGCCCTGTCGGCCTCGAACAGCTCACCACCATGAAATACGAGGTGCGAGGGAGCGGGCAAACCCGCCCGTGATGCTTTCCTTGTCTCAAGTCAGTGTTGCGCTTGAACCGATTATCGTTTGATTTCAATTTTTTGTTACTTTCGATGTTTGATCCTTACACTAACTTTTTTATTAAAGGGCGACATCCAACCACATGGACACGCTCGTGTAGAATGCTATTTGCTCCGTATGTTTTTAGAGACGTAAACTGAGCAGATCGCACGCGTCAGCGTGACCGAAACCTCCACACACAATCACATAAGTTGATCCTCCAGGTCGGAAGGCCTGGTAGGAAAGCTTAGAAATGGACTAAGTTATGACCAAACTTCATACGCAGACTGCCGCCCAATCACACAACGTTTCAAACGGCGTTGAACGCGAAGATCGACAAGCCCTCAGTGCACTGCTCGGTAAAGCACTAGCAAGCACGTATGTGCTCTACCATAAGACCCATGCTTTTCACTGGAACGTCATTGGGCCGATGTTTTATTCGATCCATCAATTGACTGATGCACAGTACAAAGATCTTGCAGGGGCAATCGACGACATTGCCGAACGCATCCGAGCCATTGGCTTCAGAACGCCCACGGGATTGTCGCGGTATGTCAAAGAAAGCTGTGTCGCCGATGAGACCGACGTCCATGACGCCGCGGCGATGGTTGAGCAGCTGGCAAGCGATCACTTAGCGGTAGCCGTGCAACTCCGCGACGCAGTGAAAGAAGCGGAGACACGGGACGATGTGTACACGGCCGATCTTCTTACCGCACGCATTGGTGTCCACGAGGAAGCGGCGTGGATGCTTCGCGCCCTGATCGCGCAGTAAGTCGCGAGCCGTCGCGAAAACAAATCCGTACCCCTCTCAAACCGCCGGTCGTGTTCGACCGGCGGGTAAGGCGGCCGCCGCGGCCCGATCATTCGCCGGGCCCACGCGGAAGCGCGACATCGACGGTCCAACAAATCTAATTTCGCAACTAACCTTATGTCCTGAGAGAATTTGACATTCAACACATTGTTTTAACACAGTATATTTTTTACCCCTTCCATCAACTACCAATCCTGTTACAACGGCGTCGAAAGAGTTACGTGCTGCGCGTGGCGACTGTTCGGTGCGCTCGGCAGCGGACCGCCGCGGCGCAGAAAACCGGGGTCTATTGATGAAATCTCTCTCGCTCGGCGCTTCTGCGCTTGCCATAACCGCTGCCGCGCTCAATTCAGCCGCACACGCTCAAAACGACACCATCATCGTTACAGCAACCAAACGCGCCGAAAGTGCGCAAGATGTTCCGGTCACGGTCAATACGCTCGGCGAAGAGACGCTCGATCAACTGGGCGTTAGTGTGTTTACGGACTACCTTGTCCAGCTGCCTGGGGTCACCGCTGGCGGAGGTGGTCCTGGCCAAAACACCATTTACATTCGCGGGGTCGCATCGACGACACCAAATCTGACTACTGCAGGCGTCGCGGGCCTTGCGCCGAACGTTGCGTTCTATCTCGACGAGCAACCCCTCGCACAACCGGGTCGCAACCTCGATGTCTATGCAGCTGACCTCCAACGGGTCGAGGTTTTGCCCGGACCGCAAGGCACTCTATTCGGCGCCAGTTCCCAGGCCGGCACAGTTCGTCTGATCACGAACGAACCGAACCTCGACAGCGTGGAGGCGCGATTGGATGTTGCCACGGCCTTCACCGATGGCGGAGAAATGTCCAACAAGGTTGAGGCAGTGTTCAACCTTCCGGTATCGGACAAAATAGCGCTACGCGGCGTTCTCTACACTGATCGCCAGGGCGGGTTCATCGACAATGTCGCTGGTTCGATTACGGCGCGCGATTCAGCCCGCTTTCGCTCTGCTGGGACCCCGCGCGCAAACGGCGTACCCGTCAGCGCGGGGCGCGCAGGCTTTCAGGCAAGTGCTGACCTCTCCAACGTGACCTTCCTTGAGGCGAATAATGCCGATCTCGTGGAGGAAGACTTCAACGACGTCACCTATACCGGCGGACGGATTTCAGCGCTGTTCGAAATCAACGACGACTGGCGTGTAAAAGTTGCACACGCACGCCAATCAATCGAAGCCGACGGCGTTTTCTTCGACGATCCCGATCTCGACGACTACGAAATTCAACGGTTTGAAGAAGATGATGTCGAAGACAAATTTCACAACACGGCATGGACGCTTGAGGGACAGATCGGCGCGCTCCAGGCGCTCTATACTGGTGCGTACACAGATCGCACGACGGAGCAGAGGGTAGACTACACCGACTACCTCTTCGTTGGTCAGTACCTACCGTATTACATATGCGACGGATCCGTCACATATCCTGGCGCCGCGGGTCCCAGCGGCACATGTCAAGCACCGAACCTCTTCGTGTCGTCAAATACGGATACGGAAGTTACGACTCACGAGTTGCGCTTCAACACACCGGATTCCCTCCGCCTCAAGGCGACTTTTGGCGCGTTTTATAGCAACCTTGAGCTGGCCGAACTGAATGATTTTATCTATCCAGGATCGACCCAAGTGCTCGGTTTCAATGGCGAAACGGGATTCGCGCCCAACTTCCCCCTGACCAATACGGCAGTCACAGGCGCCATCAATAACGCAAGCCCTGGCTATTTCTCTGACCCCGGACCATTCCCAGAAGGCGTGATCTTCCGAAACGATGTTCTGAGGACGGATGAACAGGTGGGCTTGTTCGGCGAAGCAACATATGACCTCGTCCCCGACCAGCTTGCAATTACATTCGGGGCCCGCTGGTATGACATTGAAGTCGACCTCGAAGGAAGCGCGAACTCATCGTTCTTCAACCTGGGGCAATCGGAAGACGCGCAGCGGGCTGGGACGAACATCTCAGCGCAGTTTGCGCCTGACAATGCGGTCGGTGCACCTGATAAGGCGGCCACGGACGGTGTGATCTATAAAGGAACCGTCACTTGGACGCCCACTTCAGATCTCCTCTTCTTTGCCACGTACTCTGAAGGCTTCCGCCCAGGTCTCCTTAACCGTCCGGGCGGCGCGGCGGGACCAAATGGCTTCACAGTCCCGTTTGCGGTCGACACGGACGAAATGCAAAATTACGAGCTCGGTTGGAAAATGGACCTGCTCGACAACCAACTTCGCTTCAATGGAAGCGTATTTTTCAACCAAATCGATGGCCTACAGACGACCATCTTTGACCCATCCATCACCAATCTCTTCTTTTCAGACAACGCCGCAAACGCAGAAGTCCGCGGCGTCGAAGGCGATGTAACGTGGTCGCCGAGCACAATACCTGGACTGTCCGTTGCAGGATCATTCTCCCTGCTCGACACTGAAGTCACGGACGTTCTCACACCAACCGGTGACGTTCTGAAGGGAAGCCCGCTCGCTTTTGCGCCAGAGGTTCAAGGGAATATCCGTCTGCGGTATGAATGGGAGGTCGCGAACGGAAAAGTAGCCCACGTCCAGCCGCAAATTGTCCACTCCGGTGAGGCGTTTACGGACATTATTGAGATCAACAAGACACAGCTCGATAGTTGGACGACCCTCGCGTTCCGAACTGGTCTTTCAACTGACAAATGGACGGCCGAACTCTTCGCAGACAACCTAACGAACGAGCGAGCAGAATTGAGCGGAAACTTTGTCTTCGACCGTGCGCGGATTACCGTACAACGTCCACGGACTATAGGGCTTAGGGTTTCCATCGTTTATTAGCGTCTAACGAGGGTGGAACCTAAGCAACGCACCTGACTTCGCGAAGGCAGTGCGTTTTGGCTGGAGTCGATGCTTCATCGTGACTGCACACGATCCGTACAGTGAAGACATTCGCGCTGCGAAGAAACTCCTCAGAGAGGGGGATTTCAAACGCGCGCGTATCGCGGCGGACGGGGTTCTTTCGGCGGAACCGAATCATCAAGAAGCGCTGTATATCTGCGCTGTAGCAGCGCGTTACAGCGGCGACTTTCCGCAGGCGATGGAATTCCTGGACCGGTTAGTCGCACTGGCGCCAGAATATGCTCGCGCACACCAGGAACGCGGGCATTGCTATAAAACGACAGGTGCAACTGGCTTAGCACTCCAGGCTTATCAGTATGCCGCGCAACTGAACCCATCGCTTCTTGCGTCGCTCAAGGCGATCGTCCTCTTAAGTTCCCCAGGGAGCCACGAGCAGACCACAGCCAAAGCACAAGTGGCCAAACTTGAGAGCCTTCCCAAAGCCCTCGTTTCAGTCATCAATCATTTGGCGGAGGGAAGGATCCTTCAAGCCGAAGACGTCTGCCGAGCATTTCTCAAAAGTGAACCAACGCATACGGAAGGCATGCGTTTGCTCGCAGATATTGGTGTGCGCCTCAGCGTGCTCGACGACGCAGAGTTTCTTCTCGACACCGCATTGAAGCTTGCGCCAGATGACCCGGGCATCCAACTGGACTACATCAATGTCCTCCGTAAGCGACACAAATATGCAGAAGCGCATGAACAAGCCAAGCTTCTCAGTGACCGAGAACCAGAAAACCCGGTGTTCCTGTCCCACCTAGCGATCGAGTCCATGCACTTGGGTTTGTATGATGATGCGCTCCAACTCTTTGACAAAGTTCTGGAAAAGGCTCCTTCTGACCCAGCGACACTGACGTCGAAAGGCCATGCGCTGAAGACTGCGGGCAGGCAGAACGAGGCGGTCGCGTGTTATGCCGACGCGATCGCAACAAACCCTTCGCATGCAGACGCTTTCTATGCACTTGCCAATCTGAAAACCCATCGGTTCTCTGATGCTCAAATCGCCGAAATGGAACGTCAGCATACGCGATCAGGTCTACCACTCGGACAAAAGATCCAATTCCACTTTGCTTTAGGCAAGGCTTACGAGGACCGCGAAAAGTTCGAAGAGAGCTTCAGTCATTATCGTGTCGGAAATGACCTTAAGGGGCATCAGACCCGTTACGACTCCACGCAAATGCTCCGCGAGTTTGAGGCGCAAATCGATTTCTTCACTGAAGACTTTTTCCGTACACACTGCGGGCCGGGCTGCGAAGCGCAGGATCCCATCTTCATTGTCGGCCTACCACGCTCCGGGTCGACATTACTGGAACAAATTCTCGCGTCACATAGCCAGGTCGACGGTACGCTAGAGCTTCCGAATATCTTGTCACTAGCACACCGGCTTAGGTCGAACGGGCCAATATCGCAGGAAAGTGCGTACCCTGAGGTGTTAGGGGAGCTGGATCGTGATCAGCTTACGGAGTTTGGCAAGACCTATCTCGAGGAAACCCGTATTCATCGAAGTGGGGCGCCTCGACTCATAGACAAAATGCCTAATAATTTCCGTCATATAGGGCTTATTCGGCTGATCCTGCCGAATGCGCGGATCATTGATGCACGGCGCGAGCCGATGGCTTGCTGTTTCTCCGGATACAAACAACTTTTTGCCGAGGGACAGGAATTCACCTACGCCCTCGACGATATCGGCGCCTATTACCAGGGCTATGTCCGTCTTATGGACCACTGGGATCGCGTGCTTCCGCAGCACGTTCTCCGTGTACACTATGAAGATGTTGTCGAGAACTTAGAGCATGAGGTGCGGCGGATTCTTGAATTTTGTGGCCTCCCATTCGAGCACCAGTGCCTCGAGTTCCACAAGACGAAGCGATCAGTACGGACCGCAAGTTCGGAACAAGTCCGCCAACCGATTTACGGCTCGGGGGTTGATCAGTGGCGAAACTATGAACGGTTTCTCGCGCCGCTGAAGGAAGCGCTCGGACCAGCGCTTGAAGGGTATCGAAAATGACCGCAGACAGGCGTGGACGTGTGCAAGCGGGGGATGATCCGTATGAAACGTCCTACAAGACGGGGCAAGACAACGTTCAAATTCTGGGAATGGACCTCCATAACCCTGTATTTTTCATCAGTGCTCTGTCGATCTTAGCTTTCGCGATTGGTACACTGTCATTTCCTGACGAGGCGCAGACCATTCTCCTCGGAGCGCGTGACTGGACACTCGATAACGCAGATTGGTTTTTTGTCATTGCGACCAATCTGATCTTCTTGTTCTGTGCACTGATTGCGCTGTCGCCGTTTGGTGCGATCAGGCTCGGCGGAGCAAATGCCAGGCCCGATTTTTCCGTAAAGTCTTGGCTTGCCATGCTTTTTTCCGCGGGAGTTGGGATTGGCTTGATGTTCTACGGCGCTGCCGAACCACTCGCCTATTATACAAACTGGTTCGGCACGCCGCTCAACGCAACGCCGCTTACGGACGAAGCAGAAGCCCTCGCGTACAGCGCGACGATCTTTCATTGGGGCGTCACACCCTGGGCGATCTATGCAATCATGGGCCTAGCGCTGGCGTTTTTCTCCTTCAACAAAGGCCTTCCCCTGACGATAAGGTCAACCTTTTACCCGCTTTTGGGCGAGCGGGTTTGGAGCTGGCCCGGACACGGCATCGATCTGCTCGCAGTGGTCGCGACGCTGTTCGGTCTCGCAACGTCGTTAGGTCTGGGGGCGCGGCAAGCTGCGGCTGGATTGGAATTTCTATTTGGCATCGACGGGGGGCTCGGTACACAGATCGTATTCATTTGCGGGATCACCGCCCTTGCAATTGTTTCAGTCGTACGCGGATTAGACGGCGGTGTGAAAGTCTTAAGCAATCTCAACATCGCGTTGGCTGTTCTGTTTCTCACCTTTGTCATCGTCAGTGGGCCAACGCAGGCGATCGTCAAGCAGATCATTCCAAATGCCTCCGCCTATGTCACCGACACGTTCCGCCTCTCGAACTGGATCGGACGAGAAGACACTGAGTGGTTCCACGGCTGGACAATCTTCTACTGGGCGTGGTGGGTTTCTTGGTCACCCTTTGTCGGGATGTTCATTGCACGGATATCACGAGGACGGACGATTCGGCAGTTCGTAGCCGCTGTTCTCATTGTACCATTAGGCGTTACGATTCTGTGGTTTACAGCGTTTGGAGTGACAGCGATCGAGCAGGCGAAGAGCGGTGTTGAGCCCCTCTCGTCGGGAATTTCCGATGTCTCGCTCGTCCTTTTCCAAATGTTAGCGCACCTGCCGTTCGGCGAATTTGCATCTCTGATCGCCGTTGTCCTGCTGGTCATCTTTTTCGTGACATCTTCAGACTCCGGATCGTTGGTGATCGACAGCATCACTGCCGGCGGCAAGCTGCATGCGCCAGTCGGACAACGCATTTTCTGGGCGTCGATGGAAGGGCTGGTGGCGATCGTCTTGCTTGTCGGCGGGGGTTCTGCGGCACTTAATGCGCTCCAGGCCGGCGCCATCACGGCGGGCTTACCCTTCACGCTTGTTCTATTGGTGTGCTGCGTAAGTTTGTTCCGTGGGCTGAGCCAAGAGAAGGTGCAAGCGACAACGACCAGGGCGCCCGCTAACGGGTAACATCGCCCTACGGATGAGAAACGGGCTGCCGCCAGGGGACACTTTGGCGACAGCCCTACACAAGCACGGCAGCGTCAGGGGCCACCTGCTCGAGTGCGGTTACACGCAACTGACGGAGTCAGCTCCATATAACCGTCTGTGCACGGCTTATGCTGCGCGCCGTTTCGAAGCGAATGCAGCAAGGCCACCGGCCATCAACAGTCCCGCAGCAGGAAGCGGCACGGGCGATGGATCGGTAACCGCGAAGCCGAACGTTGCGCCGGCGAGAGACGGCGCATCAAAAATGTCGGTCAGTACGCCGCCAGCTGCGGTTGAAATGAGCAGCTCGATGGACAGATCGTCGATCGCGCCGAATGGATCGGAGCTTGGCGAAAGCGCGGGAAGCGAGAACGTGAAGATCGGCGCCTGACTGATCAAGCTGACGCCGGTTCCGACCACATCTCCGCGGATTTCAGTCCCGACGGTGTCGATCGTGAAATTGCTGAGCTCGACGAAGACGGACGAGTCGGCAACCGCTTCGAGGCGCACGCCGCCGGAGTGGGTGATCTCCGAAGAGAAATCGTCGTTCAAGAATCCGCCAGTAATGTCGAACGCGAACACCGCATTGCCGTTGGCATTCACGCTGACCCCTGCACCGCCAATTGGAGAGCCTGCGAGGCCAATACTTCCGAGGTCGGCAGTCACCTCAACAGAGGTTACACCGCCCGCGATCGTGTTGGCATGGCCAGCGCCCCCAAACATCAGCACCGCACTGACTGCTGCTGTCACTAGTCGTTTCATTGAGTTCTCCCAACTTTCCAGGGTTGAGTCCGCATTATTACGGACAACTCAACAACGAGGAGCCGAAGCAATTATTCCCTCTCCGGTGGCATTTTCTTAACCAAGCCCGGCGCCGACCGTTGAGCCCCCAATCTATGGGGTCGTTTCAGGCGAGATCGCGCCATCTCCGCTCACTGAAGAGCGAAACAGTCTGCTTTTGGAAGAGCCTGCGGGCGCTGTCGACTAAGACGCTGAGTCCGCGGGCCGCACTTTTGCGGCGCCTCTCGGGCTCCGGACGATTCACGAGACGCGGCGTGCTTTCACGCGAGGGCTCCGTGCGCTCGGCTAAGCGCTTACTCGTTTAACGCAAAGACCCGCGGGCCACTCGCCGTTATTCGTCTGCCAACGCGATACGCTCGGGCCGTGCGACGACGAGGACGCCTTCGCCGTACATGGGATCACGGCCGGGTTCGCCGACGTCAATCGTCGTCTCGGCCAAGATCGTCCGTGCACGGCTGGGTGAGAGAGAGCCTGCGCTGCGGGATGCGAGGTACGCAGCAACCACCGGAGACGCGAAAGACGTACCGGATACGGATCGTGCGTTGTTGTCTTCGGCGACATTGACGCCCAGCGCCGCCACATCAACCGCAGCGCCAGTGTTGGCACGGCGATAGAGCGCGAAGTTGTCATCCACAGCCGTGACGGCGACGACGTTGGTGTAGGCGGCAGGATAGCGCGGCGCACGGTGGTTTCCATCGTTCCCGACCGACGCAACGAAGAGGTGCCCGCGCTCGGTTGCGCGAGAAATCGCCGCCTCAACAATCGCGTTCGAAGGCCCGGCCAGGCTGATGTTCACAACCTTGACCCCCTCACCGACAAGCCAATCGACCGCGGCAACGATGGCCTCAGCCGCTGCGATGTCACGGTTGCCGCAGAAAACATCAGCGACGACAAGACGCTCCGCACCCGACTGGGCCGCGATGTGCGCCACGAGGGAACCGTGATCTTGGGGCGTCACCTCTCCCTTATCAGCGAAGCACTTCTGAACGAGGGCACCATTGGTACGTAAACGGAGCGCTTCGGGATCGGCGCCAGTGTCGATGAGCCCGATCTCACCCGCTTTTTTCGACGGTGCGCGGTCGCTGAACACGAGCGGCCCTTGAACATCACCGCTCCGCATAAAGAGCGCATTGGGCGCGACAACCGCGTCGCGGTCCACCTGCGCGATCCGGCGAAGGCCACGCCGGAGGTTGAGTCCTTTCGGCGCGCGGAGAACATCGATGGACAGATCAAGCTGATCGAACGACCGGCGCTGTTTCAGGGTCCAACCTTCCGAGGCCAGCTGGGTCAACGTCTTCGGCGCCAACCCCATCGCCAAGACCTCTCCTCGGCGCGCATAGACGGGGGCGGACAGACTTCCGAGCCGCTCAACGCCCATCGCCATGCGCTCGTCAAACATCCCCATACGGTGCATATGGAGAGCCTCGCGATGCGCCCGGTGCGACATCATGGCGTGGTGCATATGTTCGAGATGGGCCGTCCGCTCCGCCGCCGTATGGTGGTGAAGCCCCTGGGCGTGACCAACACCGCACATCGCAAGGGCGCCGGCAACAAACTGAATGCGAAGAGATTTTTTCATTTGGAAAGACCCCTCGTTCAAAAGCCGCCTTACCATAGATCACTCTTTTATCCCGTCCATGGAATATTTCCGTGAGCGCAAACGTAGTGATCGCGGAAGGCACGAGGTTTCTTTGAACGCCAAGCACCGCCAGATGATCGATGCGATCCCGAAGTTGCGGCGCTTTGCGTACGCACTCACGGGTGCGCCTGGCGATGCCGACGATTTGGTGCAGGAGACGATCGAAAAAGCGCTCCGGCGTCTTTCAACGTATAAGGAAGGTTCTGCAATGCAAAGCTGGCTGTTCAAGATTATGCAGAACACATTCATCGACTCGCAACGGGCGCGCCAGCGTCGGCCCGAGCATGTCAGCATCGATGAAACGGGCGCAACGTTCGCGGACATGAAACAGGGCGCCAGCGAAGATGCGGTCTTTCTCAAACAGGTCCGTACGGCGATTTCTGGGCTGCCCGAGGGCCAACGCATCGTTGTGGCGCACGTTCTGATCGCTGGTCACACCTACAAAGAGGCCGCGGAGTTGCTGGATCTTCCCGTGGGAACAGTGATGAGCCGGTTGAACCGTGCACGGCGTACTTTGCAGACACAGCTCCTCGGTGGAGAGAACAGCTATGTCTGACAACCGAAATTATCATGATCTTGTGGAGGCCTTTGTGGACGGCGAGTTATCGGAAGATCAGCAAACTGAGTTTGAAAACGCAGTTGCAACGCACCCTGACTTAGCGGCGAGCGTTGAGTTTTATCGGCGGCTCAAAAAGAGCGCCGGCGAGGCCATCTCGGAAATTGATGGGGAGCCGATGAGCCCAGGGTTGGAGCAAACCATCGAACGTCTGCGCCAGGCTCGTCCGGGGTGGCGAGAAGCGGTTGGCACGTGGTGGCAAACCTTTCCGAGCCCCGTTCAAGGCGCGGCGTTGGCGTCGATCCTCACAGTGCTAGCGCTCGTCGTGAGCCTTTGGGTGAGAAGTGAGAGCGCGGGTGATGCTCCCCTCCTTCTCGCCGGGATCGATGTTTCGGAGGCGATTGAGACGCTTACTGACGACCAGGCTGACGGCGAGATCCGGATCGCCCGCAGTTACGTCGGGGACGGATCGTTCTGCCGCTTGGTTTTGGTGGGAGGGGAAAGCGGAGCGGCTGGCCTCGTTTGCTGGTCCGATGCGGCCGGGGCGTGGACGATCACCTCGGAGGAAGCGCCGCTGCGTGCCGAAGGTTATGTCACAGCGGGCTCGGCCGCGTCTCCTCGGCTCATTGACGCGCTGGACGGTCTTCGCCCCTCGTCGCCCGAGGAGACCGAGGCGTTCCTGGTGCGCTTCGACGATCGGTCTACTGACTGAACCGATACGTAATTCGGAAGCCGAGACCATAATCTGGCGTCGCGTCCGACAGACCGGTCAGCGCATAGGTCACCACGCGGACCCGGTCGCCAATGGGAAACGCTGCGGACCAAGACAGTTCGCGGACGTTATCAAGATTGTCGATGATCGGCTGGCGCTCGGCGTAACTGACGCCGAAGGTCGGGAGCCCTGGACTGTCGCGGAGCAGGCCGACCGAGAAGGATGCGCGGTCCTGGACGTCAAATTGATCAGACCGCCCCGAAAAAGTGTAACCCACGCCTGCGACGAAGGTCAGGCTGCCGAGGTCATGGATATAGTCCGTCCGTAGGCTGACATCAGGCTCGCCGGTGCCCAGCAGCCGATCAGCATCGGCGGTCGGGACTTTGACCGAGGCCGACACATCCAAAAGCCCGCTACCATTCCACAGCGGGAAGAACCGCGAGACCCCGACCCGGACATCTCCGAGCCCCCAGGTCTGATCGCGCCCTGAGGGCACAGCCGCGCCATCCCCGGGCAGCAAGGGAAGACCCAGATTGGCGGGGCCTTCGACGGCCAAATACGGCACAGTGACTTGGGCGTTCCATAAGCCCCGAGATACCCCCGCTTCGACGTAGCTGATGGCGACATCCGTGCGTGCGGGCAGACCGTACTCCCCAGTGCTGGCGTCAAAACCGTAAGCCAGGCGCCAATCGGCGACCGCCGCTCCAGGAAAGAGCGCGGCAAGCGCCACGAGGCCGTGCACCGAACCAGACCAAAACGCCTGCATAGCAAACGGAGACCAAGACTGCTTCTCACCTCAAGTAGCCTAGGTTACCAAGATGTCCTCCCCAGAACACAAGACGTCGAGCACTCTTGAACGGCGCGGGACCTTGGATTTCCGCCCTTTGAGGGGCGGAAAACCGAACGACTGACCTTGGGAGAGTGGTACCGCCTCCCCGGTTCGAACGGGGGACCTCTTGATCCACAAGACGAGGCCGATGGACTAAAAGCGCAACCGGATCATAGCCTAATACATATTCTGTATACGGACGGCCTGCATTTGGCCTGTGATCTAGTCACAACCCTCCCTCCCGCGAGCCATTCTAGCTCGAGCAGCGATTTGCGCTGGCCGCGACCGTGAATACCGCTATCACTTCGCGATGCAACCGTTTGAGTTCGTGAAGAAATGGCAGGCCTCCACTCTCAAGGAAAGCGCTGCCGCCCAGAGCCACTTCCATGATCTATGCGATCTGATTGGCGTGGCGAAACCTGCCGACGAGGATGTCGACGGCAGCCACTACACCTTCGAGAAGCAGACGGCGAAGGACGACGGGCGCATCGGCTTCGCCGATGTTTGGAAAAAGGGGCACTTCGCTTGGGAGTACAAGGGACCAGGCAAGGACCTGGACGCCGCCTATCGCCAGCTGCAGCGATACAAGGGGGCCCTCGGGAATCCCCCGCTCCTTGTGGTCTCTGACACGAAGACGATCCGGATCTACACCGACTGGACCAACTACGTCACCGAGGTCCACGAGATCGCTCTCGAGGACCTTCTCGACCAGAAGAAGCGCGACCTCCTCAAGAGCACTTTCGAGAACCCTTCGGCTCTTCGGCCTCGGCGGAGCCGAGACGAGCTCACACGGGACGCGGCCAACGAGTTTTCAGCGTTGGCCCAGAGGCTGCGCGATCGCGGCCACGCCCCCCATACCGTTGCGCACTTCGTCAATCGGCTGGTCTTCTGCATGTTCGCAGAGGACGTGAACCTGCTTCCGAACAAGCTGTTCCAGCGCTCGATGGAGCTCGCGGTGAACCGGCCGGAGGAGGCTCAAGAGAACCTGAGGGACCTCTTCAAAGCCATGAACCGTGGTGGTCGCGTAGGGTTCGAGGCCGTGAAGCACTTCAACGGTGGACTCTTCGACGACGACACCGCGCTGCCGCTCGAAAAGGATGACGTGAAGGACCTGGTCGCCGCGGCCAAGCTCGACTGGTCAGAGATCGACCCCTCCATCTTCGGCACCCTGTTTGAGCGTGGCCTCGACCCATCCAAGCGCAGCCAGCTCGGCGCGCACTACACCGACGCCGAGAAGATCATGATGATCGTCGAGCCCGTTATCATTGAGCCCCTCACAGCTGAGTGGCTCGAGGTGAAAGAGAAGATCGAGGCCGAGCTGGCCAAGGCAGCGAAGGGTAAAGGCGCCGTGCGCACTCGCGCCAAGAACAAGGCCGAGAAGCTACACAAGGACTTCATCGAGCAGCTCGCGAATTTCCGGGTGCTCGACCCAGCCTGCGGCTCGGGCAACTTCCTCTACCTATCGCTTAAGGCTCTCAAGGACATCGAGCAGCGCGCCAACTCGGAGGCAGAGGACCTAGGCCTCGCTAGGGAGTTTCCGCGCGTCGGCCCGGAGAATGTGCTCGGCATAGAGATCAACTCCTACGCGGCAGAGCTGGCCCGTGTGTCCATCTGGATTGGCGATATCCAGTGGATGCAGAAGAAAGGCTTTGGCACCTCTAGCCCAATCCTCCGCCCACTGGATAACATCGAGAACCGAGATGCGCTGATCGAACAGGACGCGGCGACAGGAGAATGGCGCGAAGCGGAATGGCCCGAGGCGGACGTGATTGTGGGGAACCCGCCGTTTTTAGGCGATCGTAAAATGATCGGCGAACTGGGTGAGCAATATGTTTCAAATCTACGCAAAACTTTCGAAGCGTCGGTTCCAGGCGGCGCCGACCTAGTCTGCTACTGGTTCGGCAAAGCTCATCCGGTGCTCGAAGAGGGACTTTCAATCCGTTGCGGGTTGGTAGCCACCAACTCGATCCGAGGCGGGGCAAATCGTAAGGTGATCGACAAAATTGTTAGGGGCCTCGGCATCTTCCGAGCGTGGAGTGATGAACCTTGGGTAGTCGATGGAGCGGCTGTAAGAGTTTCAGTTATTTGCTTCGGCAATAAATCTGTAAACGGAACAAAATTAGACGGCGTGGGTGTAAAGAGTATCGCGTCAGACCTGACCACAAATCGTGGCTTTGACTTGACCCGAGCCGCACATTTGTCAACGAACCAGCGCGCTGCGTTCATCGGAAGTCAGAAAAATGGCGCGTTTGATCTTCCGGGCGAAAAAGCGAGGGCATGGCTTCGAGCGCCACGAAACCCCAACGGTAGGACCAATGCGGATGTGCTGCGACCTTGGTCCAACGGCGCCAGCATTACCAAGCGTGATGAGGGCAAGTGGATTATTGATTTCGGTTGCACGATGGGGGCTGAAGAGGCGGCTTTGTTCGAACTCCCGTTCGAACACGTAGTGCAAAAAGTCAGGCCTAATAGATTAAACCTGAGGCGAGAATGGCACCGGACACGATGGTGGCTCCACGGAGACCCAAGACCTGCGATGAGAGCAGCCACCACCTCGTTTTCTCGACAGATCCTCACGCCCCGTGTCTCGAAACACCGGCTTTTCGTATGGCGACCCACAAAGCTGCTCCCCGACAGCGCCGTGGTGGCCATCGCTCGCGAAGACAACACCACCTTCGGCATTCTCCATTCCCGTTTCCACGAACTCTGGTCGCTGCGCATGGGCACGTCACTAGAGGACCGTCCCCGTTACACCCCCACCACCTGCTTCGAAACCTTCCCCTTCCCCGAAGGCCTCACACCAGATATCCCCGCCGATCAGTACACCGATGACCCCCGCGCGATCCGCATTGCCGACGCTGCAAAGCGGCTGAACACCCTACGCGAGAACTGGCTGAACCCGGAGGACCTCATCGTTCGAGAACCCGAGGTCGTCGAGGGCTATCCCGATCGTATCTTGCCGAAGGACGAAGAGGCAGCAAAGATCCTCAAGAAACGTACTCTGACCAACCTCTACAACGAGCGCCCAGCCTGGCTCGACCACGCCCATGCAGAGCTCGACGCGGCGGTAGCTGCTGCGTACGGTTGGGAACAAGATTGGGAGGCAGGGATGGACGAAGAGGAAATCCTCAAGCGGCTGTTCGACCTCAACCAGTCACGTGCAACTAGCGCACATTAGAAGCTGATTTTTCGTAGCGTGATCCCGGAAAAACCAACATTCCCAGGATGCGGTGTGCTTTCTGTTCAACCACCGCATGGTTATCCTCGAGAGCGGTCAAGCGGCTTTGCCGGCGGCACACCTGTAAGCCAAAGCAGTTCGTCCTCCACGCGCATCCAGTAGCGTAGTTTTTGTCGATCCTCGCGTTGGCGGAAGTGAGCTACACGAAGCTCATCGAAACTGGCAAACCTTCCAGTTCTGTTTTCATCGATTGTCATGTTGAGATTTTAATCAATGCAGGTTAACTTTCACACCACTATAGTTCCAGTCTATGCAATTAAAATGTGATCGTACTATTTTGCGGATAGGCAACTGGCGGCCCCCAAAACTTCACCTATGAGGGACGATGACAACCAACCCAAGCCTGGAGAGCCTTTACACAGCGGGCCACCGCCGGACCCGCGCATAAAACAGCCTTCGGTTACAAGTGTCCCCTTCGGCAACATAAAATTGAAGGTGAAAGCATGGCCCACGGGACAGATCCGCAGGGCAATACTAGAGCTCCACAGCCAAAAGAAGTGCCCCGACGAGATCTTGTACGGAGTTTTGAAGCGCTACCCTTGGGCGGGAACCACCGTTCAGAGTATACGGACCACGCTGTCGCGCGAGGGGGAACAACCTTGGCCGTCATCCGACGCGGATGCATTCGTCAAAATCCTAATCGCGGAGGCAATCGAAATGGGTGACGACCGGGAAGGCACGCGGCGATACCTCGCCGCCAATGGTGGTTTCACCAGCGAAGATAAGTTCGATGAACTGTTCGAGCAGGTTGTTGCTCAAGGGAGACCGTGGGGTGTTAGACGTTTTCTTGTCGAGAGCCTGATCACCGTCGGCCGCAGAATAGCCAGCGTAGGGATGAAATTGTCTTCGGCAATTCACTCAGAACCAGCGAACGATACAGGACAGGACCGCAAGCAGTCGAGACGACGTTCCCGAACTACCAACGATGGCACCAAGCTTTACAAACATGTCCAACAAGCTTTGGCTGAGCAAGGCTACAAGATTGACGATGGGTTGCACGCTGCGGTGGAACGAATTGCAAACAAGCGGTGCTCGAAGGCAAGCGTTTCAAGCCAAGCGTACATTATCATGGCCGTCAGACGGGCTTTGGCAGGCGATTTTGACAGTTCGCAGAGAATGCAGGCTTTCAGGGCGATCCTGGAATTCGGACTGTCGGATGAGGATGCGGGAGAGCTCGTGGGCTTACCGAAGAAAGTGATATCCGACCATCGATGCTACCTGCGATGGGAAGACCCTCTTATTCCGCGAAGCAGAGAAGCCCACCCCTACAAGCCGTGGGAAAATCCTAAGGCGGCGTAATGCTTGCCGACGCCGCCCCGGTCGAAGGGGACGGCGTCGGCGGTTAGCCCATCGGACCCGGGAGCACGGGTTTGGAGATGCACCGATGGGAATGCTGAATTGATCAGCCGACGGCGTTGAGGTGCCGCTGCGCTCGCGCGATAGCCGCGATCTCGAGCTCGTTAGCCTCGCGGCTGAGCTGGTAGGCCCTAGACGCCGAGGGCCTGTCCTCCACCTTCATCGCGGCCTCGAACAGCCGCTCGGCTCTGCGCTTCAGCGCTGTGAGCGGCGCCGCTGCCTTGAGCAGTGTACTGAGGTTGCGGTCGTTGGTCTCGGTCTGGACGGGCGCGACCTTCGTCAGCATGGCGAGGGCGTTGGGCATGTCGGCCTCCAGCTTCGCGATGGCGCGCTCGAGGGCGCCGATGCGGTCGATCTCTTCCTGTTTCGCGGTCAGGGACGTCATGGCGAGGACGTGGCGCTCGCGCTTTTCAAGTTTTTGGGTGGTCATGCGGTTTGCTCCTCAAGGTTGGGCACGTTGCGGCCGGTGAGCTTGGCCAGGGGCTTGCGGCGCGGGTGCGGGACGCGCGGTACCTCGACGCTGGCCGCGAAGGTCGGCGCGGCGTGGTAGGTGGCCCACCTCAGGTGGTCGCCCATACGGTTGGCGATGCGGAAGCCGTCCTGGGCGCCCGCCTCGTTCAGGTGGCGGCCTAGGAGGCGCGCGGTGTCCTTGTAGGCGACGATCTCGGCCTCGAGCGCCGCGAGCGCCTGGTCTACGCTTGCGCCGCGTTCGCTCAGCCGATCGGCAGTCTCTCTTGCTCGCTGCCTGGCTGCACTCGTCTTTGCACGGCGCTTTTCCTCCTCGGCTTCTCTCTGCCGAGCCGCCAACAGCTCAGCGCCAGAGGCGAGGTCCTCAACCTCATCGCGCAGCTTGGCGCGTTGGCTCCTGAGCCTGGTCAGCGCCTTCTGGTCGCCGTCGGCCACCGCCTCGGCGATCTCGTGCCCGATGGTATCGAGCCTCTTCGCGGCGTCTTCCCGCCTCTTCAGTAATCCCATGGTCCTCACTCTCGTTCATCGTGCGCACGGTGGCGCACGCGCAGAGTGACGTGTACGGAGGTGTCCTGTCTGCCAGCGTTTTGGGCTCAGGCTGAAACGATGGTCAGGCGGCCAGGAGGTCGTCGAGAAGCTCTGGGTCGGGGCAGAAGCGCGCGAAGGACGCGGGGTCGTCGGCGATGCGGCTGCGGTACCACCTGGCAGCGGACGGTGTGGGCGCGCGGCAGCCCGCTCGCCTCAGCGTCTGGATCAGCGCCCGCACCCAGCCCCTCGGCAGGTTCATCGTCCCCGTGACAGCGTACATGCCGAAGATGAGGCGGACGACGTTCTCGACCTGACGTCGATCAGCAGACGGAGGATAATCACCGGCAGCCTCAGCGACCATCGCGTCCACCTCATCCTGCCGAGCGTAGGCCTTGGGGATGCTCGCGAACCGATCGGCGAAAGCGCCGCCCGCGGGCAGAGAGCGCCAAGCCTCTAGCGTCACGGGCCCGATTGCGAGGCACCTCGCATTGAGGCTCCCCGCGTGGAGGCTCAACCGCTCAGCCGCCTCCCGCTTGGTCTTGCTGGATAGAATTGCTTGGGTGATCTCTTCGTTGGTCTTCGTCTTGATGGGCATGGACCCATGATGCCGGAGAGCGCCACTGTTGTTCGCCAGCAGTTGTAGCAACTTAGGCTAGTAGCCAGTTTGTATGCGGACTTATCCTAGCTCTGGATAAGAAAGCTAGCGCTTTGCGAACGAAGGAGCTCTCCACTCATCTTCCAATTCAACGTCATCAGGAGGGTCTGCCAGGGCAAGCAACGTCATACGAAACCCGTTTTCTTGCCTCAGCGTCTGTTCACAGACTATTTGACCGAGTCCCTCCGACAGCCAGTGATATCCATCCACTTCGTGCCAATCACTAACAGCTCCGATGAGGTCACAACTCTTCGCAGACTGTGAGCCAACCGGAAGTTGCTGCTTGTTCCAACAATTCAGTCTAGGGAAGCCTTCTGCCGCTTTTACGTAGCGTATGACACCGTCTCTTGAGAACACCAACGCGATTGGTTCATCCACGGCGTTTACGTAGCGGCGCGCTACAGACTCGCGACTAACCTGGAACCGATCAGACAGCTGAATAATGTGCCCAAGGTCGACGCCGGTCATGTGCGACATTGCCTGCTTGAGCAGACTGGATGGCATAAGCAGTTCTGAGGCGAATTGGTTTGCCTCCACTTCCATCTGAACCGCCCGGTTCCCTTTGTCGAAACGCTCTGCCGCCATGTCGCGCGCCGCGCACTGGAATCCGCCACCAGCCTGCGGGTTATGATAGGGGTTGAGGTAATGGCCGAGCTCGTGGCTGATTGTGAAGCGCTTTCTCTTCTCCGAGCAATCACTCCGTATAAGGATCTTACCGTTTCCCTTGTGGTCAGGCGTAATCAAACAGCCCTCTAAACCATCAAGAAGCTCCTCACGAATTTCATCAATATCTAGTGCCTCAGCGATCTCACGAACAGGCACTGGTGGCTTAAGCTCTTTGATTTGGTCGACGACAGCACGGGCTAAAAGGATAGGGTTTCCGCCAACATCATCCAAATCCATGCGATCAAGTCTTATCATCATTTCCACCTCGTCGCTTAAGCATCGACTGGATCATATCGTCGATTATCGCTCGATCGTTCTCCGAGAGCTGGCCTGCTTGGCGGAACATTCTCATCAGGTTTTCATCCCCACCCGCTGCCTCAATGTCCTCACCTACTAGCGCCGCGATACTGACCTTGAAGTGATCTGCCAATTTAGCGAGCAGCTCCGTTGACGGGTTGTTGCTACGGGCCTTTTCGAGCTCCCAGATGTGCGTCTTCGACACACCTATAGCTTCCGCAACATCCTGAAGTGAATCACCTTTTTTCAAGCGTAACTCTCTGAGTTTTGACGCCAAAGACATGCCTTCTCCCTGGTTTTTACGGCACCTTCGCAGTGGCGACGTCAGGTTTATCTGACGCCAACATATCGGTGCTCTTGACGCAATCAACCGTAAGGTATAGTGATACGAATATGGCCGATTTGATGAAAGGCCACGAAGCAGAAAGGAGTTTTTTATGCTTCAGAGAGTTGCGCGAGCACCGATTGGAACAACTGCACGGACCGGTGAGCTTTGTCCGGAAAGCGGGGTTTGGAAAGTCATGGGTCAGCCATCGACAACCGCGCCGATTGCCGAAGGCAATCGGATGCCTCCCTACCGCGGGAAAGCCGTGACATGGCAACTTATTCAGTATGCGTAAGGAAATGTGAAATGGCGAAAAACGAAAAGACCTCGAAGTCAGTCGCCTCTAAGGCGTCTAAACTTCTCAGCAATCCCAAGTCGTCCAAAGCGGTCAAAAGCGTCGCTGCGTCAGCGCTCACGCAAGCCCCAGACCGAAAAGGAGGAAAGCGCAAGTAAGGTCCCTGAGTCCGCACCACCCGTTACATCTCAAAGAATCACCACGACCGTGGGAGGGTAGTCGGACGGCTGAAGCTTGCGTTTCACGGCCGGATAGCAAGCTGACACGGCGAATTTTGGCGGTTAGCCAAGCCTTGAAGGCGCTAGTTCGCCGCAGGTAGCGTGGCCACTGCAAAAGAACGCATGGACCACCTAAGCATTGATCCCTTCGGGCTTACAACTCCTCATTGCACGTACGAATTAGATCTGCGTAGGCGCTGACTACTTTATCAGCTAGCTGGTGGAGTTCCGATACCGCATGATCGTATCGCTCCGGATACAGTTCTTCCCAGTCGTAGGGCACTCCTTGGAGTGTCATGCCGTTTCCGCTCGGAAACGTGTTTCGTGCCACCGACTCGGCATGCAGGCGTACTGCTGACAGAAGCGCCAAACGCTTCGCTTCAAGCCCCTCGTCAACGAACTCCTGCTCGGGCGAGTCCCATGCCTGAAGAAAGTGGTCGAAGGGATCGTAGCTTTTCCGGGGCCACTGAAACGTCATGAGCTGCTCTTTCAAGAAGCGAATCGGCGGGTCGAAAGGAAGATCCTTTTGCAGTTGTGCAAACAAGCTGCGATCGTGTTGCAGGCCGGGCCGTTCAGACCCTGCAAAAAACTGAGGAAAGAAGCGTTGGATCTGGGTGCTATCCTTCGAAAATTCAGCGCAGACATCATCCCAAAACATGATTTCCACCGAAAACTTCGCAGTACGAATCCTCTCCTTGCTCTTTGTAAGGACGTAGGTCTGTATTGCCTGGTCTCTTGGAGCCGCGGTTGCGAGTATGTATCTCTGGATTTCCGGATTGAATTTTTCGGCCTTGCTGATCTCAGCATCGACCACCGCCTCTGATACCCCGCCAACCGTATTCTTGGCTTGGACGCCGGTGAGTCGTCCTGTGTCGTCGTCACCGTATACATCGACTCCATGTTGAGATTGGCCCGACCTCCCATTCCTCTGGAATGACTTGTTCTGAAAACGAAGTTCGACGGCTGCGAGAACCATGTCTTCGAATTCGGAAGGATCTTGAGTTGGCGGGTACTGTGTTGTGGCTAGGGTCGGCATGTTGATGAAATAGCCAGCCATCGGCCAACGTTAAAGATGAGGCTGAAGCTTTTGCCCTGGTCTTTGCTTTGCCTCCCCAGAGCGAGAAAGACTGGGAGCCAGATCCCAAACGACCTGACAATCATTCGGCGGTTAGCGAGCGCAATCCGGCAAAAGGCTCCCCGTGATTTTCGCGGGCCTGCCCGTCGCGCCTCCAGGACACCCAACCACCGCATGCCGCGCCTAGGCGTCGAGGTGGCCTGCGTACTCGATCCACTGCCGCATCCTGCGTCGCTCGTCGGCTTCGAGGCCCTGCATCCGCTCCACCGATGCGAGCGCCTGCTGCTGGAGCTCCGCGCTCTCGAAGGGCGGGGGCTCGCCCGGCCTCGTCATCTCGACGAGCAGCCCCTGATCCGGGTGGTCGAGCTGACCCACCGCGATGCGCACGAGCATCGGGCCGTCGGCGAAGCGGCGCAGGACCACGCCGGAGGGCGAGACGAGCTCGACGGTGACGCCGTTAGGCGAGGAGCGGGTGGCCATCGAGGTCCTCCGTGTGCGTATCTTCCACGATCTCTGCGTCGATAAACTCGGCCTCAGCATCGGCATGCCGCGCCCACGACGGCCTCTCGGCGCGCCGGACCACAGCTGGTCGCTCCTGCGTCGTGAGGTTCACCTGGACGTTGGCCTGCACCGAGGGGGCGTTCCGCCCGTCTGCGGAGACGAGCGTCTTGTTCACCAAGCTCTTGAGGATCTGGGGGTCGTAGTCGACCAGGCGCCTGACCGTAGCGAAGTCGTCGGCCTCCGCGTCCCACACGGGGTTGCCCTGGTCGTCGAAGACGTTCTCCTCGACGATGCGGCCCGTGGCGACGAGAGCCTTCTCCACCACCTCGTCCCTGATCTCGTCGAGGCGGATGACCATGGCGTTGTCCCAGGCCTCGGCGACGGCAGGGTCGGAGGCGCGCCAGTGGTAGGCGACGGAGCGAGCGACGCCTGTCGCCCTGCAGGCCCTCGCGACGCTTCCGTGCAGCGCGAGGTCGGACAGGAACGCCTCCTTGCGATCGCGCGTCTTGGTCAGTTCGGCTGCCATGCCCCTCCCTCGGGCTCCATCTGAGCCGCAGCTTTCGGCCCTCGGCAGGGCCTTGCTTCCGATGTGCTTTTCGGCCCTCCGAAGGGACCCCTTGATCGTGTGTCACCGGACGCTGCCGGATCGGCGATGAGCCTCAGGTTCCTGAGGCACAGCATGCCGTCCGTCGGCTGCCTAAATGGCAGTCACAGCCGCAGCATGGCGCGCTTTCACCCCTCTGCGAGCCCCCGAGCGTCCGACGACGTCCGATGGGCCAGCGCCATCGTAACGGCACGTAACGGCTCTAAGACCAAGCGTAACGTTACGGTGAAATCCAACGAAACTAATACTCTAGACGCCGATGTAGGGCTGTAACGCTCTTCTTTTACCTAGTTTGTTAACGATAAATATCTCTGTCTAGCCACGTCACCCGGCGCCACGCGCACTGCTGCCATCAGCGGCGGTGGCACGCAGCCGGTTGCACCGTTGCGCATTACGAAGAGCAGAATGTCTTACGTTGTGAAGCGCATAAGTGTCACGTTACGCTTTGCCCGAAGGCCGTTACGCCCCGTTACGGCGATAACACCGCAACCTCGTCGCTACTCGACTATGGTATCACACCCCTTATGCCTGAAAGCACCCTTGGGGACTTGCCTTCAACGCGCCGCTGACTGAACTTCACGCCGTCGACAGCAGATTCCAGATCCTGCGCGAAGCGCCACTTGCCGCGTACTAGGGATCGCGGAATGTCCTCTGCATACGCCCAGTTAGAGAAGGCCTCGTAGACCTCGTCGAGCAACACGAAGTCCTCTGCCTCGCCTATCTCCAGACAGTCCTCCGCAAAACGTAGGGCTGGCGCATGAGCCATGGCCACCTTGCGCACCTCGCTCTCGCCGAGGGCACCGACCGAGAAGCGCCCGCCGTTCGAGCGCAGCCGCTCGAGACCCTCAAGCGCCCAGTTCGCGATACCTGGCAGCTCAGCCATCAGGCGCTTCGAGAGACCGCGATCCTCTTTGCCGAGGAACGAGCGCTCGAAGCGCACTATAAGCATCCTCGCAGCGAGGGCTTGGCTTTCATCGAGAAGTGAGAGGTGGTCGTTGCAGGCGATGGTGAGCCGCGTGCGCAGCTTCACCGAGACGATGTCCTTGTTCTTCTGGTTGATCGACAGAGTGTCCTCGCCGGTGATGTTCAGCAGGCGTTCGATTGCGGCCGTCCGCCCGCGAGCCTCCACGTCCCGCGCATCGCCGACGATGGCCAGGCGCTTGCCGATGAACGCCTGAGCGCCGAACTCGTTCGCCAGGGTCTGCATCGACGCCGCGGCTACGTGCTGCTCGCCTACGAGCTTCGACAAGACCTCGAGGGCTGTCGACTTTCCTGAGCGCTTCACGCCGACGAGCGTCATGAACTTATGGGCCGAAGTATCCGGCGTTAGGCAGTAGCCGAACCACTCCTGAAGCGTGTCGTGGAAGCTCGAATCGAGCGTCTGGTCGAGCCAACGCTTCCACGAGGGACATTCGGCCAACGGATCCCAGTCGTACTCTGGCAGGCCCGTGGCGAAGTACCGACCGTCGTGCGGCAGCAGTTCCATCGCCGTTACGTCGAGTAGTCCGTTCGCGAACAGCGCCATATCGACGGCCTCGGGATCACCGAGCTTCGGCTCGATCCACTCGAAGGGTCCCACGCGGCAGCACGTCTCGTCGTGTACGGAGCGTATAAGGTTGCCAACCTGTGTCGCTGTGAGCACGGTCCTCTTTGCATCGCCTTCGATGGGGCCGCGCGTGCTCTCGACGGGGTTCGTGGCGCGAACCTCAGCGCGGATTTCCTGCTCAGCGCGCTTAGCCCAGTGGTTCTCGTCGAATGAGTAGAGGTCACCGTCGAACGAAAGCAACTTTTTCGGTCGAAGCCTCATGAAGCGGTGAGCATTCTTCGCGTCGTGCGTGTCTGGGTAATCGATTTGTCGGGGCCAGGTTTTTTCCGTGCGCTCTCGCGCTATCGCTGCTTCAATGTCCTCGATACAGTCGGCGCGCGGACGCTGAAGCCAATCCTCAAGCTTTTGAGATGACCTCTCGAAGACTGCGAGGTCATCCTCGACGACAGCCTGGTCGGAGCTATCACTCATCTCAAGCGTAAGGGCGTCGCGGCGTACTTTCTCGATTAGTCCTCGCACGAAGTCGCGAACGTCGCGCGGGTCCTCAGGCTCGTCCCAGTACTGCGCGAAGAAAGCCTCGAAGTGATGCCCCTCATCACCAGACAGATCAACGCCGTTCGCTTGAAACCAGAGGCGCATAGCTCTCAGGGTCATGCTGCGTGCCCTCGGCACACCGGCAGCTGCATTGCTAAGGACAGAGATGAACTCAGACATTTCATCGAGGTTGAGGTCCATCGTCCTGGTGTCGAGGAGCGTTAGCAGCTCCGCGAAGTCGTCCCCGTAGAGAGTAATCCCCCGCTTGAGCTGGCCCACCTCCGGCGCCGTCTTCTTGGTGGCTGACATCGGCTCAGCCCTCCCGCTTGGCGGCGAGGTAGGCGTCGACGGCGACCCTCGGGTAGAGGACGGCGCGACCGCGGGTCACGAACTCGGGTCCGCGGTCCATGCCCTGCCGCCTCAGCGAGCGGTAGCTCTCGAGCGTGTTCCTGGTGAGGCCGGTGAGTGCTGCGACCTCGGCGGTCGTCAGCAGCTCGCCCTTTGCTGGCTCATTGGCGCCCAGCTGCGCGGTATCATTTTGCACGAGCCTGATCCTTCTCTTTGCCGTTAGGGTCCTCTGTCTCGTCCATCGACTGGCCGCTGCCTCTGACGAGGTGGCGGCCTTTCTCGAAGCACGCGTTGATTGTGCCGGACCGGCTACCTCCAAAAAAACCAGCATTTGAGTCGTGGTAAACGCTCGTTGTTAGCGGGCGTGCTCAGTGGTCGTTGCGACGTCGGTCGAGCGCACGCGCCCACGTGATCTGGCGCTCGCTCCAGTGCGCGACGTCGCGTCGGTCGAGGAAGCGGAGGAAGGCGTTGGCGCAACGTAGCCTACCGTCCGCCTGCTGACGGAAGAGGCCGAAGCATCCAGCGAGGATGGAGTCCCTGAGCCAGTGATCGCGGGGCAGGCCAATGGACGTCACCGCCTCGGTCACGGCTGCGTCCGCGAGGCGGTCCCGCACGCGAGGGTCCTTGAGGTCGGCGATCGCGCCGAAGGCCCCGATGAGCGAGAGTGTCCGTCCGTACACGGCGATGAAGGCGTCGTAGTCTCGGAGGGGCCAAGCGTTGGGGTGGGCTTCGGGCTCGCGCTCGCTGAGCTCGCTTACGTCGAGGACCTGGTTCATCGCAGCGGCTCCGTCCTGTGCTGCTCCATGTAGGCCCGGAGGTCCTCCACCGCATAGCGCACCGCCTTACCGGGCTTCGAGTAGGCGGGGCCCTGGCGCCTGACGCGCAGGCCCTCTAGCGTCCTGACCGACAGGCCCGTCAGCGAGGCGGCTCCCTCCGTGTCCAAGTACTCGGGCGACGAGGCGAGGCTCCGCTCGATCCTGTCCAACCTCTCGATGATCTCTTCCATGGCTCAGCACAGACTCCTCTCTACACTGAGCAGTATAGCCTCAGGGCGAGGACGCGCCGACCATCACTCAGCGCTCCCTGACACCTTCGCGCTTTCGCGCGATGTTTGCATCAGTTGATAGCCTTGAATGATCGGTCTGTTATTCGGTGAAAGAGAAGACTGGCTTCGAGATCGACAGAGCCGGACTCGGCGCACTTTCAGACATCTTAGCAATCACCAGCCGCGCGGCCGCCGCAGCTTGCGATCACCCACGCAAACCAAGCTGCTTATCCACCAAGCGATTCAGGCGTTACTGAGTGTGGGCCTCGCGCTTGACTCTCGCCGCTTTAAAGCTCAGCGCTGAATAGCCGACATTTTGGCCAGACAACCTAGGCCCCGCGGTTTTCGACCCGCTGACGTTTAGACTCTCTATCCCCGATGATCGACAGAGCCCGTATGCGGCCACACGGTGTGGTGCGCGTATCGGTCTCGCATACGTCAGTGAAAGGCGCACATTATGACCAATGGCACCGTGAAATTCTTCAACGCTCAAAAGGGCTTCGGCTTCATTCAACCTGAAGACGGCTCAACAGACGTGTTCGTTCATGCGACCGCACTCGAACGAGCTGGTCTCCCACCCCTCAACGAAGGCGACAAAGTCAGCTTCGAAACTGAAGTCGACCAACGCTCTGGCAAGTCTGCCGTGAGCACCATTTCAATGGCGTAACGCTCCCCGAGGGTCAGAACTATCGTCCGGCCCCCAACTTTGGTCGGACTAATCGAGAGAACAAACACTAGACCAAAGACAACCAGCAATCTCATGTTTCCGTGTCGTGACCTTGCTCAACCCCGCTTGGAGGCGACACGATGCAGCTTGACGAATTGCTGGCCCTACTTGGGCCGACAGGCATCCTCGCCATGGGCGAAGATGTCCGGATAAAGACGAAGGATGGCACTGAAAAAACCACTAAGGGTGTCGTCTCCCTTGCCGATGGCAGTACCGACGTTGAGATCGGGACTGGTCAGGTGCTGATTGCTGAGCCTGAACCTCAGGAAGGTACCGACATCATGATCCGCGGCGAACCCTATGTGCTCCGTTCTGTCAAGAAACACGACGACGGATACTTCAAATGCTGGTTCTGGCGGAGCCGAGAGGTGGATCAATGAGCAACGAGCAAATCAGTAAGTCCCCTGACAATGTTCAGGCGGAAAAGAGCGACCCCGTAGCCCGCGTGCACGCTCCGCCCGTCCAGATGAAAGGTCCGCCGCGGCGACACCCCGAAAGCGCTGCCTTCCAAGACCTCGAGACTGAACGGTTTGAACGCCAGCACAGAACAGAGCGACTCAAAAAGATGAGGTTAGCCGCGCAAGCCACAGAGGGCTGAGCATCTGCCCAATCAGATAACGCGATGTTGTTTTTCTATCTGCCTTCGCACCTCTTTGAGTTGGAGCTTCAATGGGCACTGATCCTCGCGTCCAACACTCAACCGGCAGCATCGGGCCAGGTCCTGCCAGGCATCAAAAGTTCCCGGCTTACCAACTCCGCACGCCCTCAAGCTGAGCCTCCTTCACCTCTCTGTAACTGAGCATCATCTCCGCCACGCGCTCGGCGTGCTCCCTCATCGTGTCCTCCAGCGCGGCCCTGGTGACGTAGCGGAAGGTGACACCCTGGCCCTTGTGGTTCATCAGGGCCATGCAGACCTCGAGGGGCACGCCCGCCATGGCGCAGAAGCTCCGGTAGGTGTGGCGGCACATGTGGGGCCGCAGCCAGAAGTCGCCCTTGCGCTTGAAGCTCGCCACGTGTCCGCTCCTCGACTTGGCCGGGAACACCCACTCCGACCGGCCCCTGATCGCCTCCACCTCCTCCAGCGCGGCCCTCGGCAGAGGCAGCCTGAAGGCGCGGCTCTCGCCGCCCTTCGGCTCCCTGATGAAGGCGACGCCGTCCTCGTCGATGTCCTCCCACCGCAGCGTCTTCACGTCGTTCGCCCTCAGGCCCGTCAGCATCATCGTCGCCCACGCCGCCCTCATGACCGGGTTCTCGATCGCGTCGATGATCCGCCAGGCGTCATCCATGTCCCTCGGCTCGACGGCCCAGTCCCGTTCCACCTCCTTGTGCATCCGCACCGCCAGCGTCACGGGGTTGGGCGGCAGGTCCATCGTCCGAGCGACATCGTTGTAGAGGGCCTTCAGCACGCGGAGCGCTCCGTTAGCCGTCGTCGGGCTAAGGTCACGCGTCAGCCTCTCGTGCAGCGCGCGGCAGGTCTCGCGGTCCACCTTGTCCATCGGTAGGTCGGCCACCCTCCCGAGGTTCACATTGGTCTGGTGGCGGTACCAGTCGATCGTCGCTGGACGGAGCGTCTTGGTCGCGACGTGGCGCTCCATCGCCTCGCGCACGGTAGGCGCGGTGCTCTTGAGCCTCCGAGGGTCCTCACCCCTCCGCGCGGCGACGTTGGCCTCGGTGGCGAGCTGCCTCGCGGTCTTCAGGCTCACCTCGTCCGTGCGCCCGAGCATCACCGACACCGTCCGCTTCGTGCCGTCGTTCACTCCGCACACCACCTTGTACGATGCGGAGCGCTTGCCCACCACCACGCGGAAGCCCCTGACCTCCGTGTCGTAGAGCTGCTTGCCCGCGCCCACCTCTTCCCTGCAGCGGTCCACCACCGCCTGCGTCAGCTTCGTTGCCACTCCCTAACACCTCCTAAGGCCTGAGTTCGGCCCTGAGCCTCAGAGTGCTCAGGGGTACACGGAGGTATTATGTCGGGATCACCTGGCCTCGCGGACCACGATATCGAGGCGCCCGCGCCAGCGTTTGACGCGATATGCAGTGCCAATAGGGTATTTGTGAGTATCAGGGAGTGGTACCGCCTGGTGGTCTCGAACCACCGACCTCTTGATCCACAATCAAGCGCTCTAACCTACTGAGCTAAGGCGGCATGGATGTTCCAGCGGGGGCGCTGGAGCAGGCACCGCTAACCGAAAGCCACCCCGCCGTCACGCATTTTTTCGCGCTCCGCGCCGACGCTGGTCGAGCCGTTTAGCGGCAGTTCTTGCCGAGCTGACGGGTGGTGTTCCTCAATTGGCTGATCCGCGTTCCGGCGGCCGGGTGGGTCGACGCGAATTCCGGTGGGCGCCCTTGCCCCGATGAAGCCTGCGCCATTTTTGTCCAAAATTTCAACGACTCACAGACGTCATATCCGGCCTGCGCCATATAGCGGACGCCGCCGACATCGGCTTCGAGCTCGTGCTTGCGGCTGTAGGGCAGAATCGCCCCGAACATGGCGCCAAGGCCAATGGCTTGGACGGCGGCGCTGTTGCGTTGCTGGCAGTTTTGGCGATCCCGGGCTGAAGGACTGTCACAGCTGGCGCTCGCGGCGATGCTGGCGATGCCGATACCGAGGGATGCGGCCAGTTGCTGGCTGTAGCGCTCGCCGGAGTGCTGGTACTTCACGTGGGCAATCTCGTGACCGACGACGGTCGCGAGCTGCGCGTCGTTCTCCATGATGTCCATGATGCCGGTGTGGATGCCGATCCGCTCACCGGGGAGAGCGAACGCGTTGAGGCTATCGTCCTCAAACACCAAGTATTCCCAACGGTTTGGATCTTCGCCCGCGGCCCTTAAAATGCGTTGCGCGACCCGGTTCAGACGTGCGGTGTAGCGGGGATCGCGTGATATGGGCTGCTGCTGCTTGATCTGGTTCCAGCTGGCGGTAGCAGCGCTCGCCATGGCCCGGTTGCCCGTCAGCATGAACTGCGACCGGCCAAGCTCTTCGTTATAAACGCAGCCGCTCAGCCCTGAGGTGAGTGCTGCGACCGCCAAGGCCGATTTGATCACAGAACGCATGCACTTCTCCCTAGCACCGTGCGTCAATATCCCCGCCGCAAGCGGGCAAAGCAACAGACGAAAACCGTAATGGGAGGCTAGCTCGCCGCCGCAGACGGTTGAGAGCCTATTCTGGTTCGGGGAGCGCGACCGATGCGGTGAGGCGTCCGCCATCGACGTAGAGAACTTGGCCGGTGATAAAGCTTGCGTCAGGCGCGGCGAGGAAATGCACCGCGTTGGCAACTTCCTTGGGCTCGCCGCGGCGGGCCATGGGGATCCGGGCGACGGACGCTTCGCGCTGCTCGGCCGTTTTGACGGAGGCTTCGTCCAAGGTCTCCTTGATCCCGCCAAAACCCACGGCATTGCAGCGCGCACCGTAGGGCGAAAGCGTCATGGCGACGGCCTTGGTCAGCTGAACGACGGCGCCTTGGCTGGCAGCGAAGAGCGCATTGTCGGCGGTGACGGTCTCCGCTTCGTTGGAGACCACATTGACGATCGCCGAGCCCGTTGCCTTGCCGACGCCGCCGTCTTCGGGCGTGCCCGCTTGGCGGATGATCTGTCGCGCGACGACGCGGTTGATCAAAAAGGCCGCGCGCACGTTGCGCTCCATCACGTCGTCGAAGACAGTGTCGGAGGTCTCGAGGAAGGCACTTTCGTGGTAGTGCATGGCGCAATGGGCAAGGATTTCAACGGAGTCGTAGCTGTCCAGGGCCTCGGCCATGACGTTATGCACGTCGAGGGCATCGTGAAGATCAGCGGCAATGAAGACCGCTTGGCCGCCCTTGGCTTGCACCTCTTCGCGGACCGCTTCGCCGCGATGGCGGTCAGGATCGGTCAGCAGCAGCTTGTCGTTGGATCGCGAGAAACGAAGGGCGGTGGCTCGGCCCAAAGCGCTTGCCGCGCCGGTAATGATGACGGTCCGTGAGGCCATGAATGTTCCCGCTTACAATATAGGCACCGAGGGCTCCGAGCGGGGCCAGAGCCCTTGGCGCTGCCGGTCCCTAACTCGGTCGCGTCTGCGTTTGAAGCACTGCAATCTCGTCTTTAATCGCAAGTTTCTGTCGCTTGAGATCGTGGAGCCTTATGTCGTCCATAGCCGCATGACTTCGCTCCTCAGCAATCGCCGACTCAAGAGCTTCATGGCGTTCATTGAGGGTTTCGAGGCGTGCATCAATGGACATAAGGGTCTCCTTTTCTGCGGCCCGCCCGGATGGCGAGCAACACGAAAACAAGCACCCGCGGAACGAGGAGTCACGACATATAACTTATGGTAAAGAAAGAGTTGATCGAGGTTAACGCAGGGTTGCACGAAAAATCGCGGAGATTCAGGCCAATCCTGCCAATCCCTCTCCCTACATTGAAACATTATCGTTCAGTCATAAACTATGGAAATGGGAGCTTATGACCGCTTCACGGTTGATTGTTGGCGTCTCGGGCGCTTCCGGCGTGATTTATGCTGACCGGTTAATGAAGGCTGCAAAATCAGCAGGTTGCGAGACTCACGTGGTCATCAGTCGTGCCGCGAAAATGACGATGGCCTACGAAATGGGCGAAGGGTTCGCGTTTGAAGCCGCTGATCACATTTACGGCATAAATGACGTGGGAGCACCGATTTCTTCGGGCAGTTTTGAGACGCTAGGAATGGTCATTGCGCCGTGCTCGGTCCGGACCATGTCGGAAATTGCAACCGGAGTGACATCGACTTTGTTAACCCGCGCCGCGGACGTTTGCCTGAAGGAGCGGCGCCGGCTTTCGCTGATGGTGCGGGAGACGCCGTTCCACCTTGGTCACCTGAGGACCATGACGAGCTTGGCGGAAATGGGCGCGATCATCGCGCCGCCGCTGCCGGCATTCTACGCCGAGCCGGCGACCGTCGAAGACTTGGTTCAACAGTCGGTCGGGCGTGTGCTTGATACGTTTGGGCTAAATGTTCCGGGGACGAAGCGTTGGGGCGAGGACCTTGAGAAGGGTCGGCGTTGATGCTGTCGCTCTGGGATTACGCGGTCAAAGTCTATGGCCTGCCTGGGGTAAAGGACGCGCTGCTCAAGCTTCAAGACCGCTACCACCTCGACGTGAATGCGGTCCTGTGGGGGCTTTGGTGCGCGCGGTATGGGTTCGCGCTTGATGAAGACCAGGCCGAGGCGGTGCTGACCACGACCAAGGATTTTGCGCTGCATACGACGCGTCCCCTCCGCGCGGTGCGGTTGTTTCTCAGTGCACCGAAGGTGGGTTTCTCGGCAGAGGACCTGAAAACACTGCGGGATGACGTTCTTCAGATCGAGGTGAAAAGCGAGGAGCTGGTTCTGAAACGCCTCGACGCGGTCACCACCAGCCTCGTTGAGGCGAGCGGTAGTCCCGACGCATTCCGCGAGCGCAGTGCGTTCTTCTTCACTTTAGCGCGGGAAAACGTGGACACACCGATCATGATCGCCGATGAGGAGGGCCCTGAAAGCCCCGGCGGGCTGTTCAATGCATTGCGTCAGGTGATCGAGGATTACGGCCCATGAGCGGAGAGGACAAACCGCAGCTGAAAGTCATCGAGGGAGACGGCGGCGGCGCGCCGCTGGCGCCCGAACCCGAAGGCGCCAATGACGCCGCGGTGAAGCTTAAGATTGGTGAGCTCGAACAAGAGCACCGCGACCTCGACCAGGCGATTCAATCGATGGAAGAGCGCATGCCGTACGACCGGTTGACAATTGGCCGGATGAAAAAGCGCAAGCTGATCTTGAAAGACCAGATCATTGAACTTCGCGATCGGTTGCTTCCCGACATCATTGCGTAAACGGACAATCCGCGCACGGTGTTAACCTTTGATGTGAAAGTTTCGATAAGGGGTTACGTTATCTCCGCGACGCACTGTATGCGGAGCGAATGACCGTTGCTTCTCGCCTGCTCCCCGCCGCCGCACTGACGCTCATTGCTGCCTGTTCCTCGACAAAGACGGAGACGCCGCTCTCTGTAGCGCAAGACGCCATCGATGCAGCTTTTGCCGAGTTGGCGGCTGCTGAGAACGGCCCAGAGTTGGGGGTCGAACAAACCGCGCTTCTGAAAGAGTCCGTGTTCGTCGCAGCGGCGATCCCCGACGACGTGCCGGGGGATTTTACCGGCTGCTATGAGGACGCGCTCGCGTGCTTCGTCAGCGGCAATCAGGTGGATGTTGCGCTGCGCTATGAGCCGCAGTCCGGCCGCTTTTGGTTCCTCGATCCCGGCAGCGGCAACACATACTTCGCTAACGGAGAAATGCGGACCGTGAACGGCTTCCGTTCAATCGTCGCGGCTTTGCCTGAGCAGAAGGACACCGCACCGGTGAGCGCGCCTGCCGCGCCGGAAGTCCGCTCGCCTAAGCCCGGCGAACCGTCTGCGGCCGCGGCGCAGCCGACGCTTGCGGGCCCGGACATCGCTCCCGGAATTGCGGATCTAGAGCTCGCAGCGGCGGGCACGCCCGACTGATCGCAGCGGAAACCTCGCCAGACCCCATAAATATCGCTACCTCATAACGGTGAGTGAGGAGTGGCGTAGGGTGGACGAGACCGAAGGCGACGTTTGCAGCAAGCTGACGGGCGCTGAATTAGGGGCGGTCGCGCACCTTTACCGCGGCGAAGTCTATCGCTCAACGATCTGGCGGACGCGGCTCGATGCGACCACCAATTGGTCCGTGGTCAGCTTGGGCCTCGCCCTGACCATTTCCTACCAGTCGGCCGACAGCTCTGCGCTGCCGCTGTTTTTGGTGGCGCTGTTGATCGGCGTTTTCCTTTATCTTGAGGCGCGCCGCTATCGCTATTTCAACGTCTGGCGCGCCCGGGCGCGTTGGCTTGAGATCCACTTTTACGCGCCGATGCTCCGCCGGCAGAAGATTGAAGAGACGGCTTGGCTCAATCGTCTGGCCCAGGATTATGAAGTGCCCGAGCATCATATCTCCTTTCCGCGGGCGCTGGGGCGGCGGTTGCGCCGAAATTACATGTGGATCTTCAGTGTCCAGACGGCCGCACTTTACGGCAAGTGCCTCGGCGCTGCAGGCGGCACCGCGGGTTTTGAGAGCCTGCACATCGGCCCCTTCCCCGGCTGGGCTCTAGCGGGCTTTAACGGCGTGGGTTTTCTCGCCATCGCTGGATATACGTGGGACAGTTGGCGTCGTGATCGCCGACGGTTCACCGAGCAAAAAAACCCGATCTCGATGGGGTAAGCATTTACCTTCTCTCGATGGCGCAGTTGCTGATCTGAAAAAGATGTAAGACACTGGTAGTAAACGGGAGGACGAGACATGAAGCTCAAAACACTCTGCGCCGTTTCGGCTTTAGGGTTAACGGCTTGCGGCGGCGGAAACGATGACCCTGCGTTGAGCTTGATGCCGCCCGGCGGCGTTTTGTTGGCCTTTTCCGCCGCGACCGATGAAAACGGCGCGTGTCGGCCCGAGCGCCGGGATGTTGTCGACGTGGGCACGACCAGCCTTTACGCGATCCGCGGGGAGACACGGTTTGTGCAGATCGGCGGGATTACGCGCATTCCGTTTCAATCCGTGCACAAATTTCCCGACGAGAAGGGCTTTTCAGAGGATACGTCTGTTAGTGCCTTGAACCAGCAAGAGCCTTGCGAAAATCTGCGCATCACGATCACGATCGAGTCTTGTGAATACAGCACCGACAAAGGGCTGGAGAAGCGCGCCTGCCCGGCGATCGGCACCTCGGGTTCAAGTGCCTTCGCCGATGTGGAGCTGGTCCGCGAGGACAAATAGCGACGGGCGCTGAGGCTCGCGGACAGCCGGGTTATCGTCGTTAGGCGGAACATTTCCGACGGGCGAGTGCGGCAAGCGGCGCGGCAAACAGAAGCGCTGCGCCAGGCACGGGAACCGCCACCGGTTCGCCGAAGATGAAATCGTCCATCACCACTCCATCGACTGGGAAGTTACTGCCGTCGAAGAAGCCTTGGCCAACGGAGACACTGACCCGAGCGACTTCGAAGCTATCGAAAACCACGCCAAGGAATGAGAGGCTCGCCGAAGGGCCGCTTAACACGGTCCGTGTAAAGATTTCTTCGTCATTGATGTCAAAGAACGTCATCGTTGTGACGTCGAATTCCACGTCGGTGAAAACAATCCCGAGACCGCGGGTGGTTGCCTGCCTGGTTTGGTTCGAGGGATCAAAGAACACCACATCGAACGTGTTGCCGTTCACGGGGGTGAAAAGGCGCTCTTCGCTGAAGGCGGTGAATTGTCCGGGTGCGCCGAAACGGACGGGCTCGCCAGACGCGGCCGTTGACGACAGCTGGAAACTGTCCGTGGTCCCCGTAGCGCGGAATTCGATCCCGCGGGCCCGGGGCGCAACGTCGGCGTTGAAGAAATCGCCGGGGAACAGGTTGGGGTCGGAGACGCCATCGGGCGCGGCATCCCAATCAATTTGCCGGCGGCCAAACCGGTTGCCGTTGACGGGCGCGTTGCCATTGTTGGGGCCGAGGGCATCGCGGAAGTCGTTGACGGTGTCTTCGATGTCACCCGGTGTGACGCCGTTGACTTCAAAGATCTGCTGGACCGCAGCATTGGCGGTGCCGAACGACAAACTGGCCACCGCTGCAACCGCTAACATACGCATTTTCATGGGATTCCCCTCCATCGCTTTGCACACAGAAGTTGGTTAACACGAGATGCCACGATGATTGAGCGCGGCACTGCTTTTGTAATGTTGCTCGCTTTTCAAAGTGAAGCGGATGGGGTGCAGGCTAGGCTCCCGTAAAAAAGGGGGCAGGCCGATATTCGGTAATCTGAACATCGCGCCAGACGTCTTGCTGGATGTAGGGCTCGTCTTTTAGGAGCGTGTCGAGCGCCTCGCGGCTCTCTGTCTGGTAGACGAGCGCTGAGCCGACCATGGCGCCGTCATTGTCAAGGAGCGCGCCGGCGTGCACCAGGGTCCCCTCCTCCGCGAGCCGCTCTGCCAGAGCGAGGTGCGCTGCCCGCGCGTTCTGGCGCCGCTCGGGTTGGCCGGGATGGTCGTGGGCGATGAGGAGGAAGTGCATAGGCCGCGCGATCCGTTGAAGACGACGTGGGACCGTGGCGCGTTCTTGCGCGCATGGCAAGGCACCGCCGCATGCGGATCATTTGGATCAGTCCGGGGTCCCGCGCGCGACGTTGCCGCAGCGAATGGATGTGGAAAGGGAATGGTGCCGCAGCATGAAGGTGCCCCACCACCTCCGCCGACGCGCGGGGATGCGCCCTCGCCCGATGCAGGCAGCCTCTCGAAAGCGCACACCCAACATCATCGCCCTACGGAGGAACGCACCACGGCAGGCGCTCTGGTCAACGATCCGGCTCGCCCCGGTCCCACCGATGGGGAGGGTGTAGCATGGGTGGAGCATGAGGGGATAAGTGATCTTCTCGCCGTCATGCCGGAAATCACGGAATTTGCAAAGCAAATATCCGGGACCCAAGGATCAAGCCATCAACCGGGTGGTTCAGTAGAGAAGTTCAGACCCTGGGTCCCGGATAAGCCTTCGGCTTTCCGGGATGACGGCTGTGGGAGGAGCTCAAACCAGAGGTCGCGCCAGTCGGGATTGGCCCTCTCAATCAACGCGATCTTCCAAAGGCGCCGCCAGCGTTTGATGCGCTTTTCTGCTTGGATCGCCGACGCCATCGCTCCGTGGACGTCACACCAAACGAGCCGCTTTAATCCGTACACTTTCGTGAAGCCGCCAAGAAGACCCTCTCTATGCTGATAAACCCGGCCGGGAAGGTCAGAGGTCACACCCGTGTAAAGCGTGCCGCGCTTCTGGTTCGTCATGATGTACACGGCAGGATGTTTCATCTCCGGAGATATAGAGCGAACACACTTCCCGTCATCCCGGAATTTGCAAAGCAAATATCCGGGACCCAAGGATCAAGCCATCGACAGGCTGGTCGGGCGAAAAAGCTCAGCCCCTGGGTCCCGGCTCTCCCTACGGTCGGCCGGGATGACGGGTGAAGAGGGAAACTCAAAAGCTCCGTAGGGTGTATAAAGCGAAGTGCCAACGGTTCGATGCCCGCTACGCTTCCTACTGAATAGAATGAATCTGAGCTGTCGATTGAAGAAGTAGGTTCTTGTTTGGCGCAGGCTTCAGTCTGGGTATTGGTGGCGATTGTACTTGATTATTATCAGGAGCCCGGTTTGAACTGAGCTTTGACGCTTCGATTGTAGCTTCTGCCTGGATCTCAGCAGCGCGAATTATTGACCGACCACTGATAGTAGTCGCTGCAAGTCCTGCTATTGAGGTTATAAGGGAAGCAACCACTGCAGCCACTGGCCCATTGAGCGTACGAGCTTTCCGATATACCCTACGCGCCTCATCGGGCAGCGTCTCCGCCAACTGATCCGCCTGCTCTTGAGATATCTTACCCGAAGCTAGATCTTTAGTGATTTTCTCAAGCGCCCGAAGTGCCTGAGGGCTTATGCTTGGACTAATGCTTACTGTAACAGCTTCTTGGTCATGATTATACACTCCAGGTATAATCTCGATTACGCGCGAACATCCTGGTACCGGGCAAGAACAACTGCAGCCAATAATGCTGTTGTTGTAACCGTGTCCGGCAAACCCAATACCGATCGCGGGAACTATGCCGTGATCAGGGCAGTAGGCGAGAGGATGATGCATTCATCACCTCACTGACAAGCTAAGCACTCGTCATAGTCTTTGCGCTCGATCTCGAACCCTTCCGCAGACGCGCCGTCCTCTTTCTCCTTGCCGCCGGCATAGGCCGTGCGCTGAACGCTTTGGCTGCGGCAGTAGTAGAGGGACTTCACGCCTTTTTCCCAGGCGGTCCAGTGGAGCATGTGGAGGTCCCACTTGTCGACGTCGCCGGGCAGGAAGATGTTGATCGACTGCGACTGGCAGATGAACGGCGCGCGGTCGGCGGCGAGTTCGATCACCCAGCGCTGGTCGAGTTCAAACGCCGTTTTGAAGACGTCTTTTTCGTCCTGGGTCAGACCATCAAGGTGCTGAACACTTCCGCCATGCTCAAGGATGCCAGCCCAGGTGTCGTCATCGTCCATCCCTTTTGAAGCGAGAAGCTTTTCAAGGGCTTGGTTCTTGACCGCGAAGGAACCCGAGAGGGTCTTGTGGGTGTAATAGTTGGTCGGGATCGGCTCAACACAGGCCGAGGTGCCGCCGCAGATGATCGAGATCGACGCGGTCGGCGCGATCGCAAGCTTGTGGCTGAAGCGCTGCATGATGCCGCGTTCCTCCGCATCCGGACAAGCGCCGCGCTCTTGCGCGAGCTTCACCGACGCTTGGTCAGCCTTCTGACGAATATGCTTGAAGAGGCGCATGTTCCACGACTTGGCCATGGCGCTTTCAAACGGGATGCCGAGGTTCTGCAGCATCGAGTGGAAGCCCATGAGACCGAGGCCCACCGAACGCTCCCGCGCGGCGGAGTACTTCGCCTTGGCCATATCGTCCGGCGCGCGGTCGATGAAGTCTTGGAGCACGTTATCAAGGAAGCGCATGATGTCTTCGATGAACTGCTCGTCGTCTTTCCACTCTTCGTAGGTCTCAGCGTTGAGCGAGCTGAGGCAGCAGACGGCCGTACGGTCGTTGCCCAGGTGGTCTTTGCCCGTGTGCAGCATAATCTCTGCACAGAGGTTTGAGGTGGAGACCTTGAGGCCGAGGTCCTTTTGGTGCTTCGGCATCGAGCGGTTCACGGTGTCGGAGAAGATGAGGTAGGGCTCACCCGTCTGTAGACGGATCTCTAGGATCTTCTGCCACAGCTCGCGCGCATCGACTTTCTTCATCACTTCGCCGGTCTTGGGCGACTTGAGCGCGAAGGAGCGGCCTTCGCGGACGGCGTCCATGAAGTCATCGGTGATGTTGATGCCGTGGTGAAGGTTCAGCGAGCGGCGGTTGAAATCGCCCGACGGCTTACGGATCTCGAGGAACTCTTCGATTTCCGGGTGGTGGATGTCGAGGTAGCAGGCGGCCGATCCGCGGCGCAGGCTGCCTTGGCTGATCGCCAGGGTGAGGCTGTCCATGACGCGGATGAAGGGGATGATGCCTGAGGTCTGACCCGAGCCTTTCACCTTTTCGCCGATCGAGCGGACGTGGCCCCAATAGGTGCCGATGCCGCCGCCGTTCGACGCAAGCCAAACATTCTCGTTCCAGGTGCCGACGATGCCGTCGAGGCTGTCGTCCACCGCGTTGAGGAAGCACGAGATCGGCAGGCCGCGCTTGGCACCGCCGTTCGAGAGGACCGGCGTTGCGGGCATGAACCACAGGCGCGAGACGTAATCGTAGATCCGCTGGGCATGCTCGTGGTCGTCAGCATAGGCATTGGCCACACGTGCGAACATGTCCTGATAGCTTTCTCCTTCAAGGAGGTAGCGATCATCCATGGTTTTCTTGCCGAACTCGGTCAGGAGCGCGTCCCGCGACGAGTCGGTGACGATCTGCGGCACGACCTTCAGGTCGGGTTTGGCCGCTTGAGCCCCTTGGGCTTGGGTGGTGTTCAGTTCCGCAGCCGTATTTTCCGACAGACTCATGGCGTTCCCTTTACTCTCGCGTTTTTGGGCGGGGCCCCTCTCAGACACCATATCTTGGGGTTATGGCGCCGTCGATGGCTATAACTAGTTTTCAAGATGATTCGCGATAACCCACCAAGCGCGATCTTTTCTCGCGCTTTAACGCACCATTTACAGAATTCGTGACGGCGCTAGGGGTGCACGTAGGAAACCCGAACAAACCCGAATGGGGAGAGCAATGAAACGAGTATTTTTCCTGGCCGCCGCGAGCAGCATCTTTGCCCTATCGGCATGCGGATTAGGCGGTGACGGATCGAACGACGCCGCGCCGCAAGCCGCGAATGCGCCCGCGCCCGTCGCCGTGAACGCCTTCGGCTCCATTCCGGTGCCGCAGGAATTTGAGAACACGTCGTTTCCGCTGGTCACGGGGAGTGGGTTTTTGACCGCCTTCGCGAACGAACCGAATACCGAGACCCAAGCCAATGGCTCGATCATCCAAACCTTTGTCGAGGGATCGGGCCGCTCACCCACCGACCTTGACGTGGCGAAGATCCATTTTGTCGCACGGGTCGCGGGGGAGGTTGAGCCGTTTGGATCGAGCTACCGGGACGGGGCGCCTGTCGTGATTGCCATGGATCAGGCGCTGCTTGGCTGGACCGAGACGCTGAAAACCATGCGCGAAGGGGGGAAAGTGCGCGTTGCATTGCCGTCTGACCTTGCCTTCGGCGAACGCGGCATGCCCGGGGGCGCGGTCGGCCAAAACGCGGTGACGGTCTATGACCTTGAGCTCATTACCGTTTACGATTCGAGCGATGACAGCCAACTGGCGCAGGCATCTGCTGAACTCCGCGCGAACTTACAAACCTTCTCTCGCAGGGCGCAGGAACAGCAGGCGCTCGCGCAGCAGCAGCTGTCTGGATTGGCTGCTGTGAATCGCGGGCGGTCGGCGCTGTATCTCAAAGAGCAAGCCGAACGCGACGCAACGATCGAAACCGGATCGGGCCTTATATACGAGATCGTCAGCGATCAGGGCCGTGGGCCATCGCCCAAAATTGGCGACGTGATCCAGGTGCACTATCGCGGCACGCTGCCCAACGGCGAAGTCTTTGACAGCTCCTACCAACGCGGACAGCCCGCCGAGTTCGAGCTGGGTCGGGTGATCGCCGGGTGGAATGAAGCGCTGCAGCTCATGCAAGCGGGGGACGTTTTCCGGCTCTACATTCCAGGCGATCTCGCCTACGGGGCCCGCGGCACACCGGACGGGTCGATTGGTCCGAACCAGGCGCTGGTTTTTGATGTGGAGCTTTTGAAGGTGACGCCTGCTGCAACGGGCGATGAAGGCGGTGAATAGCGTCGTGCGCGCGCTCTTCTTTGGTGCGGCGGCACTCGCGGCCTTAGCGGCGTGCGGGGGTGCGCCGTCGGAGCCCAAGGCCGTGCGCGAGCCGACCCCAGAGGAGCACGCGCAAGCCGAGGCGTTTCTTGAAGCGAACGCGACTCCCCTGCCCGAGGCTTGGGAATTCTCCCGCCTCACGTTTGGCGATGGTCTTTATGTACGGGTGGGTCATGCGCCTCGCGCGGATGCGAAAGGGACGATCATTTTTGTCCCAGGTTATACCTCCAGCCCCGAACTCGCCTCTGATTTTCTCGCGGAGTGGGACGCTCGCGGGTATGAAGTCGCGAGCGTGGATATGCCCGGGCAAGGCGAGTCGATCCGCCGGGAGGACGACTACCAAAAGACGTATACCGGCGATTTCTCCGTCTACGGACAAGCGGTGGCAGCAGCCGTGGCCAATTTGGAGGCCGAGCGTCTTTCCGAAGGGCCGCTCATCGTAGCGGGCGACAGCTTTGGGGCGCACTCAGTGCTCCGGGGGGCAGCGGATACCGGCCTTCCGGAGGCGGACGGTTTGTTCGTCTTGGTCCCCGCGGTTATGCCGGTGCTCGAAGCGCCGAAATTCTTGGTCAAATGGGTGATCGGGCGCGCCGTCAACAATGGGCAGGGTGATGCCTATATGGACGGCATGGGCCCGTGGTCTGCGGATGATTTCGCTGCGTATGACGTCACCCGTTGCGGCGACCGCGAGGATCGCAACTTCAAGAACGCAGCGCTTTACATCACCAAGCCTGAGCTGCGCGTCGGGGGACCGACGAACGCATGGGGCCTGGGCATGGTGACCTCCGGGGAGGACCTCCTCAAGAGCGAAGCACTGCGGACGTTCGATCGTCCGGTGCAAATGGTCATCGCGGGCCAGGACGTCATCGTACAGAACAAGTACGCCGAACGGCTGTGCACCAAGCGCATGGGCTCCTGCGACGTCACTCACATCGACGAAGCGACCCATTGCGTGTATCTTGAGGACGACGGGGTACAGGCCCAAGTGCATGATGCACTGGAGCTTTTGGTCCAAAAATTGCAGCCAGCGCTCTGATCGCCGACCCGCGGGAAGCGCTACGCCAGGAGGCGACGATGCTGAAGACGGAACAATTGAAGCAAGCGCTCGCCGAGCGGATCTTGGTCCTCGACGGCGGCGCCGGCACGATGATCCAAGGCCATCAGCTTACGGAGGAAGGCTTTCGCGGCGAACGGTTTGCCGATTGGGGGCAGGATGTTCAGGGCAACAATGACCTTCTGAACATCACGCAGCCTGACATCATCCGCGGCATGCACGAGGCCTATCTCGAAGCGGGCGCGGACATTCTCGAGACCAATACGTTCAGTTCACCGACGATTGCCCAGGCCGACTACGCCATGGAAAGCATCGCGAAAGAGTTGAATGTCGAAGGCGCAAAATTGGCCCGCGAAGCGGCTGATGCCGCCGAAGCGCGAGACGGGAAACCCCGCTTTGTCGCGGGCGCGCTCGGGCCGACCAACCGCACGGCATCGATCAGCCCCGACGTCAACGATCCTGGCGCGCGCAACGTGACGTTCGAGGACCTCGCCGCGACCTACCGCGAAGCGACCGAAGGACTGCTCGACGGCGGGGTCGATATACTCTTGGTCGAGACCATCTTCGATACGCTGAACGCGAAAGCGGCACTGTACGGGATCATGGATGTTTTCGATGATCGGGGACAGGAATGGCCGATCATGCTGTCGGCGACGATCACGGACCAATCGGGACGGACGCTCAGTGGGCAGACGGCCACAGCGTTCTATCACTCTGTGCAGCACGCCAAAGCGATCTCGGTTGGGCTCAATTGTGCCCTGGGTCCTGATCTGATGCGGCCTTATATTCAGGAAATCAGCGACATCGCGGAGACCTATGTCTCGGCGTATCCGAACGCGGGGTTGCCCAACGCGTTCGGCGGTTATGACGAGACGCCTGAGAGCATGGTGGTGCATATCCGCGAGTGGGCGGAAAGCGGCCTACTGAACATTATCGGTGGCTGCTGCGGCACGACGCCAGACCACATTCGCGCGTTTGCCGAGGCCGTGAAGGATCTTCCGCCCCGGGAAGTGCCAAACCACGACCGCGCGATGAAACTGTCCGGGCTCGAACCCTTTAAGATGGTTGGGTGACCCTCAGGGTACAGAACATCCTTAAGATGTCCTGCTCGGAGCTGGGCATCGGCTAACGCGAGGAGTTCAGCGTTTTCAGCTTCTCTTCCCAGGCGATGGCGCTTTTGGCCATGGCTTCGAGGGTGTCGTGTTGGGGGACCCAGCCGGGGAGCGTTTCTTTGATCTTGGTGTTGTCGGAGACCAGGACCGGCGCGTCACCGGCGCGGCGGGGCGCGGGGCGCGCGTCGATCTGAGAGCCGGTGACGGCTTCGGCCGCAGCGATCACTTCTTTCACCGTCGCGCCGCGGCCATAGCCGCAGTTCATCGTCACCTGCCCGCCCGCCGAGAGAACGTGCTTCAACGTTTCAACGTGGGCGGCGGCGAGATCGCTGACGTGGATGTAATCGCGGATGCAGGTACCGTCGCGGGTGTCGTAGTCTTCTCCGTACACCTCCATAAAGGGCCGCTTGCCCGTGGCGACCTGGCTTGCGATCTTCAGCAGGTGGGTTGCGTTGGGGGTCGACTGGCCGACCCGGCCCTCGGGATCGGCGCCAGCGACGTTGAAGTACCGCAAGATACCGGCCTGGAGACCATGGGCGATCCCCACATCGCGGATCATGGCTTCGGTCATCAGCTTGGACTGGCCGTAGGGGGACAGCGGCAGCTTGGTCGCGTCCTCGCCAAGTGCTGCGCCAGCAGGGTCTGGGGCGTAGACAGCGGCGGTGGAGCTGAAGAGGATTGTGCCGATATCGGCGTCCACCATCTCCGCCAGAAGGCCGAGCGAAGTTGCGGTGTTCTCCTGGTAGTACTTGATCGGGTTCTCGACGGATTCGGGCACGACGATCCGGCCCGCGAAGTGCATCACCGCGGTGATTTTCTGATCCGTCAGGACTTTTTTGAGGAGGCTGCGGTCCGACACATCGCCGCGGACGAATGTCGCCTGGGGCGGTATCGCATGCTCAACACCCGTCGAGAGGTCGTCGATGATGACGACGTCCAACCCCTCGTCGAGACACGCATAAGATGTGTGGCTACCAATATAGCCTGCTCCGCCGGTGATTAGGACTCTCTCGCTCACTGGTCGGCCTCTTCGTTTCTGATTCCCGAAGGTCGCTTGTGTCACAACGGAATTTGGTTCAACCTTTTGTCTCAAATCTGGACGAGTCCGCGCGACTCCGTCCCCACATCGATGGGAAGGGGCGCCCCATGGCTTCGTTGGCCGCGCAGCACAATACGTCGAATGAAGGACGCCGTGTTCGCTTAACGAAGAACGATCGTCTGGTGTTAACAGCGCTGGAAGACGCGAGCGTTCCCTTAAAGGCCTATGACTTGCTCGAGCGGTTGAAAACGCAAGGGATCGGCGCGCCGATGACCGTGTACCGCGCGCTCGATCGCCTGCAGAAACAAGGGCTGGTGCATAAGCTCGATGGGCTTGGCGCTTTTGTGGTCTGCAAACACGGTGCGCCGCACGAGGTGGAGATTTTCCTGATCTGCCGCAAATGTGAGGCGGTCGAGGAAATCAAGGATAGCGGTGAGGATTTGCACGACGCGGCGGATCAAGCGTCAGAGGGCTACGCGTTCAAGCCGGAGCTGATCCGGATGGAAGTCCGCGGCCTTTGCGGTGACTGCAACCTGTAGCTGAGCGCTTCGGCGCGCGGTCCTGCCTATCAGCGACCACCGTTTTTGATGAAGTCCCCGATCCAGTGCGCCATCTGCGCACGATCGCTGGTATTGCGCAGGGTCGCCTGGCCAAGGTCCACACGATCAGCAGGGATTCGATCTGCGCGGAGCTGCATCAAGGCGGCAGCGAAGTCGTGGTCGAATTCCGGGTGCATTTGGAATGAGAGAAGCGGCAGCGAGTCGTGCGCCAAGGCGCCGTACGGTGTGAACGCGGAACCCGCGACGCGGCGGAAGCCCTCGGGCAAGCTCAAAACCTGATCTTGATGGGAGACGGCGCAGGCAAAACGGCTCGGACCGCCCTGCCACGGCGTTTCACCCACGATTTCATAGGTATGCACCCCCACGCCCCAGCCGCGTTCGGACTTGGCCACCTCCGCGCCGTAGGCGCGCGCAATGAGCTGGTGACCGAAACAGATCCCCACCACCGGGCACCCCGCCTCGGCATAATCGCGAACGGCGGCTTCGAGCGGCGCGATGAAGGCATGGTCCTCATAAACGCCCTTGGGCGAACCGGTGACGAGAAGACCGACGCCGCGTTGCGGCTCGGGGACCAAAGCGCCTTGAATAACGTTGATCGTCTCGATATCGAAATCTAATTTCGCCCGCTCGAACATCGCGGCGAACATTTGCGGATAAGACGGCCAATCGCCGGGAAGCGCAGATGGCGGTGTTCCGGTTTCAGCGATGATCAATCTCATGCTTGCGCCCTTCGTCGAGTTTCTGCTCACTGCCGGGAAATGGAGGAGACCACAATGAGTGAGCACGTTCAGATCGAACGCGATGGCGCGATTTTGCACGCACGCCTGAACCGGCCTGAGAAGAAAAACGCGATGACCGACGGGATGTACGCGGCGCTGGCCGAGGCCTTTCAGCAGGCCGAGGAGGACCAGTCGGTCAAAGTGCTGTTGTTGTCCGGTGAGGGCGACAGCTTTACCTCAGGCAACGACTTGTCGTCCTTTGCGTCGCTGATCGGGATGGAGGCGGATACCTCGAAGGAACCGCCGGTGCTCGCGCTGATCGAGGCAGGCCTACGGGCGTCAGTCCCCGTCGTGGCCGCCGTGGAGGGATGGTGTGTCGGCATCGGCGCGACGATGATGCTGCACACGGACTTTATCTATGCTGGTGAGAGCGCGAAGTTTCACATGCCGTTCACCCAGCTGGGCGCCGTTCCCGAAGCGGGGGCGTCGCGTCTGCTCACCCGACGGTTTGGACGGCAACGCGCCGCGCGGATGATGATCGCGTCCGAAGTCATCTCGGCACGGACAGCTCTCGAGTGGGGTATGATCACCGACGTGGTCGAGGATCGCTCATCCTTCGCGGCGGCTCAGGCGTGTGCGGAGCGCCTTTGTGCACTTCCGCCTCAGGCTGTTCGCGAGACGAAAGCGCTGATGGTTGAGAATCTGGATGAACTTGTTCCGTACACGCGATATGAGCTTGAGCGGTTTGCCCTGCGGCTGCAATCCGAGGAGATGCAGCAGGTGATCGCCGCGCGCATGGCGGCGAAAGCGAAATGATCAGCGCACGCCTGGAAATCCTGGCCCTTTAACAAACCGGCCTCCGAACGCACCGGTGTGCTCGCCTTCTGCCAAGGTGTGCACACCGTTGACCACGACATGTTCAACGCCCACGGAATATTGGTGCGGATCAGCAAACGTAGCCCGGTCGCCAATCGTCTCGGGATCAAACACAACGACGTCGGCGTAACATCCGGGATCGATACACCCGCGGGCTTCGAGACGCAGGGTCTCAGCAGACAACCGCGTTAACCGCTGGATCGCCTCTTCAAGGCTGATTACCTGTTCTTCGCGAACGTATTTTCCCAACAACCGAGCAAAATTGCCGTAGGATCGCGGATGGGGATTTCGCTCCGTAAACGGAGGTTCTGAAGCGACAGCAGCGCCGTCACTTCCAAACATCATATAGGGCCAACGAATGTTGGCTTTCACGTTTTCGTCGGACATGAGATAATAGGCGGTGTCGACCCGGCTTCGATCTTCGAGCACGAGGTCGACGATTGTGTCCTCGGGGGACGTGCCCCGCATGGCGGCGACCTCTGCCAGACTTTTGCCGGTGAGCGGACGCAGCGCGGGGTTGTCGAACCCGATTAACAGCACATTTTCGGGCGAGCCCGCAGCCAGATACAGGTTCTCATACCCAGCATTCGGATCGCGCATTTCCGCGATCACCCGCGCTCGGAGCTCGGGGTCTTCAAGCCGGGCGAACCATGCGTCATTGCCGCCTTCCTGCGACCACGGAGGGAACGCCACATCGAGGCCGGTGGCACCCGCCGTGTACGTATAAACGTCCGCCGTAATTTCGATGCCTTCAGCCCGCGCTGCATCCAACTTGGCAAGGCCCTCACCGTGCTTATCCCAATTGGATTGGCCGGCCGGTTTGAAGTGGTAAATCTGTGCCCAGGTGTCTGCATTGCGGGCGATTGTTAGTGTCTCATCAATGCCTTCGAGGAAGCGGTCGCCCTCGGAGCGCATGTGGGTGGTGTATCCGCCGCCCATCTCGGCCGCGGCGGCCGTCAGGGCTGTTAATTCCTCCGTAGACGCAAAGTTGGCAGGCGGATAAATCAGAGAGCTACCTACGCCCAGCGCCCCCTCTTTCATCGCCTGGCGGACGAGCTCCTGCATCGCGGCGAGCTCTGTTTCCGTCGCGGGTCGATCATCGTAGCCAATTTCATGGATACGAACGGTTGCCGCACCGATAAAACTCGCGACGTTTGGTGAGACTCCCCGATCCTCTAGGTGCTGAAGATACTGCCCCAGTGTTGTCCACGGAATATCATATTGAATCTCTGCCTGCCGCCTGATGAGGTCATCACGCATTTCGTCCGTAAGCGGACCCATCGACGTTCCTTCGCCCATCACTTCGAGCGTCACGCCTTGCTTGATGACGCTCATCCCGCGGCCATCCTGGAGCAGCGATTCCGTCGACCATGAGAGAATATTGATGAAGCCCGGCGCGACGGCGTGCCCGTCGGCGTCAATGATCTTCTCGGCCTCAGCCCCAGACAAGTCACCGCGCGCAACGACGCGATCGCCAACGATGGCGAGGTCACCGGCCTCAGGCGCGCCGCCCGAGCCATCGTAAATCATCCCATTACGGATGATCAAATCATAGGTCTGCGGTTCAGATGCATTTTCAGAGCCGCACGATACGATGAAGAGGCAGGCAGCAGCGGACAGAAGAGAGCGTTTGATCATTTACTTGAGCCGGAAGGTTGCGTTGACGGTCAGGGAGACCTGTTGTTCTCCCGCTTGAACGGAAGGGCCTGCGAAGTCGGCTTCGACCGCTGCGGTGCGCGCCAAGATAGGCTGGGGGCGGCCTCCGTCATCGTACACGGACAATGTCATGACCTCGCCAAGCTCCGCGCCCGCCGCTTCGGCCATGGCGCGCGCCTTGGCCTTGGCATCGACCACCGCCGCGACCCGGGCTTCGTCACGGAGCGCTTTGGGATCATCGATCGCCATGGAAAAGCCATCGAGGCCATTGGCCCCCGCCTGGACCGCCGCATCGATGACAGCGCCGGCATTCTCGATAGAGCGTACGCGGACAGTCAGTGCCTGGAAGGCTTCGTAACCAACGATCTCGTCCCGGTCATAGCGCCCGCGCTCATCCCGCGCGTAGATCGGGTTGAGCGCCAAACGGTTCGTCTGAAGATCGCGGTCAGCGACCTCCATCGCCTTAAGGGCAGTCACCACCTGGTTCATGGTCGCCGAAGCGTTGGAGAAAGCCTCTGCCGAGGTGACCGCCTGTGCCCGTACACTGAAGTTCAGCACTGCTATGTCGGGCACAGCATGGACGCTGGCCTCACCCACAACGGTGATCGTCCTGGGCTCGGATTTCGCTTGAAGGATCGTGTCCTGGGTGCAGGACGAGAGGGCGAGGGCGGCTGCGCAAGCAACAAAGAGGCGGTTCATGCCCCCTTGTTTATGCTCTGATCCATCGCCTCGCCAGCGGCCTGCGCACATTGCCCGATGGGCACAGCCGGAACACCCGCGACCGTGCAATAGGCCTGCACAGGCTCGAGCACAACGGAGCCTGACGCGACCTTGGCGCCGTCGCCGACCTCGATATTGCCGAGCACCTTGGCGCCCGCGCCGACGAGGACGCCTTTGCCGAGCTTCGGATGGCGCTCGTGCTTCTCTTTTCCGGTCCCGCCGAGGGTCACCGAGTGGAGGAGCGAGCAATTGTCGCCGACGACAGCGGTTTCGCCGATGACGATGCCCGTCGCGTGGTCGAAGAACAAACCTTGGCCGAGGCGGGCCGCGGGGTGGATATCGACTTGAAAGAGCTCAGACATCCGTGACTGAAGGTAGAGCGCCAGGGCTTCGCGGCCTTCCTTCCACAACCAGTGCGCGATCCTTTGCGATTGGGTCGCTTGGTAGCCCTTAAAGTGCAGGAAGGGCTGGGCCGTGGTTCGGGTTGCCGGGTCGCGGTCAACATAGGCCTGAATATCCGCCAGCGCGGCGTTCACAATTGCGGGATTATCGGTGAACGCGTCCTCGGCGACCTCCCGCCAGAGCATGGCGTTCATCTCCGTATCGGAGAGCTTCTGGGCCAGCCGATAGCTCAGCGCAGATTTGAAATCGCTGTGGTTGAGGATTGTTGCCGACAGAAAGCTTGCGAGAATGGGCTCGGACGCGGCGTCCGTTGCCGCTTCCACGCGCATACGGGACCAGACGCTGTCGACGGTCGTCAAACTGGGGGCTTCGCGGACTGTGCCTCGTGCCATGGGTGGTCTCCTGCCTAGGGCGCCTTGATTGCGTCTAAGATGATGCTCTGCGGGACTTCGGGCAACTCCCCTTTGATCGCTTTTGTTACGGCGGTCAGCACGAGGAGCTGGGTGAGCGCGTCATCGACCTCACCATTGTGGATCTTCGTGAGCAGCGCGCCGAAGGTGACACGTTGATGCGCCAGCACTTCGTCGGGCTCGGGCGCGGCCTCGCCTTGGGTGAGGTCCCACGCCAGAAAGAGGTGGGCGCGCTCGTCGCTGACGGAGTTGGAGAGGTCGGCTCGGCCGTATTCCGCCCAGTGCGCGGCGGTGCAACCGGTCTCTTCGCGCAGCTCGCGCTTTGCTGAGACCAGGGGCGGCACGTCTTTCGGGCCTCCGCCTTCGGGGAGCTCCCATGTCGTGCGGCCCAGCGGGAAGCGAAACTGGCCGACCAGGGGGACCGTCCCATCGGCGAAGAGCGGGAGGATGCCGATCGCGAGGTTGGCATAACGCACGACGCCATACGTGCCGGGCGCGCCGTCTGGGCGGGTCACGTCATGGTGATGGATCGCGATCCACGGGTTTTCGTAGGCCGTCCGCACCGCGTTGATTGCCCACGGGCCATGCTGTTTTGGCTGCATCGGGCCGGGTTAGCGGAACGGAGTGTGAAGGTCTGCCCCCCTTGCGACCTCCGCGTCAGGGCGCCAGAAAAAGTGATGGACAAACTCTACGTCGTTATCGTTGGCGGGTACCCGCCGGGGGCGCACACCGAGATCCATGACGTCCGCTTTGCGGTGGGGCGTACACTGAAGGATCTCTTTCCGAAGATCAAAGCGGAATGGTGGGGCGGTGACGATCGCTTCCACTTCGATGCCTGGGGCGCGCTGGAATGGGCCGATGGCCATCGGATCGTGATCGCCGACACAGCGCCCGACGATGCGCGTACGGACTGTGCGCTGTGGTTTGTCAACCTCGGCGGATACCGCAGCGGCCATTTCGGTGAGCTGCATAAAGACGTTTTTGTCGTCGCACGGACCCAGACCGAGGCGAAAAAACGGGCTCTGGCGCAAGCCAAGGCCGAGGGCTGGGACTCGGCGCACCGCGACACGCTGATGAGCGTTGAGGCGATCGTCGATGTAGGGGCCGCCGCGGGTGGGCGGATTTACCTTGTTCCGAGCACTGAGAAACTGCCGTTTACGTTCGAAGCGAAATATCTCCCCAAAGTGTCTTAATTGCCGATTTTCTGAACGGGGATCGGCATTTGGCAGAGATCGACGTGGTTCGGACGATAGTAGAAAAATTCCGACGGTCGGGCTGCGCGCGCGTCGACGAGTTCTTTGAACGAGGCTGATTTGTCGTCGAGGATACGCCACCTTGGGCGCTCGCCTTCGGGTAAATCGGACGCGAAACGCATCCCTTTCAAACGCAGGCGCTCCGAAAAGTCATCCGTCTTAGGATCATCATCGATCACGCCTCGCGGGGCCGCCTGAGCGATGGACATTCCGTCGATTACGCGGCCCGCCACTGAGAGGTTGCGATCAAGATAACGCTGGGGCTGCAGGGTAATATAGAACTCCGTAGACGCGGTATCACGTTCATTGTTGCGGCCAAATGCAAAAGCGCCGGTGCAGTGCGCGAGCCAGGCCGTTCCTGTTTTCCGGTCACGGCCTGCGGGCAAACTCTCGATATAACCCGCCTCAGGCGCGTAATGATCAGCATAGAGAAGAGGTGAGAACGTTGCGCCTGCGGGAAGCGGTTCTTCAAACTCCGCCGCCAGTTGCGTTTTGGCGGAGCCCAGGTCTGCATCACCCGTATGATCGCCGCCTTGGGCCACGAACCCCTCAATCACGCGGTAGAAGCTGAGCCCCGCGTAATAGTCCTCTTGGGCGAGCGTGCGGATCTGCGCGACGTGATCTTGCGCCAGGACGGACGAGAGTGCGACGGTGATCTGCCCCGCATCGGTTTCGATGAGTAAAAGTTGTTCCGCCGGGATCTCTCGCCAATCCGCATCCGGAGCGTTGGCAACAATCTCGCCGACCTCGCGTGGTTTCTCTGCATAAAGAGCAATTTCAAACATTCAGCTCTACCTCCCAGCCCGGGTATGTTCGTAGCGGGATGCCGCGCCGTTGACCAGCCAACTGCGCGGCGCGCTTGACCCGATCAGGCCGGAAGCGCTCACTGGGCTGCGTTAGAAAGAAACGTTTGGGAGGATGCGCCATGGCGGTTGCACGGGTCACAGAAATCATTGCGAGCTCGAAGAAGAGCTTTGAAGACGCGACGGCTAAGGGCATCAAAAGAGCCAACAAAACCCTCAAAAATGTCGAAGGCGCCTGGGTTCAGGACATGAAAGTCACCGTGAAAAACGGCGAAATCGACGCCTATCGCGTGAACCTCAAAGTCACGTTCATTCTGGACGACTGACCCCCGATGGCGACCAACACAACTGTCGAAACCGAAGAAAGCGTGGACGCTTATCTCGCGACGGTGGACGAAAAGAAGCGTGCGGACAGTCTGACGCTGCGTACACTGATGGAGCGCGCTTCGGGCGAGCCAGCGAAAATGTGGGGCGCGGCGCTCGTCGGGTTTGGGCGCTACCACTACCGCTATGACAGCGGCCGCGAGGGCGATTTCATGCTGACCGGCTTTGCCCCGCGGAAACAGCAGTTCACGGTGCATATCATGCCAGGGTTTGAGCCGTACCAGGACCATCTCGCGCGTCTGGGCAGGCATAAGACGGCGCGCAGCTGCCTCTATTTTACGCGCCTCGCCAACATCGATGTCGACGTGCTCGAAGAAATTGTCGCCGACAGCGTGGTCCGTATGCGGAAGGCGTACCCTGAAGGATAGCCGATCCATCAGTCCAAAGGAGGCCCGCGCCCGGTCTGGCCCACCGGGAGAGCTCGCCCAGCCGGGCGCGGGTGACGCCCCCTGCGCTTACGCTCTAGGTGGTGAAGACCAAAACCACCGAGCCAGCAGGGACACTCCCCTATTCGAGAAGCACCCCGTCAGGTTTCATTGCGGATTGGTGAGGATGGACGGCGAAGCGTTCCGCACGGCGCAACACGGCGCAAAAGCGTGGTTTTCTCTGCGCAAGAAGCGCCGCTACCCCCTGCCCCGATAAGGCGCAACGCCGGGATCGGGGACGTAGAGCCCTTCTGGCGCGGGACCTGTCTGCCAGAACACATCGATCGGGATCCCCCCGCGGGGATACCAATATCCGCAGATCCTGAGCCAGCGCGGTGACGCGGCGGCGATGATCCGCTTGCCGATATCGATGGTGCAATCCTCATGAAATGCGCCGTGGTTGCGGTAAGCGCCGAGGAGCAGCTTGAACGATTTCGACTCCACCAGAAATTTGTCCGGCGCATAGTCGATAACAAGGTGTGCGAAGTCTGGCTGGCCCGTGACCGGGCAAATCGAGGTGAACTCCGGCGCCACAAACCGCGCGAGGTAGAGCGTATCCGGATGCGGGTTGAGCACCGGATCGAGCTTGGCCTCATCGGGTGTCTGGGGAAGCGTGCTCTCTTGGCCAAGCTCCGCCCGGCCTTGGTAAATCTCTTTGGTCATGGAGGTCGCTTACCCGATTAGAAGCAACGATCAAACGTTGACCCATCGCCAACTTTTATGGCTAAAGCATCAGTTTACGGAGGAGTTTGGTGGCACGGTCGGTATAGGGCGGGTAACGCAGCGATACATCGCCCCAGAACGGCCGCTTCATGACCGACTTCAGATGGCTGAAGCAGTCGAACGTGCTCTTGCCGTGGAAGGCTCCCATACCGCTCTCGCCGACGCCGCCAAAGGGCAGGTTGTGGTTGGTCTGGAAGATGACACAGTCATTGACCATGACCGTGCCTGAGCTTGTTTCGTAGACAAACCGCTCGCCCGTTTGTTTTGAACCCGTGAATGCGTAGAGAGCGAGAGGCTTGTCGCGGTCATTGATGAACGCAATCGCTTCGTCCACGGAAGCCACGGGGAATGTGGGGAGAATCGGGCCGAAAATCTCTTCCGACATGGCCGGGCTGTCCGCAGCCACATCCCGCAGAACGGTGGGCGCGATGTAGAGATCATCGGCGTCGGTCTGCCCGCCGACAACAATCTGTCCACTGCCGATAAGCTTCTCAACCCGCGCAAAATGATGAGGACTGACGATCCGTGCGAAGTCGGGTGACTTCTGCATGTCGTCGCCATAAAATTGCTTCGCAACTTCTTGCACCTTTGCCAAGAAAGGTTCGTAAACGCTCTCTTCCACCATGCAAAAATCTGGCCGTACACAGAGCTGTCCGCCGTTCATGAAGGCGCCCCACACAATACGCCGCGCTGATACATCGAGGTTTGCGTCGGCGGTGACGATTGCCGGGCTCTTTCCGCCGAGCTCTAACGTGACTGGCGTCAGATTATTTGCGGCCGCCTGCATCACGATCCGTCCGACGCGCGCGCCTCCGGTGTAGAAAATCTTGTCGAACTTTTGATCGAGCAACGCGCCCGTCTCTTCGGCACCGCCCAAAACCGTGGCGAAGGCATCGCTGTCCAACGCCTGCTCAGCAATCTCGCGCAGCAGCGCCGAGGCATTTGGTGCCTGCTCGGATGGTTTGAGTACGGCGCAATTCCCGGCGGCAATCGCACCTGCAAGTGGTCCAAAAACCTCCTGGAGCGGATAATTCCATGCACCGATAATCAGTGCAACGCCGTAAGGCTCGGGCACAATCGAACTGGATGCAGGCATTCCCGATAGCGGCGTTCCGACGCGGCGCGGCTTGGCCCACGACGCGCACCTCTTCGCTGCGAGATTGCACTCTTTTGTCACGTAATCGACTTCGGCGATCAACGCCTCGCCCAGCGGCTTGCCCAGGTCCTCGCGCAACGCTTCGACGATCTTGTTCTCACTCGAAGCGACGACTGAGGAAAGGGACTGTAACTGACTGCGGCGCCAAGATAACTCGCGCGTGGCACCACTCCGAAATGTGGTGCGCAAACGCTCCATCATCGTGCTGAAATCCGCCGCAACGCCGGCGCCGACCATCCCGTCCATGATTCCTCCCAAGAGTTTGGCGAGAACCTAATCGAGGTTGACGGTGAGCGCAAAAGCCGCCCGCAGAGAGCCTTTGATTCTAGCGGTCCGTCCGCCCAAGGATGAAATCGGCCTGCATTTCGACGATCGCCGCCTGAAGCTGCGGCGGCAGCGTATTCACAACATTGGTGAAGCCAGGTCGTGTCGGTTGGGCGTAGTTATCGACTTTAATCTGCGGCGCCGGCCGGTAAGGACCAGGGATCTCGGTCGGCCGGACCGGATCGGTTGACGCCGGTTCTGTTCCTAGCTTGAGGCTTAGCTTATCTTTAAATTCGCCTACGGAAAGTGCCCGCCCATTTTGAAAGAAGAGCGTCTGGTTCGCACTGGCCGCACGCGGATTGATGTCCGAGGCAATCGCCTGATCGCCCGATTGAAGCATACGGATGGCCCCGCGTTCCCCGAGAAAGTGCGCCATATAGACTTCAGAACTCGTTGCTTCCCGACCGAGAGCATGCGTCAAGCGATCCTTCGCAGCGGCGAGGGTTTTCCCCGCGACTTTTGCGGCGACCTGAGGGTTGAAACGGAGATTGAGGATCTCGTCCCGACGCGCCTTGTCTGCGACTTCGTAGCCGCGCTCGCCGCGCTGAATATCATCAGCATAGGCCCCAAGACCAAGCTCAGCACCATACTGCTTGACCGCGCCGAGCCATGTTTGATCAATGAATTGGAAAAGCCCGGACGCGGACGAAGTCTTGGCCTTCGCGCTCGCGTCGAGCGAGCTTTCGCGTTGAGCCACACCAAGCATGAGGCCAAAGTCTATCCCAGCGCTCTTTGCGGCTTGACGGATCGACGTCGTGATCGACTGCTTTGATTCAACACCCGATTTCAGGCCAGACAACGCATCAACGATCATCGGTTTTCCTCCGTCTGGCGCTGACGGGCGCGCGCCATTTGGTCGATTTCTTCGAGCAGCTGACGCTCCTCGCGCTTTCGGGTTAGCGCCTTCTCTTTAATCTGACGCTGCGAAAGATAGACCTCGAACCGCTTTTGATCAGCAAACCGATCGAGCAATCGATCTCGCGCCCCAACCTCAAGATCGGCGATGCGTTCAACTTCGCGGCCGAGGAGTTTCGCTTCAAAAAGGGAGCGTTTTGCGTACCCTTCGGCGGCTGCAGCAGACGACCGATCTCTCCGCGCGTCGTTAAACCCTTGCTCGATGGACCGGAGCTTTTCGACCTGTACACGGAGTGTCTGATCGCGCCGCGCGCGGAGGTCCGCAACGTCTCTGGCCGCTGCGTCAGAGAGCGTCTTAAACGCCTGAAGAATTTTTTCAGGGTTTTTCATCCGCTAACGAATGGTTAGTAAACCATCTGGCTTTCGGCACCGCGTTCGATCACGATGACACCGGCCTCGGCGAGCTCTTTCGCCTTGCGCACCATCGTCGCTTTTGCTGCCTCAACATCGCGCATCAGAACAGGGCCCAGCGTATCCATGTTGTCGATAAGAATCGCGCGCGCACGTTCGGACAGGTTGTTGACAATTTTGCCGCGGGTTTCAGCGTCGCAGCCTTTGAGCGCGTAAGTCAGCGTATCACTTTCGCAAGAACGTATAACCGTCCGTAGGCTGTGCGGATCGAGTCCCATGAGGTCGTCGAACGTGAACATGAGCTGCTTGATCTGGTAGACCTCGTCCTCGTGCTCATCGCGCAAGAACTGAAGGAGATTGTCTGAACGCTCCGAGTCCGTACGGTTGAAAATCTCTGCCATATGACTGAGATTGTTGGTTTCTTGGCTCGACTGATAGTTGAGCATGAGGTCCCGTTGCAGCATTTCTTCGATGTCAGCGAGGACTTCTTTCGGCACCGAGTTCATGGTGATCATCCGTTTAAGGACGTCCGGCACGACCTTCTCAGGCAGGTCCGCGAGGACGTGGCTCGCCTGATCGGGGTCGATCTTGGACAGCACAACGGCAATCGTTTGCGGATGTTCCCCATTCAGATATTTCGCAAGCTGAGCATTATCGACCATCGCGATTTTTTCCCACGTGGTCGATCCAGCGGGTCCGCGAATGTAGTTCATGATGTCGACGACGCGGTCCGCAGGCAGGAAGCTCCGCAACATCCGCTCCGTCGACTCAGCTGAACCGATGACAGAGCCGCCTTGGCTAAATTGCTCGGTAAACCGATGAATAAGCTCTTCGAGAACTTCGCCAGTGATCGAGCCCAAGGTCGACATGGATCGCGTGATAATCCGGACTTCCGAATCGTCCATGCGCTCGAGCAAGGGACCCGATTGCTCTTCACCGAGTGTCAGCAACATCACGGCCACCTTTTCAGGCCCGCTAAGCGCTGCAACTTCATTTCTAATTTTGACACTGGGCATGGCGTTGATCCCGGTCCGGAGGGTTAGAAGAACGACATGACGAGGCTCTCCGACAGGAGACGCCATCCGTCAATAAGCACAAAGAAAATAATCTTCATCGAGAGCGATACGGTTTGCGGCGGTAGCATCATCATGCCCATCGACATGAGGATTGCAGCGACGGCGAGGTCAATCACCAAGAACGGCATCATCAGTAGAAAGCCGATCTCAAACGCTCTCGTCAGTTCAGAGATCATAAAGGCGGGCACGAGGGTGACAAGGCTCGGCAAGCGTTCCGATTCAGTCCGTTCAGGGAACAGTAACGCTTCGATCTCTTCGTCAGACATCATACCCTCGGGCAATCCGTCATCGCCAGCGTCGGTCCGCTGACGCTCCGCAAGGCTCTGAAAGAACAAGAGATCTTCCGCTTCAGTCTGGGCAGCCATGAACTCTTGAAGCGGTGTCGCAGCGCGGCGCAGACCAGTTGCCGTATCGACCTGATCTTCGATCAGTGGACTGATGCCTTGTTGCCAGGACTGCTCGAAAGTCGGGGCCATAATGAACCCGGTGAGGAACAGCGCAAGTGATATCAGCACCACATTGGGCGGCGCCTGCTGCAGGCCGATCGCCGATCGGAGGAGTGAGAAAACAACGACCACACGGATGAAACTGGTGGTCATCACCAGAATACCAGGCGCTAAACTCAGTACAGTGATGGCAAGGAACAGCTGGATCAGCCGCCCGGAGTAAGAGGACCCCTCGCCGCCGAGATCAACGTTGATCGACTGAGCCGATGCTTCTGGGCTCAAAAGCAGAGCCCCGATGATCCCAACAATCCAGGCCGCGTTCATCGCCAGCCGTGTCATTGTTTTCCGTCTTGTTAGTGCAGGTTCGTGGCGTTCGTTATAATCTCTGTCAGCGTCACGCCGAGGCGATCGTCGTCCACAATCACAATCTCGCCGCGCGCCACTGGGCGGTGATTGATGTGGATCTCGACTTGCTCGCCCACCCGGCGGTCGATCTCTACAACCGCGCCGCGACCGAGCTTCAAAATATTCCCGATCGGCAAGCGCGCACGGCCCAGGACGACCTGGACTTCAACTGGCACCTGACCCAGCGCAGACATGTTGGTGTAGGAACCAAATCCGCCGCCCGGTGCGCCGCCTGTTGCCTCGCCGCCACCGCCAATCATCGCGTCCAACGTTGCGGCGATGTCCGCTTCGCTTGCTGCGGCGGGACCGCCGGCCTCGAAGTCGTTACCGCTTGTAAAATCTGAACTTTCTCCGAGATCGGGCATGCCTTCGTCAGCAGGCGGCAGGCCGAATTCCTCGGGATTGTCCTCTGGCGTATCACTCATTCGCTCTCTCCATCACGCAGCAACGGCCCCTCGTCGCCACTCAAACTTTTCAGGGTTTCAGTGAAGATTTCGTCGATCGCGCCGGTAAACGCGTAAGGGTCGAAGGTTACTTTTCCGGTTAACCATGCAACCTCTAGAGGAGCACCGGCGCCATCTTCCGCAGGCTGAAATTCGATCCGGTGCGCCGCGGCCTCTTCGTCCGTTGGCAGACGAAGGACGGCGCGAAGCGGTTCGAGAACCGCTGACTCTGCTCGGATAGAAATCCGGTGCTTTCCGCGTACCGCTTCGACGGCCCGCATGGTCACGTTCTCGGCAAGCCGTTTTGCTTCCGATTCACTGAGTTGACGCGCAAGCTGATGGATCAACGCGAGGAGCAAACGCGCGGTTCGCGTTTCAAGATCGTCGAAGAGTTCTTCCTCTTGACCCCGCACACTGTCGATAGCGGCACGAAGGCCAAGCACTTCCTCCTCGAGGCGTGCCGCGATTGAGTCCTTTTCTTGCGCGGAGCCTTCGCGGAACCCTTTGTCATACCCTTCAGCCCGCGCAGCATCTGCAGCTCGATCGATGAGAACAGCGACTTCTTCCGGGGACAGTCGGTCATCGTCTTCTTCTTCGATGACTTCAGCCGGAGACGGAGCACTGAAATCGAGCGACGGCGAGAAAGCGCTTATCCTCACGCCGCGTTCTCCTGCTCATAAATCCAGGTGCGCAGGATGGCGACGACTTCTTCTGGGTACTGCTCAACGATGCGGCCAAGCTTACGGATAGACGAGGCCCGAACCTTGCCATCGACATCGCGGACCTCGAGCATCTGGTCCAAAGACTCCGCCATGCTTTGTTTTGGACCCGAAATCGCCGCCGCTCCGCCTTGACCCAAGGCACCAAGCCCGCCCTCGACACCGTCTTCTCCGCCAAGGCCAAGATCTTCAAGCGAGAGCTCGCCCATGGCCACCGGCTCTGCGTCAGTGCCGAAACCGGCCGCGGGGAGAACGCGACTCATCACGGGACGGATGATCCCGAAGATAATCGCTACACCGATCAACAACAGCGCAACGGCTTGGGTGATCGCGTCAAAGTTGCGGTAGACAACTTCCGTGATGGTAGACGGAGCAAACCGCGGCATTGTGTCGTTAAGGTCGACGAAGGGCAGGTTTTCGACGGTAATTTCGTCGCCGCGCTCCGCGTTGAAACCAACGGCTGAACGCACGAGCGCCGCGTATTTCGCGAGCTCTTCTTCCGTGCGCGGCTCGAATGTCACGTTGCCGTCTGCGTCCGTGACGCGCGCATTATCGACCACGACCGAGATTGAAAGGCGTTCGACGTCGCCCGGTTCGATGACCTGCTCACTGCGTACCGATGAAATCTCATAATTTACAACGCTCTCGGAACGTTCGAGTTCTGACAAGGCCGATGCGTCACCCTCATTGCCGACATTGGCTTCGGGCAAGTTTTGCTCAACCGTGACCGGCTGGTCGGTGGCGTTCTCGCGTGAGTTTTCGATCTCGTCGACAATCTGACGTGAGCGCAGAGCCGTCTCTTTGGGGTCGAACCTTTCTTCGCGGCGGACCTCTCGCTCTGTACGCAGATCAGCCGCGACACGAACCCGAACACGCCCCGCTCCAAGCGTCGGAACCAGAACACTTTCAGCAGCTTGGGCCAAACGCTCCTCGATCTCAGCCTGCAATCCATTGACCGAAGCGGCGCCAGCGAGAGGCCCGTCTTGCTCGGCAAAAACCGAGCCGAAGCGCGCATCGAGGACCGATACTTTACCCGGACTCAGGCTGGGTACGGAGGAAGCAACGAGATGCCGAATCGCCGCGGCCTTGTCGCCGTCCAGGCTCATCGCACCACGCATACGGACGACAACGGATGCTGACGGCTCGGCCTTCTCGCGACTAAACGGATCCCGGCGCGCCATCACCAGGTGAACCCGCGCACTCTCGACGGTGTCGAGGGTTTGGATGGTTCGCGAAAGTTCGCCCTCAAGAGCGCGGAGGCGAGTCATGTCTTGCATAAAGGATGTAAGACCGAGCGACGATTTGTCGTCGAACAGTTCGTACCCAACCGCGCCGCCCGAGGGCATGCCCTTCTCCGCCAGCATCATCCTCAGACGGGGGATGCGACCTGATGGCGCATAAATCGTCCGCCCGTCGGATGAAACGCTAACGGGCACGTCCATCGCCTCGAGCTCGCTAACGACAGCACCCGCGTCCGAATCAGTCAGTCCAGAGAAGAGAACCGCCATTTGCGGTTTCGAAAAGGCGAAAATAATCGCCACTAAAGCCGCAAGAACCAGGGCGCCCAGCGCGCCGATGACCACTATACGGTTGGCTCCAAAGCCTTGGATTCTTTGAATTATTGCTTCCACGCTCACTGACATTCTGCCCAGCTGCAGGGTTTCAGTAGGCCCGGTTTTTTAAACTGGCATCAAAGCGGCCCCTGTAGCCGTTCCGACGTGGCCTCGCGACCAACCCTCACTCTCGGCGAAAAGAATCATGGATGAAACTGAAGAGAACCTGAACGAAACGGCGGTTCTTTCCGCTCCGATGAAGCGACGCTTTAATTTCTTGGGGCCTGTGGCTTTTGGGTTGCTCGTCGTGGTGTGCTCCGTAGGCGCCTTTATCACGGGCGGATACCTTTCACTCGGACGTGAGGGCGTGGATGATTTGATGGCGTCGCTCCAGGCACCTTCCGAGGACCAAGTTAATCGGCCTACGCACGAGTGGATTGAGCTCGAGAAGACAATCTACCAGCTCGATCGCCGCGAAGATGCGAAGTACGTGTTGGCAAAGTTCACGATCCGAACACCGATCGAGAGTGCTGAGGAAGTTCGTAGACGGCTTCCCGAGCTAGAATTCGCTCTTCAAACCTACATTCGCGAGCTTTCAAGCCGTGAATTGCAAGGGGCAATGGGGCTTTACAATCTACGCAATGCCTGTCTTTTCAGGGCACGACGTATTTTAGGCAGGGACGCAGTCGACGATATTTTAATCGGCGAGCTTCTTGTCGAGTAATCGTTAACGAGTTTCGCATCAGGATAAACCGATGACGATCGAGAGAGCAAAACGACAACAGCCCCCGGGAGAATCCCGGCGCGTGATGGAGCGCCTCGCGAACAGCGGTGTGACCCACGAACGGCTGCCGATGTTGGATGTCGTCTTTGACCGGACTGTCCAAATGCTGACGGAAAGCTTCCTGCACCTGACAAGTCAGGATGTCGCGGTGCAGCTCGAAGATATATCGTATGCGCGGTTTCAAGAATTTATGGACCAGCCGCCCGAGGCTCCGGTCATTGCGATCGTCCGTGCGGCCGCCTGGGACCAATCCTTTCTTCTGATGATCGACGGAAGTCTCGTCTTCACGCTGGTCGAAATTCTTCTCGGTGGGGTCCCCGGAAACGAGGCACGCGCCCGCGCTGCGCAACGCCGACCGACCTCAATCGAGCTGCAACTGACGACGAGAATTTTCAAACTCATCGCGGAACGTCTCTCGGAAGCCTTTGAACAAATTGCCGAAGTTGAGTTCCGTGTCGAGCGCCTCGAGATGAATCCTCAGTTTGCGGCGATTACGCGCACGACCAGCGCGTGCGTGCGATCGCGCTTCCGCCTCGACATCGCCCGGTCCCGCGGCGAGCTCCAGGTGCTCTTTCCTTACTCGTCACTTGAGCCCGTGAAAGAGGCGTTGAGCCAAATGTTCGTAGGCGATCAATTCGGCGGCGACCGCAGTTGGAACCGGCACTTTGAGAAGGAGCTGGTCAAGACCGAACTTGATTTCAGCGCTGTCCTACACTCGCAAATGTCGACCTTGCAGGAAGTGCTGTCCTGGAAACCGGGACAGACGATTGGCTTTCAAAGCCAAGCTGAAACCGAAGTCCGCTTCATGCTGGAAGACATCGAGTTCTTCCGTGGACCGATGGGTCGCAAAGGGAACAGGATCGCGGCGCAGATCGAAGACATTAAACTCGAAACTGAAGATGACAGTTTCGGACTGGAGGGCCTGTGATCCGGATCTTACTGATGGGCGCTGTGTCCACAGCATCCCTCGCCGTACCCGCACTTTTGCTTGCGACGCCTTCCGTTTCCGATGAAGAGACGGCGAAAGAGCAGAACAAACACGAAGCGGTCCGCGAATTCGGCACCCACGATCGCCCGTGGGCGAGTGATGTTCTGGACCCTGAATATCAAATGGGTGTCGACGAAGAGCCTGTCATCAAGCGCGGACTTGAGCAGTCCCAGCGTCGCATTGAAGAAATGCTGAACCAGGAAGATCTCCCGCTCCCAGCAGCACGGGTTTCTTCCATGGCAGCGGTCACAGAGGTCCTCGCGACCATCAGTGCTGAGCGCGGCCGGCTCAAAGAAGAGTGGTCGCGACTAGAAAATCAGAAAGCGGAGGTTGCCCTCGCCAACCGTAGAGCGCTTGAAGAGATTGCGCGGCTAGAAGATCTTCGTACGGAAGTATCAGCGCTGATCGATGAGCTGCAGATCGAACAGGATGAAAATCTTGAACAGGTGGTCACGGTCGTTGGCAACATGACGGCAAAGAATGCTGCCCGCTTGCTCCAACAAAACGAACCAAAATTTGTCGTTGAGGTTCTCGATCAAATAGGCGAGCGCAACGCCGCTGATATTCTGAGCAAGATGCAGACCGAAAAAGCAAACGAGATCATGGGCATGATGGCTGAGAGAGGCCGTCCCGACGCGCAAGCTGCGCTCTAATTAAACACCCCGTCACAACAAAAAGCGTGGTACACGTCGTGTGCCACGCTTTTTGCTTATGCGGCTGCATTCGCTTATTGAGACGAGCGTCGACCACTTGTCTCTTGGATCAAGAGCCGATTCAATAACACATTCGATACTTGATTAATATCGAAAGTCGCTTCGATGTCTTCCTTAACAGCGGTGCTGATGACACCCGGATCAATAGTGCCAGGCTTTATATCACCACGGCGCTCCAGCTCGAAAAGCGTCTCAAGAATCGTCGCACGTACATGCGGCCGGTTGTTTGAGAGCAATGACACCTCATCGTACGTCTCAACTTCCACGTTTATCTCTGCAAGGAGGAAAAACGGAACCGTTCCCCCTTCAAAAAGAGGAATAGTGAACTGCCCTGCAGCGAACACAACCGATTGGTTCTGCACCGTTGTCCCTTGCCGGCGCAGCGGGTCCGTCATTTGACTAATTTCGCCAAGAGCAAAACCGCCCAATCCGCCGACGGCCGTCAGTACCGCGAGTATCACAAACCGAGGCATCTTTTTACCCTTCTTTCCTAAAACGGTACGATCACTTCATACGCGCGCTGCCCATACCGCGGTTGCTGCATTCGGCTGATCGTTCCGCGTCCACCATAAGCGATGCGGGCCTCAGCTACTTTGAAGTAATCTATTGTGTTCATTGCGGAAATATCTTCTGGACGAATGACGCCTGCAATCCGAAGCTCACGCAGCTCGGAGTTCACACGCACCTCTTGTCGGCCTGCAATGACGAAGTTTCCGTTCGGTAGGCGATCGGTGACAACCGCAGCAATGCGTAGACTGATCTCTTCGTTGCGGTTGATTTCACCCTCACCACGACTGTTGCTTTGGCTTTCAAGATCAGCCGAGGGTTCGAAGAGATCGGGCAGCTCGCGATCAAGATATTCGGGCAACCCAAACAGTGAGCCAACTTCGAACTCGTTACCCGCTTGTCGGCTTCGACTGGTCGTGTTGCGAAGCGTAGCCTGATCCTCAATATCAATCATCACAGTGAGGATATCGCCCACATTCCGTGCACGTTGATCTCTGAAAAAACTCCGCTTGTTGGCCTCCCATAGAGAGTTGGGAGAACTCATACGCGACGGTCCATCCGGCATCGGCATCACGACAGTACGTGCTTCATCCTGATACTGAGGATTCGCGACCTCGGACAATTGAGGGTTGTGAATATCTTTGATTGTCCCGCAACTCGACAGGAGGCCTGCGCAAAGAAGGGCGGAGGAGACGGATAGGCGCATGATAAGTAACCTTATTTTACAACGACGCGGGATTGAGAAACGATCTCGCCCGTCACAATACGGCCCTGGTTTCCAGATGTGACGCGGATGTAGTCGCCGATTGCACCCTCTTCTAAAGCGCGCCCACGTGTACTGAGCGATATACCGGGGGTCTCGTAAATGATGTCGACGGTCCCGTTCTTTTTGATAACAACGGGTGCGGTTACATCGCGTTCGCGGATTGGTCGGCCAGGGATGACCGAACGCCGGATTTCTTTCCCAACAACGTCCGAAAGGTCATAAAACGCATCTGTCGGCACCTGTGAAAGCGAGATAAGCTCTACACTGATATCTTCATCGCGTACCTCTACGCTTCTCTGGAGTGTCCGTACGGGGACGACCACAGGGATGGAAACCAACGCCGTCCCACGGATCCGAGCTTCCGTTTGACCGAACCCAATCATCGCGGAAAACTCGCCAGTCCGGCGATCAAAGTTTGAGACTATAACACGATCGACTTTGCCCCGGACCGGGGTGACCGAGGTTATCTCGATCACCGCAGCATTAGGAAGCGCAGAGTACGAACGAAGTGATGACGTGAGGCGTGCCTCTACCTCTGAATTTGCGTGCGCGGCGCCAAACAAAATAAGGGCGAGAATGAAGATCCGAGCCATCAGCCTACCGCATATTTGCAATGCGCTGCGACATTTCATCAGCAGTTTCAATGACTTTTGCGTTCATCTCGTAAGCTCGTTGCGCTGAAATCAAATCAGTGATTTCTTCGACAACGTTCACGTTTGAATTTTCAACGTATCCCTGGCGCATCGTTGCCACCCCGTCTTGTCCGGGAAGACCGATGAAGGGCTGGCCTGATGCAGCAGTTTCACGGAACAAGTTGTCCCCCATAGCTTCGAGGCCCGCTTCATTAATGAATGTCGCCAGCGTGATCCGTCCTGAGAGTTCCGGAGTGTCAGCACCCGGACGTAAAGCGAAGACCTCGCCAGAACGGTTCACCTCGATATCGGTCACGTCCTGAGGCAGAGTAATACCAGGATCGAGCTCAAACCCTTCAGGCGTGACGATCGCGCCCTCGGGAGACAACTGGAACGTCCCTGTACGTGTGAACGCCTGCGTATTATCAGGCATACGGATGACAAAGAATCCGCGACCTTGCAGCGCGACATCGAGACGATTTCCGGTTTGCTGAAGTGAGCCTTGTTCAGTGATCCGCGCTACCGCCGCTGGCTTGACCCCAAGCCCAACCTGCACGCCGACGGGGACAATCGTTCCGGCATCTGATGAAAACGTACCCTGACGTTGTTGGCTTTGGTATATCAGATCGGAAAACTCTGCACGTCCGCGCTTGAACGCAGTTGTATTAATGTTTGCAATGTTGTTGGAGATTACCTCAACATTCGTCTGTTGAGCCATCATGCCTGTTGCTGCAATTTCAAGAATTCTCATCGCACTATCCCGCTTTTCTTAGCTATTCTTTGAAAGACGGCCAATGCTATCTTTCTTTTGATCATGGATATCGCTAGATGACTTGGATACCTGCGTATACGCACGCGACAATTCCATCAATTTGATAATTTCCTTGATCGGGTTGATGTTTGAGCTTTCAATCGCGAATTGTTGGATCTGACCGTCTTGTTTATTCACGGCGAAGGTGTCCTCAGCATTGAAGCGCCCGGATTCTTCTCTTTCCAGCCTTTGCGGTTCATCGAATTCGAAGATGCCAATGGTGCCAATGTCGATTGGCTGTGGCTCGCCTTCCAGCTGAACAGAAATTGTTCCGGACTGGGAGATCGCCACAGAAATAGCTTGTTCAGGGATCTGAATTTGCTCTCCAGCGCGGCCAAGCACAGGCGAGCCATCAAGATTCACAAGCACACCGTTCGGTGAGACGTTCATGCGACCGTCGCGCGTATACCGAATACCATTCGGCGTTTCCACAGACAAAAACCCTTCGCCGACGACTGCCACGTCGAACTGGTTGCCCGTCTGCGTGATCGACCCCGTATTAAAGTCGGTGTACGATGCTCTATCGATGACGAATGAGACAGACGCGGTACCCGCGGCTCCTGCGGACTTATGGGTCACGTCGTCAAACATGACGCGTTCGCCCTTAAAACCCGCCGTATTCACGTTTGCAATGTTGTTAGCAATCAACTCCAGCCGCCGCTGCAGCGAGCTTTGATACGAGAGATTGACGTAGAGTGAAGTATCCAAAGGGGTTCATCCACTTCTGCTGTGTCGTCCAACAAACAGCGCGCACGGAGCGTCCGAAACGCTGAATTAAACTAGCGGCCGCAGTTTAAGGCGGGATTTCGAGGAGCGTGCATGCCCTACCGTCACCTGACCCTGACCGTTATTACTGGCCTCTTCTGCTGTATACCGATGAATGACGCAGCTGCACAACGAAGTGCTTTTGGCATCGATTGGGCGTGTGGATACGAGGAAGGCTCTGTCTTTATTGATAAAATAAAGAGAGCAGCCCAAGATGATCTCTCGTGCCTAGCTGGCGCAGGGTTTTGGGAGGAGGCGCTTCCGCGCATTGGTGGCCGGATGGACGAGCCGCGACAGCGCCTGCGCCAGCTCCTCGAACTTGTGCTGAATAATGATCAGCAAGCCGAGGCTTTTTTCCTGGAGGAGGCCGCTTTGGGGGAAGATGAGGCGATCTTATGGCTGCTGATTGCGCGGGGCGAAGCGGGTTTGGCGGAGAGCAACCGGCGTACCCGGAACGTCGCAGTGAACTTCTTCATTTCACTGCCTCCATGGGTACGGGAAACGTACGCGGCGCGATTGGCGGATGCTCTGCTGGCTGAAGGTGACAACCGTGCGGCTTTGACGCTCGCGACCGCGCTGCGAACAATTGCGTTCCTCGATGACGAGAAAGCCCAGGCAGCGATGATCCGTGGACGTGTTTTAGAACGTTATGGCACCGTGGATGAGGCCGTTGCCCTCTATCAGGAGGTCATCGAGATCGGGAACGATCGCCTGTCCGCTGAGGCGGAACTCCGGAAAGTCGCATTGATGTGGCGCTCGGGCTACTTGAAGACAGAGGAAGCGGTTGCTGTTTTACGCGAGCTCGTGACAGTGTGGCGCGGCGAGAATCTAGGCGCCGGCATCACGCTCGCCCTCGCGCGCGCCTACTATTTTGACCAACAACTCCCGCAAGCGTTGAGGCTCCTCGCTGGCGTAGCAGGGTCAAACGGCCCTGAAGACATCCGGCTGGAAGCTGAGCAGCGCATTAAGTCGATTGCGGAGGATCTTTTTGTTCGGAGACTCGATCCTGCAACGATCGGCGATCTCATGGATGTATACGAATTTGTTCGGCCGATGATTGGTGATCAGACCCAATTTTGGATGGGAGATCTTAAGCTTAGCTCGGACCTTGTACGCGCAGGACTGATGGTGCGCGCCGAAGAACTCATGGAATTTGCAGACGCCAAGTCCGTAAACTCCGCTGGCGGAACACCTGCATTGATCGACGCGGCTGCGCTGATGGTCTCGTTTAAAGACCGCGAACGTGCGCGAGAATTTCTTGACGCCGTTCCGCAGCAAGCTCTCGAAGGTGACGACCGCGCCGCGTTTGCACGCCTTCGCGCCCGCGCTCTTGAGATTGAAGACCTTGCCAGTTTGATCCGTCCAGGCGTTCGGCGAGACGTGCTCCGGATCATTGGAGAACGCGCGTGGCAAGAAGAAGCGTACGGATTATATGCAAAAGCTAAGTCCTATTCAGACGAACCGGAGAGCTGGAAGGAACCGACGGCACAATACCTCGCGCTCGGTTCGCGGCTAGAGCGGGAAGATGCGCGTTTGAGCTCTGACCCGAGACTACGCGCATTATCATCAGCACCAAAACCTTCTGTTTACCACGCGGAAGACTTGCGTCCTTTGCTTGAACCGAGCGCGGAGGTTGCAGGCTTAGGCCTCACTTTAACCCAGATAGGGCAAGAGCTTGGAGAGAGCGACCCGGAACCTTCACTTCCTGCACCTGGGCGCTAAGGCGAGAAACGAGACATCCTATGAAGTTCGGCGTCGGATTTATCATTGTCGTTGTGTCGGTCATCGGCGGCTATCTTGGCGTCGGCGGCAAGCTCGGGGTTTTGTGGCAACCCTATGAAATCGTGATCATTGTAGGATCAGCGATCGGTGCGTTCGTGATCTCAAACCCACGGCACGTGATCTTCGCGACAGGGTCCACACTGATGTCATCGATCAAAGGCGATGCTCTGAACAATGACGATTATATCGAATTGCTCTCTCTTCTATTCACGATCTTTCGTGAGGGCAAAGCGAAAGGCGTGATGAGCCTCGAGAACGATATCGAACACCCCTACGAAAGTCAGATCTTCCAGAAATACCCCCGCGCACTTTCGCGGAAGCGCTCGATCGCCTTCATCTGCGACTATTTGCGCTTGATTTCTCTTGGTGCAGAGGATCCGAAGGAACTCGAAACGTTGATGGACGAGGAAATCCACACCATCACGAAGGACCTTAATCGTCCGGTTGCTGCACTGAACTCCGTCGGCGAAGCTCTCCCGGCGTTTGGGATTGTGGCCGCGGTCTTGGGCATCATCAAAGCAATGGCGTACGTCAATCAGGCCACGGAGATTCTCGGCAAAATGATCGGCGGCGCGTTATGCGGAACGTTTTTGGGCGTCCTCCTTTCCTACTCGATCGTCATGCCGCTTGCATCACTGATGGCCACGCGGCGAGATGAGATGGTGAATTACTACGCATGCATCAAATCCGGCATGGTTGCGTTCCTACACGGCTATCCTCCTCAAATTGCAATTGAATATTCAAGAAAAGTTCTGTTCGACGAAGTCCAACCTTCGTTCGACGCCGTTGAAAAGGCCACGTCTGAAGCAATCCGCTCAGCCGCAGCCGACGCCGCCTAAGGCAAAACGAGGAGATCGGTCGTGGCAAGTCGCGGGGGAGATGGCGAGGGAAACTCAGGCATTTGGAAAATGGTCTATGCGGACTTTACCACCGCAATGATGGCCTTTTTCCTCATCCTTTGGCTCGCCAATACGGCATCGGACGCAGAGCGAGACTTGCTCGCCGACTATTTCAACCCGATCTCAATTAGCCGAGATAAGTCGGGTACGGAGGGTGTTCTTTCCGGCAAAGCCAATGACGCGAGCGGCGTTCAAACGAACGACCGCGCCGAGAGCGAAGATCCGCTCCCGATGGGCTCCGCCATGCAGACAATGACGGAAACCGGTCCGTCCAAGCTCGATGATATCTCCGTCGGGACTGGAGAAAGCGGAGCGGACGACGGTCTCGCCGCTCTTGAGCAAAAGCTTCGCGTTGCGTTCGAACAGCGGGTCGATCCGCTCGGTCTCAATGATGTGGTCTATGTCGAACGCCGCGACGACGCGGTGTACATCCAAATTCACGACGACGAGCTGTTCTCGATGTTCAACGTGGGGCAGTCCAACCTTACACCGCGTGCGGAGGAAATGTTCAAAGCACTCGGTGAAGTTCTTAGGACGATCCCAAACACAATTCGGATTCAAGGACATACGGACGCCAGTGGCTTCTCGAAAGGTACGCGGGGAAACTGGGAACTGTCATCTGAGCGCGCAAACGCCGCACGCAGAATAATGGAAAATGCCGGGCTTCAGCCAGATCGGATTGATGCTGTCGAAGGCCGCGGCGCGCGCGAGCTTTTCGTACCTGCACGTCCGGAGGATCCGAAGAACCGTCGCATCTCCATCGCGGTTCAAGCCAACGTGTCGGATAGCGGCGACCTTCTCTTTGGGACATCGCGTTAACGCCGGTCAACACTGTCATTTTATTCCGGTTTAATCGACCAAATGTAGGACGTCCTCAGAGAGGAGCATAACGCTCCGTAGACAGACTGAGGAAAAACCATGTCGATTGGTAGCGCGCTTCAAACCGGCGTAAACGGCCTTCGGGCGCAGAGCACTAAGCTCGCAGCAATCTCCGATAACATCGCCAATTCCTCTACTGTCGGCTACAAACGCGCGGACGCACAGTTCTCAACCCTCGTCGTTAATGACGGCAGTGATTCTCTGTACACTGCAGGCGGCGTTGCAACGACTGTCCGTACCGAGGTCTCGAAAGCAGGCACAATCACCGGAACCGCGAACAATACCGATCTTGCAGTGGCCGGCCGAGGTTTCTTTGCGGTGTCGAACACGGTCGACGGGAGCGGCGCCGCGCTAACCCGAGCAGGCTCATTTCGTCCAGACGAGTTCGGCAACCTCCGCAACGCTGGAGGCTACTTCCTTCAAGGTTTTGCTCTGAACCCAGATGGTACGTATACCAACGGTGCACCGAGTCTTACGACTTTCGACTCCATGGAAACGATCAATATCGGCACGATCCAAGGCGCGGCGCGGCCCACAACCACCATCGGGTACGCGGGGAACCTTCCGGCTCAGGCCTCTCCAACCGCTGCAACGCCAATCGAGTATCAGACGAGTATTCAATACTTTGATGATCTCGGCGCGTCTCAAACACTGACACTCAACTGGTCCCAGGCCACAGCAAACAGTAACCTGTGGGACCTGCAGATTTACGATGGCAGCGTTGCGGCAGGTACACTGATTACCACCCTCGCAGGAATCGACTTCTCTGGTGCTGGCGGCTTTACGCCGGGCACGCCTGACTACCCCGCAGCCGCCCCGACTGCAGCGGCCCCCTATGGCATTGCGGGGTATTCCGAGACAGACGGCACGATTGATATCGACTTGCCTGGACCAGCTGGCCCCGCGTCTCAGACGATCACAATCAATCTTGGGTCGCAGGGCGGACTTAACGGCATTACGCAGTTTGGCGGCGATTTCACGCCACAAACTTCCGTAGACGGATCCGCACTTGGTGAGCTGCAGCAGATAGACATTGAAGAGGACGGTACGCTCGTTGCCATCTTCGACAATGGTGAAGTGCGTCCCGTGTTCCAAATTCCGCTTACGGATGTCATCAATCCGGAGGGCCTGACCGCAATTGACGGCAACGCATTCCTCCTATCTTCGACCTCGGGTGATCTCCGTGTCGCAATTGCTGGCGGAAACAACATCGGCACGATTACTTCCGGCGCTCTTGAGGGAGCAAACGTGGACGTTGCCGAGGAACTGACTTCTTTGATCGAAACTCAACGTGCTTACTCGTCGAACGCTACAGTTGTTCAGACTGCTGACGAAATGCTCGAAGAAGTCACACGGATCGGTCGATAAGGGCTAACGCGGGGCAAACGTCATGTCGCTAAGTGCTGCAATTTTCAACGCAAAGTCTGGGCTAACGTCAGTCCAAAGACAACTCGCGGGCGCATCCGACAACATCGCCAACGCGCGGACGCCTGGCTATGTCGCCAAAGAAGCGCGCGTAACTGCCCAAAATATTGCAGGTTTTGGCTCTGGCGTCGTTGCAGACGTTGTTAGAAGTCCCGTCGACTCGATCCTGCTGAGAGACGTCCGGCTCGAAGCGGCTCAGCTCGGCACACTCGACGTTCGGGCTGAGGCGACAGCCCGAGTGGCTGATGTGAGCGGCGATCCCGCCGACGAGCGCTCATTGGCTTTCGCGTTTACAACCTTGGAAACACGCTTCCAAGAATTGTTTGACCAGCCCGAACGGGCAGACCTTCAACGCCAGGTCGTCTTCGCAGCTCAAAACCTCGTGTCGAAATTCTCCGAAGTTGAGTCGGCAATTCAAGCGGCCCGGACTGAAGCCGATCTCCGCATATCGGATGGTGTACGGACGGTAAATCAGGCGCTTCAGGGTATTGAAGACCTCAACCGTAAAGTCGCCGAAGGCCTAACGGGCGATATTGATATTTCCGGCGTGCTCGACGAACGGGACCGCCTCATTGATCTTGTTGCCGAGCAAATCGGAATCCGAACGTTTACCCGTGACCGCGGTGAAGTTGTCATCGCGACAACTGAAGGTGTGACACTCCTCGACGGAGAGGCGCGGGAGCTTGTCTTTAACCGTACAGCGGTCATTGACGCGTCGACCCCGGTGGGCACATTGTCAGGATTAGAGGTCGATGGTTTTGACATCTCGCCTCGGTCACCCCGTGGGCCTCAAGATCTCCGTACGGGGATGATTGCTGGAGCGTTCATTGCACGTGACCAAGATCTCGTCGGGTTTCAAAGCCAGCTTGATGCGCTCGCGAAGCAAACCGCTGTTTTGTTTCAAGAAACGGATGCCAGCCTCGCAACCGCAGTACCTGGTACGCCAGGTCTGTTCACAGGCTTTGGCGGCGCGGCCGTTGATCCGCTAGCGAATGCGACAGCGATTGTCGGCCTTGCTGGTCAGCTCGCTGTCAATCCACTCGCTGATCCGGATCAAGGTGGCGACAGCCGTCTCGTTCGAGACGGTCTGGCGGGTGTGGTCACGACACCGGGCGACAAAACACAAATTCAGGCGTGGCTCACAGGGCTTTCTAATACGCGAACTTTTGATCCGTCAGCGGACCTTACGGAGACAACGACGCTGCAGGGGTTCGCAAGCGAGTTGTCAGCTGGACTCCTCACCGATCGCGCCAATCTTGAAGGACTTGCCGATCGTTCACGGACGATTTTCGAAACGCTGGAGCTCCGGCGGTTCAACGAAAACGGCGTGAACGTCGACGAAGAGAGCGAAAAGCTGCTCGAGCTCGAGCAAGCCTACGCCGCAAACGCCCAGGTTATCAACATCGTTGCCCGCATGTTCGATGAACTGCTGGCGCGAATTGCCTAAAACGGGGGACCCAGATGGTGAAACCGATCTCGACTTTTGGCCAAACAGCGTTCCGGAATTCGCAACTCCGTCGATTGGAGGGTGAGTTGGCAACGGCATCCCAAGAAATTGCGACTGGCAAGAAGGACGACATTGCAAAGGCAATTGGTTCCGAACTTGTCAGTCTCCAGACTATCCGTAATCAGTTCGGTGAGAACCAAGCCTATCTGAGGTCAATTAGCGTCTTTAAACAACGCGCTGACACTATGGATGGGTCCCTCGCCGAAATCGAAGACGCGGTGAACTCTCTCGTGAAGGTAGCTGCGATCAACGCCGCCTCGCCTCTCGAATCGGCTAGCACGGTTCAATTGGTTGCCAACAGTGCGATCGACCGGATCGTTGCCAGTCTCAACGTTGAGATCGGTGGCCGCTATCTCTTCGGCGGTGCGGAAGTTGAGAACCGTCCTGCGCAACCACGTGATGTTGGGAATTTGGGCGGGATCGCTCCTCAGGATTTGGTCAGTGAGGTGATTACCGGCACCACCGGTCTCGCCGGTTTTCCAACGACCGACTTAACAATCCCCGCAGACATCGTGGAGACCACGGAGTTGCTAGCACGTTTCGACGATGTTTTCCAAGGCGGCAACGCGGCTAATGTGAGCCCGGCTGTTCAGGAATACAGCTTCGAGAATACGTTCTATAATGGCGAATTGAGCGGTACACTTATCGATATCCGCCTGCCTAATAACTCGTACCAACGCCAAACGAACGATGCGCTGATCCAGGGCCTTCGCGATGTTTTTCAGGGCGCTTATATTCTCGCGTCGGTGGAGCTCGATCAAATTACGGATGATGACGCCTATCAGCAATTGATGACCGGTGACGACATCGCAATCGCAGGTGCGCTCGATCTTCTCGCCGGCGGTTTGGCAACAATCCAACGTGCACGTACGGATCTTGGCTTGCGGTACCAGCAGGTTGAAGCGTCGGAACAGGCAACGCTGACGCAAAACGCGTTGTTTAACAATCAGATCGTTGATCTTGAGAATGCTGATCCGTTTGAGACCCAAACGCGATTTCTCAACATCGAGAAGCAACTCGAAGCGAGCTATGCAGCTTCAAGCCGTGTACTGAGCTTAAGCCTCTTTAACTTTATCCGCTAAGGCGCGAGAGACCACCCCCACCCACCATTTCGCGCTGCGGAAGCCCCCCACGGTTGAGTTTTACCAGGCGGGTTTTTTTATTCTAATCAGATATACGCAGCAGTCGGATCGTCGAAGCTTCCCCTAAGAGAAGCAGCTGAGGTGTCAGCGACTCCTCACCAAAAGCGAGCATCAACACATCGCGGTATCCCCGCTGATTCCGACCGTACCAACTCCAACCAACCCGCTGTCCAACGAAGGGGTAATCCTTATCAATACGATGCTCGAAGTCAGCGCTGGGCTGATTGAGGCCTCGCCTTGCCCACAGGCAAATCTGGTCCGTGCTGTCATCCACCCATACAGAGAGCAATCCTCTGTTCGTCCGTAACCGGAGGGCATCGCATATATTCTTTGCGTAGACGGACTCTTCCTCTCGGTACACTGAGATACTCGAGACGAATGCGCCATGAATGATGCGGTGATTGTCGTCGTCCATTCCTCAATGAAATAAAAAACCCGCCCTCTTGGCAAGGGCGGGTTTCAGTCTACCTATTGAGGAGCTTGTCGTTATGCGGCGGCGCTTTTCTTTGGTGCTGCGAGCGCCTTACGGCCACCGCCACCGAGGCGCTGAACCACTGTATTTTCAGGCTTATCCATCTTGTAGCCGCGGCAGTAAACGGTTTCGATGAATTGTTGACCGTCGGTCGCGTCGGCGAGCTTTTTGCGCAGCTTACAGATGTAAACGTCGATCACTTTGTCGAACGGCTCGCAGTCCATCGATCCGTAGACAGCAGAATAAACGCTCTCTTTGGAGACTACGCGCCCAACGTTCTGGGCGAGGTAGGAAAAGATCGCATGTTCACGGTGTGAGAGCTTAATGCGCTTGCCCTGCACCTCGGGGTCCCGACCGTCGTAGAAAATCGTCAGCTTACCCAACTTAAATGCGGTCGAAGCTTTCCCGAGCAAACGCCGAGAACGGGCGAGGATCCGCGCTTTCAATTCCGACGCATTGAAAGGTTTGATGACAAAATCATCCGCACCGGCACTGAACGCTTGAATAGCCAGCTGGGGGTTTTTCACCTCCGACAGGAGAATGATCGGCGTGTCGCCGCAGCCCGTCCGCAGCGCTTCGATGAGCGCGCACGGATTGTCCACCGTTCCCACCAAGATCCCCGCGTAATGCGTGAGATCTTTCCCTGCAACGACGTCCAATTCTTCCGTAGTCGACAGAACGTCCACATCAATTTGGGAGGTTTTGCACCGTGAGACGAGTGCCTCAGCAATGATCGTGTTCGGTTCTAACAGGATAATCCGCATGCTCTCTCTACCGTTATGTGCCGCCCATTTGCCCTGGGGCGGTGCGCTGCATTCGGGTTTGTCCCGACGCTTCGCCTGCTCAGCTTTGGGACAAAAGAGCAAAGAAAGAGTCACCAAGGGATTCAGAATTTCTTTGCGATTGAAAGTGTTAGGGAAGACTAACAGAGTCTAAACAGAGCCTGCTTTAAACCCTGTTTCACGCCAATGCGTATTCTCCGCACCATGATGACGTTTACTGAACGAGCTGCGCAACGCCTCTCTCGCCGTCGGCGCGATCTGTACACGAAGGCCGTCGTGACCCTCGCGACGTTCTTGTCCGTAGGCGCCTTACTAACCGGCCCCGCTGCTGGTTCGCGGTTGAAAGACATCACGAAAATTGAGGGCGTCCGGGAAAACCAGCTGATTGGCTACGGCCTTGTGGTGGGTCTGCCAGGAACAGGTGACCGGACCCAAAACGCTCTTTTTACTGAGCAATCACTGCGCTCGATGCTCGAGCGTTTTGGTGTTGCGCTCGACCCTGAGCGGATCCTGCAAACGCGGAACACGGCGGCCGTTATGGTCACGGCATCGCTGCCTGGTTTCTCGCGCGGCGGAGACCGGATCGACGTGAACGTCTCGGCCCTCGGCGATGCCCGAAGCCTTCAAGGCGGTACACTGCTTGTCACGCCGCTAACCGCCGCAGACGGCAATGTCTACGCGGTGGCGCAGGGCCAGCTCATCATCAGCGGCTTTCAAGCCCAAGGCCAGGCTGGTTCGATTTCACGGGGTGTACCGACGGCTGGTCGCATTCCCGAGGGCGCCACAGTCGAGCGGGAACTCGCATTTCCGATCAATGACTTAGAGCGTGTTCGCTTGATCCTGAAGAACCCTGATTTCACGACCGCCAACAGAATCGCCAGTGCGATCGACGCCCGCCTCTCCGGTCGTTTTGCTCAAGCGATCGACTTAGCAACTGTCGAAGTCTCTGTCCCCGCCGACTATACCGGGTCCGTCACAACGATGCTTGCGGATCTCGAGAGCATCGATATCGAGACTGACGAAGTCGCCCGCGTGGTTGTCGATGAAGGTTCGGGGACGATCGTCATCGGTAATAACGTCCGTATAAGCCCCGTTGCAGTCGCCCACGGCAACATCACAATCCGCGTCTCAGAGCGTCCCCTGCCCTCGCAGCCATCACCGTTTAGCAGGGTTGGCGAGACCGTCGTGGTCCCGCGTACCGACATTAACGTCGAGGAGGAGCTGGGCAACGGGTTCCAAGTCATCGAGCCCAACGTCACGCTGCAAGAGGTCGTCGACGGTCTCAATGCCATGGGTGTCAGCCCGCGCGATATGATTTCGATCCTGCAAACGATCAAAGCTTCGGGTGCTCTGCAGGCGGAGCTCGTTGTTCAATGACCATCGCTCCTGTGACGCCGCTCGGCGCTGAAACGCAACCTGACATTGATATCGCTGGCGCGGCCCGGAAACTCACCGCCGCTTCCGCCCCTGAAGACGTGCGCAAAGCGGCGGAAGGCTTCGAAGCTATCTTCTTGAATCAGTTCGTCTCTTCAATGTTTGAAGGCATTGAAGCCGACGGGCCTTTTGGCGGCGGCCAAGCTGAAAAAATGTGGCAGGGGCTGCTTGTCCAGCATATCGCCGACGCATTCGCGCAACGGGGCGGGATCGGCATCGCCGACATGGTCGCCCGCGAAATCCTTCAGACCTCAGAGGGTATCAATGAATAACCCCTTCGACCGCACGCAACAGATCGACCCTGAAAGTCTGTTTCCGGAGTTTCGCCGCGACGACGTGTTGACCGAAATTGCTGCGGAAGGGCAGCGAGCGCTCCCGACCCGTCCGAAACGCGATCCGCTCATTCTTTCGATTATGGCACGGCTCGCCCAATTGCTCAGCGAAGAGACTGCGGCAATTCGTGCAGGTGAGTTTGAGAAGTTCAGTGAACTGCAGCGGCAGAAAGGATCGCTGATCCGGCAGGCCGAACGGCTGGAGAACAATCGCTCCGCAGTCGAAGCAGTTGAGAGCCTTGAGCCGGAAGCTCTTCGCGCAAAGCTGGAGACGTTCAATGAAACGGTCGAGGCCAACATGCGGACGATCGGTGCGGTGAAAGACGCAATCGGCCACGTCCGCAGCCAAGCAATCAAGAAACTTGAAGAAGAAAAGGGCGACGGTGTCTATAGCAAAGACGGCGAACGGAAAAGCCTCCACCGTCTGTCTCTTAATGAGACAAAGGTGAAACTCTAGCTTTTATGACCGCTTAAGGTCACTCCTCTACGCAAAGTCCCGCAAACGACCTGTGAGGGGTCGTGATGCCCCGGCGTCAGAAGGCGCTCCAGAAAAACTTGAGAACCCAAGGAGCCAAGAGACATGGCATCTCTTCTGACGAATGCGTCCGCGCAGACCGCGCTTCGCACCCTTCGCGACGTACAATCGAACCTTCAAGAAACGCAGGACCGTATTTCTACGGGTCTGAAAGTCCGTTCACCGAAAGAGAACCCGGCATTCTTCCTCGTTGCACAGACGGTGCGCGGCGACGTTGCTGTTCTTGACGGTCTGAAAGACAACCTGACGGTTGGCGTGAACACCGCGAAGACCGCTTCGGCTGGCCTGAACGGCATCACCGAGGACATCAACCAAATCCAAAGTGCTCTGACCACGGCACAAACCGGGACCGCGCTGAACGAAGTTCAGTTCGCGATTGACCAGGTCGTCGGCCAGATCGAAGGCCAGATCGACGCCACGTCGTTCAACGGTGTGAACCTGCTTTCCGGTTCGGAAACCACCACGATCACCACGACCATCACCCGCGACAACGGCTCGTTCGAGCTGTCGACCTTCACGCTGCAAGGCCAAAACCTTGACAGCCTCGAGCTCGCAGGCGTTGGCCAGGAGATCTTCGGTACGATCGCAACGGCCGCTGACCTCGCAGCCGCTAACGCATTGGCCCAGCAAAACTTTGACGCCTTCACACGGGCGTTCAACTCAGGCTTTGCTGACCGGATCGACGCCAATGGCGACGGCTCTGTCGACCTCGGTGTTCCGGGTACGTCGGCAGGTTCCGACGACATCCGCGTTGTCGAAGGTGCAGACCCAACGACCATCACTGACGGTTCGTTCGCGTTCTACGGCAGCCAGGAAGACATCGACTTCCTCGCATCGCTCGGCATCGTGGCCACCAACGAAGGCAAGATCGGTGACGACGTTTCGCAAGACGTCATTCAGATCACAGACGTTCGTGTGGCACCGGCTCAGGCAACCGTTGACGCCTACTTCGCATCGATCGACCCGAACTACACCGCGGGCGACGAAGCTGTGGCGTTCGACTACCTGGTCGCCAAAGAAGCTGGCGCCGCAGCCGCAGCGTTTGCTGACGTCACCGGCGGCCCAACGGCTGGCGTGAAGTTCCTCACCGAAGCGGTCTTCTCGGACCAGCAGCTGCGTGAGTTCGCCAACGATTCGGGCTTCCGGACCGTGGCACGTCAGATCGACGTCTCCAGCAACACGACCGGCAACGTGCAAGCAGGCTTCGTCCTCGCCGACACGCTGATCAGCCGCGTCAACATCTCGGCCACCGTCGTCGGTGTGTTCGAATCGACCCTCAGCTCGCGCCAGGACTTCCTCAGCGATCTGACGGACAGCCTCGAGCTCGGCGTTGCAGCCCTGACAGAAGCGGACCTCACCGAAGAGTCCAGCCGCCTGCAGAGCTTCCAGGTCCAAGAACAGCTCGCAACACAGGCCCTCTCGATCGCTAACCAGCGCCCGCAGAC
>JBCDHW010000007.1:0-179514 GCA_038749595.1 Pseudomonadota bacterium
AGGAACCTGCCTAGGGCGGGGTCGTGGGTTGGGCGCGGTCAGCGACCAACGGCTTGCATGGTGGTGAGGCCGGTGGCGCTGTCGCGGACGTGGCCGGTGCTTCGGAGGTGGTCAGCCGTAGGCTGATCAATTGATCTGGCGGATCAATTGAAATCAAAGAAGGCCACGGCAGTGGCCGCTTCGGTTGTCGTTGGCTGTGGCCGCGGACCAGTCCTCACCGTAGGGCGTATGGCTTTGCCGCCAAAGCACCGCGCCCTGCGCATCAGCCCCCACAATCGGCGTACCCAGATGATCGGTGTAGAGATACGTCACCGTCCCGTTGGTCACCCGCGCAATGCTCATCCCCGCTGCAGAGATGTAGTCCGTCTCCTCACCCGTCGTCACATTGTCTCGGTGCACCAGTTGACCCGCCCGGTTGTAGACGGAGTAAATCGTCACCCCATCAATCACCTGCTTCACCCGCTTCATGTTGCCGTCATAAGTGACTCAGTGTTCGGTAAAGGCCGGATCATAATATGCGCCCTCTAGCTAGTAGCGAACGATGATTAGTCCTCCTCGTCTTTGTTGTTAGCCTGAGCAGTGCTTATAATTCTATCCAACCAAGCGGCTAACCCGAAGATGCTCATCAAAAAAACGAATAAAAGAAGTGACCTAACCAGGCCGCGCCCTGTCCACAAAAATATTAAAGATCCAAAAAAAGATATACCTCCTAACAAAAAAAGGTATGTACACTCATAGCGTAACACAAATTTTCCTCGTCGACACTTAAACTATCCTACAACGCACTCCTACTGCGTTTTCGACGCAGCGTCTTCCCTGGCCATTTCACGTGAGTGAAGCATTCCATGGGATCGGACGACTCCCCCAGCAGGAATGGCTGCGGATCGTGCATTGTCGTCAAGCGCAGCATCTGACGCCGAAGCAACCAATTCATTGCCAATCCATCCACCGATAGACTCGGAGGCCACATCGAGAGCCCCCCCTCATCACTGCACTATCCATTGTACTTTTGGTCACTGCGTTCCTTCCGGCCATCGCTGCACGCTGGCTTGGTGGACTCAAAATCTGCAGTGCGAAAATTCAGGCGTTATGCGGCTTTGCGGTGAGATGCTGAGCCTGTGTGATGGGACGGAGATACTGCCAACTGGATTTGAATGAGCGGCGCCAGATTTGGCGGCTTTTGGGTGATGGCTTGTCGGTACGCGATGTTGCGGTGAAGCTGAACCGTCACGTCTCGACGATCTATCGCGAGCTGCAACGGAACCGTTTTGTGGGCGGCGATCCGGTCTGCAGGTTCGAGCGCTATTATCCGGTGACGGCGCACCAAGCCGCCGCTGAGCGACGGGCCCGGCAAGCCAAGTTGATGCGCCATCCGAACCTCCAGAACGCCGTCGTGAAGCAGCTCAGAGGCCATTGGTCACCGGAGCAGATTGCCGGTCGGATGAAGCTTGAAGGACGCCGTCTACGGGTCAGCCATGAGACGATCTACCGGTTCGTCTACGGAGCGGTTGGGCGAGAAGACGAGCTCTATCGGTATCTGGAAACAGGTCGGAAGAAGCGCAGGAGGCGCTACACAAGGAAGCCCCGCGGGTTCTCCATTGCGCCGGAAAACCTGATCACGAACAGACCTTTGGCTATCAAAGAGCAATCAGACTTCCGTCACTGGGAAGCTGACCTGATGATCTTCCGCCGTGAGTACGGTAAGGCCAACGTCACGTCCCTCATCGAACGGAAATGCCAATATCTCTTCGCCGCCAGGAACCAGAGCCGCCACTCCGAACCTATCTTCAACCGGATCAGTGAGAAGCTCGGACTGCTACCGCCATCGTTGAGGCGCACACTGGCAATGGATCGAGGTTCAGAGTTCGCCAGCTACCGGATGCTGAAGGACGAGCTGGGCACCCACAGCTACTTCTGCGACCCCGCAGCGCCGCACCAGAAAGGTGCTGTCGAGAACACCAACCGGCGGCTCCGGCGCTTTTTGCCAAGCAACACTGACGTGGCCGCCCTCCCCGAACGAGCCTTCGACAAGATCGCCCAACAGCTCAACCGCACACCCCGCAAATGCCTCGGCTACCAAACCCCCGAAGAAGTGCTACGAGACGCCATCGCAAAAGCGATCGACGGAAACTGAGCAAAGCTCAACGCTTCGCACTTCAGGTTGAGATCACACTTCCTCGGAACCCTTCTCCGCCTTCTATCGAACCGCCGGCTCAGTCTTGCGGCTGACGGGCTACGAAGCCTGCGAGAAGCGTTGGGCGTCGTGTCTGAGGACGTGTCAACGTTCTCGGTGAGGGAGATGAACTCTGCGCCCTTCACATTCAGGCGGCTCGCGATATCCATGATTTGCTGCAGCGACCGAAGGGTCCGCTCAAACCGCCAGGTCACGAGCTGATCGCCTGTCTCAACCGCCTCCGGCGCTCCAGCCAGCGCGTCACGTTGCGCCTTCGCCTCGACCTGCCGCAACGCGCCAGAGGGCATGCGCGCGATCTTACCGATCTACGATCAGGGGCGCACATCAAGACGAGGTCTCTAGGCCTTCACAGCTGAACCGATAGCGACGGTCGACCGGAGCGGCGCGAGTGAAGCCCGCGCCGGTTCGCTGGCGCTCTCCTCACCGCGCAAAGGGCACAGCGAGCCGGCCTTTGCCTCGGACGAGCCAATCCAAGCCAGCCCTGCCATCGACAAAATCGCCGCTGCCGTTGAAGAGAGGCATCTCCAACGCTCGCCGACTGTCGAGCGAACCACTCCGCCGCTGACCCGAAGCCCCCCTTACCCGATCAGCACTATCGTCGAGGCGCTTCGAGAACGACCCCACCTCTTCCTCGCCCCCATGACGGAATGCGCGACGAAGGGCGAGCGGTAGAACTCGGCTAGGGATTCCCGGAGCGACGATCGCGCCACTTGGCAACTGACACCAGTTGGTTTGTGTCATGACCGAGATAACGCCTACCGCCTACTAAGCTATTGTATTATTATTGTTTTCTTGTGAGCGATGGCGGAGGAGGAGGGATTCGAACCCCCGGGACCGTGAAGCCCAACGGTTTTCAAGACCGCCGCATTCGACCACTCTGCCACTCCTCCGGCGCTGGGCGGCGTAGCGGTGTCTCCGGCCGATGCAAAGAGAAAAACCTAGGTCCTCGCTCTGTCTTCGGATCCTCCGCCACGTCGGAGGCTGCGATCCAAACGCTGCGACGGATACCGCCGTACCGGGCACGCGCGACGACTGGTTCTCAGCGTCCCTTCCGTTTGCTGGCGCATAGCATCGCCCGTGAGACACTCAAACGTCGGAGCAGAGTCGGTAGAGCTCCGCGCGGGTGTGCTGATTACCGTCTACACTCTAAGCGAGCGCACTTTGGGCACCGGCGTCGTGCCATTCAGGCAGCAGCGCCGGAGCGGTTCAGTACTCCCGGACGAGGCCTTTGAGCCGTCCTTGGACCTTCACCTGGTTGGGGCCGAAGATCCGGGTTTCGTAGGCAGGGTTGGCCGCTTCGAGGGCGATGGAATTGCCCTTTTTGCGGATCCGCTTGAGCGTCGCCTCCTCGTCCTCGACCAAAGCGACGACGATTTCGCCGTTGGGGGCATCATCGCACCGTTGGATGATGACGGTATCGCCGTCGTGGATGCCGGCGTCGATCATCGAATCGCCCTGAACCTCAAGTGCGAAATGCTCACCCCCCATGATCATTGACGGAGGGACCACCACGCGGTTCTGCTCGTGCTGGATCGCGGCGATTGGTGTACCCGCAGCAATGCGGCCAAGCACCGGGACGCCCTCTTCCTCAAAACCTGAGGGTTCAACCTCGGCGTAGCGCGCATTCTCGATCACTTCCGGTTTAAACGGCTCGCGCGGTCGCGGCGTCGCGGAATCCGGCAGCTTAAGCACTTCAAGGGCACGCGCTTTGTGCGGCAGGCGCCGGATGAAGCCGCGCTCTTCCAAGGCGGTAATCAGCCGGTGGATCCCCGACTTTGATTTCAAGTCGAGCGCCCCCTTCATTTCTTCAAAGGATGGGGAAACACCTGTTTCCTCCAGCCGCTTGTTGATGAACAGCAGCAGGGTTCGTTGTTTGGCGGTGAGCATAGCAACCTCAAGAACAAATCATGACCGTTCTAAGGTTGTTCTCATCCCCGGTCAACAGCCATGACGAGACTCGCTAGCTCAGTGCCGGGATCCTCAGCGCGCATGAGGTGCTCGCCGATCAAGAAGCGGCGAATTCCTGCCGCGCAAAGTGTCCGCATCGCCTCGACGCCATCGACACCCGATTCGCTCACGATCGGTGTCCCTGGCGCCCGCGCAGCAAGCCGGGGCGTGGTGGCGATGTCGGTCTCAAAGGTTTTGAGGTTGCGGTTGTTGACGCCGAGCAGTGTCGGCTGAAGCCGTAGCGCCCGCTCGAGCTCGCTCTCATCGTGGACCTCAGCGAGAACATCGAGACCCCAACAGTCGGCTTCTTCCCGAAGCAGCGCAGCATCGGGATCGCTCAAGGCGGCGAGGATGAGCAGAATCGCATCCGCGCCGTGGGCCCGCGCTTCGACCACTTGGTAGGGATCGACCATGAAGTCCTTGCGGAGCAGCGGTATCGCGGCCGCCCCCCGCGCTTGGGCGAGATAGGGAAGCGCGCCTTGAAAGCTCGGACCATCGGTCAGCACCGAAAGGCATGCAGCACCGCCCCTCTCCAGAGCCGTGGCCAACGCGGCTGGCTCGAAATCCGCCCGAATGAGCCCCTTGGAGGGACTGGCCTTCTTGACCTCCGCAATGATGCCGACGCCCTCTTGGGCCTTGTCGTGGAGGGCCTTGGCAAAGCCGCGAGGTTGGACGTCCTGGGCTCGCTCGGCGAGCTCTTCGACCGGCACAGCCGCTTTTGCCTCGGCCACCTCTTGGTGTTTGTACGTGATGATCCGATCAAGCACGGTGCTCACTGTTTCGGCTCCGTCAGTACGCGAAGTTTTTCTTTCGCCGCGCCGGTGTCGATGGACTGGGCAGCCAGTGAAACCCCATCGCGGAGACTGTCTGTTTTGCCCGCAACGATGAGGGTCGCGGCAGCGTTCAGAAGCACCACATCGCGGTAGGCACCCGGCTCACCCTCAAGGAGCCGCATTAGCGCGGCGGCGTTGTCCTCGGGGGTGCCGCCCACGAGCTCTTGGTTCGCCTGGCGCTTGAGGCCAGCGTCTTCCGGCGCGACAACGAAAGAGCGGATCACACCGTCTTTCAATTCGGTGACCTCATTTCCTCCGGCCAAGGACAATTCATCCATGCCCCCTGCTCCGTACACGACCCAAGCGTGATGGGAACCTTCTGCCCGGAGGACTTCAGCAAAGCGCGGCGTCAACTGACGGTCGAAGACGCCCAGCAACTGACGCTTTGCCTGGGCGGGGTTCATCATCGGGCCGAGGATGTTGAAGAGCGTCCGCAAGCCGAGCTCTTTGCGCAGGGGCGCGACCTTGGCCAAGGCGGGATGGTGGTTGGGCGCGAACAAGAAGGCGATGCCGTCGTCTGCCAGGCGCTTCTCTTGGGTCGCGATCGTTTCGGTCAGATCGACACCGAGCGCCGAGAGGACCTCTGACGAGCCTGACTTTGACGTGACCGCACGGCTGCCATGTTTGGCGATCGGCACACCCGCGCCAGCAGCGACGAACGCAACGGCGGTCGAAATGTTGACCGTGCTGATCCCATCACCGCCGGTTCCGCAGCAATCCACCGCGCCCTCGGGCGAGGCAATCGTCTTGGCACGGACCTTCAAGAAGCGGATAGCCGCGATGAGCTCTTCGGTCGTTTCTCCGCGCACCCTAAGGGCGGTGAGGAATGCCCCCGCTTGGGCGTCGGGAACGTCCTGCTCAAAGAGCTCGGCAAGCGCCGCTTCCATCTCTCGCGGCGAAAGAATGACGCCATCGGCGGCGCGTTTGAGGATGTCCAAGAAGGTCATGCTGCTGCCCTCGCTTGGGCTTGATCGAGGAAATTACCGACGAGGACGCTGCCCGCGGGCGATAGAAAGCTCTCCGGGTGAAACTGCACGCCGTAGATCAGCCGCTCACGGACTTTCAGTGCCATGATTTCGCCGTCGTCATCAGAGGATGCGAGAACCTCCATCGCGTCAGGAACAGACTGCGGATCCACCGTCAGGCTGTGGTAGCGCGTCGCCATGAACGGCATCTCGATCCCGTCGAACAGGGGATCCGGTCGTGCGCTCACCGGGGAGACCTTGCCGTGCATCGGGCGCCCTGCCCGGACGATTGTCGCACCGTAAGCCTGGGCAATCGCCTGGTGCCCGAGGCATACGCCGAGCAGCGGGATCGACGCTTCGGCGCAAAGCGGAACGAGGTCGAGACAGATCCCCGCTTCGTCCGGCGTACACGGCCCCGGTGACAGGATCACCGCTTCGGGCTGGATCGCAATGGCCTCGCCCGCGGTGAGGGCATCGTTGCGAACCACCTTGGTCTCGCGACCGAACGGCGCCACAAGGTGGACGAGGTTGTAGGTGAAGCTGTCGTAGTTATCGACGATGAGGATCATGTGAAGCTGCCCGTGAGATGGAGAGGTCTAGCACTCGCAGCGCTCAGCGCAATTCTTGGTGTCGCGTCGGCCCAAGACCTTGGCGAGGTGCCCGCTGGGCTTCTTGAGGCCAAGCCAGATCCGCGGCCCAAGGTGGCGATCGTCATTGACGATGTGGGCCTCGATTGGGTGCGGTTCCAATCGGCCAATCGCTTGCCGATCCCGATCACGTTGGCCTTCCTGCCGTACGGCAAAGATGCGCAGGCGATGTTGGACAGCGCTGATCCGCGTCATTGCCTCTTGCTGCACATGCCGATGGAGCCGAAACGGCGGAAGCATGACGCGGGGCCCGGCATGGTGGCCCGAGGCACCGCCCAGTCGGTGCGCAAGGCGACCTTGGCCAATCTCGAAAAGCTCAATGGTTTTTCCGGCGTCAGCAACCATACCGGCAGTGCACTGACGGAAAATCGTCCGGCAATGAATGCGGTTCTCTCAACGCTGAAGGCCAGCGGGTATTTCTTCCTCGACAGCAAGACCAGCCCGCGCAGTGTGGCCAGTTCCGTCGGTGCACGGACGGGCGCCGTAGTCGTCGAGGCGAGCCTCTTCCTCGATGGCGACTTCGGCAGCGGCGGTCAGGTGCATGTCGATCGTCAGCTCACCAAGCTTATGGCGATCGCAGAGCGCGATGGCGTCGCCATCGGCATCGGCCACCCCTACCCCGCAACGCTTTCAGCGGTGTCGGCGTGGAGTGTTGCCCATGCCGAAACCCTGCGGTTTGTCACGATCGACGAGCTCGCGGCGGAAAAACGCGCGGCGCGGCGGACCGACGAAGCATCGTAACCTAATCAGTCTACCGCGTACCAGCCGCGGCGCGGATAACCGCATCTTTGATGGCTTGGCTTTTCGCTTCACACTCTGCGTGCTCCGCCGACGGATCGCTGTCGTGCACAATCCCCGCCCCGGCTTGAACGTGCACTTCACCGTCTTTGATCACGGCCATCCTGAGGCCAATGCAGCTGTCAAACTCGCCGTCCGCCCCGAAATAGCCAATTGCCCCGGCGTAAGCGCCGCGTGCGGAGGGTTCGAGCTCATCGATGATTTCCATCGCCCGGATCTTGGGCGCGCCTGAAAGCGTTCCTGCGGGAAAACCGTTCATCATCGCATCAAGCGGCGTCAGGTCATCGCGCAGCGTCCCAACCACGTTCGACGTAATATGCATCACGTGGCTGAACCGCTCTACGGTGAAGGTTTCCGTCGGCCGTACACTGCCCAATTTCGCGCTTCGGCCGACATCGTTACGACCGAGATCGAGCAGCATCAGGTGCTCGGCGCGCTCCTTCTCGTCCGCAATCAGCTCGTTCTCGAGTGCAATGTCCTGCTCTCGGGTTTTGCCCCGCGGCCGGGTGCCCGCGATGGGCCGGATTGTCACCTCGCCATAACGCACACGGACCAAAATTTCTGGGCTCGCACCGAGAAGGACCGCAGGCTCAAAATTGAGATAGAAGAGAAACGGAGAGGGATTGATACGCCGCAATTGACGGTAGACATCGAGCGGCCGCCCTTCGAACGGAGCACTCCACCGTTGGCTCAGCACCACCTGGAAAATGTCACCGGCGGCAATGTAGTCTTTAGCCGTACCGACGGCCTCTTGGTATCCCTCAGGCGTAACGTTGGAGCGAAATGTTGGCGCAGGAACAGCCGGCGACGGACGATCGACAAGCGGCTCATTCAAACGCTCGATCAACTCCGTTAACAGACGATCTGCCTGGTCATAAGCCGACCGGGCATCGTGTTCCGTATCCGGACGGACCGTTGTGACCAGCACGACTTCGCGCTTGACGCTGTCGAAGGTGGCCACAACCTGGGGCCTGATGAGGTAGGCATCGGGCAGCTCAAGAACATCGTCAGGGCGGTTCGGGAGCCGTTCGATGTACCGGACGAAATCGTAAGAGAAAAAGCCGAACAGCCCCGATGCCATCGGCGGCAGATCACTCTCGGACCCGCCGGGAAGTTCTACCCGTTCCGCTTCGGTCAGTGCACGAAGCGACGCGAGCGCATCCTCCCGCGTCTCAAGGACCTCACCGTTTGGGCTAAGGAGCTCCGCCCGATTGTCCTTACACCGCCAGATTTGGTCCGGATCCATCCCAATCGTGGAATAGCGCCCGAGCTGTTCGCCGCCTTCGACGGACTCCAGCAGAAACGATCCCGGCCGATCACCGGTTAGCTTCAGATACGCGGAAAGCGGCGTATCCAGATCACCGATGAAACGGCGATAGACGAGCTGTGTATCACCGCGGCGGTAGCCAGGCTCGAACTCGTCAAAGCCTGGCGCGAGGCCGCGAAACGGGTCGACGGTCACGGCTGATCTTGGCCGAGCCCGCGGGCGAGCTGCCGCTCATTTTGGGTGATTTTGGAGGTTTCCTGGAGCGCTTCGAGGTAAGCTTCGCTCAGCTCACCCGAAAGCTGTGTACTGAATTGTTGCGACACGAGCGGCAGCACTTGTTCAACCGCTGAGCTGTCGCCGAACCGCACATTGGCGACCTGGACCACGTCAACCTCACCTTGGGTGCCTTTGGGAACGACGGTCTTGGCACCAACGTCGAGGCGGAAGACTTCAGCCATGACATTGTCCGGCAGCGGACGTTCTTCATCGTTGACGGTCACGGTTGCGAACTTGGGTTCACCGCCCAGCGCGGTGACGGCATCGTCAAAGCTTCTTCCCTCGGCGATCAAAGCATCGAGCTGTGCCTCAAGCGCGTCCGCCGCGTTCGATGCCGCCTCGGCTTTCATCACGGTGACGATGTCCGTCCGGACCTCGCTTAAAGGTAAGGGCGCAGGCAAAATGATTTCGTCCACGCCAACAAATCCGTACCCGTCAGGTAGCCGGATCGCATCGCTCTCCTCACCAAGCGTCAGGCCCTGGCCTTCTTGCGCAAGCGTCCGTGGGATGTTGGCGATCGATCCGAACCGGGTGAACAGCTCGGCATCCGCAGGCTGCGTCGTCCGCGCGACTAGGCCTACTTGGTCCGCTGCTTCCGCGATGCTCGCCCCTTCGTCCCGGGCGATCTCGAACCGGTCGACGAGTTCGACCAGCAAGTCTTCGGCGATTTCGGAACGGAGCTCGGCTTCAAGCGCCTCGCGCTCGTCCTCAAACACCGGACCCTCAGCGCGGTTGATCGCCACGACCTCGCCGAACAGCGCGCCAAATGGCGTGTCGACGGGCCCGATGATCGCGCCGCTTTCCGCAGCGAACACGGCCTCGCCGAAGGCTTCTGCGATAAAGTCCGTCTGCTGTTGATCCGCCAACGTCGACACCTGGGCGCCGACTGCTTCGGCAACAGCGGCGAAGGTCTGGCCTTGGGCGAGCAGCTCCTCGACTTCGGTCACCGCATCGCCGGACACGCGGAATTGGTTGACTGAACGGGTCTCCGACGCCTCCACCGCGCCAACCCGAACGTCGAACAGCCGGCGGATATCCTCTTCGGACACCGTGATCTCGTCCGCGACGTCGGCTTCGGTGATCGTCACGACGGAGAAGACGCGATATTCCGGAGACTGATAATTGGCGATATTCTCTTCGTAATACACCGCGATGTCCTCGTCGCTCGGCTCAGCGTTCGCGTTGTCGAGAGTGAGGGTGGTGAACCGGATGTCCCGCTCTTCGAATTGGCGGAGGAGCAGGTAGCGCGTGAGCTCGTCAGAGACGGTGCCGCCGCTGGATAGCGCATCGACGATTTGCTGGCGCACCAGCTCACCGCCGATGAGATCACCAAAGCCCCGGGTGGACAGCCGCAGCTGCTGGAGGACGAGACCGAGACGTTGCGGGTCGAAGTTTCCCGTCTCGGGGTTTTGCAGGTCAGGCAGCTGCTCGATGTAGCGGCGGATCACGGTGTCGGGCGCTGTGACGCCCAGCCGGTCGGCTTCGGCCTCGATCAGTGCACGGACTGTCAGCACATTGACCACCTGCTGCCCAAGACCAGCCGCCATGGCTTGCTCCTGGCTGATGCCAGGGTTCTCGGCTTGGATCTGGCGCATCTGCGAGGCCACTTCCCGCTGCACGTCGAGCGCGGAGATCCGTTTGCCTTCGATCGTCAGCGCCGAGGTGTTGCCGAAATTATCAAGCGACGGGACGCCGAAGACGCCAAACGCCGCGATAATGAGCGCGACGAATACCCACTTGAGCGGCCCTTCAAGGGCGCTACGAAAGATTTTGAGCACGGGAACGGACGCCTTTCCAAATTTCGTAACGTGACGTTTGAAATGACAGGCAATGCTTTGCAAGACGCGAGGCTTGCCTCAAACGGGCCGTCGAGGAGAAACGTCTATGGCACTCATTATCGGCAACTGGAAGATGCACGGGACAAAAGCGTCTTTGCGGGAAGCGGAGGCGGTGGCCGAGGGCACAGGGGCCATGGGACGGGATAACCATCAGCTGGTTCTGTGCCCGCCATCGTCGCTGTTGATGGCGATGACGGCGGCGCTGGCCGATTCGGCGGTGCTGACCGGGGGCCAGGATTGCCATCCCCAAGAGACCGGTGCGCATACCGGGCGGATTTCGGCGGAGATGCTCGCTGACGCGGGCGCGACCTATTGCATTGTCGGGCACAGTGAGTGCCGCGCCGAGCTTGGCGATACCGATGCGCTGCTGGCGGAAAAAGTGGCGGCGGTCCTCCGCGCCGGGATGGTGCCGATCTTCTGTGTTGGCGAAAGCCTTGAGGTCCGCGAGGCGGGCCAGGCCGAAGACTTCGTCGCCAGCCAGCTCGCAGTCGTTACCGAGATCGCGAACCGCGTTGTGGTCGCCTACGAACCGATCTGGGCGATCGGCACAGGTAAAACGCCGACGATCGACGACATCGCCGCGATGCACACGATGATGCACGGCAAACTCGGCGACAAAACTCCGTTGCTCTATGGCGGGTCGGTGAAACCGGGGAACGCCGCAGAAATCCTCGCGGCCGATCACGTTGGCGGCGCGCTCATCGGCGGTGCGAGCCTGAAAGCCGACGACTTTTTGGCGATCGCCAAGGCTGCCTAATGTCTCCGCAGTTCTTCGTTCTCACCACGACGATCTTGCTGACCGCGCTCGTGCTCTTGTCGTACTGGCAGGACCGGCGGGTGACACGCTCGGCGCCGCCCGCTGGTAAGATGGTCGAGACCGAAGAAGGCACGGTCCATATCCTAGCCCGAGGGACCGAGAGCGGGGACAAATTGCCGGTGGTTCTGGTGCACGGCAGCTTCACCAACGCTTTGGACATGGACCTCGACCTCGCCGGAGCCCTGGGGCGTGACCGCCGGGTGCTGATGCCTGATCGGCCGGGTCACGGGTTTTCCGAGAGGCCAGAGCGGGGCCATCGGCTCGATGTTCAGGTGGCGGCGATGCGAGAAGCGGTCAAAGCGCAAGGCGTCGACCGCTATGTTGTCTCGGGCCAAAGCTACGGCGCAGCGGCCGCTTTGGTGTGGGCGCTTGCTTATCCGGAAGACGTTGCTGGGCTGGTGCTGATGGCGCCGGTGACCCACCCTTGGCCTTACGGGGTGCGGTGGTACATCCGTGTCGCGAACAATCCGCGCTATGGGTGGTTGTTCCGCCGCGCCTTCATGACGCTTTACGCGCGTTACGGGATCAAGCGCGGGGTGGCCCAGGCGCTGAAGGGCTGCAAATCCGCGCCGTATTATTTCGAGCGGGCGCGGGTCGCACTCGCTTTCAGGCCAGGGAATTTCAAAGCCAACGCCCAGGATATTTGCAGGCTTTATGAACAGCTTGTGCCCTTGGCGAAGCGGTATCGCGACATCACCGTGCCCACCGAAGTCGTTGCGGGGACCCACGATCTCACGGTCCTTCTTCCGATCCACGGGAGAAAGCTTGCAAGCGAAATCCCCGACTGTGGTCTTGAGGTGGTCGAGGGCGGCGGGCATGCGCTGCACCATTCACATATCCAATCGTGTCTGGACGCCTTTCAAAGAGTCGATCACCGGCTTGAAATAGCAGCGCGCTCGCCTTTAGAGAGCGCCTTCCGAGCCATCACCGCGGTCTTCCCACAGCGTGATGCTCGCAAGCAGGAAGCCAGTTAAGCCATGAACGCCGTTGTCCTTACGATCCACTCGATGATTGTCCTCGCCTTGGTGGGCGTTGTCTTGCTGCAGCGCTCCGAAGGCGGCGCAGCCGGGATGCTCGGCGGCGGAGGCGGCGGCGGGCTGATGTCAGGCCGCGGCGCAGCGACGGCCCTCACGCGCTCGACGACCATTCTGGCGGGCTTGTTCTTCACCAGCTCTCTGACGCTCGCGCTGATCGCCGATCGCGGCGACAGCGACGCGGATTTCCTGCCGATCGATACGGAGGAACGCTCGCTCGAGGATGAGGACTTCTCGGATATTATCGGCAGCGGCGACGATGAAGAGGCGCCGGAGGCCGCGGTGGATCCCTTCGCCCTGCCCGAAGGCCTCGGCACAGGCGAGGACACCCCGGAAGAGGAAGAGCCTCCGCAGCAGGACTAAGCCTCTCGGCTTGAGCATCGGGCACGGCGAAGCGTCGGCCCGAGCGTCCGTTTTGTCGTAGAACCGGGAACCTTGCGCGCGGGTCGCCGCAGCGGAGGGTTTTTATGTTCTGTGCTGCGGCATGAACCTTCCCACAGGTCCCCGCGCGCCAGTTCGCCTCAGCCGCTCATGGCACGGCCGAACATCAGCTCACGCACCATGACACCGTGAAGGGCGGAGGGGTTTGAACCTCCGGAGCCCTTGTGGACCAAGACGAAGCAGCAAGCGGAGCCAGCGCGGTACCAACCCGTCCCGTTCCTGCTGCGATGGTGGAGAGTATACGGCGGTTGGCGGCTGCGGGGATAGGCAGCCCCCCTCTCCCAAGGGGAGAGGGGCCGGGGGAGAGAGGGACGTCAATTACAAGCGAGACGTAAGCTTCGCTACTTCCTCACGGTCTAGGCTTTTACATGCTGTGGGAAGGATCTTTGGTCGGGGCACGGGACCAAACACGGGAACGTTTAGAATGAAGCCGTACTTGTACGCTCTCCAGGTACCAAAAACATCCCGCCAGACCACCACGCCAACCCAGTACAGAAAATACGGGCAACCTAGTAGACGCAAGAAATCCGGCCCTCCTGTTTCCACCTTAACGCTTAGTTTACTCGGTAGAGATGCGGCATACATTACGTGTTTCAATTGCAGTGATGACAAGTCGAAGGATCGAGCTTGCGCTATGCCGTGGGCTTGCGAAGTCCGGCCCAGGAGTGTCGACGCATGGAATACATCTGTAGCCAGTGACTGGCCTACATTGACAAACTTTATGTCACATACAAAAGTGGTCTCAGAGACAGGAAATATACTCGCAGTACTTGGCAAAAGCAACGCGGCGTGCGCGTTTTGGGTATCCTCCCGAAGCTGAGCGGCCGAGGCTCTCGCTATCTCAACTTGATTTTTTGAAGTGCTGCGTGCGACCTCAACAGCCTCGCAAGCAGCATTTGCCGCAATTCTGCTATCATTCAGTGCCTGCTCCGTAGCAGATAAAGTTCGCCACAAGAGATAAATTCCTAACGCCGTAAGAATAGTCATCAACACAGAGTTTATAAACGATTTCTCTTGTATTCGAAAATCGGCACACCATTGACGGATTTCGTCTGAAATATCTTCTGACAGTACGCAGCGCTGAATATTATCAGATGGGGAAATAAATATTATGAGAAATATGACAATAAAAATCAGTATCGTGATGGCTTTTTCTGATCTCAGCATTTATTTTTTCTACCTTTGAATAAAGTGCCCAAATCATCCAAGGAAATGAGATTTCAAATTATGATAATTTGAGCTCCCTCAGCTGTTCGTCTCCCGTGGGGGTGTGGCCGAAGTCTTTTTCGAAGCGGCCGACGTCGCGGACTTCGAGCCTGACGGTGATCGTCCGTGCACCACTGTCGCTGTAGGTTTCGCCGAGGACGTCGCCGTTGCGGTGGAGCCAGGCGGCGGCCTCGGCTTCGGTGGGGGCGAGGACGTAGGTGATGTCTTGGCGGAAGGCGGTGAGCTCCGCATCGACCATGGCGAGGAGGTCTTCGACGCCCTCACCCGTCAGTGCACTGACGGCGACCGTGAGTGGGTCGTTGGGGGTGCCCTCGGCGGAACCCGCGCGTTCTTTGGCTAGCTTCGTGAGGTCTGCGGCAGTGGGCCCTTGGGTCCCGGATACGCCTTCGGCGTTCCGGGATGACGCGCTTGGGAGCGCGTCAAGCTTGTTCCAGGCTTCGATGAAGACGGCGTCGCTTTCGTCGGTGAGGCCGAGTTCGGCCAGCACGTTGAGAACGTCCGTACGCTGTGCATCACTTTCCTCGTGGCTGATGTCGCGCACGTGAACGACGACGTCTGCCTCCAGCACCTCCTCCAAGGTCGCGCGGAAGGCGGCGACGAGGTGGGTGGGGAGGTCGGAGATAAAGCCCACCGTATCCGACAGGATCGCATCGGCGCCCGAGGGCAGCTCCATCTGCCGCATCAGCGGGTCGAGGGTGGCGAAGAGGAGGTCCTTGGCAAAGGTCTCCGCGCCGGTGATCCGCTTAAAGAGCGTTGACTTGCCCGCGTTGGTGTAGCCGACCAGGGCAATCACCGGGCTCGGCGCACGCTTACGCTTGCGGCGCTGGAGGTTCCGTGTACGGCGGACATCTTCGAGCTCTTTTTTCAGGCGATCGATCTTCTCCGCCAGGATCCGCCGGTCGCTTTCGATCTGGCGCTCGCCGGGGCCGCCGAGGAAGCCTGCGCCGCCGCGCTGGCGCTCAAGGTGGGTCCAGGACCGCACCAGGCGCGAGCGCTGGAACGTCAAGTGCGCAAGCGCCACCTGCAGCGTGCCCTCCTTCGTCTGGGCGCGCTCGCCGAAGATTTCGAGGATCAGCGCGGTGCGGTCGAGCACCTTGACCTTCCACGCGCGCTCAAGGTTCCTGTGCTGCACCGGCGAGAGCTGGGCGTTGACGATGATCAGGCCGACGCCCTCGGCATCGGGCTCTTTCAGCCAGCCAGCGATCTCGTCCACCTTACCCTGACCTAGGAAAGTCGAGGGCCGGGCTTCGGGCAGGTTAACGATCTCGGCACGGACGGTTTCGATGCCGATGGCACGGGTCAGCGAGGCGGCTTCATCCAAAGCGCCTTCTGCTGAACGCAGGCTGCGCCCCGTGCCGGACAGCGCGCAATGAATAACGAAAGCGCGCTCAGCCGGACGGGCGGTTTCAAAGGGTGCGTTGGTCAGGGTGACCTCTTATTGGTCGGTCACGTCCTCATGGAGGTCCAGCGGGCCCTGAGGCATGACGGTGGAAATTGCGTGCTTATAGACCAGCTGGGTTTGGTCGTCACGGCGCAAGAGAACACAGAAACTGTCAAACCAGGTGACGATGCCCTGAAGCTTGACGCCGTTCACAAGAAAAATGGTGACGGGGACTTTCTGTTTCCGGATCTCATTCAGGAAAACATCCTGGAGTGGCCTCGGTTTGTCCATCGCCCTCGTGCTCTCTTCTCGCTCCACCTCGGCGTATATTGCGCCGCAACATTTACTTGGGACGGAAGGTTAGACCTGACAAGGGCTGAAGCGGCTTAACTTGCCCAGAACTCCCGGTCGAAAAGTAGCAGGAGCAGGACCAGCTCAAGGCGGCCCGCGATCATCCCGACGGCAAGCAGGATGCGCAGGGGTTCGGTGAAGACGATATAGTCCGCGGTTGCGCCGGAGACCGCGGCGAGGAGCGGTCCAGAATTGCTGACGGCTGCCACCGCGGCGGCAGCGGCGACTTCGAGTTCGTAGCCGAAGAAGGCGACGGTCAGGACCAAGGCTGCGAGGACGATCGTGAAGGCGATGGTGTGGATCCAGACGCCGAGGTCAAAGCGGATCGCGCGGGTGGACCGGGTCACGCCGCCGGGGTGGATCAGCTGCCACAGCTCTTCGCCGGCGCGGCTGAAGGTGATCAGCCACCTTAAGAGCTTGATCCCGCCCGCCGTGGAGACGGCTGCGCCGCCAACCACCGCTGTTACGAGGATCGGGGTGAGTTGCGGCACGTCGCCAATCAGGACGCCGTTGGTGGAGAGCAGCGAGACCGCATTGCCCAGCTGCTCAGGGAAAGCGCCCGGCCGGAAGGTGCCCAAGCTGAGCCAGAAGAGAAGAGCGAGCGGCACGAGGAGCAGAAAGAACGCTAGCGTCTCGCGGTCGATGCCCGCCTTGAACCGCCCACCGCCTTGCAACGCCAGCCGCGCGATCAGCACGAAATTAATGGCGCTGATCGTCATCACCACCGCGCCTGCGGTGACGGCGGCGGGTCCGTAGGCTGTGATCCCGCCGGGGACCGGCGCAAAGCCGCCCGACGCCATGAAGCTGAGCGCGAGCGTTGCGGCTTCGATGCTGGGGACACCTGCGAACAAGAACGTCAGATAGCTGACGAATGTGAGGGACGCATAAATCGGCGCGAACGTGCGCGATGCGGTGGCAAAAGCCCGGAGATAGCTGTCGCGTTTGCCCCGGGCGAAGGGCGGTGTTGGCGGCTGAATGCCGATGAACTCAGGGCGGACGAAGACCGCGGCGGCAGTGGCCAGACTGACCAAACCGCCCAGCCATTGGAGCGACGCGCGATAGATCATGCCGCTCGCCGTCGACCGCGCGGCGGGCTCACTTAGCCACGCGCCCGTGGTGGTGAGGCCGGAGACGCTCTCGAACCAAGCATTGGCGAAGCTGTAGTCTCTTCCGAGGAGCGGGATCGCCGCCATGCACGGGATCGCCAGCCAAAAGATGCTGAGCGCTAAGATCAGTTCCCGAAAGCCCGACCGGGTAGGCCGAAACCGCGGCGCGCTGGCACTCAAGATGAAGAGGCAGGCGCCGACAAAGGCGGAAAGAAAGATGCCGAGGCCGAACGCGCCGGGATTGGGCTCTTCAAGCCCTAGCGCCAGAATAAGCGGAACGCCCATAGAAGCGGCCAGCGCAAAAAGCGCGAACGCGAGCTGCCGAAGGACGGGCGCAAAGGACATGGCGCGCCCCCTATCGCGCTTTGGGAGCGGTGTCGCGGGCTAGATGGTCTTCGTTCTGGCCCTTGCCAGCGGTCTGGTTTACCGAGGCGTGACGAGTGTTGGAGAGCCCGATGACGATCAACAAACGCAATTTTCTGCGCAGCCTCGCCGGTGTGGGAACAGCCGCCGCCGTTGCCGGCAGCCTTAAGTCTCCAGCGGCTGCGCAAGCCTCGGTGAGCGAAAGCCTTGTCACGGGCGCCAAGCCGATCACGCGGGGTGAGCGGTTGGAGCGTCTGGCCAAAGTCCAAGGGCTGATGGCTGAGAACAATGTCCGTATGCTGGTGATCGAGCCGGGCGCGTCGATGGTCTATTTCTCGGGCCTCCGCTGGTGGCGGTCTGAGCGGCCGGTCCTGCTCCTCATCCCCGCCGAGGGCGACGTGGGGATTGTCACCCCCTATTTCGAAGAGCCCTCGATCAACGACTCGGTTGGCGTTCCGGCCGAAGTGCGGACGTGGCACGAGAACGAGGATCCCTTCGCCGTTGTTCGTTCGTTTGCTGAGGATTGGAACGTCCGCCGGGGCAAGATCGGGATCGAGGAAAGCGTTCGGTACTTTATCGCCAACGGTGTCCGCGAAGCGATGCCGCGCGCCAAAGTTGTACCGGGCGCGCCGATGATCCGCGCTTGCCGGATGATCAAGTCTCCGAACGAACTGGCGCTGATGCAAGCGGCGACCGACGTCACCATTGCGGCGTATAAGGACATTGGCCGGGAGATCAGGCCCGGGATGGATCCGCGCGAGGTCAGCGCGATGATGAGCGCTCGCACCCGCGCCTATGGCGGCAATCCGAAATTCTCCACCTGCCTCGCCAACGAAGCCAGCGCCTATCCGCACGGCATCGATACGCCGCAGACAGTGAAAGCGGGCGGCATTGTCCTGATGGATTGTGGTTGCTCCGTACACGACTATACGAGCGATGTCTCGCGCACCTGGGTGATCGGTGAACCGACGAAGCGCCAACAAGAGGTCTGGGACACGGTCAAGCGCGGCCAAGAGATCGCGCTAGAGACAGCGCGCGTCGGCATTGAGGCTGGCGCAGTCGACCGGGCGGTGCGGAGCTTTTACGAAAGCCTCGGCTGGGGGCCGGGTTATCAGACCCCCGGCCTCTCCCATCGCCTTGGCCACGGCATCGGCATGGATGGGCATGAGCCGATCAACTTGGTGGAAAGCGAGACGATGACGCTGCAGCCAGGTATGTGTTTTTCGGACGAGCCCGGACTTTATTCCTTCGGCGAGTTCGGCATCCGGCTTGAGGACTGCTTCACGATGACCGAGGCAGGGCCGAAACTGTTCAGTGGGCTGCAGAAAGACATTTCAGCGCCGATTTAGAAATAGCTGATCCCCACCCGGAACATTTTTTCCACCTCGCGGACGGCTTCGCGCATCGCCAACAAGACCACGCGGTCGCCCGGCTGCACAACGGTGGTCTTATCGGGGAGGATCACCTCGGTCCCGCGTACGATGGCGCCCAGGACAATGCCGGACGGCAGATCCGCTTCGCCTAGCGGCGTTCCCACGAGGCTCGATGTCTCGAGCGCGAGGGCGTCGACGAGCTCCCCCTGCCCCTCAAGGATCGAGTAGACTGCTTTGATCCGTCCACGGCGGACATGTTGCAGGATCGTCGAAATGGTCGTCGCGCGCGGGTCGACGAAACGGTCGATGCCGACGGTCTGGGACAGCATGCCGTATTCGGGCTGGTTGGTCAGGATCATGGCCCGGCGCGCGCCCTGGCGTTTGCCGATGACCCCTGCGAGCAGGTTGATCTGATCACTGTCGGTGAGCGCCACCAAGGTCTCCGCCTCGGCAATGCCCGCTTCCGCGAGGAGTTCGTTATCGAGCCCGGACCCGTGCAGCACAATCGTCCGGTGCAAGGCCTCGGCAATCTCACTCGCGCGGTCAGCGTTCTGCTCGATGATCCGGATCTTGTTGCGGCCTTGGGCCTCAAGCTCCTGGGCGACATCGAGGCCGATATTCCCCCCACCGACAATCACGATACGGCGTGCTTTGGTTTGACCCTGCCCCATGATGGCGACCGCGCGGTCGACGTTCTGTTTAGCGGCGACGAAGAAGATTTCATCGCCTTCTTCGAGCTGGTCTTCAGGCCCGGCGCGGAAGAAATGCTCCTGTCGGTGCACACCAAGGATCGTCACCTTGAGGTCAGGGAAAAGCTCGCGCACTTGGCGGAGCGGGGTCCCGAGGATCGGCGAGTCGTCTTTCAGGCGCAGGCCGAGGGCCCACACGCGGTCGTCGGCAAAACTTTTGACATCAAACGCGGCGGGCGTGGTGAGACGCTGCATCACGGCCGCGGCCACCTCGCGCTCTGGCGAGATGATCACGTCGATCGGGATGTTGTCGCGGCTGAACACATCCGCATACCGCGTTTGAAGATAGCTCCGTGCACGGATTCTTGCGATTTTCGTGGGGACTTTGAAGATTGAATGGGCGATTTGGCACGCGACGATGTTGACTTCGTCCGAGTGCGTCACCGCGATCAGCATGTCCGCTTCTTTGGCGCCCGCCTCGACCAGAACGTCCGGGTAGGAACCACTCCCGACCACCCCGCGGACGTCTAAGCGCTCTGTGATCGCGCGCACCAGGTCGGTTTGGTTGTCGATGACCGTGACCTGGGCATCTTCCTCGGCCAACCGCTGGGCGATCCCGGTGCCAACCCGGCCCGCGCCGCAAATGATCACGCGCATCGGTTACTGCTCCTATTGGCCGTCGTGGCACGACGCCGAGGCGCCGCCGGACATCGACAAAGCGAACTGATCGACGCCCGGGGTGACCTCCACCTCATCGGCGTAGAACGGTCGACGCTCGGAGACGACTTCGAGGCGCCCTTCCCAGTTCACCTCGAAATAGGCAGGCCGGGTCTCGCCAGAGGCGATGTGCGGCAGGCCGAAGACCAGCTCTCGGTCGCCCGTACGCGGATGAATCTTGTAGCCCGTGACATCATTAAACGTACACGACGTATCATTGGTGATCTCGATGGTCGCGCCTTGGGTGCACGCCGAGACGGATGCCGTCAGGAAGATGAGAGCGGGCATTCTCATAACCTAAGCTCACATCCTCGGCAGGACAATTTTGACGAAGACAAGGAAGAGCCCAATCGCAAAGAATATGGCCCATCCGTATTGAATATACTGGCCGGGCGTTAAATAGGGGGCAAAAATCGTGAAACGAGGGAGTATCCCGTTCATCACGGATAGGGGAATTCCGACGACGCTTACGAAAATGCTCCCGAGAAGCAAAAATTCCTTATTGTCCGGAGCGAGCTGAAACCACGGGTCAAGAAGGTATCCATAGACGAGCATTACCAACGCAAACGGGACGAAGAACCCGAAGTAGGCGGCAAGCGCATCACGGAGAAAGCTGTTCTCGCGCACTAAGAGTCCGCCTTACTCGTCAGTGTGACGAACTCTTCGGCGACGCTGGGGTGGAGGGCGCAGGTGTTGTCCCAGTCGGCCTTCGTTAGGCCGCCTTTGACCGCGACGGCCGCAACTTGGATCACCTCGCCCGCTTCGGTGCCGGCCATGTGGCAGCCGACGACTTTATCCGTGGACCGCTCAACGACCAGCTTCATCACCACGCGCTCAGGATTGTTGGCCAGAACATTCTTCATTGCACGGAAGTCTGTCTTATAGACGTCGACCTCCATTCCCGCGGCGCGCGCTTCGGCGGCCGTACAGCCGACGGAAGCGACCGGCGGCTGGGTGAAGACGGCTTTGGGGATGTCGCGGTAGTCCATGCGGCGCGGATTGTCTTTGAACTGCGTATCGACAAACGCCGCGGCCTCGCGGATGGCGACGGGGGTGAGATTCACGCGGTTGGTGACATCGCCAACAGCAAAAACAGACGGCTGGGAAGTCTGGCTGTCTTCATTGACGATGATCGCGCCGTACCGATCCACCTCGACCCCCGCCCGATCAACGCCCAGGCTCGCGGTGTTCGGCGTCCGGCCAATGGCCCAGAAGACAAGATCCGTCTCCAGAACGTCGCCGTTTAAGAGGTGCACCTTGGTGCCCGCGTCGTCCTTTTCGATCTTTGTAAAGACGGAATTGTTGATGTACCGAATGCCCGCGCGGTCGAAGTTGCTTTCGACATAGTCGCGGAGATCATCGTCCCACCCGCGCAAGATTTTCTCACCGCGGTAGACGAGGGTCACGTCGACGCCGAGCCCCGCGAGGATATAGGCAAACTCAAGCGCGATATAGCCGCCGCCCGCGACCACCGCGCGTTTGGGCAGCTCGGGCAGCAAAAACGCGTCGTCGGAGACGATCCCAAGCTCCGCTCCCGGAATACCATCATCGCGGATGGCCCGGCCGCCCACCGCGATCAGGATCTTTTCCGCCGTGACTTGACGATCTTCGTCGACAATGTGGATCGTGTGCGGATCAACCAGGATCGCGCGAGAACGGATGTGGTCGACGCCGTTCTTTTCGAGAATGTGCGTGTAGATCCCCGACAGGCGGTTGACCTCGTTCTGGACGTTGTCGCGGAGGGTCGCCCAATCATGCTGGGGCGCCTCGGGGAAGCTCCAGCCATAGCCTTTGGAGTCCTCCATCGCGTGGCCGAACTCGGATGCGAAGACGAAGAACTTTTTCGGGACGCAGCCGCGCACGACGCAGGTCCCGCCCGGCTTGCTCTCCTCAGCACACGCAACTTTGTAGCCTGCCTGGGCTGCGAGACGGGCAGCGCGCACGCCGCCAGAGCCCGCGCCTATGACAAAGAGGTCGTAATCGTAAGCCATGCTGCCCTCCTTCGGGCGGATGCGAGAGCTTGTTATTTTGGTGTTTCGGTGACGAAGCCCAACCTGCTCTGGTAGCGCTCGTCACCAAAATCTTCGAGTTCTTGGCGGAACGCGTCCAAAAACTCCCGCAACATCGTTTCAAAAAGCGGTTGCAATTGTCCTTCGAAGGCCAGCGGCACGCGGAGCCGCGGCTGATCGGCGACAAAGACTTCGAAGCGTTCGTCCTTGACCTCGACCCGGACGGGGGTGCGGATCCATAAAGAGCCGGAATCTTCGGCATTTTTGATGGTCAGGCTGATCCCGAAGGCGATGGGCTCCAGCCTGATTGGGCGGTTCGGATCATAAGAGAACGCGGCGTCGCCGTAGTCTTGGTTGGGATTGAAAGGGCCGCTTGCCGGGACCAACCCGACGGTTCCCTCTGGCCCGCGCAGGTAGACGGCGAAACCCTCGGCCACCGCATAGCCGAATGCTCGGCACCGCAGCAGGTTCTCCATCGCCGCTTCGCCGTAAGCGAAAATGGCGGCTTGCAGGGTCTCAAAGGGCGTTTGTTCAGTCATCGAGAAAGCCGTCTTCGGAGGCTAAGATTTGCGTGACGTTGAGGCCTATGAACAGGCCCGTGGTCACAACGCCGGGGATCATCGTCATCGTCGTGTCGAAGGCTTCGGGGTCGTCGATCCGCCCGACAGCGAGGTCGGCGATCAAGTTGCCGTTGTCGGTTTTGGCAAAGCCTTGGCCGTCTGCTGCTGGTCGCAGGGTCACTTCCGCCGACGCAAGGCCGATGCCCGCCAAGGCTTCCCGGATCTGCCGAACGGTGAGGGCCAGGCCGAAGGGGATAACTTCGACCGGAACGGGGAACGCGCCCAGAGTCTCGACCCGTTTGGAGCTGTCGGCGATGAGGATGAAGCGATCCGCCGCCTGGGCGACAATCTTCTCGCGCAGCATCGCCGCACCGCCGCCTTTGATCATCGTCCCGCGCGGGGTGACTTCGTCGGCGCCGTCGACCGCGAGATGCAGCCGGGTCGTCTCGGCGGGCTCGAGAAGAGGAATGTTAAGGGAGCGCGCGAGCTGCGCCGTAGCCTCGGACGTGGGCACGCCGCAGATCTCAAGGCCAGCCCGGACCTTATCACCCAGCGCTTCGAGGAAATAGCCCGCGGTGGAGCCTGTCCCCAGGCCAAGACGCATGCCGTCTTCCACCAAATCGAGGGCTTTCAGCGCAGCGCGCCGCTTCAAATCATCGGTCATCCGGTCTGTTTAGCGGAGGTTTCGCCGAGAGATAGCCCAGCTCGCCGCAGCGACTGGAAAAGAAGACGCTGCGCATCACAAAAGTGTCACGGACCGCTGTTAACGCGCGTTAACCTATCGTTAACGCTCACGGGGACCCCTCTATGAAAATGACGTCGCTGCGCCGCCAATTGGCGGTGGCTACAAGCCTCAGCCTTGCCTTCGGAACGGCATCTGCTGGGGTTTGGGTCAATGAATTCCACTACGACAACGCATCCACGGATGTCGGAGAGTTTTTTGAGTTCGCTGGCGCAGCGGGCACCAGCATCGATGGTTGGAGCCTGGTCCTTTATAATGGGTCGTCTAGCGTCCGGGCGCCCTACGCGACGATCAATCTGTCGGGCACTTTTACCGATCAGAGCAACGGCTTCGGGTTTATCACCGAAGCGTTCGCAGGCATCCAAAACGGCAGCCCTGACGGCTTTGCGCTGATCGACAACAGCGCCAACGTTGTCGAATTCCTGAGCTACGAAGGGACGTTCACGGCCGCGTCGGGGGATGCCATGGGGCAAACCTCCACCGACATTGGCGTGGCCGAGAGCAGCAGCACACCGGCCGGTTTCTCCCTGCAACGGGTCGGCTCGGGCAGCCAAGCATCAGACTTCACCTGGGCCGCACCGGCAGCCGAGACACCGGGCGCCGTGAACACGGGCCAGAGCTTCGGCGCTGTATCCCCTCCGCCGCCTCCTCCCCCACCGCCGCCTCCGGCCCAGGAAGTCGCCATCTATGACATTCAGGGCGCTGGCCACCGCTCGGCCTTTGAAGGCGAAGAGGTGACAACGTCAGGCATCGTCACCGGCGTCACGTCCAACGGCTTCTACGTCCAAGACGCGATGGGCGACGGCGACATTGCGACGTCCGACGGCATCTTCATTTTCACCGGCGGCGCGCCCGATGTGGCGCTTGCTGATGAAGTCAGCATAACCGGCGATGTCTCCGAATTCCGCCGCGGCTCGCAAAGCGAAGGCCTGACGCTCACGCAGATCGCCTTCCCCGCGGACATCACGGTTCTGTCGAACGACAATGCCCTCCCCGACGCAATTGTCATGGGCGGTGGTGGCCGGATCCCGCCGACCGAGTCGATCGACAGCGACAGCTTCGGCACGTTCAATCCGTCCGTAGACGGCATTGATTATTACGAGAGCCTCGAAGGCATGCGCGTCGTTCTCCCTGATGCACAGGCGGTCTCGACCCCCAACCGGTTCGGCGAGATTTACGCCGTCGGCGACCGCGGTGCCAACGCTACGGGCATGAACGCCGCAGGTGGGATCACCATCAGCGAAGGTGATCTGAACCCGGAGCGTATTCAAATCCAAAGCTCCGGCGGCAACAGCGTAGCCGGCACCGACGTTGGCGACAAAATCGGCGATGTGACCGGCTTCGTCTCGTACTCGTTCAGCGACTACGAGATCGTCGTCGACAACGCCGTGACCGTGACCGAGGCGGCGAACAACGTCCCGGAAGTCACCCAGCTCGTCGGCGATCGCTCGACCCTGACCGTGGCGACGTTTAACGCGCTGCTGCAAGACGGGTTCGCGACGCCCACCCAAGATCAGATCGATGGCATCGCTGCGCAGATCGTCAACAATATGCAGTCCCCGGACATTATCGGCCTGCAAGAGGTGCAAACGGACTTTGCCAATGGCGGTGCCCAGGCGCTCATTGACGCGATCGTCGCCGCAGGTGGACCGCAATACGAACTGGCCTTCGTTGACGGCAACAACGGCATCAACACGACGTCGATCCAGCCTGCCTTCCTTTACTCGTCCCGCGTCACGCTAGACAGCGTTGAACTGATGGAAAACGGCATTCCGACGGATGCGGACGATCCGTTTGCTGGCGGCCAACGGGTGCCGTTGGTGGGGACGTTCACGTTCAACGGCGAAACGTTTACGATCGTCAACAACCACTTTGACTCCAAAGGCGGCTCCAGCCCCCTGTTCGGGTCAACGCAGCCGCCGAACGATGGCGGCCTGGCCGACCGGTTGGCGCAAGCGCAGCTGGTGAACGACTTTGTCGACGGCTTCTTAGCGATGGACTCCGAAGCGAACATCCTTGTGCTCGGCGACCTCAACGCGTTTGGTTTTGAAGAAGCTCTGCGGACGGTTCTAGCGGGTGCGGATGATGTGCTCACCAACCTCGACTTCCTGGTGCCGGACATCACCGAGCGGTTTACGTTCAACTTTGAAGGGAACGCTCAGGCGCTCGATCATATCTTCGCCAACCTGAACGTCCTGGAAGGCTTCGACCTGGCGCTGGATTTCCTCCACATCAACTCGCTGTTCCAAAATCAGGCCAGTGACCATGACCCGGTCCTCCTTGCCCTGACGGTCCAGCCGATCCCTGTCCCAGCGGCCTTCTGGGGCATGCTGGCAGGCATCGTCGCGCTTGTTCGGCAGGCGCGTCGGGCTTCGTGAGAGGCGCGCTATCCTCCGTGCTCGTCGCAGTGGTCGCGTCGGTGACCACCGCGTCGGCAGAGGACACTGAAGGCCGGTATGCCGTCAAAGGCTCCGGCCAAATGCCTTGCGCCGAGTTCACCCGCGCGCTGGCGGATCGCACCGAAGCCGCGACCCAAGCTCTGTCTTGGCTTGCGGGCTATCTCACGGCGATCAACGCCAGCGAAGACGCGACCTTCGATATCGTCAGTTGGCAGAGCGAGGGTATGATCGCCCAAGCACTCGATGCCCGGTGCAAGGCCAATCCCGACGAGCCACTGGCCAAGGCCGTCGAAGCCATGGTCGCAATCATGCGTCCCGACCGGATCGCAATACAAGAGACACCGATCGAAGTGAAGCTGGGACAACGCAAACGTGTTCTCTACCCCTCTGTGATCACGCGAATGCAAAGCGCTTTGAAGACGGCTGGGGCAGACGTGGACGTTAACGGAGAATTCGACGAAGCGACCGAACGCGCGCTCCGCGATTTTCAACGGAACGCTTCCCTCGCCGCGACCGGCTTTCCCGACTCCATCACCCTGTTCCGTTTGCTGAACACCAACTAGATCGTCGCGGCAAAGCTCTCTGAATCCCGCGGCGAGGTGCAGGAACGTTTCCTTATGCTTGCCAAGCACTGCCGATTATAGCGGCACACTCTGGCGTATCGCCGACGCTATTCAGCAGAAGCGGTGGAGACGCCTTCCCGAGCTGCTGCTGACCAGCCATCCACGGCAGACTGAAGGTAGTTTTGGAGCGCTGGCAGTTGGCGCCGCACAAAAATGGCGGTCAGTGCGTTCTTGGGTTTCACCTTATATGACCAGGAGAACGCCGTCTCATTTTCAGAAACTTCGGTGAACCGCTGTATACCGACGATCTGTTCTACACCGCGCCCAGCTTCGTTGGTGAAAATCCAAATCTGATAGGTGAACAGTTCCGGTGTGTTCTCGATGATACGCTCGATCAAATAGTGCCCGTCAGTCAATTTGATCCGCCGCACAGCGCCCGCCTCTCCCCAGGTACCCTGCAAGATTTCCGAGCTCTCTGGCGGAGCGATACCATCGCTCTCTTCGAAGTAATTGACGATCGGGTTGCGCACTGCATAGGCACGTGTCCCCTCAAGGTCGAAGGGCAGCGTTGCTTCGACAAGAATAGGGATCAGTCCCTCGGTGGCCACATCGGGCGGCGGCGTGTAGGTAGGCGGATCATTAGGCGGCTCGATCGTTCCGCACGCGGCAAGGAACGCGGTGAGAGCAAGAAGAGAGCGTCGCATCGATGACTACCTTTTTAGTACGATATTCGTATTATATGGATAGAAGCGGAGGGCGTCAATGATCGAGACGCAAGAAAAAGAGCGTTTGGCCGAAGCAGTGGGAACACTGGTGCGCGCTTTTCTCGTGGCTGGGCGCGCTGGTCAGCCTGCTGAAGGTCGGCTCCCCTTCAACCCGCTTAATTTCCACGTCCTGGAGCGCTTGATCGATGAAGGCCCCGCGCGCCCTAGCGATCTCGCCGCTTATCTGGGCGTATCGCGCAGCACGCTTTCAAGCGCTCTCTCAGCGCTCGAACGCCGGGGCCTCGTCATCAAAGATCAGGACCCAGACGATGGCCGCGCTAAGCAGATTTCTCTCACCGATGAGGGAAAGGCGACGGGAGAAGCAATCAAACGCCAAAACCTCCTCAACGCGGGAGTGATGCTGGCGCTTGTTGCGGATGAGGACAGAAAAAGCTTGAGCGACCTTATGGGCACGGTCGCTTCAGGGCTCAGTGAATTGCTGACGTCATCGCCCGCCGAGGGCGACTAATTCCGACGCAGAAATGCGGGAACTTCGACCTCATCGTCGTCGTCTGTCAGCGGCTTTGCCGATGGGCGACGGCGCACGGGCTGCTCGTCCTCAGCCTTGCCTTTAAACGTATCACGCAGAAGACCCATCGCGGTTTCGAGCGTCGACGTCTGCCGTGTACGGAAAGGGTTCGCGCTATCGCCAGCCTGACCGTCGAGTGCACTGGCGCTGTCTTCCGTCAGCATACGGCGGATGCGGTCGTGGACATCACCAACGGGATTGGGGTCGAGGCCATTTTGCGCCGCGATGACAGGCGGCATTGGCGGGACGTCGTCGATGACGGGGGGAAGCTCCGTAGGCGCCGACGCTGGCTGCGCTTCAGGCGCGGCGCTGACCCGGCGCACAGGCTCGATGGCTTTGACCGGCTCACCGTCGATACCCGTGGCAACGACCGAGACGCGAATGGTGCCCTCCAAGCTCTGATCGAACGTCGAGCCGACGATGATATTGGCGTCAGCGTCGACCTCAGAACGGATCGCGTTGGCGGCCTCGTCGACTTCGAAGAGCTTCATATCGAGCCCGCCGGTGATGTTAATCAGTACACCCTTCGCGCCTTTAAGAGACATCTCGTCGAGGAGTGGGTTGGAAATCGCCGCGGCAGCCGCTTCAGATGCACGGCTGTCGCCAGAGCACTCGCCGGTGCCCATCATCGCCTTGCCCATCTCACTCATCACCGTACGGACGTCCGCAAAGTCGAGGTTGATGTGCCCCGGCACAATCATCAGGTCGGTGATGCCGCGCACACCCGAGTGAAGCACCTCGTCGGCCATGCCGAACGCTTCCGCGAAGGTCGTGTTCTCGTCGGCGAGGCGGAACAGGTTTTGGTTCGGAATAATCAGCAGCGTGTCGACGTGGCGGGAGAGCTCATCGATCCCCTCCTCGGCAATCCGCATCCGCCGTGCACCTTCGAACGCGAACGGCTTCGTCACCACACCGACCGTCAGTATACCAAGGTCGCGCGCAGCCTTCGCGATGACGGGCGCTGCGCCGGTGCCGGTGCCGCCGCCCATTCCGGCGGTGATGAACAGCATGTTGGCGCCCTCAAGCGCGGCCATCACATCGTCGAGGCTTTCTTCTGCCGCGGCCTCGCCGATCTGGGGCCGCGAGCCTGCGCCGAGCCCTTGGGTAACGCCCGTGCCAAGCTGGATTTTCACGTCGGCCTTCGACAGCCCGACCGCCTGCGCATCGGTGTTGGCGCAGACGAACGTGACGCCTTCGAGCTCGCTGTTGATCATGTTGTTGACCGCATTGCCACCAGCACCCCCGACGCCAATAACGACGATCGTCGGCTTCAGCTCTGCGGAGGTGGGGACGGAGAGGTTGAGCGGCATGACTGGAACTTCCCTGAAACGTGTGCGCGGCGCAGGGTTAAAAGATCGGTCACTACGGTTATCAGGTCGTTAACGGCCGCTGCATTTGCTGAGGCGCTTAGGAGAAATTTGGAGGGTTTCCCCGCCGGGTTGCCGATGCCAAACCTTAATGCGCACCGCCCGGCTATGGCCGATCTTGAGGAGCAGACATGACCGAATCTCCGAGCGTCGCCTTGCGATCTCTTGCCCCTGCCCCCTCGCCGGACGATCCCGTCGCAGCGGCCGAGGACTTTCGTGACGTCATGTGCACCCGGCACACGATACGGGATTTCTCCGATGCGCCGGTGGATCGGAAGATCATTGAGGCCGCGATCGAGGCAGCTGGCCGTGCGCCGTCGGGGGCGAATCATCAACCCTGGTTTTTTGCGGTTTGCGAGGGGCAAGAGATCAAGCGCAAGATCCGCGAGGCGGCCGAAGAAGAAGAGCGGGCGTTCTACGAAGGCCGGGCGGGCGAGGAATGGCTCGACGCCCTCGCGCCGATTGGGACGAATGCTGAGAAACCATTCCTCGAAACGGCGCCGTATCTGATCGTGTGTTTTGCGCAAAAACGCGGGGGCGTGGAGGCGCGCGACGACAAAAAGAACTATTATGTGACCGAGAGTGTTGGGCTGGCCTGCGGGTTCCTCCTGACCGCGCTCCACCATGCGGGCCTGGCGACGCTGACCCACACCCCGAACCCGATGAAATTTCTGAACCAAGCGCTTGAGCGGCCAGCGACAGAGAAACCGATGATGATCATCGTCGTCGGTCACCCTGCGGCGGACGCCCGTGTGCCGGAGCACGCGCTGAAGAAGAAACCACTTTCCGATATTATGAAGGTGTACTGAGCGGTTCTAGAGCCTTCTCCCGCGCGGCGTACGACGATGCCTTCGTGCCTCGTCGTGCCGCCTTGGGCGATAACGTCAGTCGTCGTCTCTTCGCTCGGCGCTATTCGGCCGTGAGGCTGTCGTAGACGAAACCAACGAACCGGTCCTCGGAGATAAAGCCGCCCTCGCGCCCTTCGGCATAGGCTTTTGCCGGCCGTCCACGGATGATCCGCTCACGGCTGCGGCCACGGTCGATCTGGGCTTTCACGCGGTCACGAATATCCACGAGCATGGCGCGATAGGCTTCAACCCCTGCCTTATCCATGAGGCTGCCGTGACCGGGAATGATCGTGGTCTCATCGTCACTCATCGCAATGATCGCCTCGACAGCCGCAATGGCGCCATTGATCGATCCGCCGCCGCCAAGATCGATGAACGGGAAGCTCCCCATCGAGACTTCGAACAACAGATCGCCGCCGTGAATGACGTTGGCATTTTCGAAGTGGACAATGCTGTCTCCGTCCGTATGCGCCCTTTCAAGGTGCACGGCTTTCACAGTTTCGCCATTGATATGGAAGGTCTGCGTATCGCTGAACGTGACGACAGGTGCGTTTGCGGGCGCTTCATTGTCCTCGATCACGCGAACACGGACGTTGTCGTGCCCGAAGATGAGCGCGCCCGCTTTTCCGAAGTTCTCGTTTCCGCCCGTGTGGTCGCCGTGGTAATGCGTACTCAGAACAAAATCGACATCACCGCCAGACAGCTCTTTGACCTTCGCTGAGATTTTTTCCGTTAGCGGAGCGAATTGGTCGTCAATCAGGAACACAGCGTCTTCGCCAAATTGCAAGCCGATGTTCCCGCCCGCGCCGAACAAAGCGTAGAGCCCTGGCCGAACCTCGGTGGCGGTGATCTCGACACTGGACAAGTCGCGCTGGTGTGCAGTTGCGGTGGAGAACGCCGCGGCGAGGCCCGCAACGGTGATGATATGGTGACGCATAACAAAAGCCCTTCCCTAGCATGGATGACCTAGCAAGACGGCGATCAAAGGCGAGGCGAGCAATGCAGCTCGGCATAGGCCGAGCGCGTCAGAAGAGCTAAAAGGCACGTTCGATGCGCGGGAGCAGGACATGCGCGGAACGATCGGGATTGCAGCGGCATGGCTTGTCATGGCGGGATGCGCGGGGCCTGTCGCGCCCGGGCCGCATGATGCCGACCTCAACCAAGTGTACCAAAACTACAGCGCGGCCTACGCAGCGCTCGACCCCCAAGCGCTGGTCAACGGAACCTATGCCGAAGAGGCCGTCTATGTGCGCAGCGGACCGCGGCCACCGTCGGTGGGGCGCGACGCGATCGCTGACAATTTCACCGGCTGGTTTGCGGGCCTGAAAAAAGATGGCCAGCGGCTCAGTTTGGCCTTCCGGGTGATGCACCGGGATGTCTTTGCACAAAGCGCTACGGATGTTGGGCTTTACCGGCTTCGGCGCTTCGGGCCCGATGGCGCCTTAGAAGACGAAAGCTACGGCCGGTTCTTGACTGTTTTTGGCCAGGATCGGGACGGGGCCTGGCGCTTTGTCCGGGACCTGGACACGTCCGCTACCAAAGAGCTTTGGGACGCCCAGCAGCCGGTCCCCGGCCTTGTTTTCGATGACGAAACCCACGGCTGCGCCGCCGAATGTGCAAAACAAAAGGCGCCCTCAACGAGAGCGCCTTAACATTGATCAGGCCCGAACCCTTAACGGGCGCGAGCAAAGCAAACTGGCCTAGTCCTCTTGCGGCGGCAAAACCTGGCGACCGTTGTAGGTGCCGGCCTTGAGGTCAATGTGGTGGTTGCGGCGCAGGTTGCCGCTCGCCTGGTCCTCAACGTAGGACGCGAGTTCGAGGCGGTCGTGGGCCCGGCGCATGCCGCGACGGGAGCGCGTGATCTTACTCTTCGGAACGGCCACGGAAGGTCTCCATCAATTCGTGAGCGGCAGCGGCTACCCGAACTCTGCCCCCCTGTCCAGCCAGTAAAACGCGGTCAACGGGACCTGCTGGATGGTTAATGGTAAACGCTCAATTCTTCGCTTCGTCATTTCGCCAGGCGTTACCCCTCGCTGTTACACCAGAACACAAGCACGGGGGTGTGATGCATGAAAAAACTAATGAATGCGGCGGCAATGGTGCTGCTGGTGGCAACGACGGCAGGTGCGAGTTTCTCGGACCGCGACAATCTCGAGATTGAAGCGGCCTGGTCCCAACTCTCGGCTCCTCAGCGCGAGATGATCGAGCTGGTGGCCAAGGACATTTGGGATACCGAGCGCGCCAATCGTGGCCTCCCGTACCATCGGGCATCGCAGCGCAAGAAGAACGCGATCCGCGCTGAGGCGATGAAGCGCTTAGGCTTCGAGCCGCGCTCAGTCACCGGATACGAGGTTTAGAACGGGGATCTCTCCTGGGAGAGAAGAGGGGAAGGCCGCTGCTTCCACTGAGGAAGCGGCGGCCTTTTTCTTATTTGCCCCAAAAAGGAGAAATTAACGGGAAAGTTTCCCGGGTGACGCGCGTTTGGCACTGATCTTGAAGCGCTGGGGGCATGTCCCGCTTCGCTTTCACGCTCGCCCTCTCCTTCCTCGCTGGCATCGCCGGCGCCTCTGGCGGTGCCCGGGCTGAACGCGAAGCGGGCACGCTTTCTTTCACCGTTGAGAATGATGTCTTCGCGGGAAGCGATCGCCACTACACGAGCGGGCTCCGCGTCGCCTATGTCACCGGTGCGGTGGCGCCGACGCAGCTGGAGCAGTTCATCACCGGCGGCCGGGCCAGCGAAGGCACCTTCCGCCGCGGCCTCGCCGCCAGCCAGACCCTCTACACGCCCGAATACTACCTGCGCGAAACGCCCTACGATCACGAGCATCCGTATGCCGGCAACATTTTTGGCGAGTACGCAGCGCTGACCGAAAAAGACGGCCGGTTCGATCTGGTGACGATCGAAGTCGGCGTCATCGGTCCTTGGGCGCTAGGCGAGGAAACGCAGAACTGGTTTCACCGGACCATGGGCGCCTACGAAGCGAACGGCTGGGCCCATCAGATCGACAACGAAGTGACAGCGAACCTCGCCTACGATTGGAAAGGCGCGCCGATCCTTTCTGGTCGTGCGGGCGGGATCGATGTGGAGATCACGCCGACGGCCGGCGCTTCGCTCGGCACCGTCGCGGTCAACGCCCGGGTCGGCGGCATGCTGCGCATCGGCAACAGTCTTCAGCCCAACTTCGGCCCTGCGCGGATCCGTCCATCGCTCACAGGGTCGGGTCAGTTCACGCGGGCAAAGGACGTTGATTGGTTCGCATTCGTCGGTGTTCAGGGCCGCGCCGTCGCCCACGATATTTTCCTGGACGGCAGCCTGTTCGACGAGGACAGCCCAAGCACGCCAAAGAACACCTATGTCGGTGACATCCAAAGCGGCTTCGCCATCACCTGGGGCGGGACGCAGCTGTCCTGGACCTATGTGCACCGTACGGAGCGTTTTGAAGCGCAAAACGGCGCCGACGGATTTGGTGCGCTGACGCTCTCGTTCAAAATGTAGCTGTACGGATCAACCAGCAAGTTCTTTCCTAAATGCTACCTTGCGCGCTTCGTCTTTAGGTTGCGCCTTGATCAGATCTCTACCTCAATAGCCTAAGCCCCATGCCGGTCCCAGAAGGGGTTTTGGTATGGGTGATGAACACCTGGGCGCCGCGTTACGACGCGGGACCCGCCTTATCGTCTGCACGCTGATGGCGGCATTCTTTGGTGCGCTGAAGGTCGCGGCGGCAGGGGAACCCCTGCCCCGCGATCTGGGCACCTGGACCCATACGGTGGAGAACGATTGGTTCGGCGGCCAGGATCGCAACTACACGAACGGCACGCGCTATGCCTACGTCACCCGCGCGGTGGAGCCCATGGCGTGGGAGCAGCGGCTTATCCGCGACCCTGAGCGGAGCAAGACGTTTCGGCGAGGCTTTGCGTTCGCCCAGACGCTGCACACCCCGGACAACATCCGCACGCCGACCCCGGCAGAAGACGACCATCCGTATGCGGGCTACATGTTCATCGAATATGCGCTGATGACGGAAGATCAGGGCGTTGTCGATATCCTCACGCTTGAGGCCGGGGTGGTTGGGCCTTGGGCGCTCGGCGAAGAGATCCAGACGTGGTATCACGGCGTCATCGCCGGAGACGATCCCCTCGGCTGGGATGCTCAGCACCCCAACGAAGTGGTCGCGAACCTCTCGTTTGACCGCAAAGGGCGCGCCTTGTTCACCGCGAAGGCGGGATGGCTCGGCCTTGATCTCACCCCCAGCTACGGCGTCACCCTGGGCACGGTGAACATCAACGCTCGGGCCGGAGGCATGGTGCGCCTCGGCAATCGTCTGGGGTCTGACTTCGGACCGGCGCGCATCCGGCCGTCGCTCACAGGTTCAGGTCACTTCGATTATGTACAACCCGCGGCGTGGTACGTCTTCTTCGGCGCCCAGGCGCGCGCGGTGGCCCACGACTTGACGCTGAACGGCAGCCTGTTCCGCGACGATGGGCCATCGGTTGAGCGCAACACGTGGGTCGGCGATCTTCAGTATGGATACGCGGTCCAGCTTGGCCGGATCCAGCTCGCCTGGACATCCGTGAAGCGTACGGAGCGTTTCGCCACCCAAGACGGCCCCGACCGCTTCGGCGCCATCAGCCTTTCGGTGAAGTTCTAGACCAGTCGCGAGCGCTTCAGCGCGGCTTCGACGAAGCTTGCGAAGAGCGGGTGCGGGTCGAAGGGACGGCTCTTGAGTTCGGGGTGGAACTGCACCGCGATGAACCAGGGGTGGTCCTCGATCTCCATGATCTCCGGCAGGCGTCCATCGGGTGACTTTCCTGAGAAGATGACGCCGTGGTCCTTGAGAGCACCTTCGAGCTGCATCTGCACCTCGTAACGGTGGCGATGCCGTTCACTGATCATCTCGGTACCGTAGATCTCGTGAACCTTGGTCCCTGGAGACAGGCGCGCGTCGTAAGCGCCAAGGCGCATGGTGCCGCCAAGGTCTGTCTCAGCCGACCGCGTCTCGACGTTGCCGTCCTTCTCCCACTCGGTCATCAGCCCGACCACATGCTCGCCCGTGGTCTCAAATTCCGTAGACGTCGCATTATCGATGCCCAGAAGGCTCCGTGCAGCCTCGACCACCGCCATTTGCATGCCGAAGCAAATGCCAAAATAAGGGATCTGCTTCTCCCGCGCGAACTTTGCTGCGAGGATCTTGCCCTCCGAACCGCGTTCACCAAACCCGCCGGGGACGAGAATGCCGTGCACGTCAGAAAGCCGGTCGGTGGCGACCTCGCTGTTCTCGAAAACGGCGGAGTCGATCCACTCGATCTGCACCCGGATGTTATTCGCAATGCCGCCATGGGCGAGGGCTTCAATCAGCGATTTGTACGCATCTTTGAGAACGGTGTACTTGCCCACCACCGCGATCCGCACCTCGCCGTCCGGTGCGATGATCCGCTTGGTGATCTCTTGCCATCGGGACAGATCGAGCGCCGGAGCATCGTCAATGCCGAACGCCGCGAGCACTTCCTCGTCAAAGCCTTCGTTGTGGTAGTCGAGGGGCACCTCGTAGATGGTGCGCGAGTTCATCGCCTGCACCACCGCCGAGGGACGGACGTTGCAGAAGAGCGCGATCTTCGTCTTCTCACTCTCCGGGATCGGACGATCCGCGCGGACGAGGAGGATATCCGGCTGGATGCCGATGGACCGCAGCTCTTTCACCGAGTGCTGGGTCGGCTTGGTCTTCATTTCTCCGGCCACGGAGATATAGGGCATCAGCGTCAGGTGGATGAAAACGCACGCACCGCGGGGCTCTTCGTTCCCGAACTGACGAATGGCCTCGAAGAAGGGCAGACCCTCAATATCCCCAACTGTACCACCGATTTCGCAGAGGAGGAAATCAACGGGCTCGCCATCATCGTCGACGGCCGAGGAACGGATGAAGTCTTTGATCGCGTCGGTGATGTGCGGGATCACCTGCACCGTCGCGCCGAGGTAGTCGCCGCGTCGCTCTTTCTCGATGACAGAGCTGTAGATCTGCCCTGTGGTGATGTTGTCGCCCTTGGTCGCCGATACGCCGGTGAAGCGCTCATAGTGGCCGAGGTCGAGATCCGTTTCCGCCCCATCATCGGTCACGAAGACCTCGCCGTGCTGGTAAGGGCTCATCGTGCCGGGGTCGACGTTGATGTAGGGATCGAGCTTGCGCAGGCGGACGGAATAGCCCCGCGCCTGCAAAAGAGCGCCAAGTGCCGCTGAAGCCACGCCTTTTCCGAGAGACGAAACCACGCCGCCGGTGATGAAAATGTACCGCGTCATGGACGCTCGCCTTAGGCCCGACTCAGAGCGTTCGGCAAGCTGACAAAATGAAAAAGGCGGACCCGAGGCCCGCCTTTCTATCCACGTCCGCGATCCCCAATGGCCGCGGCAGAGGAGCGCTTAGTTCAGCGCGTCTTTCAGGCCTTTACCGGCCGAGAATTTCGGCTGGATCGATGCAGCGATCTGGATCGTCTCGCCGGTGCGCGGGTTGCGGCCTTCGCGGGCTTCGCGCTTGGCAGCTGAGAAGGTGCCGAAGCCGACCAGGCGGACGTCGTCACCGCCCTGCAGGGCCTCGGTGATCGCATCGAAAACCGCATCGACGGCTTTGCCGGCCTGCGCTTTGCTCATGTCCGCTTTGCGGGCGACTTCGTCGATAAATTCGTTTTTGTTCATGGCACGAAACCCCTTTGTTTCTGCGGCTTTCAGGGCCGCTCGCGGGACGCTAGAAACAGTTTTTTGGCGAGGTCAAAGGGTAAATTTCCCCTGAAACCCGCATAAACACTGGACTTTATTGTAGTATCTTGATTCTGCTTAGTTATTCTCATCGCTCAGCGCGCAGCTTTTTCCAGTGTTCGGCCTCGTGCGCGATGCAACATTCGATCAATTGGCGCCAAACGGGCTCAGCGATTCGCGGATTCAGCCCTTCGCGCTTCGCGCTTTCGAGGACTTTTTCGACCACATCTTCGATGCGCCAGGGCACCCGAACGTCGTCGATCGTTGGCTTGATGCGCGCCGCGGCCTCCATATAGCCCTGGCGGATCACGAGCATCCGGACGAGTTCGCGGTCCAGTTCATCGACGCCCGCGCGGACGTCTTCCATCGAGTGGCAGTCTTCGGGGGTCTTGGTTGTCATGGTGGGGAGCTAGGGCGCGGGGCACCGTTTGGGAAGTGACCGTTTCCCGCATCGCGATCGCTCGGCGCAGAAAAAAGCGGGCCGGAGCCCGCTTTGATTTGCTGATGGATGCGCCGCTTAATGCGTCATGACAGGGCCGCCTTCGGGGGGCGTTTCGGTTTTGGCGGCTTGCGCCTTGAGGGCCTCTTCTTCGGGGTCCCACTCGATCGGTGTGAGAGGGCCTGTGAGGGCGTGCTTCAAGACCTCGTCGACGTGATCGACCGGGATGATCTCTAGGCCTTCTTTGACGTTGTCCGGCACCTCGGCGAGGTCCTTCTCGTTCTCCTGCGGTATCAAGACCGTCTTCACCCCGGCACGGAGCGCGGCGAGAAGCTTTTCTTTGAGCCCACCGATGGCGAGAACCCGTCCGCGTAGAGAGATTTCGCCGGTCATGGCGATGTCCTTGCGGATCGGCACACCCGTCAGTGTCGAGACGATCGCTGTCGCCATGGCCACACCGGCCGAGGGGCCATCTTTCGGCGTTGCGCCTTCAGGCACGTGGATGTGGATGTCGGTCTTCTCGAAAACCGGCGGTTTGATACCGAACTCTACCGCCCTGCTGCGGACATAGGATGCAGCGGCCGAGACCGACTCCTTCATCACCTCTTTGAGGTTACCCGTCGGCGTCATGCGGCCCTTACCGGGCATGGTGACGCTCTCGATCTTGAGAATGTCTCCGCCTACGGACGTCCACGCGAGCCCCGTCACAACGCCGATGGCATCGTCGCCGTCGACCTCGCCATAACGGAACTTCTGCACCCCGGCGAAGTCGCCGAGATTGTCCGCATCGACCGTAACCGCCTCGGTGCCCTCTTCCATCTCAAGCCGCGTGACGGTCTTGCGCGCGAGGTTCGAGAGCTCACGCTCGAGGTTCCGCACGCCCGCCTCGCGGGTGTAGAGCCGGATGAGGTCGAGGAGCGCACTGTCTTCGACGATCCACTCTTCTTCCTTCAGGCCATGCTCCTTGCGCAGACGCGGCATGATGTGGCGCCGGGCGATCTCGACTTTCTCGTCCTCAGTGTACCCCGGAATGCGGATGATCTCCATCCGATCCAGAAGCGGCTGAGGCATGTTCAGCGAGTTGGCCGTGGTCACGAACATGATGTCCGAAAGGTCGTAGTCGACCTCAAGGTAATGGTCCGCAAACGTATCGTTTTGCGCCGGGTCCAGCACCTCAAGAAGCGCCGCAGACGGATCACCGCGGAAGTCTTGGCCCATCTTGTCGATCTCATCGAGAAGGAACAGCGGGTTCGACTTCTTCACCTTCTTCATCGACTGGATGATCTTACCGGGCATCGAGCCAATGTAAGTCCGGCGGTGGCCGCGGATCTCGCTCTCGTCGCGCACGCCGCCGAGGGACACACGGACGAATTCACGGCCCGTGGCTTCCGCCAGCGATTTGCCAAGCGAGGTCTTACCGACCCCCGGAGGACCAACGAGGCAAAGGATCGGGCCTTTGAGCTTACCCGTCCGCTTTTGCACGGCGAGGTACTCAATGATCCGTTCTTTGACTTTATCGAGGCCGTAGTGATCCTGGTCCAGAACGTCTTGCGCCTTGGCAAGGTTGGTTTTGAGCTTGCCGCGCTGGTTCCACGGGATCGACAGCATCCAGTCGAGGTAGTTGCGGACCACCGTGCTCTCAGCCGACATCGGCGACATCTGACGCAGCTTTTTCAGCTCCGCCTGGGCCTTGGTGCGGGCTTCCTTCGAGAGCTTGGTCTTCTCGATCCGCTCTTCGAGCTCAGTCAGCTCGTCTTTGCCTTCTTCGCCGTCGCCGAGTTCCTTCTGAATGGCCTTCATTTGCTCGTTCAGATAGTACTCGCGCTGGGTCTTCTCCATCTGGCGCTTGACGCGGCCACGGATCTTTTTCTCGACCTGCAGGACGGACATCTCGCCTTCCATGAAGCCGTAGACGGCCTCCAGCCGCTGCGGGATCGAGGCGATCTCGAGCAGCTCCTGCTTCTCAGCGATTTTGAGGTTGAGGTGCGAGGCCACGGTGTCGGCGAGCTTGGACGCATCGTCGATCTGGCCGATCGAGACGATCACCTCAGGTGAGACGCGCTTGTTGAGCTTCACATAGCTCTCGAACTGGGCGTTCACAGAGCGGGCCAAGGCCTCGACCTCAGCCTCATCGCCCTCGTTTTCATCGAGGAGGATACCTTCGGCTTCGAAATACTCGTCTTGCTCGGTGTAGCGGGTGATTTCCGCCCGCTGGCCGCCTTCGACCAGCACTTTCACCGTGCCGTCAGGCAGCTTCAGGAGCTGCAACACCTTGGCGACCACACCGATCGTGTAGATGTCATCGCGGCTTGGATCGTCATTGGCCGCGTCTTTTTGGGCCACGAGAAGGATCTCGCGGTCGGCTTCCATCACCGTCTCCAAAGCGCGCACGGATTTCTCGCGACCGACAAACAGCGGCACGACCATGTGCGGGAAAACGACAATGTCTCTGAGCGGAAGAACGGGGTACGCCCTTGTCTCTTCACTCATAAGGAACTCCTTTCGGCAGTCTCCGGCAGGCTCGCCCACGGATGCAGCGCTGAACCAGCCACTGACGCGCCTGGAAGATGAATAAACGCACGACAGCTTCCATGATGTCGGGAGCATCATGGCGTGTTGCAAGCGAGACTTTTACGCACTCGACGCTAACGAAGCGTCACGCCGGCGCTTTCGCGGCGTCAATCATTGGAAGCGCCGTGCAAGAGTGCCCGGACGCGCTGCCTAGAGATGACCTAGCGCGTTGGCCGTCGTTTGCACGGGAGGCTTGGCATGGCCAATCGCCGCGGCTGCTTGCCCGAGCGCACCAAGGCTGGAGCGAATTGGCTGGTCACGCTGCCGCTTCGGCGGCTTGGCCCTGGGCCCGCGCCCAATCGCGCGGCAGGGTCCTGGCGGTGACCAAGAACAACGCGACGGACAATGCATACGCGACGCTGAGGGCGAGCAGCGCTGTGCGCAGCCCAGTCAGTTGGTCGCCGCTCGACACAGCAAAGTGATCATAGAGGAAGCCCGTCACCGACGGGCCGCCGCCGAGAGCGATCAAATTGAGGACGAAGAAGAACACCGCCGTGGACGTCGCGCGCACCGAAACCCGCGCGAGGTTCTGGGCCACGGAGAAACTTGGCCCGAGGTAGAAGCCCAAGAAGAAGATGTAGACGCAGAGCCCCGTGAGGAAGACGGGCATCGACTCGCTGGTCCACGATACGGCGATAGCCACAGCGGCGATGCCAATTGTGACGGCGGGCACCAGGGCGTAAGCAGCGACACTGCGCTTGCCGAAATGGTCGGCGACGACGCCCCCGAGATATGTTCCCGTTGCGTAGAAAACCGCGTTCCCTGCCCCAAGGCCGAGCAGTAAGAGCTGCACCCCGGAAAGCTTGATGCCGAGGATCGTCGCCGATGCCGGTCCGATGACGGTGGTATAGGCGCCCATCCAAGGCGCTTCGGCGGCGGTGGGCTCGCCCAAAATATACAACGTTAGAAAGGCATTGACCGCGTACGAACCAAAGCTGGCGAAGGCGATGCCCAGCGCCATGGTCCAATAGCTGGGGATCTTGGCCAGCTCGCGTACGGCTTCGCCGAAAGGCAGCGGCTGAACCTTCGGCCCGTCCATCCGCCCGCGCTCAGGCTCGGGGATTGCGAACTTCGTGTACAGCGCGATGGGGATCCCTAATGCGCCGATCACGAGGAACGCTAGGCGCCAATTCACTGTGCCGCCGCCGGCAAAGAACGCCGCGGCGAAGTAGGCGATCATGATGCCGAACGGGATCCCAAGGGCGAAGATCGCGAGTGCTTTGGCCCGCTCATTCGGGGCGTAGAGGTCCGAGATCAAGGAATGGCTTGGCGGGCTGCATCCCGCCTCACCAACGGCGACGCCGATGCGCAGCACAGCGAGGGCAATGAACCCGCCCGCGAAGCCCGTCAGCAAGGTGAAAAAACTCCAGGTCGCCAAACTCAGCGCGATGATCGTGACCCGGTCAAACGTCAGGCTGAGGCTCCCGACGCGGACTGTTTTGGTGTTGTCGACCAGAGACGCGATCGGGATCCCTATGACGGTATAGAAGAGCGCGAAGACGAAGCCCGTGAGAAGCCCGACTTGGGTGCCGCTCAGACCAAGATCCGCCTTAATGAACGGCGCAAGGACGCCCACGATTTGCCGATCGATGAAGTTGAAGACGTAGACGACCATCAACAGCGCGAGGATGGACCCGCGGTTCTGTAATTTCGGCACTGGCGTTTCCCTGCGGTGTTCTTGTTTTGCGGCAGACTGCCCAGGCTCGCGGGGGATCACAAGCGTCTTGGTCTCGGGATTGCAGCGATTGACCACCGCTCACGACCATGGGACCGTTCGCTTCATGGATGTTTTTGCAGATGCCGAATGCCTGCCCGACGCTCTCATCTATGCAGCTGATGCTGCGACTTCTACCGAGGAAAAGCATTTCGCACGTGTGCTGAATTTCCACGGCAACGTGCTCAACGGCGGCCTGAATCAGGCAATATTCAATACTCGCAAAATGCTTAAGCAGGTACCCAACTCTTTTCGCTGCGTCGGAATAGCCCCACTCGCGACCTTGATAGAACTTGCAATATCAAAAACCCGCGTAGGAACACATTGGACGTGGGCGTTCTCTGCAGACCGGAACCAGTTCGATCCGGTATACATAGCCATGTGCTATGACCTGCCGTACGCGTGCTTAGAACACCGAGATGATCCGATGTTTCAGCTGCATGACAGCGATGTCGATTGGGTTGAGCGGATCTTGCTTAAGTACGCTCGTGACCATCGAAGCGCCTTCCAATCCATCGTGAATGCGATCGAGTGACTGAACGACGGATCTTTCTTTTACGCAGCCACTAACACCTCCTTCTTGCTTGGACACCGTTCGCCCGACTCTGTCGCAGCACAAAGCTATAGAGGATGGAGCTGATCTATGCCTTGGCGCACCGAAGCTCTTGATCATTACCTCGGAAACGAGATTCAAGTGTCACGCGGAGGAACAGCAGAAACCGAGTCCGACCCGTTGACGCGGGGGCAGCACCGTCGTCAGACGACGCCGAGAAACGGGAGATGCGGTGATGAAAGCTTTGATGTCTGTCGAGCCGGGAGGCCCTGAGACGCTGAAAGTGATGGAGGTGGACACACCGGAGCCTCCGAAGGGGAGCGTCCGGATCAAGGTCCATGCTGCGGGGTGCAACTTTCCGGATACGCTGATCATCAAGGACCTTTACCAGTTCAAACCGCCGCGGCCGTTTGCACCGGGCGGTGAAGTGGCCGGCGTGATCGATGCGGTGGGCGAAGGCGTCGACGCCGCGATGATCGGCCAACGGGTGGCGGCTTCGGCGGGCGCGTTTGGCGGGTACGCCACACACGTGATCGTCGATGCGCCCACGGCGATGCCGATCCCCGATGCGCTCTCGTTCGAGGAAGCGGCTGCTTTCATCATGACCTACGGAACCAGTTATTACGCGCTGAAGGACCGTGCGAGATTGCAGTCCGGTGAAGCTCTGGTGGTACTGGGCGCCGCAGGGGGCGTTGGCTCGGCAGCGATCGAGCTCGGAAAGGCGATGGGCGCCAAGGTGGTTGCGGCGGTCAGCTCCGAAGCGAAGGCTGCGTTCTGCAAAGAGCTCGGCGCGGACGAGACGGTGGTCTATCCGCAGAACCTCGATCGGGATGCGCAGAAGGCCCTTTCGGGAGCAATTAAGGAGGCGTCCGGCGGCGGCGCGAACGTCCTCTACGATCCCGTCGGCGGCGCTTATTGCGAGCCCGCCCTGCGCGCGATGGCATGGGAAGGCCGGTACCTCGTCGTGGGCTTCCCGGCGGGCATTCCGAACCCGCCGTTGAACCTCACGCTCCTCAAGAGTTGCCAGATTATGGGCGTCTTTTGGGGCGCCGCGGTGATGCGGGACTTCAAAGCCCATATGGACAATATGAACGATATCGTCCGTATGATGAAGGAAGGATCGATCAAACCGCGGATCACGGCGCAGTTCCCGCTTGAAGAGGGAGCAAAGGCGCTCCAGCTCCTGGAAGGGCGTGAAGCGACTGGGAAAATCGTCCTGACCATGGGAGACACCGCATGATCCTTGCCGCCGCCGCCCTCGCCGCGTCCGCCGTTGCGGCGCACCACGACACCACCGGCGAAGAGCTCTACGAAATCCGCTACGAGACCAGGGAAACCCTCGGCGCTGACAAACGGCACGTGAAGATGACCTTCACATCCGGCCTGACCGATGAGGTCGTGGAGATGGGCCATGACGACGACGTCTATTTCCGCATGTCGCTAACGGGCGAAGGCGACGAGCGGACCGCTTCGTTTTTCATCTGCGCGAAAGGCTCTGACCCCTGCGAAGTCATAGGTCAGCCAAACATCGCGTTCGAAAAAGGCAAGCGCGCCAAGCTCCGGGTCAAAGGGAGCATCGGCGGTGACGGCGAGTTCGACCTGATTAAGATCAGCATTAGGCCGACGCACCGTCACTGATCAGGCGGCGGGGCTGCGTCATCAGCACGGCGCGCCGTTGATCGGCATGACCTGCGTCTTGCGCGCCATCCAGCGCCGATACCCGCCCGTGGGCGGTTTGAGATCGGTAAAGGGAGCCCGTGCGCGCGTCGCCGCTGCGAATGGGTTTCTTTCCTCTCGTCCTATCGCTTCGCTGCTTGAGGACAGGCTTGTCCTATCGCATCGCTTCGTGAGGACGGAGAGGCATGCTGCGGCGTGAGCCCGTCCCACCGGGTCCACGCGCACGGGCGATGCGGCACCACACTCTCGAAGCGGCCTAACTTTAAGCTCACGCACCGGGCGCCATCTTGGGGCAGAGTTCCTTCTGCCCACGGATGCACACATCACCAGCAGGCGCTCCTTAGACGGTCCGGCACGCCCTTCGCCCTGCTTGGCGGGGTGAGGATAGCACCGCTGGACTGGGCGGGGATGAGTTCTGAGGCAGTGTCGGTCCAGCTTCCATCGCCCTCACTCGAAATCTTTAGATTTCGATCTCTCCCGAGGGAGAGATGGGGGCTAAGCGCCACTCAAACGCGCTCAAATAGGCCGGAAGGCCGATAGCGCACCAAAAGTGCCCGATAGCGCCACTAAGAAGTCAGCTGCATGGTGACCCATTCGGCGATGAGGGCGGGTTTGTCTCCGCCTTCGATCTCGACCTCAACGCTGTAGGTAAGGACGAAGGAGCCGGGCTTGGGCTGTTTGGCATCGGTGAGCTTGAAGTGCGCCCGCACGCGCTTTCCGGCACGGACGGGATTGATGAACCGGACTTTGTTAAATCCGTAGTTCACCCCGGCTTTGATGCCGTCGATGATGAAGACGGAGTCCGCCGCTAGCTTGGACAGCAGGGACAGGGTCAGGAAACCATGGGCGATGGTGCCGCCGAAGGGCGTTTTCGCGGCGGCTTCCTCGTCGATGTGAATGAATTGGTGATCCTCGGTCACGTCCGCGAATTGGTTAATGCGTTCTTGGCTGACGGTTAACCATTCTGAGGCGGGCAAAGTGTTGCCAATTTGCGACATTAGCTTGTCTTGTGTGATGATATTCAAGGTGCGGCCTTCCCTGGGGATGCAATTTCATTAATCGTTCGTGCCTGGACCTTTGGACTCCTGAGGGCCGCGGTGACTGGCGTCGACGTGTTGGGGCAACGAAGGTCTATGGTTAACCGCCTGTCAACGGCGGATCGCAACGAATAGTCCACAACGGACATCCAGGGAGGATCCGAGTGAACCGAGCAGTATTTCTAGCCACCACCGCGCTCGTTGGCGCATCGGCCATGGTACCGGCCGCTGCACAAGTCGACGAGATTGTTGTCACCTCAACCAAGCGCGAGCAAACGCTCCAAGAAGTGCCGATCGCCGTCTCCGTCGTCCAAGAAGAGACGATCGAAAACGCGCAGATCATCGACGCGCTGGACCTTCAGTCCATCATTCCCTCGCTGCGCGTGAGCCAGCTGGAGCGGACCTCCAACACCACCTTCAACATTCGCGGCTTTGGCTCGGGCGCCAACAACCCAGGCATCGAGCCCTCGGTCGCTGTCTTTATCGACGGCACGTTCCGTTCGCGGGCGGGTTCTGCGCTCGATGACCTTCTCGACCTTGAGCGGGTTGAGGTTCTGAAGGGGCCCCAGTCGACGCTGTTCGGTAAGAACGCCTCGGCCGGCGTGGTCTCGATTGTCACCAAGAAGCCTGAATATGAGTGGGGTGGCCAGATTGAAGCCACCGCGGGCAACTTTAACCAGCGCATCGTGCGCGGTGTGCTGACGGGCCCGCTGAACGACATTTTCGCGTTCTCGCTGGCTGGCGCCTACAACACGCGCGACGGCTATTTTGACAACAGCGCAGGCGGCACGGACGACTATAACAACCGCGACCGCTATTCGCTGCGCGGCCAGCTGCTGGCCCAGCCAACGGATACGTTCGAAGTGCGCGTCATCGCGGACTATGCCGAGATCGAAGAGCGTTGCTGCGGCACCGACCGGGTCACTGACGGCCCAACCGGCGCAATTATCCGCGACGTGCTTGGCGGCCTAACACCGCCTGACGAAGGCTTCACCTACGAGATCGCCAACGACTTCGCCAACAACAACGAGATCACCAACACCGGTGTGTCGCTGCAGGCGGACTGGGACGTCAATCCTGACACGACGATCACCTATATCGGCGCACTGCGCCGCTACGACGACTTCGTCGACTATGAGGGCGACTTCACCACCCTCGACCTGCTGGGCGAGAACGTCCGCGGCATTGACAGTGACACGATTACGCAAGAGCTCCGGGTGACCGGCGCGAGCGATCGCTTCAGCTACCTGCTCGGCGGCTACTTCTTCTACGAAGACACGGACATCGAAGACCGCCGCCTCTATGGCACGGACGCTCGGGCCTATGTTGACCTGCTCAGCGGCAACGGCGTGACGGGCGTTGAGATGGCGCTTGGGCTTCCGTCGGGCACGTTCTGGGCCGATGGTGGCGGGACGTCGTTCAACGTCACCCAAAAAGACACCCAATGGCAGCTGTTCGGCCAAGTCGACTTTGACGTCACGGATCGGCTGACCCTGACTGGCGGTCTGGCATGGTTCAACGCGGACAAAGAAGTCGATTTCACCGACGTGACGCGGACCAACCCGTTCTCGGATCTGAACTTTGTTGAGCTGGGCTTTGGCTCGCTGTTCGGCGCGGTTGCTGGCCTTCCGCCGACCCCGGCGAATATCGGTGCCTTCGCTCAGGCGCAGCCGGCCATCTTTGCAGCCTTGCAACAGGCATCGATCACCAACAACGCGACGGCCCTAGCCAATGGCGCCGTGAATGTTGGCGGCAACATCATTGATCCGACCACGATGCTTCCCGCGTCGAACCCGTTCCTGGACTTCTTCCCTGCTTTGCAACCGCTCGGGCCGCTGACGCCGTTCCCGAATTCTGTGGAAGACGGCAAGAGCTCGGACAGCGATGTTCCGTACACCCTGCGGGCTTCGTTCGATGCCACGGACCGGACCAACATCTACCTCAGCTACGCGACGGGCTTTAAAGCCAGCTCATGGAACCTGACGCCGGATACCCGTCCGTTCGCGAGCGATATCAACGCTCTGGTGGCCGCGGGCGAGATCGCCGCCGATGGTGCAAACGGTGCCGGAAGTGTGGTCCCCACCGGTCTCGCGCTCGAGCTCGCTGGGATCCCGAACCAATATTCAGGTACCCGTCTTGCCAACGCTGAAACCACCAAAACGTTGGAATTTGGCCTGAAAACGCGGTTTGAGTTCGGATCGCTTAACCTCGCCATCTTCAACCAGGTGGTCGAAGACCTGCAGTCGTCGATCTTCTCCGGCACGGGCTTTGTCGTGGCGAACGCCGGTGAGCAAGAGGTCACGGGCTTCGAATTCGACGCGCTGCTCGAGCCAGTCGAAGGCCTGACCTTTACCCTCGCCGGGATGTACCTCGACGCGGTCTTCAACGACTTCCCGAACGCAGCAGTGCTGCTGGGCAGTGAGGCCGACCTTGCCGATGGTGTTGAAGACGGCATCGGGGACCTGGACGGCGAGCGTCCGGCAGGTGTTCCCGAGTTCTCAGGGTCGTTTGGCGTTGAGTACCGGAATGACTTCGGCAGTTCTGGCCAGTGGTTCGTCCGCGCCGACTACCAGTACGAAAGCGACGTGCAGGTGGTGCAAAACGTACCCAACGATATCCTCTCGCGGGAAATCGGTATGCTGAACGCTTCGCTGGGTGTCCAACTCGACAACGGCCTCGAAGCCCTGCTGTGGGCGCGTAACCTGAACGAAGACGAGTTCTACACGTCAGGTTTCCCGACCACGCTGCAGGCGGGCTCGATCTCTGCCTACCCGAATATTCCGCGGACCTATGGTCTGACGGTGCGCAAGCGGTTCTAGGGCCGCGCCAATCATTCGGCTTAATGAAGAGCCCCGCCGCGGGTTGCGGCGGGGCTCTTTTTTGTCACGCGGGGATGGGGCTTCCCCTCCCGCCAGAAGCTTGCCAGGAATGGCCCGCGAGCACGTGATGGAGAAGCGCCGTGGACGTTGATTATCTGATTGTCGGGGCCGGAGCATCCGGCATCGCCTTTGCCGACCGGCTCCTCACCAATTCAGACGCGACGATGGCCATCGTCGACCGGCGCCCCCTGCCCGGCGGTCACTGGACCGAGAGCTATCCGTACGTCCGGCTGCACGCTCCCTCGGCGTTTTATGGGGTGGACAGTGCGCCGCTCGGCCATGACGGGCTGGACGCGGGCGGCCTCAACCAAGGTTATGGCCACTGCGCCCGGGGATCGGAGATCACGGCGCATTTTGAGGCGTGCTTGCACGAACGCCTCATCCCATCCGGTCGCGTAACCTATCTGCCGATGCATGATTATAGCGATGAAGGCGGTGTACGGAAGATATTGACCGATGAGGCTGTGGAGATCAATGCAGCCACGTTGGTCGATGCGCGGTTTTTCACCAATGCTGTTCCGGCGACCCATCGACCGAAATTTGATGTGGCGGAGGGTGTCACGGTGGTCACGCCAGGTTCGCTGCCTTCCGTCGCTGCTCAGTATAAAGACTTTGTCGTTGTCGGCGCCGGGAAGACCGGCATGGATGCGGTCACGTTCCTCCTCGCATCAGGTGCCGAGCCGCAGCAGATCCGGTGGGTCGTGCCGCGGGATCCGTGGATGTTCAACCGCGCCGGGACCCAGGCGCATCCCGCGTTTTTGAAGGAAACCCTTGGGATCGCTGCCGCGATGGCCGAAGCGATGGCCTACGGCGAGACGATTGCCGACTTTGAGGATCGTATGGAAGCCGGGCGCGCGTGGCTGCGTCTTGATCCGGCGATCCGTCCCCAGATGTTTCATGCGGCCTGCACCAGCGAGAAGGAGTGCGCGGCGTTACGGTCAGTACGGATTGTCCGTGAGGGTTACGTCCAACGGGCGGAGGCTGATCAGCTTATCCTCGACGGTACCACACTGCCCACAGGGCCGGAAACGCTGATCGTCCACTGCACCGCATCGGCGCTGTCGAAAGAGACGCCTCCCCGCGTCTTTGAGCCGGGGCGGATCACCGTGCAGATGCTGCGCTACCCTGCGCCGTGTTTTAGCGCTGCGATGATTGCTGAAATCGAACGGGTTGTTCCGGATGCGGAGAAGAACAATTATGCGATGCCGACTGGCCTGACTGATGTGAGTGCGGACTATCTGCGCACCAGTATGGCGCAGCAGCTTAACCAGATGGCCTGGAACAACCATCCGGAACTCCGCGCCTTTTTGCGCGGGACGCGGCTCGACGCGATTGCGCAGCTGTTTAGGACCGCGGATCGCGATGATCCTGAGATTAAAGCGCTTTTCGGACGTCTGAAGACCGCCAGCATGGCGGCAGCGCAGAACATCCCTAGGCTGATGGCTTTAGCTGCAGCCTGACGTGGCGCCGCAGCTCTCGCACCGGAGGCAGGTGCCGTTGCGGACCAACGTGAATTGTCCGCATTCCGAGCATGCGTCGCCTTCATAGCCTTTCAGACGCGCCTCGTCGATTGCAGGGTCGTCAACAGCAGCTAAAACTGGTCGGGGACGCTCCCCCGACTGGATCTCCGGCTCTGCACCGCCATCCTCTGAAATATCCTCAGTAGGCGTCTCGTTTGCGTCCTCTTCGTTATCGTCGTTGCTTTTCCGGAAGCGGTCGAAGTCGCCGCCGCGGAGGACGACGAGATTATCCATCGCCCGCGAACGGGTCAGGCCTTTTGAGATGAACGCTTGCGCTTCTTTCGGAACGCCCTCTTTCTCGACCCCGTCACCAAGGCCAAAAGTGCTCTCGTTTTCAGGCACATGGCCGAGATCGGACCGACCGAGATACGAGATTGCCAGCTCACGGAAAATATAATCGAGGATCGATGTTGCGTTCTTGATGCGGTCGTTTCCGCCCACCGGGCCCGCCGGTTCAAACCGGGTGAAGAGGTAGGCATCGACAAACTCTTCGAGGGGCACACCATATTGTAGTCCCAAGGAGATGGCGATGGCGAAGTTATTCATCAGTGAACGGAACGCCGCCCCCTCTTTGTGCATATCGATGAAGATTTCGCCGATCTCGCCGTCATCGAATTCGCCGGTATGGAGGTAGACCTTGTGCCCGCCGACAGTGGCTTTTTGGATGTAGCCCTTACGCCGATCGGGGAGCTTGCGCCGGCCCGGGGTGCGCTCGACGATCCTCTCGACGACACGCTCGGCGAAAACCCGGCTGCGCTCGCCTTGGGGCATGTCGGCGAGATCATCCGTGTCAAGATTATCGGCAGCCGTGAGGGCGCTTGTCAGCGGTTGGCTAAGCTTCGAGCCGTCCCGGTACAGAGCGACGGCCTTCAACCCCAGCGCGTGGGCGCTCTCATACGCGGTCAAGCAATCATAGACGGTGGCGCTTGCGGGCAGGTTGACGGTTTTGGAAATTGCACCGGACACGAACGGTTGCACGGCGGCCATCATGTCGATGTGGGCGGCGACCGACAGTGCGCGGCTGCCAACCCGGCCGCAGGGCGCTGCGCAATCGAAGACCTCAAGGTGTTCCTGCTTTAAATGCGGAGCGCCTTCCAGGGTCATCGTTCCGCAGCAATAGAGGTTGGCTCGGTGCACGTCCTCATCGGAAAAGCCGAGATCGCGCAACGTTCTGTACCCTGATTGCTCGAGCTGCTCGTCGCCGAACCCGAGGGTGCCGCGCATGAAGCTTTCGCCCAGGACCTCGCTGGTGAAGACGTAGGAAATGTCGAACGCTGACTTGAGCGCCTCCTCGATCGCGTCGATTTGGCGGTCGCCGAAGCCCTCCTGACGCAGGTGCTCGAATGAGATGACCGGTGCCCCGTCAAGCGTTGCGCGGCCCAGCGCGTAGGTGGTCATGTCGGCGACTTCGGCGTCTGTATACCCGAGAGCACGCAATGCGCGGGGTACGGATTGGTTGATGATCTTGACCGTTTCGCCGCCAACCAGCTGTTTAAATTTGACCAGCGCGTAGTCAGGCTCGATCCCCGTCGTGTCGCAATCCATCAGTAGGCCGATGGTCCCGGTGGGCGCGACCGCCGACACTTGGGCGTTGCGCACGCCGTGCGCCTCCGCGGCGACGACGGCATCGCGCATCGCGGCGCTGGCAGCGTCGGCAAGCCCCGAGAACGGAACCGCGCCAGTGTCGAGAACGGGCGGCACGATGCGCACCTTCTCAAAGGTGCCAGTGCCGAGCCCGGCCCGGTGGTTGCGCAGCACACGGAGGACATGCTCGCGGTTCGCGTCATAACGCGGGAACGGGCCAAGCCGTTCGGCAAGCTCCGCAGACGTCTTATACGCAACGCCTTGCATCAGCGCGGTGATGGCACCCGCGGCAGCGCGGCCTTCATCGCTGTCGTAAGCGATACCGCTGGACATTAGCAACCCGCCGAGGTTGGCAAAGCCGAGGCCGAGAGTCCGGAAAAGGTAGGACCGTTCGGCCACAGCCTTTGAGGGGTAGCTGGCCATGCCAACGGAGATTTCCAGCGCAATCGTCAGGATACGGCACGCTGCGGCAAAGCTGTCTGTGTCAAAGGTGCCGTCGTCGCCCAGAAACTTGAGCAAATTGACGGAAGCCAAATTGCACGCCGTGTCGTCGAGGAACATATATTCCGAGCACGGATTGGACGCGACGATGGCGCCGTCCTCAGGGCAGGTATGCCAGTCATTGACGGTGTCGTGGAATTGGACGCCGGGATCTGCGGACGCCCACGCCGCCTCGCCGATCTGTTGCCAAAGCTCTTGGGCCGCGACGGTTTTCACCTCGGCGCCGTCGACCCGGCGGTGCAGTGCCCACGTGCCGCCGGTCTCGACAGCATTGAGGAAGGCGTCGGTGATCCGCACAGAGAGGTTAGCGTTCTGTCCACTGACGGTGCGATAGCCTTCGCTGTCCCAGTCGACGGTGAACCTTGGGGTCTTGAGCGGCGTACCGCCCTGGACCAACATGCGCAGCGCGCGATCGATCAGGCCGGGCGGAACGCCGTCGCGTTTCGCCGAGGCGACGGCGCGTTTGAGACGGTTGTTCGCTTTCACATCGAAGCGAGAGGATTCTGGAGCATCTTCGGTCGCCGCCGCGATCCGCTCAAGGTGACGCTCTATGATCAGCGAACCGGCCGCCAAGCAGGCGACCTTTTCTTCCTCGTGCTGCTTCCAGGTGACAAATTCCTCAATGTCCGGATGGTCCGCATCAAGAACAACCATCTTAGCGGCGCGGCGGGTGGTGCCGCCGGACTTGATCGCGCCGGCCGCGGCATCGGCGACCTTCAGGAAGCTGATGAGACCCGACGTGCTGCCGCCTGCAGAAAGCGGCTCACCAGCCGAGCGGAGAGCGGAGAAGTTGGAGCCTGAGCCCGAGCCGTATTTGAACAGCTTCGCTTCGCGGGTGATGAGATCGAAGACGCCGTTTTCACCAACGAGACTGTCGGCGACCGATTGGATAAAGCACGCGTGGGGTTGGGGGTGGGCGTAGACATCATCGACCTCGACAACGGTGCCCGCGGACAGGTCATAGCGATAATGGCCGCGCGCAGGCGCTGACAAGTCGTAGGCCCAGTGGAGCCCGGTGGTGAACCATTGCGGCGAGTTCGGGGCCGCGATCTGATGCTCGAACAGCGCGAACACTTCATCGCGGAACAGCTCGGCCTCGGCGCCGGTTATGAAGACACCCTGCTTGAGACCGTGATAGGCCCACGCCCCGGCAACCCGGCCGAACGCTTGGCGCGCATCGGTCTCGCTTCCGAACGTGGTGTCCGGCGCTGGCCCGTGCGGTTGCAGCCCCTCGGGAATGTCCGCCTCGGGTTGTAACACTGTCTTTTGAGGCACGCCCCGTTTTCTGAAATATTTCCGCACGAGGATGTCGCCGGCGAGCTGAGAATACGTCTCAGGGATCGCGGCGGTGATTTCCTCGCCATCAAGGACGACGGTCCGGTCTTCGTAGACCGGCGCGGAACGTTTTGAGAACAAAGGCTTAATCGACATGGCGGATGGGCATCTCAAAGCGGATATCGGGCACTATCATCATTTGCCAAGGGTGGCGAACAACGGGGGATTTGGTGTTCTGGGCCTTTGAATGATCCGGCCTTCGGTGCAACCGTCCTCACAGCTGCGTCAATTTGGCCGCGAATTCGTGGCCTTCGCGCAACGGGGCTCTAGTTCCTCATTCATGGATCGGGAGCAAACACCAATGGCCGACCAGATGAGCCTGCAAACGTCTCTGGAACCGGATACGGACCTTGCCGAGGACGATGTGACGGAAGTCCGCGGCGTCGTGAAATGGTTCGACCAAACAAAGGGCTATGGATTTATCACGCCGGAGGATGGATCCGCGGATGTGATGCTTCATAGCTCGTGTTTAAGGGTCAGCGGCCAGCAGCCGCCGATGGAAGGCGCGAAGGTCGTGTGTGAAGCGATCCGCCGGGAGAAAGGCCTCCAGGCTGTGAAAGTCCTCTCCGTTGCAGGCGGCGCGCCGCCGAGGCCGCAGCAAATCCCGGATATCGCCGCGAGTGCGGAGGCTGGGCCCATGGTTGGGGTGACGGTGAAATGGTTCAGTCGCGCCAAGGGCTATGGCTTTCTTCAGGAAGAGAACGACAGCGAGGACATCTTCATCCACATGGAGACGGTGCGCGCTGCGGGGCTCACCGAGCTTGAGCCTGGCCAAAGGTTGAGCGCGAGCACGATCCGCGGCCCGAAAGGCCTATTGGCGAAAGCAATCGGCCCCCACCGGCCAAACTGACGCTGGGGCGCAGGCCAGTCGAGGAAAAAGCTGGGCCGGCGGGCCTGAAGCGGTTGCGACTTTGAGGGGCCTGCCGGAGACGGACAGTCCGTACGCGCATCGTTTTGCTCGGTGACCATTGTGGCTGGGTGACCCGTGGGGCGACGCCGCCAGTTGCTGGACGCAGCCGCCTTGGGAACACCGCCGGCTCCGTGTTAGCGGGGCGTGCATGACCCAAGACCTCGAAGAGACAGACGACCTGCGATTGCCCATTGTGATTTTGGTGCGGCCGCAAATGGGTGAGAATGTTGGTGCGGCCGCCCGCGCGATGCTGAACTTTGGCCTCAGCGCGCTGCGGTTGGTGGAACCGCGGGACGGCTGGCCAAACCCTAAAGCGACGGCCATGGCCGCGGGCGCAGGGCGCGTGCTCGACGGCGCACGGGTTTTCAGCTCCGTGGCCGAAGCGGTGGCGGACTGCACCTATGTCATCGCCACGACCGCGCGGCAACGCGGGCTGTTCTTACCCGTCCTGGACGCTGCGGAAGGCGCCTCGGCTCTTCACGAAAAAGTGCAGCGCGATGAGCGGACCGCGATCCTTTTTGGCGGAGAGAAATCGGGGCTCTCCACCGACGACGTTGCGCACGCCGACGCAATCCTGACGCTCCCGGTCAATCCGGAATTCTCGTCCCTCAACTTGGCCCAGGCGGTGTTGGTCTGCGCCTACGAGTGGCGGCGCCAAAAGGATGCCAGCACACCCTTCGAGAGCCCCTATGACGCGCAACCCGCCCCGCGCGCCGCGCTTGATGCGATGCTCGATCACCTGGGCGGCGTCCTCGACGAGGCCGGATATTTCTACCCGCCGGACAAACGCGCAACCCTCGAACGCAACATCCGGACGATGTTCACCCACGCCAAACTGACCGAGCCAGAAATCCGGCTGTTCCGCGGATTGATCCGCCAGTTCGCCCATTGGGGCCGACGGGGCGACGACGACACCTGAGGATTGCACTTGCATCGCAGCGGAAAAGAAAGGCAGACATCGTCAAGCAACAACGGCCCGAAACGAAGCAATGGCACGACTGGTTGGCGTATCGAACAGAACCGCAGCAGGCGGAACAAAGACGGGCGGCCTCGCCGTCGCCCTGTGGGACGCGCTGGTCGATCGCAATGGCCTTTGGTTTGGCTGGTCCGGCGACGTGGCCGAAGTGGCGCGCCGCGGCGTCGAGCTGTTTGAAGAAGACGGTGTCGAATTTGCCGTCACCGACCTCACCGAGGCCGAAAACGAAAACTACTATCTCGGATATGCGAACCGCGCGTTGTGGCCGGTTCTTCACTACCGGGTTGACCTCGCCAATTTCGATGAAGCTCAGTATGCGTGCTATCGCGATGTGAACAGACGCTTCGCCAAGCTTCTGTTTCCGCGGCTGGAAGACGACGATCTCGTTTGGATCCATGACTATCACTTCTTCCCGATGGCCCAGGACCTACGGGATCTTGGCTGGACCGGCCGGACAGGGTTTTTCCTGCATGTGCCGTTCCCGCCGCGCGAGATTTTTAAGTCGATCCCGGATCATCGCGCGCTCTGCCAAGGGCTATGCGCGAGCGATGTGATCGGTTTTCAAACGATCAGTGACCGGGATAATTTTACAAAGTATGCCGTAGGCGAACTGAATGCTGTTCAGACGGGACCCGAGGAGATCATGATCAATGGTCGGACGATCACCGTCCGCGCCTACCCGATCGGTATCGACGCCAACGACTTTGCGCGCTTGGCCGATACCGACGCGGCCCAGAACGCGGCAGCGCGCATCGATCCGTTCGTGAAAGGCGGGCGCGCGCTGATCCTCGGCGTCGACCGCATGGACTATTCCAAGGGCATCCCCAATCGGTTCCAGGCCGTGGGCCGTTTGCTGGACGAAGCGCCGGAGCTGCACGGAAAAATTGCCTATACCCAAATCGCGCCGCCCTCGCGGACGAAGGTTGAGGAGTATGCGGAGCTTCGCGAGCAACTCGATGCCTTGGCAGGCCGGATTAATGGTGACTACGGAGATCTTGACTGGATCCCCATCCGCTATCTCGCGCGGTCTTACGGACGGGATCAGCTCGCAGGGCTTTATCGACTGGCGCGGGTGGCGCTCGTCACGCCGCTTCACGACGGGATGAACCTGGTGGCGAAGGAATTTGTCGCTGCTCAGGACCCGGATGATCCGGGCGTGTTGATCCTAAGCCAATTCGCTGGTGCCGCGGAGCAGCTCAAAGAAGGCGCTCTGCTCGTCAATCCCCACGACAACGCATCGATGGCCGACGCCATACGCGAGGCCCTGACCATGCCGCTCGCGGAGCGTCAAAAGCGCCAGAAGCGGCTTAACGACGTGGTGCATCAGCAAGACATTGCGTGGTGGCGCGAGGCTTTTCTCCGCGATCTTGATCCCGCGCTTGCTGGCGTAGACGCCCGCACGTGACACGTCCTGCAGCCACTGGCTTACTCTCTCCGCATACAGCTCTTTTTCTCGACTTTGATGGCACGTTGGCTGCCCTCCAGGATAATCCAGACGCTGTCTGTTTGCCGCCGGGTGGCGCAGAACTTCTCCGCTCACTGAGCGCACGTCTTGGCGGCGCCTTGGCGCTTGTTTCTGGCCGCGATGGACGAGACCTTGCGAAACGGGTTCCGGATGAGCTGTGGCGGGCAGGAAACCATGGCGATATGGTGCTGGAACCTGGCGAGGCAGGCCCAACCGAGACGCCAGCGCCGCCTACGGATCTTTTGGCCCAGGCCAAAGAGGTCATCGGCGGGTTTGATGGCGCGCGGCTTGAACAAAAAGCGCGGGTCCTCGCGTTCCATACCCGCGCGTGCCCGCACCATGCCGACGCCCTCGCGGCCGCGCTTGCAGCGCTCGTCGACAGCCGCACGGATTATATTTTGGAACGCGGTAAAGATATCGCTGAGCTGAAACCGACCGGCGTGGATAAGGGAGAAGCGGTTAAGCTGTTGATGCAAAAAATAACTTTCGAAGGTCGTGTGCCGCTGTTCATCGGCGACGACACCACCGACGAGGACGGTTTTGCCGCAAGCCTTGCGCTTAACGGGTCGGCCATCAAAATCGGACAAGGTGCAACCTGTGCGCCATTCCGCCTTGAGGGGCCGAGCGACGTTTGGCGGTTTCTAAGGGACGGATACAATGACCTCGCTTGAGCTTGGGATCATCGGAAATGGGTCAATTGCCGGGTTGATCGATGATCAGGGTGCGTATCAGTGGATGTGCCTGCCGCGTTTTGATGGGCAGCCGGTGTTCAATGCGCTGCTCGGCGGGCTCGGTGCGTTTCGCTGCGACCTTGCGGGATTTAAGAGCAGCACGCAGGAATATGTTCGGAACACGTCTGTTTTGAAGACGACGCTGCGTTCGTCAGACGGATGCGTTGTTGATATTATCGATTTCTGTCCCCGGTTCCCTGCCAAGGGACGGACCTTCCGCCCCATGAGCTTTGTCCGGCGCATTATCCCGCGGGAGGGGAACCCGCGGATCACGCTGAACATCGAGCCCAGCCAAGGCTGGAGCAACGATGCGATGCACACCAAGCGCGGGACGAGCCATATCCGTTTTACGTCGGAAGAAAATACCTTCCGTATGACGACGGATGCACCGATCTCATACATCCTGTCGAAAACGCAGTTTACGCTCGATCGGCCGGTCAGCATCATCTGTACACCGGACGAAAGCCTTTCCGATGCGCCGGAGCAGCTCGCGCGGGATTGGGAAGAGCGGACGGTCAATTATTGGCAAAGCTGGTCGCGTCGGTTGGCGATCCCGTTCGACTACCAAGATGCGGTGATCCGCGCGGCCATCACCCTGAAATTATGCGTTTTTGAAGAAACGGGCGGGATCGTCGCTGCACTGACGACCTCGGTCCCCGAGCACCACGGTTCCGAGCGGAACTGGGACTACCGGTTTTGCTGGATCCGCGATGCGTACTTCACGGTAACGGCGCTCAACCGGCTCTCGGCGCTGGCAACGCTGGAGTACTACTCGCGCTACCTCCGCAACGTTGCTGCGCACACGGATGGCGGGCATATTCAGCCCGTCTATGGTGTCGGCTTAGAGGCGACGCTTGAAGAGCATATCGTTGAGACCATGCCGGGGTATAATGGGCATGGCCCGGTGCGGCGCGGCAATCAGGCAGCGGAGCATATCCAACACGACGTTTACGGACAGGTTGTCCTTGCCGCGGCGCAAGCCTTCTTCGATCGGCGGCTCCGCTCCCCGGCGGGCGAGCAGGATTTTGTCAGCCTCGAGAAGATCGGTGAGCGTGCGTTTGAGATGCACGACAAGCCCGACGCGGGGATTTGGGAATACCGCACCATCGCTGGCGTCCACACCTCCTCCGCGCTGATGTGCTGGGCCGCATGCGATCGGTTGACTCGGATTGCAGAGCTGCTCGGCAAGCCCGATCGCGCGTCTTACTGGCGCGGCCGTGCACAGATCATCCGGACCAAGATTGAAGCCGAAGCGTGGAGCGAGACCCACCAAGCTTACATGGGCGCGTTCGGCGGCGATACACTCGACGCGTCGGTCCTGTTGATGATCGAGGTTGGGTTTGTCGATGGCCAAGATGAGCGCTTCCGGAAGACGGTCGACGCGATCGACAAGACCCTGAGGGTGGGCAACGCGGTCTACCGCTACCGCCACGCGGACGATTTCGGGAAGCCGGAGACGGCGTTCACGGCCTGCACCTTCTGGCATATTGATGCGCTGGCGATGACAGGCCGGCGGGAGGAAGCGCGCGCGTTGTTCGAGCACGTTTTGGCGCAGCGCACCAAGCTGGGGCTCCTCTCAGAAGATATGGTCCCCGAAACCGGCGAGTTGTGGGGGAATTTTCCTCAAACCTACTCAATGGTTGGAATAATCAACTCTGCAACGCGCCTCTCGCGCCCATGGTCGGAAATCTGCTAAGGCGGCCTCGGTGACTCTGGGAGGCCTTCATGATCCACCGTTTGCTCTTCGCTCTGCCCGTTCTTGGACTTGGTGCTTGCGCGGGGACGCCGCCGCCGCTCGACGTGGCCACCCTGCCGCCGACCGAGGAAACGAAGGACTGGGACGGCTGGGGCAAAGACGAAAACCTGGCGGCGCGAGTCCAGGGTCAACCGATGAGCGGTGATGCGATCAAAGCGCGCCTGACCGGCCGGGTCTTGTCGGGATGTTACGCGAGCGGCAATGCGTTCAGCGAGATTTTGGGCAACGACGGTGTCGTCCGTGCACCGCAAACCGGCGACCCGTTGGCAAAGTATCAGATCCAGGGCGACAAGCTGTGCTTCGCGTATCCCAGCCAGAGCCAGCAATGCTACACGGTGTCGGCGGATCCAAAGGGGCTGTATTTCTACACGGCTGGCGGCTTTGATTTGGTGGCAGCCACGGCGTGTCCGATCCCTTTGGACAGCTAGTCCGGGCCCGATCGTTGGTATCCACGGCGTCACGGCGACGAAGAAAATTTTCAACCTCCGGTAGACGGAGTGGTGATGTCTGTGCGGTAGGTCCGCAGGCATGGACCTGTCGGCGATTACCCCGAATTCCGCGCGGCCCGTCGCGGTAGCTCCCGAAGACCGGGGGCTGCCGCAAGCGAGCGGGACCGCCCCAGCGGCTGAGCCGCAAACCCAAACCGCTGTGCGCCAAAGCGTCGAGACCCAAGAGCTGGGCGATCGGCCTGAGCAACGCGCGCCTGGCGAGCTCACCGAAGAAGAACGCGCTGTCGTGCAGAAATTGAAAGCGCGAGACCGCGAAGTGCGCGCTCACGAGCAAGCGCACAAGCTGGTTGGCGGCCCCTATGCTGGCGCGATCAGCTATGACTTCCAGCGCGGCCCCGATGGGCAGAACTATGCCGTAGGCGGATCGGTGCCCATCGACGTCTCGCCAGAGGCCGAGCCTGAAGACACTGCGGCGAAGATGCGTGTGGTGATTAAAGCCGCCCTCGCCCCAGCCGAGCCGTCATCCGCAGACCGCGCTGTGGCGGCCGCTGCGCAAGCGCAATTGCGCGATGCCGAGGTGCAAATGGCGGCCGAACGCGCGGCCGAGCGGCGAGGTGAAGACCCCGAGGCAAGCCAAGGCGGTCTCCTGAGCCTCTACGCGACCACCGACGAGGAACCGCAAGAACCGCAGATCGCTCTGACGGTTTAGTCTGCTTACGCACGGAATCTGTTGCGGCTAAAAGGCGTAGCGAAATGTTCCGTACTCGGGCGCTTTCACCGGGACGCTGCAGCCTTCTTCGCGCACAAACGCCGCATCGAAATATCCAACCCTGCTGGGAATGGTGTTCCGAGCACTGATCACAGAGCCGCAGTAGGAGAACTGCACGAGGTCCTCCGCGAGCCACGTGATCTGCACCGGAAGCGGGGAACGTCCATTGTCGTGCCGCCATTGGAACCATGATATTGGCCCCCACTGGTCGGGGGGAGGATCACCCTCCGAGACGACGATAGCATAGGCCATTGAGGAACCTTCGAACGCATAGATCAGCAAATCGTAGGGGCCAAACGGCGATGGGAGGCGCTCCAAAGCTGCAAGCTCAGGGGGCTGAATAACGCTCTCGTAATCAGTCCACAGACCATATTCCCAGTCGAGCCAGAAGAGCCCAACGACCAGACCGAAGAGACTTGCGAGCAAGCCAATGGTCGGCAGCAGCTTGTCCCAAAGAAAACGACCCATCACATCCCCTCTCACCTGTGCGGGTGAAGGGTAGCAGGCGTTGTTGTCCGATGAAGCGCTTTTGGCAGCGCGGCGGGCGCGGAGCATGCCGCTTCGTGCGCGGTCAGACCATCAGGCGCGGGTCGCGGCCCAGATAAGCGGTCCGGCGGGCAGGCCGAGGGCATCGTTTAAGCGGCTGAGGTCCCTGCCCCTCGCCCGCCGCGCGCGCGTGCGCTTCGGGGCTGGTAGAGCTTTTCCTCACGCCAGCACACCCGCTTGCATCCCCCCGAAGATTACGGCAGACCCGCCCGTGGAGACGTGGCCGAGTGGTCGAAGGCGCTCCCCTGCTAAGGGAGTAGGCGGTTTGTAGCCGTCTCGAGGGTTCGAATCCCTTCGTCTCCGCCACGAAAAATCGAGAAGATCAAGAAGAACAGTCTCTTATAGACTCACCTAGCGAGCCATTACCCAATTTGTTACCCGGAGCTGGTGACGTCACTCCGGTTTCAACACGGCTGGCGCTGTCCTCAGCAGTGGCTGAATTCTACCACCATCACTTCATGGCTCACGAGAGCTTCGCTGACGATGAGGCGGTCCACAGCTTCTCTGGCCGGTACGATACACTAGCCGATCGGGTACGGAGTGCACCGTGCACGCGCCACACAGACCTTCTCGACAAACTCCGGGTCTATGAGGTGTGCTTTCTCGAAGATGGTGGCGACTACCTCGATGGCCGCGAGCTGGCGTGGATGGGCTCGCTTCAGGCAGATATCCTAAAGCTGAGGGATATTGAACGTCGGGATGGAGGTCGATCAGGCGCAACGTCTCGACGAGCTGACTAAAGCGAACCAACGCCCAAGGGAGGCTGTGTCTGATCTCACGCTCGGCAAGCTGAATGTGTTCGAGGCTGCATTGAAAAATACTGAGCTCTGACCACCGCCAACCTTCTTTGGATCATGTCACCAAAAAGTTCTGTGGCTAAGAGCGCCGTGCTTGCGAGATTACGGAGAAAACGACATTGACGTCGTCCTGGAGATCTGGCGCTGACCATACCCATAGTTCAGTTTGCTGAGCAATATAGTTCGTTTGGCTATCGCTGGATCACTTCGCTGCAACGTTACCGTCCAAAATCTTCTTTCGTGACCAAGTAGCCCGATGCCCGAATTACAGGTCTTCCCGAACAGGCATCGCCGTAGATGAGCTCTTGGCCTTCTGTGAGCACCACCGGAGGCGATTGAAATGACCACGTCGTTTGCGTGATGCCGAAAACACCTGTCAGCTCAGTTGAGGGAATTACCACACTGTCACCTGAGCTTCTTCTTCCAACGGCAAAGCAAATTTTGAAATTTTCGTCGAGAACCTGGTTGGGACTTTCGGACGAAACCGTGATGTCCGTTATCTCTAAGATGTAGCCTTCGGGGACGGGAATGACATCACCCGTAAATGGATCATCTGATCGGAGGCAGCGAGGGAGGGCAATAACTTCGGTTGGTCGCGTGCTGATAAGCTCTGGCCTGCAGAACACCGGAATGCGCTTCGCGCCATCTTTTACCGGTATCGCTTGGTCCTCGCTGTTCAGCACCGTCACGGGCGTGGTCCGTTGAGCGGACGCGCCCGGCGAAAAAGCGAGCGTGGCAGCGGCTACTCCAGCCAACACTAGTGTGTATTGTGCTTAACCGTCCCCATTCCCAAACGAGCAAAAGACTTCTTGCAAATCTAATGGTCAACAGAAATCGTACCCGTGCTTACATTCACGTTATGCCGAATGATTGCCATGTAAAGAATCAATTGCAGTTCAGCTTCTTATGAGCGAGCGCCAACCCAATACGGATATCCGCCAGGAAGGGGTTTTCGCCCGAGATCACTGTAATTTCTCAAGGAATTCCTTGACACTCATTAATTTCGATTGAACGCTACTTGCTATTGCTCGCATATTGGGCGTTAATTGGGGGTATGTATGTCGAGTAAAATCAAGGCACTATGGGCTTTTCTCTTGGTACTTATTTGCAGTTACGCAGGTACAGGTGCTGCCAACTCAATCATCGATTTTGAAAGCCAACCGCTCGGTACGCTTGGTACGCTTCCCGGCGTGGAAATCACGTCGAATGTGGATGGATTTCCTTTGGGTATCGACAACTTCTATGAGACGACATCCGGCGGGCAGTATCTGACTGTGCTGGACGGGGGAGCGGCCCTTTGTTCTCGGTGGAGACGAAATTACATTCACGCTATTTGAGTCTGTCGACTTCTTCAGTGTAACGATTGTTTCCGTGCCGGGTACTTTCGCAGGCGACTACACGCTCACCTCGAATGGGCAATCCGTTTCAAACGGTACGCCTGACGGCTTTCTCCCCAATTTTGGGGATCCTTTTTACTTCCTTGCACTGAGCAATTTAAATGGAGCCCAAAGCGTTGTGCTATCGTCGTTGTTCGCACCAATTTCGTTCACCATTGACGACATTATTTTCGACGCACGCGAAGTCCCATTGCCGATCTTTGGAGTGAGTTTGCTCCTGCCTTTGATTTGGAGGCGGGAAGCAACCAGGGTGAACATATCGGATAGGTCAGCCGATCATTAGTGGCCTGTTGTTTATTCGGGAGAAAAGGGTGTTGAGATTACTAGGCCTTATCGCAACAGCAGTGCTAGTATCCGTGGCGATCGGGGCCGCTGTCCCGCAACGCAACCAGAGCAGCTCGGCGCAGCGGACCACTCCGGTCAGTGTCGAGAACGATGATGATCGACCGGTCCCGGTGGATAGCGGGATCACGCGAATACCTGTGTTTTGTGATCGCGTTTTCGTCGACAGTTTTATAATTGTTGATCCCGAGCGCCGACGAGCGAGTTCACCCTTCGTCAGCGACGTGAACCCCGTTCCGGTTGGATTCACGCTCCTTCTCACCGATTTCTTGTTCGAAACAGCCGATAGGGGCAATGAGGCGTTGGTCGATCGTGATCCGTTTTGCGCGGAATTGGGTCGTCGACCGGGTGACGGTTTTGAACTTAGTCGGCCGAACATTCGGCTGCACGGTCGGTTTGGAACAACATCAGCTCATTGGAGATTTGCTGCGCCCCCCGTGGTGATCGCTGGCGGACAGAAATTTTCGGTCCGCACTTGCGACCGTGTACCGGTATTGAGGCATGGCGTTGTGATTTCCGGCTTCCTCGTGTCCGACGACGATGTGGAACGGTCAGGGTTGAGTAATTGACCGATCCGGCAAAAGTCGTTTGAGCGTTGCTTCTACGCAAAAGGCTGTCTCCGGTCCTATCACTCAAGCACCGCTGTGAAGCGCGATCTCGCGATACACGAAGGCAAGCAGACGGTGCGCCAGACATTTGCACGGCGTCTCGTCACCTGAACTCAGAACCGTCACTGAAGTTGAGAGCTGAGCCTGAGCCCCGCAAACCTGCTAAGTCTGACGCTTCCGTTGGACCATCTCGTGGGGTTAGGCCAACCTCATGGCACGTTGAGGTGACAGCAAGCCAAGACACTTCTGGGTTGCCCGCTACCGGCAAAAGGCAGGTCGTGGACAGCGCGCCCGACCTGACGAATTGCTTGTAGCGACTGCGTTCACGCGTTGACCGGCCTACCCAGCGGCGCTTCGCTTAAGCTGGAGCGAAGCGAGGGAATGAACAATGCGGGTCGCAGGAACCATCTGTGCGTGTTTGGCGATATCGCTAGCGCAAGCATACGGGCAGCAGCGAACGATATTTGAAGAAGACGGCGTCATCGAGGCCATCGAGGGACTGGCTTGTGGGAGTACCGAGGCGGCAGAAGATAACAGTCGTCCGTTCCCGTTACCTGACTTCTCTCCACTGATAAGCGTAGCGCCGCTCCTAATCTTCCCAGATCAGACATGGACGATTCCCGAGTATGCGGACCAAGCCGTCGTCTACCTGAACGGCTTTTCGGTGAGCTTTCGCAGCTCAGACCACCACGTGAAGAAGATCGGAGGGATGGTCGGTAGAAGTGCGGTTGTGAACGAGCGCGGGCAGCGTCAGCTTCGTTGGCCGGAACCGCGAGACACTCCAGATACGGACGATGCGCCGGTGCGACCAACCTCGGGCACTGGTTTTTACAGTGACGGCGACGCTGCCGGGGTAGAGTTGTCGGACAAAAGCCTCACCGACCCATTCCGCGGATGCTACCATTATGTTGCCGTTGCGTGGTCCACCACTGAAATCCGTGCGGAAGTCGAGCAGAACGTCCAAGTGAACCGGGAATTGTCGCGGGACAGGAACGTGACGGCGGCACTTCCGCGGTGGATCTTTCCGCAACGTGAGGCCGCCACGATTGCTCTGCCTACGGCATACTTCATGGAAGCCGAGCGCGGTGACAGGCACCTGCGCCAGTACGCATATGCCCTCAATCAAGATCGCCCGGGGGACGATCGGATGGAAGCGACAGCGCGCGCTATCCTCAAGGACAACAAGCGCAAGTCGACCATCCGCTTCGACGGAAGCGTCACGGGAATCTACGGTGTTGGCGTGTCGTTCGAACAAGGCGAGCCGATGCGTATTACGCCTGTTGACCGAACCTGCAGTACCTTCATCATCTTCCAGAATTGCATCGGCGATGCTTCCGAAGGTAGCACGCAAGAGCCAGTCCGGCGACGAGTTGATCGAAGCTTCCAGAACGATGACGCTGACTTTGTGCTGCCAGTGCTCACAGGCTTCGATCTTGTCCAGATGGACGATGATCGCCATGTCCAAGAGATCGAAGCATTCGTTAACAATATCGTTTTTAACCCGACGACCAAAGATATAATGTATACTGAAGGTAGTCACCTCACCGATAAGGGCGACAGTCGTTACTTCTCACGGATGCAGACGTCGTTTCTAAAGTTCACAAAGAGAGATCGCAGGACTGACCCAGGTTTCCGGGACATGTTCCCCGACAACAGGGAGTTTGAACGTGTCCAAGACCGACCGAACGGGAACTGAGCGGAAACAGCCGGTTGAGCTCTGCCTGCACCCCTGCAGAGCGAGGTGAGGGATCACGAGAATTTCGAGAGGCCCGAAACAAACCTCCGCAGCTCTTCCGCTTCCCGCGTATAGCAACCTGTCCGGTAGTTCCCGTTTGCCGGACCTGTAGGTGCACCGATCGATTTCCCGCCGTGCAGCCTACAGCGTTTTCTGCCCGTTATCGCTGGCGCTTGGCACGGTCTGCCTTGCCGGTTCTTGGCTACGCAGCGGGGCGCGGTTCAACCTATAGGCCGGGCTGGTGGGCAAGAGGTTAGGGTTCAAGGGGTTGTCCGGCATTTTTGGTTTCTCCCTCCCCCTGGGGGTGGTTGATGTTGACCACGGCGTTCCCCGCCGCGACTTGGGTGCGGTTGTCTTCTTGGTGGTGGTGATGGTGGACGTGTACGGATTGTTGGCCCGCTTTTCCTTGAAGCTTCTGAAGGCTCTCAATCAGCTTCACCATGGAGCCCTGCGCTTTGACCGCCAGCTTGATGTTCATCTCGCGGTATTCAGGGTGCTGCTCCGGAATCGCTGCCAGCCTAAAGCACTCGCAGGCCGCTGAGTTGGCCAAGAGGATTTGGCTGGCCACGAGCCCTTCAAGTTCATCCTTGGGTTTCATCCCAAATAGAGCGGCAATTTGATGTTCAGCACGCTGCTTAGCCTCAACTTCGTTAGGCAGTGAACAACCGTTCAGTGTTTCGCGAACCATCAGATGACGGAACGGCTCGCTCTTCGGCTTCGCGGTGTTTGATGGCACCTCAACGTTCACCGGTTCAGAGGGTTCTTCATCACGCATCGTGTTCTCCTTGCGCGCGTACTCCGCAGAAATTGCCCGCGCCGGACAAACGCCTGCCCTTTAGGGCGTCGCGAAATTGTCCGTACGGGATAGGGCGGGTGCAGACGGCTTCACCAGGATGACACAGCCATCGATTAAGACGAGCCCGTGAGCCTCTAGTGCCTCAGCCATCAGGTGCACGGCATGCCCGCCGATGCGCTGTTCCGTCCTGCGTTCCCAATAGCTGACAGACTTTGTGTGAAGACCAGCCGCGCGGGCGAGTTCGGCCTGAGTCCATCCGAGAAGCGCGCGGGCGGCTTGCAGCTCTCGGCCCTTGCGAGGTGTGCGAACCAACCGCCTCACGTCGTCGCTCCATCCTGTTGCTGGTGGGCACGCTCTTTCGCCTTGAGACCGTCGAGAACGAGGCCACTGCGAATGTCTACAAGCGGTATGTGCTTTGGGAAGGCGAGGAGGACGGCCCGGAGAACGTCACCAAAGGGTAGTCCGATCCGCCTACCTACCGCGCTGTAGTCGCTTAACGTCCGCCAGAACAATCGCGTCACGGAGCTTCCCGGCGTCTCGCCTCGCGTCGACGCGCTCGGGTAGCAAACGAAGTCAATGTCGGATGGCGCAAGAGTGGAAACAGAAGACGCCCAGGCTTCTTTACTCAGCTTTCCCTCCGTAGGCGGAAGGCCTTTCGCCACCAAAATCTTGTTCAGAGCGGCGAGCGCCCGGGGCGTGCTGGACGGATCTCGGTGGTGCTGATTTTGATCGGGAACAGCGGGAACAGATCGCTGAAACCCGCATGTTTGTTGGGCTGTAGCTGTTCCCGGTCCGCGCGCTTCGTGTTCCCGGTCGCTTTCTCCGGGAACAGGTGCCGTATTATCCGGGAACACCATAAGCCGTTCTTTTGTCTTGGCTTTTGCAATCTGTTCCCGGTGTTCCCGCTGTTCCCGGTCTTCTGAACGGTCGCTGGATTCGAACGCCGACCATGCTTCTTGAAGCCAGTTCATCGCGATGCCTCCCAGCTTGCGAGGCTTGGGCGAACATGGACCATCCGCTCTGCGCGCCCGGTGGCTGGAGGGCGGACCTTCCCCTTCCGGCGCCGCTCTTCGCCCTCTTGGTAGACCTCCAAGAATCCCGCCTGATCGAGCGCGGCGAGCGCTTGGCGCTCATCAAGCCCAGCGAGAATGTCCCTGAAGGCGGGCGCATGGAAGAAGAAGCCCCCATCATCGCCCGCGCGATAAAAGCCGAGCCGGTCACGTGGGGCGTCCTCCGATCCGTTCCAATCTTGAAACCGCCCGCGCTGGGTGAGGATCGCCCGCTGTACCCTTTCGAGAACTTGCCGTGCCTCGGTGCTACCGACGCCGCCCCGCGTTTCAAGCCACGCTTCAAAACAGGTGACCGAGGCTCGCAGCGCGTCTCCGGGGCTCCATGGAAGAATGCCAAATCGGACTGCCAACTCACCTGCAAAGGCGACAAGAGCAAAGCGAGCAGCCCCGCGCTTCACTTGTCCATCGCTCTGGGGCCGCGAAATCTTGCTCAAGAAGCTCGCCTTGTGCGCGCGCCATTCCTCGCGAAGTTCATCGACATTCTTCGCCACCAGGGCTTCAAGAAAGGCGGGCCCCGCTGTTCCGTAGTCATTCTTTGCGGCAGCTTTGAGGGCATCCGCTAGCGCGGCTGGATCGTCGTAATGGTGCAGGGCTTGGAACACGCCCATTCCGGCGCCGGCATCCGCTGGGACATCAAGAACACGGACTTCTTGGCCCGCTTTGGTGGTTCTTCCGCGTCCTTGCTCTCCGACTTTGTCAGCAAGGCTCACCTCGCCAGTGGAGACGAAGATGATGCGCCACGTCGCAGTCTTCCGTACACCGCCTTTAGCGTTAGCCCGTGCCTTCCCTAGGCCATTTGCAAGCATGTAGGCCAGCTGCTCCGCTGCTCGCCCGTCGGCTTGGCCAATCTCATCGATTGCAAGAAACGCATCGTTGTGAAGAGCAGCAACCCATTCTTGCCCATTGTCGGTGCTGCGCCAGGAACGGACGGTCTTTCCCCATACGGATGAAGCCACAATCAAGCCCGTGGTCTTACCGCAGCTTGACGGCCCGCGCAGGTGAACGCCGCCGGATTCCTCAGAGAGCGGATGAAGAAGCGGCCCAGCGAAAGCTGCACTCAAGGAGAAGATCAAACGGCTGTTGCCGATGCAGGGAGCAGCAACCTTACTCTTCCACGCTTTTAGCGTTCCGCTCTCCGCAAATGGATGAACCGTGCGACCCTCTTGCTGCCAGTGGGTGTCTTCATCGCTGCGACTGCCGAAGGTGCGATCAGGGAGCACGAAACAGCCGTCAGCTTGCCAGCCGACGCTTGACGCTGCCCTGACCCGGCGCGTGACGGGAAAGTCGAACAGGTAGTCTGTGAGGAGACCTTTTTCTTTTGGACGGGTGGGGACGCGAAAGCCGAGCCGCGCAAGATGGGCCAGCGCATCAGCGCCGCCGTCGCGGACCAAATCAGCTGCCGCGATGGCCAACCGATGAAGCTGCCCGTCGGCATCGTGAAAGCTGACCAGTCTTCCCCAGTCCTCACTGTCGGCGTTCCTAGTTCGGCCTAGGATCTCAAGGCGCGGGCAGAGGACGCGATACTCCACGTCTCCGTCCCGCGTCTCATGACGATACTCCACCCCATGGTCGGTGACGCGGAAAGCCGGGCACTCTTCGGTGGTGTAGGGCTCGGCGTTTTCCGCAGCATGGGTGATCGCGGCAAGGGCTTCACGCGACATCGCGCACCTCCAACGCTGCCATGGCGACATCGTTCCAGTCTGTACCCAGAGCTTCAGGCATGATAATCTTCGCAAACCAACCAGCGCGCGACGCCCGCGCTGCAAGCTCCTCAGCGGCCTTTTCCCCCGCGCCATTAGCGTCGTGGTCCGCTCCAATGATCAGGTCACCCGGCTCCCTGGGAAGGATCAGCTGCTTAAGGCCAGATGTGCTGAGAGCGGCCCATACGGAGCCCTGCAGGGCGTCTCTCAAGGAAAGGCAGGTCCATAGCCCTTCACCGACGATCAACGGCCCCGGGCCTTCGGAAAGGCGCACAGCACCGCCCGTGCATGGGCCAAGCATGGCTTTCGACGGCTCAAGGCGTGGCTTCTCACCTGCCAACGTGATCCACTCGCGAGCAACCCCGCAGAAGCGGTTGTCGCTACCCTTCGTCACCACGCTGACGATAGCGGGATGGTAACCGCCCGATGGGTGCCGCAACCGAGGGTGAAAGCCGACCGTTGGCCAGGGTAGCGGCTTTTGGATCGCGCGGCGCTGGGCGTAGCGCTCCGCAGCGGTGCCCGCTGGCAACCTTGTACCCTCGCGAACCCGTTGTGCTGACGCGAGACGGCGCGCTTCATCTTCCCTGTCATAAGCATGGGTGTGAGGTGCGAAGTCGTGGCGTTCGCTCGTCTCGACCAAGCCGCGTTCGCAGAGCGCGGCCATGATGTCCGAATAAGCACAGCCTGCGAAGCAATGAACAAGCAGCTTGCCGCCTCGCCCTTTGCTTACCGAGAGCGCGGGCGAATGCCGGTTGGTGTTGTTGTGGGCCGGGCAAAGGCACGTGCCGTAAGAGCCGAACCAACGCCCTTGGAGGGCTTTTACAATAACGCGTGTATCAGCCATAGACGACCTCCACGTGCTCGTTGATGACCGAGGTTAAGAGTTTGTTCAGCCACTTCACCTGCTTAAACGATGGGGACTGCCACGTAGTCATATCGGCCAGGAAACGCAGCTCATCGTCATTGAACGGAAACTCTGACTTGAGACAAAGCCGAGCGATAGCACTGTGGCCATACTTGCTCAGTGTGCGTTCAAAGCCGGTCGATCCGTCGAGAAAGAAGCTCATCGCTTCTTGGTGGCCGATCTCCCGCCCGCTCTCGAAGGCTTGTTGCTCCGGACAAGTGCTCGCGCTACTTGAAGTGAATCCACCTTCCTTGAATTGGACTATCGCAGCCCCGTGAGCGTCCCCCATCGCTCCGGGGTTTTCTTTTCCGTAGGCCATCTCAGTTACGCCGCCTCCGGAGTTTCTGGCTCAGCGAGCGCTTTGATGCACTTGGTCAGGACAAGCGTCCGTGCACCAATCTTGGTGGTCTTCAGTTTGCCTTCGTTGATCAGGCGATAGAGCGTTGTTCTGCCAACGCTGAGGGCGCGGGCAGCTTCAGTCGGGCTTAGGGCGATGGGTTCCATCGGAAACCTCCGTGTTGCTGAGGACACGGGTGATTTTGCAGGTGCTGAGGGTTATTGTTACCGGAGCTGAGGTGTCGGACCCCCGTGAATTCAACGGGGTCGCCGTTCGAATTCTCCGAGAAGATCTTTGTGAGCCTGACCAAACTGTCGGGGCTCAGGGGCACCAATTTCCGGTTCTTGAGGGCCGCATCCACCGCCCCTGCGGGTGCCATGTCCTCGCGGTGCCTGTGACCCGGCGTGCTGTTTCAGGCTTTTCGAGCCAGAGCGGCTGCGCGGCAGTGAGAGTTTGGCCGCTTGTCACCGATCGCCAGCGCGCATGGCGCGCTTCCTTTGTGGCGCTTGGCACTGACACAAACTGTTCAGTATAACGATTATTTCTGTATAGGGAGCGATTTCTCGTCTTCACGCAGCACTTTGGAGCGGCGGCGCCGTATGCAGCGCTATCCGTCGGCGTCGTAAGCGTTCTCTTCGCTGAAAACGCGTAAGGTTGCCTGGAGTTTTGCCTTTTCAATATTCCGGGTAATGAACACAATCCGTGACCGCCGATCGTCGCTCGGCCAGGTGTCCAGCGTTTCGATGGGGTGGATAATGTGCTGGACGCCGTGCACCACAATGGGTCCGGGTGCCCCCTTTACGTTGATCATCGCTTTCATGCGCAGAAGATCAGCGCCGCCGAGGGCTAGAAGCTCCTGGAACCAACGCTCGAGACCGTCGCGGCCTACAGGCTCGTCGATGGTCAGGCAAACGGCATGAATGTCCGTATCATGACGATTCACATCATGGTGATGGTCATGGTGGTGATGATCGTAGTCATGCGCGTCTCCGTGGTGATGGCCGTGATCATGGGGCTCAGCGTACGCCTCCTCTTTCAGCCAATTCTGCACGTCGATGCTCTTGGTCAGAGGGTCATAGAGGCCAGCGCCGTCAAGTGCGCTTGGCGCGACAACGCCGTGTTGTGCACGCACTTGTGCCGCAGCAGGATTGAGCGCGCGGAGGCGCTCCTGCAGCTGGTCCAACGTATGCTGATCAACGAGATCGCCCTTGGTTACAACAATCCGATCGGCCACGGCGGCTTGTTTCACCGCCTCGACCTGGCGATCGAGCGTCGCCATCCCGTTGGCGGCGTCCACCATCGTGATCACCCCGTCGAGGCGATAGCGCTTCGTCACCGCAGGCTCACTCATCAGTGTGTGGAGGATCGGCGCCGGATCAGCGAGGCCCGTCGTCTCGATCACCACGCGGTCGAACCACGGCTTTCCGTCACGGGCAAAGCGCCACGGCGCCTCGCGCAAGGTCTTGGCCAGGTCACCCCGGATCGTACAGCAGAGACAGCCGCTCGACATCGCGATCATCACGTCATCGCTGACAGGGATGACAAGGTCGTGATCGAGGGCGATTTCCCCAAATTCGTTGACGATCACCAGGGTCCGACCAAATTCAGGCTGCTGCATCAGATGGTTAAGGACGGTGGTCTTCCCGGCCCCCAGAAAACCCGTGAGCACCGAGATCGGAAAGCGCACAGGACCGTCTTTGCGCTTTCGCGGCGCTGTCCCCGTCAATGTGCTCACGGTTGGGCCTCCTTTGCCCTAGCGGCCAGCACCGGGCTTGCGTGCACGGGCTGGTGCGCCATAACCCCCTCCACCAGGTGTCCTTTTCGCGCGCAACGTCCTAACTTTGCGTCGCCCATGACAAAAGAGCGAGACAAAACCCAGTGACCAACGAGACGGCCAGCCCGAGCCCCGTCGGGCCCTTCGCAAAACGAGAGACCGTGGAGCAGGTTGAAGAGGGCAGCGTTCTCGCGCCGCGCTTCGACGACAATGGCCTCATCCCCTGCGTCACCACCGACGCGGCGTCCGGCGAGGTGTTGATGCTCGGCTATATGAATGCCGAAGCGCTGCAACTGACGATGTCCACCGGTGAAGCGCACTATTGGAGCCGGGCCAGCCAGCGCCTTTGGCATAAAGGCGCCACCAGCGGCTTGACCCAAAAGGTCGTGGAAATGCGCATCGACGACGACCAAGATGCCGTGTGGCTGCGGGTCGATGTCGCCGGTTCAGGCGCCAGCTGCCACGTCGGCTACCGCTCGTGCTTTTATCGCGCGGTGGAGATCGGTCAGCCCGCCGACGCGCCAGCCCAGCTAACGTTCACTGAGGACGATAAGACGTTCGATCCTGAGGCTGTCTACGGCGACGCACCCAACCCGACGCAGCTTTGACGAGGGCTCAAGCACAAGAATCGACACATGATTGGATGCCGGCAGTCGCTGCGGAGCGTGCGCGTGCGTTCTGATCTTTTGTGATCACAAAGCGTTCAGTACACAGCAAGCCTTCGCCGTCTGATCCTTCTGGTCCAGACCGAAAGGTCGGCTGAGGTTCCACCCGTCAGGCTTGAGGTTGCCATGGATTTTGCGCTGTCGTTTGGCGAGAGTTTTTTAGGGCAGATCCGCTCCCCGACCCTGGCGTTCTTGCTGGGCGGGATGGCCCTCGCGGCGTCGGGAAGCCGCCTGTCCATCCCCGACGCCATCTACCGCTTCATCGTCTTCATGCTGTTGATGTCGATCGGGCTCGAAGGCGGGATGGAAATCCGCGAGGCCAATCTCGGCGAGCTGGCGCTGCCTGCTCTGTTTGCGGCGGTGACGGGTTGCGGCTGCGTGCTCATCGGCCTCGTCGCGCTCACCAGGCTTCCCGGGCTTCAACGCGCGGATGCCCTGGCCACCGCAGGTCTCTTTGGCGCCGTCAGCGCCTCGACACTGGCCGCTGCGATGATTGTGCTGGATGAACGCGCGATCGGTTTCGAAGCCTGGGCCCCTGCCCTCTACCCGTTCATGGACATTCCCGCCTTGGTCCTCGCGATTGTGCTGGCAAGAATGGGCCAGACAAACGCGGATCCTGTCAGCACAAAGAAGACCAGCGCTGTCACCATTCGCAGCGTCGTTGTCGACAGCCTTCAGGGCTCGGCGCTGTCCGCTCTGATCCTCGGCATGGTGCTCGGCGTTGTCGCTGATCCTGCGTCCGTGCACGAAGAGTTCTACGATCCGTTGTTCCGCGGCTTTCTCTCGATCCTGATGCTGGTCATGGGAATGGAGGCATGGTCGCGCCTTGCCGAGCTGCGGAGGGTTGCGCACTGGTACGTGCTCTATGCGATTGCCGCGCCGATTGTGCACGGATTGATCGGCTTTGGGTTGGGGTGGATCGCCCATGAGACTGTCGGCTTCAGCCCAGGCGGGGTCATCATCCTGGCCGTCATCGCCGCCTCGAATTCCGACATTTCCGGCCCACCCACCCTGCGCGCTGGCATTCCCAGCGCCAATCCGGCGGCCTATATTGGCTCATCGACCAGTGTCGGAACCCCGGTCGCCATCGCGGTCTGCATCCCCCTGTTTGTCGCTCTCGCAGAACGCGTCTTTGTCTAGGCCAAAGCGGCCGCTGTGTACGGAGGATCCTATGTTTCATCCCGTGACCAAAATCACGATCATTGCCGAGCGTCTCCTGCAAAAGCGCCTCATCCAGATGATCGAGGACGCAGGCGCCAAGGGCTACACCATCGTCGAAGGAAGCGGAAAAGGTGAGCACTTCACCCGAACCGGCGACCGCGCGGCCGTTGTTCACGCCTTTTCGATCATCCGCATCGAAGCGATCTTCGCCGAGGACAGCACGGCGCGGTCCGTCGCCGAGAACATCACCGAAGCCTTCTTCAAAGACTACTCGGGGCTCGTCTACCTCTCGCCTATCGAAGTCTTGCGCAAAGAGAAGTTCTAGAACCCTCTCTCGGTCAGAGACTTAGCCGCGCGTGAAGCTGAGCCTCGCCCACACGCCGCGGTCCGCCTGACCCCGGCACGCCATAAATTCCCGTTCGCCCGGATCCATCGCAACGACGGCGTTGGTCGTCGCCCCCGACTGATCCTCAGCAAACCGATTAATGCTCAAACGCCCGTCCGACCGGTCAGAGAACATCGCGATGAGCCCATCAACATTGTGCGCATCCGATTGACCAAGAAGCTTCCGCATACGGTCAAACCGAGCGTGGGTACTTTCCGAGAGATCGGTCTCGAACCGCTTATTCTCATCAAACAAACAATGGTTCGACCGAACCAAGGATCCCTCCTGGGTCGTCCGTTTGTTCGCCGCGGTTGGGGTGCGCTCCCACTCCACCGCTTGGTGCGCATCGCCAATCCAATAGGAATGACTGCCCGCGACCGGCGCATGCTCCACCACCGCGCTCGCCGCATCCAGGGACGGCTGGCGCAGCGCCAGGTGCAGCACGGAGAGATAAGGAATGCCCACCCGGGCGCCCCGCGTCTTAAGGTTCGTGGTGCCCACCGTCACGCCGTGCTGGTTCATCCCCATCAAGGTCTGGCATCCCGCGCAGGTCACCGTCCATGTCTCGGGCCCATCGTCCGGGAGCTGATGAAGCGCGACAACGTACTTCACATCAGGGCCGTTGAGGTCCCATGTCTGTCCCTGGAGCGCACGGCCGCTCTCCGTGATCCCGGGCGGCAGCAGTGCGGAGGTGCACCCCTCATCCTCCAGCACGGGCGGTTCGCCCGGCAAGGTGATGATATCGCGAATGTCGGTCATGTTCGCCACCGTGTACAGACGAACGGTATCGACCTGGGCACCCTCAGCGATCGACAGATGCTCGCGATGCCCGACCGGATCAAAATCGCGCAGGCGGTCCAAGCACTGCGCGCCCGCTTCGTACAAACCATCTGTACTGGGATAGCCCCGCTCAAGCAGGTGCTCTTCGACAGCGGCAACACGTTGCGCGACGAAGTCTTGGATAAGATCGCGGCAAAGCTGCCCGTACTGGGCGCCCATGTCTTCGGGGGAGCCCGTCACCGTGAAATGTGGAAGCTCCAACGTCATATCCGCCTCATGTGATCCTAAAGTGCGTCCCGCGGAGACCTCGATTCGTCAGGGTCCCCATCCCACGCTCTTAGGAACAAAGGCGGCGGTCGCGTCAAGGCCCCGAAAAGGACCCCGCCATGACCGCCCCGACTTCTCTTGTTGCTGGTTAAGACGACGCGCGGCCGACTTCACCAATCGGAGGCAACCACGTCAATGACGAGTGGTGCAGAGAGATCAGCACACGCCCACTCAACTTATGATACGCGAACGTATAATCAGCACGCGTCGCATTTCCGTCGCCATCGACGAAGGTATAGTGGCCCATATCCTTGTAGCCCAAGCCGCCTGCCTTCAAAACCGGCCCAACAGCACTTTGAAACTCAACACTCTTCCACCCGCGGTTGAGAAAGCCATCGTCGTGGGGATAGTCCGGGTCACCGCCGATAAAATAAGACCGCGCACCGGCCACGTCGATCCGGATCACGTCGGCAAGCGTCGGTTTGAACAGCAGCGGTTCATCGGCACCGCCAAAATCATAGAGCGCAAGAAGGTTCTCGACGTCTTGCTCTGTCACGTATTTCGCCCAAGACCGTTGCGCAGCGACGACTTCGGCTTTCGTCATTGGCTCGTAGGTGCGTTTACTCATGGGTACACTTTCCTCAACAGTTTACCCCAGCCTGCAACGCCAAAAGCCCCGCGTCCACAAAAAGCCGCTGTCCTAACGCAGCTGCCCCGCCAGCATTGTCGCCCCAGAGGCGCATGCCTCCCCCGACGCGGCTCCACCCCGCCGCACGCCAACAGCAAGAGAGCCCGCCCAACGGACCAAAAACTGCGCGCCAATTGCCCGCGTTCAAAGAAACACGAAGCCGGGTGTCGCCAAAGCGAAGCTGCGTCTAAAAAGACTCAGCTCTAAGTCGAAAATCAAGGCGATCGACCGGTCGCCGGGCGAAAAGCCCGTCCCATTGGAAGCGACATGAGCCGCGATGCGCCTTCCCTGTCTTGTCGCGCGTGTTTCGATTTTTCTAAACGTCGTTCGTGGGCGGATCGACATACTGGACGTAACGTGCCGTGCTTGCGCCAGGACAGGCTCGATGGCAGTCTTGTGAACAGCTTTCTTAGAATTAAGGGTAAGCGGATGATACGCGAATGGGCGGCGCTTGGGTTCGCATTGATGGTGGCAGGGTGCGCCGAAACTGCCGGTGAGACGGCTTCATCTGAGGCGCGTCCCGAGCCTGTAACCGTGCAGGATCGGTTCGCCATTCTCGCGCTTGATTGTGTGCATAAGGAATATCCAAACAAGATCTCTCACGTGATGCAGTCGGGTGACGATGCACGGCCGCCGCATGTGCTGACGCCTGCATTCTATGGCTGTTTTGACTGGCACTCGTCTGTACACGGTCATTGGCTTTTAGCACGGACACTGAACACCAATCCAGACAGCGTGCTGGCGCCTTCGATCCGGACAGCCCTAGCCAAGAGTCTGACCACGGAGAATTTGGCGGGTGAGCTGGCTTACTATGAAGGGCCTGGCCGGGCGGCGTTTGAACGGCCCTACGGCCTCGCGTGGTACCTGCAGCTGGTGGCCGAGCTTGACCAAAGCGATGACCGCGAGCTGGCAGCTTGGCGCGAGACCCTCCGCCCGCTGGAAGAGGCTATCGTGGCGCAGATTGAGGGGTGGTTGCCGAAGCTGGTCTATCCCATTCGTTTGGGTACGCATAATCAATCCGCTTTCGCGTTCGGCCTCATGATCGATTATGCGCGCCAGGTGGGTGATGACGGGTTTGAGAAGGCCTTGCTGGCGAAAAGCCGTGACTTCTACCTTGGCGATGAGAATTGCCCGATGGCGTATGAGCCGTCTGGGGAAGACTTTCTTTCGCCTTGCCTGATGGAGGCGGACTTGATGCGCCGTGTTCTGCCTACAGATGAGTATGCCGAATGGCTTTCAGCGTTCCTGCCGGACATCCCCACCGACGGCTCGGCGGATTGGTTGGAGCCGGGCGTGGTGCTCGATGCCTCGGATGGGAAGCTGGTGCACCTTGACGGGGTCAACTTATCGCGCGCTTGGGCCTTGGCCGGTATTGCCCAAGGTCTGCCTACGGATGACCCGCGGATCCCCGCCCTGTTGGCCTCGTCCCAGCGCCACAGCGCGCTCGGCCAAGCCTCTGTTTCCGCAGAGCATTACGCCGGTAGCCACTGGCTGGCGAGCTTTGCGACCTATTTGATCTCCGAGCGCGGCTTGCAATAGCGGATCGCGGTTTAGCCGTTGGCCAACGTCGTTCCCTTCGATGCTTCGGGCGGTGTCGGAACTTGCGTGTTATGCTTTCTGTACTCGGATGGTGTGATGCCTGCCGCTGATTTAAACGCGCGGTTGAACGTGGAGAGGGTCTGAAAGCCGCAATCCATCGCAATTGTCAGTATAGGGAGGCCTACCAATGCAGGATCTGCGAGCTTGGCCTGCGCATGCTCGATGCGATAGCCGTTCACAAATGCGGCGAAGTTTCGATAGCCTAGGGTCGTGTTGATCAGCTTACGGAGTTGGTGTTCCTGCAAACGCAGACGCTCGCTTAAACCTCTAATCGTCAGATCGGCTTCCAGGAAGGCCTCCTTCTCGACCATCTCCTGCATCAAGCGATCGAAGGCCAGCTGGTCCTTGGGATCGAGAGCAGACGTTCCGGTGGGCGCGGTTTGAGCCTCTGGCGCACGTTCGCTGTGGGTCAGGAAAGCAGGCCGTAGGCTGACCAATGCACAGAACGTCCAGAGCACCATAGGAAGAGCGAGAGCATGGCCGATGAACGTCTCGGCCTCAGGCCCGAGCTCCATCAGCTCAGAAGCGGCAGAAATGAGTCCGGTCACGGCGATCAACGCGACAATCAGCACACGCCCTTGCCGCCGCTTTTCCACAAGATCCTCGCGCCAGCCGCGGAGCGCCGATAAGCCCAAATGGGCGATGCATCCGAGCGTGACCACGTAGGTTCCGATATAGTGGAACTCATGGAACGGCACCGCCACGCCGAGCGCCCGCAGCCACCAGCCGATCTTCATCAAGCAACTCAGGGCAAGCACCACCCAGAGCGGAGGGGTCATCCGAAAGTCGTCATTGAGGACGGCGAGGCCGAACAACCAGACTGAAGCAGGCGCGACGATGCCGAAGAAACCGCCGATGATCGTCACAGCTTCGGGCGCCTGAAAAGCGCTCGGAAGCGATGCAAAACCATGGCCGATCGAGGCAACGGCGAGCACCATGCCAAGACGCACCGCGGGGCCGTTCACGTTATCACGCAGCGCCAAGGCCAACAAAACAGCCAGCAAAATGAGAACGGGAAACCGAACCAGAGCATCGGCGAGAAGCATCGTCAGTCCTTGTTGGAATGCTTGGAATCTGTGGGCATGTTTTGAGCACGCAGAACTGAAAAATGCTGTGCAATTTCGAAAATGCGCGTGTTTTCTGTGTGCTTGCGTAGCCTAAAGCCGGGCGCGCGTTGCACACGGGGCGTCTCAAACGGAGTGAAACCATGCCGCTATTTCGACGCCACCACAGCGCTTTCGCCCTCGCACTTGCCGGGCTTTGCACCGTCCTGCCCGGGTGCACATCAGGAGGAGTTACCCGCGGGGAGGTTGCGGAGGATCGGTCCGCCCCCCTCTGCTCACCCGATCAAATCACGCGCAGGGACACGCTTTTGGGAATCGCAGGGACGCCGACTTCCGTGTCGGAATTCGACGAGGTGCTTTCTGCACTCGTCGACACCGGAACGATCGCAGGACTCTCGATCGCGGTGATCAACGACGGCGACCTTGTCTATTCGAGGTCTTTGGGTATCGCAGAGACCGCGACCAACATGCCGGTTACGGGGTGCACGGTGTTTGAAGGTGCCTCGATCACCAAGCCGCTCTTCGGTCAGTTTGTCATGACGTTCGTCGACGAGGGGCGGCTTGATCTTGACATGCCGCTTTATGAATACTTGCCGCATCCGGACCTATCGCCTTCGGCGGAGTCGGAAGCGATCACGGCGCGGATGGTGCTGAGCCATCAGACGGGGCTGCCCAATTGGCGGTCTGACGACCCTGACCGAGGGCTTACGTTTTCATTCTTTCCGGGTACCAACTTTGAATATTCGGGGGAAGGCTATCAATATCTCGCCCTCGTTCTTCAGAAGATCGCCGGTACCGATGGGCCTGGGCTCGAACGCATGTTCCAAGAGCGCATCGCCCGACCCGCAGGCATGGTGCGGACACAGATTATTCCGTCTCCGAATTTTCAAAAGCTGAAGGCCCAGCCTTACTTATCAGACCTCGTCCCTACGAAGCGATGGACCTATAATGATGTGTTTGGCGCAGCGTACGGCGTGAACACCGATGCCGCGGACTACGCCAAGTGGGTGATGGCGGTTCTGCGCGGTGAGGGCCTTTCCGATCAAGCGTGGGCGGCGTATCTCGCCCCGCAGAATGTTGATGTTCCGCAGACACCCGAAACGACCCAGTTCGGTGAGGCGCAAATCGCGCTCGGCTTCTTCGTCTACGACCTTCCGGGTCTGGGTCGGGTCTACTTCCATGACGGAAACAATCTTGGCTTCTCGAGCGTCGTGGCGATTCACCCGGAGACTGAGTGGGCCTTTGTCGCCATGACCAACACCAACCGCTCCGTACAGCCGCTGGTCGACACTGCGCTTTTTCTCAACCGGCCGTCGTGATCTGCATTGCTTCGCTCCGTAGGCTGATACACTGCCTACGGAGCGCGCACACTTTGCGCCGAGAAATTGGTTTTGGTTTGTTTCCGCGCTTTATTTCAATGCATTATACTCTCCGTGAACGGCGTCTAGCGCGTAGAAGGTCGCCTGGACATAGTCATTTGGCGCGCCTGTCTTGTTTTGATTATAGACCCCAGCCTTGAAATACATGAAGTCGTCGACGACGTCATAACCACTTGTCGTCATGTCGATCTTCGTTTGTGCAATGACCTTTCCGTCTTGTTCGATGGAGACTTCGAGGACATTACCCTTTGCATCAATTTGGTACGTGAACTGTTCGTCGAGCGCGATTCCTTCGTCCGGGTCCGGAGCGCTGCTGGCGCGTGAGCCGATGAGGTCGTAGTAAATGTCGTCTGGGTATCGCTCACTTTCATGGGCTGCGTAAATGGCCCCGCGCGTGTTTCCCGGTAGTTTGCGATAGTAAAGACGGATCGGCTCGTCATCTTTGGCGTGGATTTGCCCGATGATCACCCGGCCAACTTCGTTGCGTACGCCTGTCGTCGTAACGTGGTTGACCGCGAGCGTTGCGCGAAGGGTCCCGTCCACGCCCCCTGCCTTCTCCTGGGCTTCGGCCGGAGCAGACGAAAAAACCCAGTTGTTCTTATTGGGTGTGCCATCGCCGTTTCGTGTACTGATGGACGTGTCGCCGCGGCGGAGCATCTCGCGAAGCTCGACCCGCGTATAATTTGTATTCGTCGAGGTCTTGAAACCATCGATCGGACAGCGGAACACCATGCCGCCGTCCTGGCCCGTATAGAAAAAGGCTGGATTTTGGTACCCATCGGCAAGCTCGCGTTCGCTGATTGTGTCGGACTTTCCATTATTGTCCGTGTCAGTAGGAATTGACAGGTTCCATCCCAAAAGGTCAAAATTGTTTGCAGGCGGAACATCTGGGGAGAGTCCGGTTCCGCCTTCGCTCGGCGGCACGATCGTGGCGCTGAGCTGTTGATCGCCTTGGACCCCGGTGCGCGTCAGGACGACATCGTCGTATCGGGTTTCCGTTCCGCCCCACCGAAAAAACACGATCGCCGACGTTTCCTCGCCGGAGAGAAACGATACCACTATGTTTTTCCATCGGTTTTCCCTCGCGCGCCTCTCAAAAAAGATCGTCTCACCGACTTTGATACCGATGATCGGAGCGCCGCGCGATGCAACAGTGAGGGTGTAATGGCTCGACGGTTCAAGCGCGAGCGGGCGTTGGACAAACCCCTTGGCGCCCGTGAGAGCGAGTGCCTGACGTCCAGATTTTGCCCGTTTCGTCAGCTCAACATCAGCCTCAGCATCGCGCGCGACAACCCATCCATCGAGGCCGTTCTCAAATCCACCATTGTCAATCTGTGCGTATGCGAACGATACACACAAAAGGAACAGTGCGCATACCGATGGAACAAAACGATCAAACACAATACAGCCCCCTCACACGCTGCTTCAACTGTGTCCGACAGGAACGGGCTGAAATCTCTTGCGCGTTTCTTCAATTCGTTGTCGCGCACGGTCGATCTCGGTCTGCTCCTCCGACAAAAGCAGAGCTTCGAGGATGCACGCAAAGTGATGCCGCATCGCTGTGCGCGCACGCTCAGGATCTTTCGCGCGTAACGCAGCGACGATGTCAGCATGTTCTTGCAGGCGAACATCCGGCGTCGTCCCGCATATCGCTGCGTACGCGTCGCTTATGGCTTTCACTTCCGTCCGTATACACCACAATCGCTCAATCATATCCGCGATCACAGCGTTCCCGGACGCGTTGGCGATACACGCATGAAAAGCCCGATCGGCATCATCGCCTATAGCGCGACTGTCCGAGGTATCTGCCGCCATCACTTCGAGGTAACCGTCGAGTTCAGTGAGCTCGGCCTCGGAGATCGTCAACGCGGCGAGGCCGGCCGCTTCCCCCTCGAAAAGACTCCTGGCCTGGGTCAATTCGTAGGCATTCGCTGCAGGAAGATCATGGCCTTGCCGCGGATGGAGCACTCGGGCACCGGAGCCCGACTTCACTTCAATCCGGCCTTGTGCCTGGAGGGCGATCTGCGCCTCCCGAATCGTCACGCGGCTGACGCCGAACGTCGACGCCAGGTCACGCTCGGCGGGTAACCGGCTACCCGGTTTGAATTCACCGCTGTCAATCAATGCGTTAATGCGATCGACAATGTTCGTATAGAGGCGACGTTCGTTCACGATCCCTCTCGCGTGATAAGAGCGGTATACGGATCACGCAATACTGCTCGGCGAGCGTGTGGTTGCTTGTCCAACGAGGAGAAAATGTGCCCGCCAGAAACACGGTGCTCTGGCGGGCCAGTCAGAGTACGGATGAGGGAGGTTTCATCCGCCTGGACTGTTGCGTTAGTAGCGGGCGCGAGCGCCAAAGAAGATGCGCGGACCATAATCGTTCACTTCGTACAGATCATCCCGCACGAAGGCGAACTGTTCCTTCGGTTCACTGAAGATATTGATCGCTTCAGCAGTAAGGCGGATGTTGTCCGTCAGATTATAGTAAGCACGCGCTTCCCAAACCCCAACGTCACCGACGAAGCGTAACCGCGTTCCGTCCGAAATGAAGGGCTGGAAGTAGCTGTCGCGGTACTTGTAGTTCACCTGAACGTCCAACTCACCGATCTGGTAGTAAACCTGCGCAGAAAGGGTGTTCTCTGACAATCCGGGAAGGCCGCCGGGCGCGATGATCCCTTCATTGGTCTGAACAACTGATCCGTCAAGCTGTTGGGTGAAAAGATCACCGTACCGACTATCCTCAAACTCGAAGTCGGTTTCCGCGTAGTTGTAGCTCAACCGAGCGCCCAGACCGCTGAGGAGCCCAGGAAGATAGCTGAAGCTGTGGGCCGCGGTGACCTCAACACCGAACAGACTGCTCTCTTCATCGCTTGTTTGCTGAACCGCGACGGGGAACTGCACGTCCGAGCCGTTGAGGTTGAACGTCTCGTTGGTGACGACGTTATCGAAGCCGCCCTGGAACGACTTGTAGTACAAGCTCACTGCCAAAATTGAGTCTTCGTTCGGGTACCACTCAAAACCAGCATCGTAGTTCCACGACATGAGCGGATCGATCGCTGGGTTGCCGGTGGCGACGACGTTCTGGATCAACTCGTCGAGGGCGATCGCGTCTTCGTCTTCACCGATCACATTGACATTACGGCCAAAACCGAGATCTGCGGGGTCAGCACGGGACATCGCGCGGAACACGCCGAGCCGGATTAGTTTGTCATCGGATAATTCGACCACGGCAATCGCGCTCGGCAGGACCTTGGTATAATCATGCTGTAGACGGACGGGTTCTAAATCACCCTCAGCGATGGTGAAGACGCCATCGGTTTCCGTCACGGTGAGAGACGGACGATACCCGGTCGCTTCAACCTCGGTTTCAACGACGCGTACGCCCAAATTACCAGAGACAGTCAGCCCTCCGATGGTCGTCTCGTAGTCAGTCATGGCGTAGATCGCCTTGGTGACTTCTTGGACGTCAATCGTGCGGCTGTTGATTTCGTTCAGTGTGGGGATCGCAGCACTAAAGGCGGAGAGCGGATCATCGACGTCGCCGCGGTCGGCGATCGCCAAGTTGATGTCGTCGAGGATCGCGTTCAGCGACGCAACGGCCGTATCGGCGACGCAAGACGCATCGAACGTGGCCCACGAATTGGTCGTGCTCAACACCGTCCCATCGTCGTCGATGTTGGTGACGAGGTCGCCTGAGCGGGTGCTGCTCAGGAACGCGTTGCCTTCGGGGAACTGAGTACGGCAGGCTTGGTTGGTTGCGGCAATGATATCAACCCACGCAGACGAAAGCCCTGTATCAACATCGCCGCTGCCATCCACAACTTGGCGGTTGTTAACGTTGAGATCGGTGTTGTCCTCGATTTCGAAGGAGAACCGTCCCTGCGTTGCCGCAAACGGATTCCCTGAATCGACGCCGCCTGGCAGTTCAAGGTAGTCTTGGTCCGCCCACCGAACACCGGCCCGGAAGGTCGTGAAAAAGTCTCCTTGCAGTTCGTAGTCGACGTCAAACCGACCGGCCAAGATCGTGTTGTCCCGGAAGACATCATTATCGATCCTTACACGGAGCCTGTCGACATAATTGTCGTGGTCCGTGACATCGAAGACCTCATCAAACAGCGTATACTGAGGAACGCTGCCGTTGCGACGGTCAAATTCGATAACCGGTGAAATGTTCGATTGGATCCTGAATTCTTTGGCGAATTCCGTCCTCTCCGTCTCAGAATAGCCGACGTCGGCGGTGACCGTGAGACGATCGTTCACTTGATAAGCGACGTTAATGCCGCCGCCGAAGTAGGTTTCTTGACGCTCGAAATCGGCGCCTTGGACCTCAATCGTGCTGTCGGTGATCGATCTTAAGACTGCGCCGGATTCGGTGGTGACAAGAGAATCCAGCGTTGTGGTCTCACCATTTGGACCGATGTTCAGTGAGGTGTCGTTGCGGCGTCCGCCGTTGAACGTCAGGTCATTCCTAAGCTCTGACTGCGTACGTTCTGACCACTGAGCATCGACGTTGATATCCAGGCGATCGTTCGGTTGCCATTGGATGGTGCCGAAAATCGCGTCGCGTTGGTCCCGCGTGTCGTTTTGCCTGAAGGCCCGCTGCGAGGGAGCGAAGACGAAGGGGGTGCCCGCATCGATCGCCCGGCCCGTGGCGGGGTCGATCGCTGTGTCGACGCCTTCGGTGTCGGATCCACGCTGGGTTAAGTTGTCCGGGTTCCGACGATCGTTGAAGTCATCACAATCGTCATCGCCCCGATCCCTCGTCTCGGGATTGTTTGAGAAGCCGGTGAATGTCCCGCCATTGGTTTGGTCTGTGTACTGGTCAAGACCATCCGTGATCAAACATGCTGGCCGTGAGTTGCTCGTCGGGCCAGTTTGGCGGCTTTCCGCCTCGGGTTGCGAGATGTCACTGCGTTGAACACCGAGGGAAACACCGAAGGAACCAATGTCGGTTTCATATTGATCAACGTAGCTGCCGGTCAGGCGATATCCGAGATCACCCGCCATGGTGTCGTCTTGCTCAAGCTGGTCAGGGTTGACGTTTGCCTTCGCCTCAAACTGGAAGCGGCGCTCGCCGAAATCGAGGGGCCTTAGCGTTTCGATTTGGATCTGGCCGGCGACGCCGCCTTCAATTTGGCTGGCGTCTTGGGTTTTGAAAACGGCCAGCTTGTTGACCAACTCCGAGGGGAATTGCGAGAAGTTGACCGAGCGATCGCCCGACCCATTCGTCGCCGCGCGGCCGTTGACCACGGTTGATGAGAGGTACGGACCGAGGCCGCGGATGGAAACCTCCGTAGCCCCGCCATTTTCGCGGTGCGAGGCGACGCCGGTAATGTTCTCGAGCGCTTCGCCAATCGATAGGGCTGGAAGATCGCCAATTTCGTCTGCAGACAGACCATCAACGATTTGCGTCGAACTTCGTTTCAACGCGATCGAGTCCTGAACGATGCGCCGGCTGCCTTGAACGATGATGACGTCGTCATCCTCGCTTTGTTGTGCGCCTGAGCCGTTGACCTCCTGCGCAGCGGCAGCGCTGACAGCGAAACAGCTCGACGCACCCAGAAGCAGGAGCGCTTTCAACCCATAAAGCGCATCGCGCTTTGGCGTATTGGTAGACATGTGACCCTCCCCGGCCGTTATTTTTTGCGATTAACGATCAATAAAGGGAGGGTGTCAACCAACTGGACTAATCATTTGCAGCAGATTGGTTCGAGTTTAACCCTTGACAGAAAAGTTAATTGGCCAGTCCGGCAGAAGCAAAGCGGTCCAGGAATTGCGTCACGCCCACGCGCACAAGCAAGACTTCGCCATCGAAGGTGAGACTCGAGAACGCTGCTGAATTATTGAAATAAAAAATTTTTCAAGGAACACTCGCAGCCCGGCGCAAGCATGCCGCGAACCTATCTGTCGGCCCCGGCGCGTCAGGCACACAATTAGCAGCAAGGATGTTGGGGGCTTTGGCTGTTGGGACAATAGCGGTTGCACTTTAGGCGGACGCCGAACCGTTGTTACGCACAGCTCGAGCGCCCAGAAGGACCCCCGTTACAGCGCGGGCCGTGAGATGGAATTGGTTAGTCCAATTTTGTATACCGGAGCAAATGGCTCTGAACGGCGCTGGTCTTACCCGCTGCTTCGTGCGGTTGGATCTGATCTCGAAAACCTGTTTGACCTTGCCGGTTTTATCCGGACACCGCCCGGAACAAGCGTCGACAACGCTCTTGTCCTCGCGTCAGTTTGCATACTGATCAGTTGCCTAGACTAATGAATAACCGAGGTTTTTCAAAATTATACGCGCTGAATCGTCGACGAAGGCAGCGCACCCGCGAGCGCTCAAATAGCCGAAGGCGATAGCGCACTAAAGTGGTGTCCCCGGCAGGACTCGAACCTGCTACCTACAGATTAGGAATCTGTCGCTCTATCCTGATGAGCTACGGGGACGGTTTTTGCTGAAACACAAGCCGGCGCGAGGCGTAGCGCGAATTAAAACTGGCGTCATCCCTTGAGCGTCGCCGGCCTCTTTTGCCCCGCGCGCTCGCCTCGCTGCGCTTCCCCTGGCATGCCCGAAATTAACGAATGTGAACATATCCGGCAACCGGGAAAGTGTATAATTCATCTTTGACAGGCCAATTCAGCCGATTCGGCTAAACGCTTGGTTTGCGCACCTTCGCCCCATCAACATCGCAAAGTGTTTTATATTCCAGTCCGCTAGGATAGCTCGTCCGACCTTAATGGATCCCAACCGGGCCGCGAAAAATTCAGCTCTTGGCCGTTTCGTCCAATCGCGATCACCCGAGGACGGTCACCTGATGCAGTCTGCGCGCGGCCAATGGTGGTTAACGACAAGCCTTGAATTTGAGCATTTTTCAGCGGCTCGGCAGTGGTGGGGGCGATCAAAAACAGGGTCTGGTAATCATCACCGTGGGTCAAAAGCTCGGGCAAACGTTGAGAAGCGCGCTCTCCGGCATCGCTGAGCGGCACGTTGTGCGTTTCGATGACGATGTCGACGCCGCTGGCGGTCGCCAAATGCTGAGCATCCGCGATCAACCCGTCGGAAACATCGAGCCCCGCCCGCGCGTGCTCCGCGATGAAAGCGGCCTCAGCGAAGGGGAGCTGGGGCAACCGATACGGCAGGGCATTGAGATCATCCGCAGGCGTGGTTTTCCGTGCGGCTTCTAAACCCAACAGGCTATCGCCGATGGTTCCCGTTACAACGAGCAAGTCGCCTGGCTGTCCCCCCGCGCGCAAGATGGGCGCCTGGCTCTGCAGTGTACCGAACATCGTGACACTGATGGTGAGGGTATCACCGACGGTGGTGTCGCCGCCGAGGAGGCGTAGCCCGTGATCAGCCTGCTCCTGCGCCAGGCCTGAACAGAACGTTTCAAAGGACGCTTCGCCCAAGTGCTTTGGCCAAACCAGGCCTAGCAAATAGGCGTCAGGGCGCGCGCCTTTCGCGATGAGATCGGACATGTTGACCCGGAGCGCTTTCCTCGCGGTCAGATCGAGCGGATCCGTGGGGAGGAAGTGTGTGCCTTCGACGAGGAGGTCTTTTGTCAGCACACAGTCAAAAGCATAAGCCGCGTCGTCGGTGAGGGTCTGCGAACCGTCGCCAGCAAGAGGGCGCAGGTAACGCGCGATCCAATCAAACTCGCTCAATCAGTCCTCAAACGAATTCGTCAACGCGCGCGTCACGGCCACAGGCCTCGAGCACAGCGTTGATAAACTTAGGTTCTTGCTCGCCTTTGCCGAAGAAATCGTTGGCGATATCCATATATTCGTCGATGACGGCTTTGGCAGGAACGTCGGGCCGCCGGATCAATTCGTATGCGCCGCAACGCAGGATCGCCCGCGCCGTTGCATCAATCCGCTTCAGGCTCCAACCCTCGCGGAGGTGACGGTGCACCAAGCGGTCGATCGGCTGCTGCGCATCGACGACACCTTTGACGAGGTCGGTGAAGAACGCGTCGTCTGCTGATCGAATCGCCGTCCCATCGATCTCGCCGCCGAGGCGATGGGCGAGGAATTCGCGCACGACAGAGTCGACGCCCTGCCCTGCGTGCTCCATCTGATAAAGCGCTTGCACCGCGCCAAGCCGCGCGACCGTACGAGCCTCGCGCCGCGATTTGGCGAAATCATCTTTTGTGGTCATGCATCACCCATGTCGCGCAAAAACGCCTCAAAGTCTCTCGCCTCACGGAAGTTTTGATAGACGCTTGCGTAGCGCACAAACGCCACATCATCGATCTCTTTCAGCGCGGTCATGACGTGCTGTCCGATCACGCTCGACGGAATTTCTGTCTCGCCGGACTGCTCCAGCGTACGGACGATCTTGCTCACCGTGCGGTCGATCGTGTCCTGATCGATATCGCGTTTGCGGGTTGCGATACCCAGCGAGCGCGCGAGCTTTTCACGATCGAACGGCACCTTCCGTCCGGAGCTTTTGAGGACCAAGAGCTCCCGCAATTGCACCCGCTCGAATGTCGTGAAGCGCGCCTCACATGTATTACACAGGCGACGCCGACGGATCGCGGCGCCATCATCGGCAGGCCGCGAGTCCTTCACTTGGGTATCTTCGCCTTGGCAGAACGGGCAACGCATCGCCCGGGCGATAGACCTTTCCCCAGGCGTTGGAAAGATCATCCAACGCGCCGGACCCTCGCCATCGAGGTTAAAAGCCCGATAGTTGCCTTTGCGCCGCGTCTGGCGCGGGTCGCAGCGCTACGATGAGGTGTGGTCGTGCACGATCACCCAGGCGCCATCGCGCCTGCGGAAGATCAACGTGAACAGGCCGGTAGCGTCCCCTACCTCCGGCCGTGCCAAGAAAAACCGGCCAAAAACAACGGCTGCGTCGTCGGATAGGACATCAATCTCGAGGTCTTTGAACGCCAAGGTGCCCATTTTGGCGGGGGTGTCGTAGGCGGCAAGATACCGGGCGAGGGTTTCATCAAAGCCCCGCCGGACGGAGCTGCCGGACGCGAACCTGAGGGCATCGCTGTTCTCATAGCCCACCATAAAGCCGCGAATATCCCCCCGGTTCCAGGCAGCGGCTTGTGTTTCTAAGACGGTACGGATGCTCGCGGCGTCGTCCGCGCGCACCGCGTTTGGATAAATGACGAAAAGTGCCGCGAAGGCGGCGATCAAGCGGTTCAAGGTTCCCTCCTCACTTCTGGCGGCCCGAAGACCAGCGCGTGGCCAGGCGACTACGCGCGCGCTACTTTTAGCGCGCCCTGTCAGGAGCCCAAGATCCGGTGCCTGCGGAAAGCTGCTTTTCCTTGTGAGATTTATTGCCGCGTCGGCGGCAGTGCCGAACGGTGCGCAGAAGCCGTCTCGTCAAAGCGTTCGGTTGGGGCAGGTCTCACGTGACCTTCCCCAACGTCGCAAAGCTGTCGCGGACCCAAAGCTCCGTGTAAAGAGGACCGAGCAAAATGGGGCGCGTCCATGGAGCCTGTGGGATCGCAGGCTGCAGAACCTAGCCGCCGTAGATCGGGAAACGCGCGGTGAGTGTTTCGACTTGTCCGCGCACCTCATTTTCGAGAGCCTCCGTGTCGCCGCCGGCAGCGAGACCATCGAGGACACGGGCGATCAACCGGCCGGTTTCTTGGAACTCCGCGACGCCGAAGCCGCGGGTGGTCGCGGCCGGAGTTCCCAGGCGAATGCCCGAGGTGACCGCAGGCTTTTCGGGGTCGTTCGGCACACCGTTTTTGTTGCAGGTCATGCCCGCCCGCTCCAGTGCCTCTTCGGCGGCGTTGCCCTTCACGCCCTTGGGACGCAGGTCGACGAGCATGACGTGGGTGTCGGTGCCGCCCGAGACGACGGCGTAGCCTGCGTCGACGAGAACGGCGGCAAGCGCCTTGGCGTTCTCGATCACTTGCTGCGTGTACATCTTATATTCGGGGGTAAGAGCTTCGCCAAAAGCTGCGGCCTTCCCTGCCACCACGTGCATCAGCGGCCCGCCTTGCAGGCCGGGGAAGAGCGCCGAGCGGAACTTCTTCGCCAAGTCTTTCTCGTTGGTGAGGATGATCCCGCCGCGGGGTCCACGGAGTGTTTTGTGAGTCGTCGACGTCACGGCGTGGGCGTGGGGGATCGGCGACGGGTAATGCCCGCCAGCAACCAAGCCAGAGAAGTGCGCCATATCGACAAGGAAGTAGGCGCCGATTTCATCCGCTATCGCACGAAACGCGGCGAAGTCGATGATCCGAGAATAGGCAGAGCCGCCAGCGATGAGCATTTGCGGCTTCTCACGCAAAGCGATCTCGCGCACCTCGTCCATATCGATGCGATGATCGTCCGCACGCACCCCATAATGAACGGCTTCGAACCATTTGCCGGACTGGTTGACCTTGGCGCCATGGGTCAGATGGCCTCCCGCGGCGAGATCGAGGCCGAGGATCTTCTCGCCCGGCTTGAGCAGCGCCATAAAGACGGCTTGGTTGGCTTGGCTGCCTGAATGCGGCTGAACAATCGCCTCAGCGCAATCAAACAGACGTTTTGCGCGATCGATGGCGAGCTGTTCGACCTGATCAACAAACTCGCACCCGCCATAGTAGCGGCGACCGGGATAACCTTCCGCATACTTGTTGGTCAGAACAGAACCCTGGGCATCGAGAACAGCTTGGCTGACAATGTTTTCCGACGCGATGAGTTCGATCTGCTTTTGCTGGCGATCGAACTCACGCTGCATCATCGCCGCGAGTTGCGGGTCGCTGGTCTCAAGCGAACGGTCAAAAGCAAAGGGTTGCGCATTGAGGTTTTCAGCACTGGTCATGGATCATCGGCCTTCTTTAGTCCTCTCGCGCCTTAGCTTGCATCCTGCGCGGCGTTAAGTGGCTTCAGACGAACACCGAAGTCGCAGCGCTCCATTTTGAGAACCGTAATCAACTTTCCCCGATTACCGTCTTCACATTATTTTTGTCTTGGCATTGCAAGAGAAGATGCCTATGGCGAAACCATGTCACATGGCATAAAAAGCAATCGCTTCATTGCCCCCACGCGCACCTGCGCCAATGAACAGGACATCACATGACAGACACCAGCGCTCAGCAGCCGGCATTTGACCGCGCAGAAACGCTTAACCTTACCACTGATATTGTCGCGGCTTTTGTGAGCAATAACAGTGTACCAGCCGAACAGTTGCAGGATCTTCTCAGCAACACATTCCACACGCTCAGCGGCCTGAGCGGTGTTGCCGAGGAAGAAGAAGTCCAAAAGAAACCGGCTGTTCCGATTAAAAAGTCGATCACCGACGACTATCTGATTTGCCTCGAAGACGGCAAACAATTGAAGATGCTCAAGCGGTACCTGCGGACGCAGTACAACATGTCTCCTGAAGACTATCGCCGCAAATGGGGTCTCCCCGCTGATTACCCGATGGTCGCCCCCAACTACGCAAAGCGCCGGTCGGAATTTGCCAAACAAATTGGGCTTGGCACCCAAGGCGGCCGCAAGACAACCAAGAAAACGACGCGTCGGAAATAAATGACATCGCGGCGAAGCTAGTGTTCCGCCGCCTCCGTCACTTAGATTGAGTCCTTAAGGGGACAACACTCCGGCAGACAACACGTATACCGTGTGAAAGCGAGGCTCTTCAGCCTCGCTTTTTTTGTGTCCAGCGCACGCCGATACTAGAAATCTCGTAAAGCGCTAAGACAGTGAGACCCAGAGCGATTTGGCTCATCGGATCGGGCGGCGTTAAAAACGCTGCGACCAAGAAGATCAGCACGATGGCGTACCGCCGATTCTCTGCGAGCCACGTGTGCGTGACCAGCCCTGCCTGTCCAAGAAGCATCAAAACAACGGGAAGTTGAAAGGCGAAGCCAAAGCCCAACATCAAAGCGAGGGCTAAGTTGAGATAGTCGCCAACTTTCACGAAAAGGTTGTAGCTGGCCGCCGCCGTGGCCTCGGCCCGTCCTTCAACGCCGAGTGCAAAGTCGAGGACCAGGGGCAAGATGAACTGGTGCACCAGCGTGATGCCCAACGCGAACAGGATCGGCATCGCGAAGAGGAACGGCAAAACCGCGCGCCGTTCCGACTTGTAAAGGCCCGGGGCAACAAAAGCATAGATCTGCCAGGCGGTGATCGGGAAGCTCAGCATCAGCGCCGCGAAAAAGCTCAACTTCACTTGCGCAAAAAAGAGCTCCAGCGGGAAGTAGTTGAGGACAGCAGTTTCTTGGCCCGCTTGGGCCAGCGCCTGAACATAAGGCAGCGTCAGCAAGTTATAGAGCGGCGCAGACACCGCGAAGCAGAGAACAAACGTCACCGCGAGCGCGCCAACGATCACGAACAAGCGCCGACGCAGCTCGATCAGGTGATCCATCAACGGCGCGCGGCTGGCCTCGATCTCCTCTTCGCCGTCCCGCGGCGGGTTCAGATCGGGCTGGGGCAGGCTCTCAGCCATCGGACGCCTCGCGCGGCGGTTCGCTGGCGGGCGCAGGAGCCGGCTGGCTCACGGCGCTGTCGATGTCTTGCATCGTCTCCGTCATTTCGGCGGCGCCGGAGTTTTTCTTCAGCTCTTCAATCTCTTTGCGCATCTCTTCGAGCTCCGCCTCACGGGCGACCTGGCGCAGGCCGGCGCGAAACTCATCGGCGAGACGGCGCGCTTTGCCAGCGAACTTGCCAGCGCTGTGGAGAAACGTTGGCAGGTCCTTGGGGCCGACCACCAAAAGAACCAGCACTGCAAGAACGAGAATTTCCGCTGGTCCAAGCTGCGGAACGAGGCTCATTCGGCTTTTTTGACCTCTTCAGCGGACGCGGTGGTTGGTTCGACCGTTTCCGCCGACTTGGTGTCGAGGCTGGCTGTCTGACCAGCGTCAGCTTCGTCGTCGCTTTCCGCGAGGCCTTTGCGGAAAGAGCGGAGGCCTTTCGCCATATCGCCCATCACTGATGAAATGCGTCCCCGCCCGCCGAACAGGATCAGAACGAGAACCAAAATAATGAGTAACTGCTGCCAACCCAGTGCCATAAGCGTTACCTATAACGAGAACATCAATCCTTGGTTTCCTCTGAAACCGCGGGGAGGTGCAATCAACCCTCTTCATCCAAGACATCGTCATCGAGGATCCCCTCGTCAATGTCGCTTGGCCGCGGCACGTCGAAGCCAGGGGGGAGACGCCCCTCGAGGAGGCCTTGCGCTTTAAGGTCTTGGAGGCCTGGGAGGTCGCCGAGGCTTTGCAAGTCGAAATGCTCAAGGAAGGCGGTCGTGGTGCCGTAAAGAAGCGGCCGGCCGGGAGCATCTCGGCGCCCGCGCATCGTGATCCAACCCAGGGTAATGAGTTGGTCGAGCGACCCTTTACTGACCGAAACGCCGCGGATGTCTTCGATCTCAGCGCGGCTACACGGTTGATGATACGCGATAATCGCCAGCGTCTCGAGGGCGGGACGGGAGAGCTTCCGGGTTGTCTCTTGGAGGCTGACCAACACGTCGGCGCAGTCCGCGGAGGTCACGAATTGCCAGCGGCCGCCGATTTGGCGCAGGTTCACGCCGCGATCCTCGTAGTGCTTCTGAAGCTCCACCAACAGAGGTCGGACGGGGCCACCGGGCACGCGATCTTTGATCAGCGTTTCGGAGAGCGGCTCGGGCGACGCGAACAACAACGCCTCGATCCGGCGCAGGCGCTCGGCCTCGGTGATCTCGGGATCGTGAAGATCGAGCGGAACGTTGGGATCAGCAGTCATCTCAGCGGCCACGGACTGAAGAGCGGTCATGACGTCCCCTTGACGTAAATCGGATCGAAGCTGGCTTCTTGGCGAAGGGCGGCGTTGCCGTCCCGTGCGGCTTCGAGGGCGGCGGTGAAGGTCGAGGCCACGACGGAGCTGCGGGGTGCCTTTGTTTCAAAGCTGGGGCGCATGCCTGAGAGCTGGAACCAGTCGCGGGCGCTGAGGAGGGCCAGGCGAAGCTCATCGCGCGCTTCTTCGATGCGGTAGATCGGGATCGGCTCTTTGCGCTTCTCAGGCGGGGCCGCGCGCAGGCGCTGGGACGAGTACGCTTTCAGGAGGTCCCAAAGATCGGCCGCGGTATGGGTGGTCCGCCGGACTTCTGTGCCGCGTTGCCCGCGGGCGTAGACATCGCGGCCCAGAAGGCGCCTGTCGGTGAGCGCTTGCGCCGCCTTCCGCATCGCGTCGAGCCGCTGGAGACGGTGGGCGAGCAGCGCGGCAATCTCCTCGCCGGAGAGTTCTTCGTCGTCTTCCTTAGCCGGAAGGAGCAGCCGGGTTTTGAGGTAGGTAAGCCAGCTTGCCATGACGAGGTAGTCGGCGGCGAGCTGGAGATTGCGGCTCCGCGCCTCTTCAACGAACTGGAGATATTGCTCGGCCAGCGCGAGGACGGAGATCTCTCTGAGGTCGACTTTCTGCCGGTGGGCGAGGTCCAACAGCGCGTCGAGCGGCCCCTCGTACCCGTCCAAGCGGAGGATCAGCGTTCCCGCAGGGTCTCCGTCTTCGGAGAACGCATCGTCAAAACCGGGAACTGAGTCGTCGAACACGTCGTTTCCTCTCCGCGCTGCCGCCACCCTCAGCTAAGCCGAGTCGCGGCGACGTCGCGTGTTAAACACCGCGGACGAGGCAGTCTTGTCCGCGGGTCTTCAGCTGGTTGCAGTAGGCGGTGGCGTCGGACTTTGAGGTGAAGGGACCAATCCGCAGCCGGTGGTAGACCCGGCCGTTGACGGTTGCCCGCTGGATGTCGGGCCGCTTGCCGCTGAGGAGGCCACCAAGGCGGCCGGCCAGTTGATCGAAATAGTTGAGCGCGGCTTGGTCGCTGTCGAAGGCGCCGACTTGGACCACGTGGGTGGCAACCACAGCAGCGGTGGTCGTCGCTGCCGGTGCCGTGCGGCCAACCGGCGGCGGTGTCGTCTCGCGCTGCGCGACGACAGGCTTGCGGCTTGGCGCAGGGACGGTGCGTTGCGCAGAGGCGCTTGGCGCCGTCTGGGTCGGCGTTGTCGCCGCTGTCTGGGTGGAGGCGGCAGGCGTTGTAGCCCGAACCGGAGGCTCTTCGGCCCGCACCGCAGCAGCGGTGCTCGGCTGACGCGTTTGCGGCGCACCGCCGTAGCCGTTGAGCGCATCCCGCGCAGGGTCTTCAGCCGTCACAATACGGCTGGGAAGCGCGCCGGACACCCGGTCATAAACTTCCTGGCGGTTCGATGCGTTGCCCCCGGCCAGCGGCACATCCTCAGCAACCGGACGCGGATCGGCGGCGACCACCGGAAGCTCTTCCGTCGCGAGCGTGCTGCCCGTGGCAACGCCTTGGCGGTAGGCGTACATTACCACGAGAATGAATACGACAACCACGGTCGCGAGAATTGCGAGGATCGTGAAGCCCGACAGGCCTTCCTCGTCGTCGATTAAATCGTTCACATCGGCCGTTGTAGATGACATCGGTCCTCGAACCTTCCTCTAACGCTTTGCTCTCCGACTTCTGGCAGAGTCGGTAAAGGGCTTGTTAACCATCACAAAAAATTTCTTGAGAGGTCAAAGAGCCGCTTGTGCTCATGGATGGCATAACGATCCGTCATGCCGGCGATATAGTCACAAATCACGCGCTTCCGCTTGTCGAGCGATCCGCCTTCCTGGCGCTTGAACCAAGCGGGCGGCAGCACCTCAGGCTCATCGCGGAACAGGCAGAACAGATCCCGGACGATCCGCTTCGCCTGAGAGCGCACCGCGTTGACCTTGTGGTGGCGATACATCCGTTCGAACAAGAACGTTCTGAGCACGGAGAGTTGCTCGGTCATGCCGTCGGAAAATGCGGCCGTGGCGCGCTCCGCATGGCGGATATCGTCCGCATGCTGCGGACTGAGATCCTCAATACGACGTCCCGTCTCAGCGAGCACGTCAGCGACCATCCGTCCGATCAGTGCACTGACCGCCTCAGCAATTTGCACTTCCCGCGGCTCATCCGGCCAAGCCTTGCGTGCCTGAGCCAGCGACGGACCGAGCAGCGGCACGTCCATCGCTTCCTCAAAGGAGAATAGCCCCGCGCGCAGGCCATCATCCGCATCGTGATTGTTGTAGGCGATATCGTCCGCCAACGCAGCAAGCTGCGCCTCAAGACTTGGGAAGGTCTGGAGCCACAGATCATGACGCTCCGCATACTCCGCAAGCGCCACCGGCAGCGGCCGATCTTTGGTGCGCAGCGGCCCAACCAGCGGGCCATTGTGCTTGACCGTCCCCTCAAGCGTTTCCCAGGTCAGGTTCAGCCCGAGATACGCCCCATGCTGACGTTCGAGCTTCGTCATCAGACGGAGCGTCTGGGCGTTATGGTCAAAGCCGCCTGCCCCCTCCATCATCTCCTCAAGGACGTCCTCGCCTGTATGACCAAAGGGCGGATGCCCCAGATCGTGCGACAGCGCCACCACCTCGGCCAGGTCCTCGTCAAGCTTCAGCGTCCGGGCCATCGCCCGGGCGATTTGACTGACTTCCAGCGAATGCGTCAGGCGCGTCCGGTAATGGTCGCCTTCGTGGAAGACAAAAACCTGCGTTTTGTGCTTCAGCCGCCGGAACGCCACGGTATGCAGAACGCGATCACGATCGCGCTGGAACGGCGTCCGCCCGGAGCTCTCCTCCTCCGCATGCAAGCGGCCGCGCGTCGCCTCAGCCTTCGCGGCGAAGGGCACCGTAGGAGCTGGAAAGGCGAGCGGCATAGCGGGTTCCGAGGCTTTGGAATTCCAACTTCACCGATTCCGCCCCAGTCGTCGATCACCCCGACAATGACATTTCAGCTAGCACCGCGCCCGTTAGCGGGGCGATGCAGGAGGACGCGTTTTGTCGGGATACGTGAGTATCGCGCCGGACAACGGCTTCGCGCGCGCATCATCATCGACAATGCGGCGCGCCGTAGCGCTAAAAGCAAGGCGTTCCGCGCTTTTCGGGCTTAGGTGAGCGGCCCAAAGACTTCCGAAATCTTCCTCAAAAGGTCTCGCGGCTCAAACGGCTTGAGAAGGTAGTTGTTCATCTTCAGATGAACACCTTCCTCGAGGATCTGACGCGTCGCCTTCCCCGTGATCAGGATGAACCCAACCTTCTGCGTCTTCGGGTTCTGCCGGAGGGAATAGAGAAGATCGATGCCGGTCATCTTCGGCATGTTGTAGTCCGAGATGACCAGATGCGCCGGGTCCTCACGCATTTTTTGCAGCGCCTCGCGGCCGTCCTCAGCGTAGCGAATGTTTTGGATGCCTACCGATGCAAGCGTTTGGGTGATCAGCCCCCGACTGATCGACATGTCGTCCACCACCAGCACTTTGAGTACTTTGACGATCGACATTGCTCAACACTCTCCCACCAGGCACTTCCCCTGCCCAGCCTCTACCTACGCTATGGGCGTTAACGCCGACCTGCAAAACCGCGCGGCTTTGCAGGCAATCATGGTTAAGAAATCTTCCGATAGGTCGTCAGACCTGCAGGCTCAAACGCGTCCCTCGCCTTCCCCGAAACCCGCTCTGAGTGGCCGATAAAGAGATATCCGCCCGGATTCAAAAGATCGGCAAACCTTTGCCACAGAACGGCTTTTGTCGGTTCGTCGAAGTAGATGACAACATTCCGGCACATGATCACATCGAACCGCTGCGCCATCGGCCACGGCTGCATTAGGTTCAGTGTCCGGAAGGTTATCAGCGCCCGGAGGTCATCTCCAACAACGAAACGATCCGCATGCGGACCCCACCCCGCCTCAAAATACCGCTGCAGCAACCGGGGCTCCACAGGCGAGACGATGTCCTTCTGGTAAGCACCCCTGGTTGCTTTTCCGATCACATTGGAATCGATATCGGTCGCCAAAATTTTGACATCCTGATCGGCAAGCTCAGGCGCTTGATCGAGTAGCGCGATAGCCAACGAGTACGGCTCCTCCCCCGTCGAGCATCCTGCTGACCAAATCCGATACCGTCCGCCTACCGCTGATTTCCTGAGGGCTTCACTGACGCACTCTTTACGAAAGATCTCAAAGTGGTGCGGCTCGCGAAAAAAATGCGTCAGATTGGTCGTCAGCGCATTAATCAGGTTCGACCTTTCCTCACGCCCAGCACGGCTCTGAACATGCAGGATATAGTCGTAAAAGCTGTCAATTTTCAGCGCTCTGAGCCGGCGAGCAAGCCGCGAGTAGACCAGGTTTTTCTTCGTGTCCGGAAGGAAAATTCCCGCGTCGTCGTAGATCAAACCCTTGATCTGACGGAAGTCTTCATCCGTATACCCGAACTCGGGTTCTCTACTGATCGCTTCGAGCACGGAACTCTTCCCAGGGCGTTACGCCACACTCGCCATGGCCTGCGGAAGGATCTGCTTGAGATCGATGAATCGGATCATCTGCTCTTCGCGCGCGATAACATTCTTTATGAATGTGCGGGCCTGCTCAGAGCCAACATTAGGCGTAGGCTGAAGATCGTCAGACGTCACCGACATAATATCCGAAACCGCATCGACGAGCAGGCCAAACAATTGCCCATCCATCTGCGCCACGATGATGACATTACGCTCCGACGGCTCGGTCATCTCAAAGCCCAGGCGGTTCGCAAGATCAATAATGGGAAGCACGGCGCCGCGCAAATTGATCACACCACGGACGAACGATGGCGCATGCGGAAGCTTCGTCGCAGGCGTCCAACCACGGATCTCGCGCACGGACATAATGTCCACACAGTACTCATCGTCATGCACCCGAAACGCAATCACTTCCATCAACTGGTGCGGCGTTTGCTTCGCTGCCTCTGCCATGCTCGCCTCCCTCAGGCCGCCTGAACGCCGAACCCTGCACCGAGTGCAGATTGTTCAGCTGTCAGATCATTAACATCAAGGATGAGGGCAATTTGCCCGTCACCGAGGATTGTTGCCGCCGCAACACCTTCAATTCGCCCGTAATTTTCCTGCAGGCCTTTGATCACCACTTGGCGCTGATCAACAATCTCATCGACAGCAAACGCAAAGTTCGTACCGTGATCATTCTCGACCAACAGCATCACCTTGCCAACAAACGTATCGAGAGGAGCGCGGTAACCCAACGCGTCACCGACATCCAAAATCGGTACAAATTGTCCGCGTACAAAGATGACTTGCTCCTCGCCGATATTCTGAATATCCTCCGGCTCGGGGCGCAAGCTCTCCGCGATCACACTGAGCGGCAACACCACCGTCTGCCCGGCAACGCTGATCACCATGCCGTCAAGCACCGCCAATGTGAGTGGAAGAGAAATCGTAAACGTGGTCCCTTCGCCGGGCTTGGATGTAAGGTTGATCCGTCCGCCTAATGACGTTATTTCTCGCTTGACGACATCCATGCCGACGCCTCGCCCCGATACCTGGCTTATCGAAGCCGCAGTAGAGAAGCCCGGCGCGAAAAGAAGCTGATCGATTTCTTGATCTGATAACTGAGCATCTTCGGCGATGATGCCCTTCTCAATCGCCTTGGCGCGCACCCGCTCCCGGTCGACACCGCCGCCATCATCCTGAACTGTCAGGACAACTCGACCTGAGTGATGATCGGCAGATAGATGAACCGATCCGACTTCGTCTTTACCCGCCTTAATACGATCTTCGATCCTTTCAATGCCGTGGTCGACCGCGTTTCGGATCATATGGGTCAGTGGTTCGGCAAGCCGCTCAATGACCGTCTTATCAACCTCAGTATGCTCTCCATCAGTGATAAGGCGAACCTTTTTTCCACACGAATTGGCCGTAGACCGAGCAATCTGTCCCATGCGCATAAACATCGACCGAACAGGCTCGGCGCGAATAGCCATCACCGATTCCTGCAGCTCGCGGGTAAGCTGACGGAATTCATCGAGCCCCGACAGGATCGCCTGATCCTCCGTACCCCCATGATGATCCTCGACCGCCTGGCTCAACATCGACTGGCTGATCACCAACTCTGAGACCAAGTTGATCAAACGGTCGACGCGGCCGAGTTCAACACGAACCACCGGTTTCGGCGCACTAGCGCGCGCAGGCTGCGCCACGTCTTTTGGCTTTTGGGCATCAATTAACGTCGTTTTTTCAATAACTTTATCAGGTGTGTCTTGATTGACTTCCGGCTCCAATGAAAGCGCTTCCGCGTTTGGCTCTATCGCCAAACTCTCGGTCTCTCGCTCCGTCAGCTGATTATCTGGTGACTGTGCCTCTTCTTCCGCCTCGAAATCGATGAACGGACGACTTCCCGGGAGGATTTCGTCTGGACCCACCGTATCCTGCTCCTCACCACCGTTCGAGAGAAGCGGCAGTGCGTGGCCTATCGAAAGCGCACAATCGTCGGCAACGAATTCAAATATTGATTCAATATCCGCCTGCGGAACAGATCCCGTTAGGTTGATCTGCCACTCGAAATATGGCGCCGTAGGGTCAAGATCGTCAAACGACGGAATTTGCGACGCATCGAGCAGAACATCTGCATCCCCTAGGGTACACAACTCTCGAATGAACGGAGCCACGTCATTACCGCGGGCGAAGAACGCTGGCTTGGGCGCAAATGCAATTTGCAGGTCCCCTTTATCCTCTGTATCCGGACCTTCGAATTGGGCCAGGATGTCGAGGGGATCAACGTCACCTGCATTGTCCTCTGGATTCGGGATCCCGAGGTCGGCATTGATCGAAACCGGCTTGAAGATATCGCCGAGGTCATCTTCATCTTCCTCGGGACAAATCTCCTCAAGCGCTTGTGTTACCGTCGCAATTTCACCTGGATCTGTGGTTGGGCCGCCGTTCTCCTCGGCAATTAACGCGCTGAGGAGGTCTTTCCCCCGCAGAAAGAGCGTACACAGATCAGGGTTAAGTTCGAGAGCGCCGGACCTCACGTGATCCATCACCGTCTCGAAAACGTGGGCACACTCCGTAATTGCGGTCATGCCGAATGCCCCGGCACCACCTTTTATGGAGTGCACTGCACGAAATGCAGAATTGACACACTCCTCGTCGTCAGATCCTGCCTCGAGAGCAAGAAGATCCGTCTCGAGCTTCTCCAACAGCTCATCACATTCGAGGAAAAAAGTATCCCGAAGTTCTGCGAGAGGATCCGACATCGTCCGCTTACGCCGCCAACCGCTTTACCGCGGAAACCAATCGGTCGTCGTGGAAAGGCTTTGCCATCCATCCGCTAGCACCAAGCGACCGCGCTTGCGTCTTCAGTTCGGGCGCCGTCTCCGAAGAAATGACAAGGATCGGAGTCATCTTATAACGGTCATCGGAGCGCACACCTCGGATGAAACCCAGGCCGTCGAGGATCGGCATGTTCATGTCAGTCGTGATCACATCAGGCTGAACCTCAGCCAAACGACGAAGGCCATGCTGCCCGTCTTCGGCCAGATAGACGTCAAAGCCTGCATCCTTGAGGACATGTTCTATCATGGTACGGACAGTAAGACTATCCTCAACTGCCAATATTTTCAGTGCCATAAGGCTCTCTCCCGCAATGGCTGACACCCAAAATTTCCGGTGGTACACCGAGTGTTGTCATACTTTCTAAAAAGGCAGGGGACGGAGAAACGACTTCAAAAGCGAGGTCCTGATCAGACCAAGACTTCGCTGCCGCCGCTATAATCTGCATACAAAGGACGCCGACCTGCTCCACCGCAGAACCGTCAAGCGACACCATTTCGTCGCGATGCTCTTTAAGCGCAGCATAAAGATCTTCCGCAGCCGTTGAAACGAGCTTTGGAGCCAAATTAATCTGGCAATATCCTGTGCGCTCTTCGGTCACGAGTTTCGATCTTCCCTCAAAGAAAGGCGCACACTTGCCCAAGGGCGCACCCATTCCCGTACGCTAACAAATTGCGGTTGCCGGGCGATTAACCTCAGGTCTAACGCGGCGGCGATTGAACATGAATAATCTCGCACACTCCGCTCGACGGACTAAACCGTACACGGCGTGCCCGGGCACTCCCGATGTCCTCTCGTTCAACGACAATGCCGTCTTGTGCGAGCCAGTCCAGTGCGAAGCGGGCATTCTCCGTACCAATCGCACGCATGTTGCTGAGCAGATCAGAGCCTCCCGCGACGACCGCCTTCAATCGCGCCTTTTGACAACCAACAGCACAGAGATTTTGTCGAAGCAGTGGAAGTGAAACGGCGCCGTAGCGCGTATCCGTGCTGCCTTCACTCGGCGCCTCAGCCAACAAAAAGTGGTTCATTCCACCCTTTCCGGCGACCGGGTCCCACAGGCAGACGGCAATGCAACTCCCTAGAAGTGTTGAATAAACCACCGCTGGATCGCCGCTCCACGCTACACCGCCAACACCAACGAGCGTGGGCGAGCGCACCGTACGCGGAGAAAGTGACGGCGCGAAAGTCACGATGCTTTACGCACTGCAGATGTTCGGCAAGCATCGAGTAAAGCATCGGAGATTTTATGCAACGGAAGCGGATGATCAACGGCACCCATCTCGCGAGCGACACGCGGCATCCCATAGACAACGCTGGTAGCTTCATCTTGCGCGAAGGTTTTTCCGCCTGCCTGACGAATGGCGAGGAGACCCTTTGCCCCATCACGCCCCATGCCTGTCATAAGTGCAGCGACTGATCGCCGCCCCAACCGCTCAGCAGCAGACTGAAACAGAACGTCTACGGAGGGCCGAAAGCCATTCACAGGTTGCCCATCTTCCCGCATACAGACCATCGGGTCATTTCGACCAAGGCGGATGTGCTGCCCCGCGGCGGCTATGCGGACGGTTCCAGGTTCCAGGCGCCCGCCGCCTTGCTCGATACAGACCTCCGGCGCACAGACTGAATCGAGCCGCTGCGCGAACAGAGGAATGAACTTCTCTGGCATATGTTGAACAATGACAACCGGAGGGCAAGTCTTCGGAAAAAAACGTAAGACGGAAACCAAAGCATCTACACCGCCGGTTGACGCACCGAGTAGGATGACCTTCCGCGGATCAAACTCTCCGTCGGTCACCACGTCGCGCGACGCGGGCGCTTGCTTTGTATCTTGTTCGACTGCTTGCTTTACCTTTTGAGGGAGCGCTTCAAAAAGCGACGTACCCGCCACACCAGCGGGTTTGAATAAGCAGTGCGCTGCACCAAGCTCAAGCGCTGCGACCTCAATTTGCTCAGCATGCTCTGTTTTTGATGTGACGACCACAACCGGGATAGGCCTTAACCTCATCAATTTACCGAGAAAAGTCAGACCGTCCATACCAGGCATTTCAATGTCGAGAGTAACAACATCAGGATCAAGTGTTTTGATCGCCTCGCGTGCTCCGTATGCGTCTCCGGCAAAGCCAACGACTTCTAAGTCCGGATCGCGTTCGAGCGCATGCCCCATCAGTCCACGCATCGTTGCACTATCGTCGATGATGAGGACTTTAATCGGCCTATTTCGATTTACCCGCGCCAACCTGGTTTTCCTTTTTGATCCAAACGTTCGCTCGACAATCCTTTTAAGAATTGGTCAGCGCCCATCGTCGTTAGATTTAAAACTCTTCCCAGTCTTCGTCCGCCCCATCGAGCTTTTCGGCAGCGCCGCCGACACCTGCAAAGTAGGCTTGGGCGGCCTCACGTTGGTCTTGAACGCTGCTACCGCTGTGCGAATTGGCTGCGTTTTTGGTCTCAAACACCTCGCCGAACGCGTCATCAAAAAGCTCGTTCGATTGCGTAGACGCTGTGCTGTTGCCGATACTGAAGTGTTCGACACGTTTCATCAGTGTACCTGATGCTTCGGCAAGAGCATGGCTCGATGCCGTCGACTGTTCGACCATAGCGGCGTTCTGCTGGGTCACTTGATCCATCTTGTTGATGGCCGAGTTAACCTCCGCGAGGCTTACGGACTGTTCTTGCGCCGATGCCGAAATCTCTGAGACAAGTGTACTGACGTTCTCGACGCGTTTCACAATGTCCGAAAGGGCGGTTCCGGCTTTATCGACAAGCTCCACCCCGCGGCTGACTTGCTCGGAACTTGTTGAAATGAGGTCTTTAATCTCTTTCGCTGCCTCCGATGATCGCTGGGCGAGGGCGCGCACCTCCTGAGCGACCACTGCGAAACCGCGGCCAGCGTCGCCGGCCCTTGCGGCCTCAACGCCTGCATTCAGTGCCAAGAGATTGGTCTGGAAAGCGATATCGTCGATGACGCCGATGATTTGGCTGATTTGACTGGATGAGCGCTCAATTTCATCCATAGCGCCCACCGCGTTTTCAACGACTTCGCCGGATTGCGTTGCCTCTTCGCGCGTTTCGGACGCCATCCGATTGGCTTCTTTCGCACCTTCCGCTGTCTGACGAACAGTGACAGTGATCTCGTCGAGCGCTGCAGCTGTCTCTTGCAGTGTGGCAGCCTGATTTTCCGTACGCTTTGAAAGATCGTCGGCTGCTTGAGTAATCTCTACTGATCCAGCTTTTAAAGATGCTGCTGTATCGGTGATCGACTGCATGACTTCGCGAAGACGTCCAATTGCGCCGTTGAAGTCGATGCGGAGTTGATCATACTCCGGTGGGAAATCTCCATCAATTTTGAATGTCAGTACGCCGCGTGAAAGCTTCTCCAATGCTTCCGCCAAGCGCTCAACGACGTCATTTTGATGTTGTGAAGAGCGCACACGGACGGCGTCTGCTTCACGCAGTGCACTGACGGCATCATTAAAATCATAACGCAACTGTCGATAGTCCTGCGGGAAATGCTCTGTTAGTTCAACGGTGTAGTCGCCTTCGGCCAGACGCTTCATACCCGTCGCGAGATGCTGGACGACCATTTCCTGATCGCGGACCCTTTGGGCGCGCTCTTCGGCTTCCGCACGTTGCTGCAACACTTCCTCGGTTGCGTCAGAGGCGGTCTTTGTGACCTTGATCACCTGCCCATGATCGTCAGTGATAGGCATATAGGAGGCGCGTAGATAAACAGCGGTGCCGTCTTTCTTCAGGCGCTTAAAGCCCGTACCCTGAACGACCTCACCGGCGTTAAGACGCGCCCAAAAGTCTCGGTATTCTTCCGTACTCACCTCTTCGAAATCGACAAACATCCGGTGATGTTGGCCAATCACTTCGTCCCGAGTGTAGCCTACGGCTTCGAGGAATCCGTCGTTACATTCCGTAATCGTTCCGTCCGGGGTGAAGGAAATAATCCACTGCGTTCGGTGGTAAGCGTCACGCAGGTAGCCCGCTTGACGTTCACCAGTCGCGTCCCGAAGACTGATCACCCGATAGTCCGTGTCGCCTAGACTATCGGAAGCGGTCAGCTCGAAACATGCCCGTCCGATGTCGAGACGCACTCTGTCGTGGTCTGACAATTGTGAAGCCGCACTTCCGAATAGATCCAAAAGAGAAATGTTCTCAGCGCTTTCGCCGTTATTCCCTGTCTCTGTTTCGTTCAGACGACCGCGTTGTGCGTCAAACCATGCGACTGCGGATTGATTCATCTGTTTGATCGTCAGTGTCTGGTCAACGATCACCGCTGGGCCTGACGCCTGGGCAAATGCATCAGCACCAAGAGTAACATCTTCAAGTGCCGCTCCGCCCATCGCGCTCCGCCGTAAGCTTACAGCGATCTCGCCAATTTGGCCTCGATCGTCCGTCAACGGCACAAGAAGGGCGTCGAAGGCCTGACCCTCCGAACCCATAAACTGGGTTTGGGTCAGAATACCTTCCCGCGCGCTTGTCCATGCGTCACTCAACTCAGGGACAACGGTGAGAAGGTTCGCGGTGCTGTTGATCTGAATACCGAGCAGGTTCTCGAGGCCCGTTGGTTCACCCACAAACGTTCCGTTGGTTCCGACACGCATGTCGATCTGGTGGGACGCGAAGGCATCAGCGTAAACGGCCGCGTCACGCTCCTCCTGCACCGTAGTGGTCGCATCCGACGCAGCGAACACGATTGCTTCAACCGCACCAGAATCGTCCGTAACTGGTGTATACCAACCATCGAACCAAAGCTCTTCGCCGGATCCTGTCTGGGTCTGGAAGCGTCCGACCACGGACTGGCCTTTCTTCAGCGTCGCCCATTGATCAGCAGAAAGACCATTGAGGCCTTGGAACACCCGGGCATGTGCACCGACAATGGAATCTTTGGTAAATTCAGCTGTTTGCAGGAATTTATCGTTGGCCCACGAAACAATACCGTCGGTTCCCATGATGACGGTCGCGAGCGCGCTGGACGCGCTGTCAGCGATGGCCGATTGGGTCCAGGCCGATGTGGTCTCTGTGATTCTGACGATCGATCCGCCGAAACCAGGCGTTGCGGCGTCGCTCGCTTGCGCATCGAATGCATAACGCCGCGCGCCGATGACGGCTGTGTTGGAGGCTTTTTCAGACGTAAGCGGAGCATCGCCAAAGATGCTCTCCCACGCGAAGAACGCTCCGGGCTCGCTGAGAGACGGGAAGCGCTCCGTCAACGAAGGGTCGTCGTCGATGAGGTTTTTGCAAGCGCTGTTGATGTCAACAACTCGGCCCGCGCTGTCGAGCATGACGAGTGCGGACGGCGCGGAGGCGAAGGCGCTCGCGTACGAAGCCGCCGTCTCGGTCTGCGCGGCACGCTCTGTGACGTCGTGGAACGTTATGACGCACCCATCCGTACCATGATCACCGTTGGCAATCATGGCCCGGGCAATGTCGAACTTTGTCTCTTTGTTGGGTAGTTCCCACGCTTCGATCGTGCCGTCGCGGGTCACCGTTTCCCAGAACGCCTTTCCAAAGACAGTGTCGGCGTGCACCGCTTCGACGCCTTCAGCGCCGATCCCCAAAACGACGGCGGCTGCGTCGCTGACCTCAGCGATGGTGCCGTCGGCGTCGCAGCGGACACGCGCCACGACGGTATCCAGAGCCGACGCGGCGGAGACGTGATCGGCGAGAGTCTGGTCCAACGCGCCGAGGCGCTCTTCCAGGTGCTCGGCCTTGCGGCGCTCGGCAACGAGCTTGGCATTGAGGGCATCGCGCAGGATCGGTGGCCCCGCCTGGAGGCGCTCGCCTTCGCCCCGGACGAGGTCTTCGGCTTCGACAGTCATCGCCGTCATCGCGGCATGGGCGGCGCGGAAGCGCGCGAAGGTCATCGCCGAGGCGAGCCCGCCGATGGCAGCGAACATCGCGACAAAGGCAAACACAAAGCTGTTACCTGTCATCCAAGCGCCGACGGCCCCGACAGCGCAAAAGACACTCAGCACAACAGATGCGAGCGGGGCGAACCCCGGATTTAGCGATTGTTTCACGAAGGTCTCTCCAGCCCAACGGCGGGAGAATGACCGATCTCAGCTAAATTCCCGTTAGCCGGTGTCAGAAAAATTTGAGGGAAATCGCGATTGCGACGCTGGCGTTCGATTCAGGGCTTTATCCCAAGGCTGCAGCGCACTAAATTGATGCGATGGACGGCGAAGAACTGACAAAACCCATCACGATGACGGAGAGCGCGGCGCGCCGCGTGGCGGAAGTGCTTGCGGACGAGCCTCCGGGCGCGATGCTGCGCGTTGCTGTTCTGGGCGGCGGCTGTTCCGGGTTTCAGTACAGCTTCGAAATCACGACGGAACAGGAAGAAGGCGACCTGGTCCTCGAAGATCTCGGCGCGAAGATTGTCGTCGATGAGATCAGCCAGCAATACATGCCCGGCGCGGTCATCGACTTCGCCGAAGAGCTGATCGCCGCGGCGTTCAAGATCGACAACCCTCTGGCCAAGTCCGGTTGCGGCTGCGGGACATCGTTCAGCATCTAGGCATTCTTAGACTTCGCGCGGTTCGGAAGATCCGTTAAGGGGCGCCCCACAACTGCGCTTTCGAGAGAGTTTTGATGTCCGCTGTCCTCCCCCCCTTGTTCATTCAGGTCGCTTTGACCTTCGTGCTGGTGTTCGTTCTCGCGACGACCCGCGTGCTTGAGTCGATCCGCGATCCGAAGGTTGCCTCGGAAGTGCAAAAGGGGCGCTCCGACGTCTATAGCCGCACGCCGAGCTTGGTCTCCGACAACCTGAAGAACCAGTTCGAGTTTCCCGTCCTCTTCTACGCCGCCGTGCTGCTGGCCATCGCGGGGGGACAGGTGTCCGACTATTTCGCGACCCTCGCTTGGGTGTTCGCGATTGCCCGCGTTCTGCATTCCCTTGTTCATTGTACGATCAATCTCGTCGCGTTGCGGTTTGTGGTGTTCGGCGTTGCGCTCTTTGCGCTGCTGTTGATGTGGGTGCACCTTTTCCAAACCATGATGGCGGCGTAGGCGGATGAAAGTCGCGACCTGGAACGTCAACTCAATCAAAGCGCGTAAGCCGCGCATTCTCAATTGGTTTGATGCCGCTCAGCCAGACGTCTGTGTGCTGCAAGAAATCAAATGCGTCGACGAGGCATTCCCGGCCGCGGACTTTGAAGACCGCGGCTATAATGTCCACGTGCACGGACAAAAGACCTATAACGGCGTCGCCCTTCTCTCAAAACACCCGGTGGAGGACGTGGTCAAAGGCGTCCCGGACTTTGAGGATGAACAGGCGCGCTATATCGAGGGCACGATCCTCCCCGAGGAAGGCGACCCCCTGCGGGTCGGCGGGCTATACATGCCCAATGGCAATCCTGCGCCAGGCCCGAAATATGACTACAAGCTTGCCTTCATGGAAGCGCTCACCGAGCACATGCAAAACCTTCTTAGGACGGAGGAAGCGTTCTTGATCGCGGGGGACTATAACATTATTCCGGATGCGTCGGGGGTTTATGATCCAGCAGGATGGAAGGACGATGCGCTGTTCCGGCCAGAAAGCCGCGCGGCCTACCAGCGGATGCTGAACCTTGGCCTCACCAGCGCCGTCCCTACACTGATGGATGAGCCGTACTATACCTTCTGGGACTACCAAGGCGGCGCGTGGAAGAAGAACCACGGCCTCTGCATCGACCACCTCCTCCTCTCCCCCGAAGCCGCCGACCGCCTCGATGAAGCCTGCGTCGAGGCCGACGTCCGCGACCCCGAAGTCGGCGACGGAGGCACCAAACCCTCCGACCACGTCCCCGTTTGGGCAAGCTTCACTTGAACGCCAAGATCTACCGCGTGGTCCTCAATTGCGAGGGATTCGAGCTCTCAATCGACGATAACTCCCCAACGAAAATGGGGTTCTTCACAACGTGGTTCGTCCGCGCGCACACTGAACGAGCGGCGGAATACCGTGCCATTTCTTTGGAGTGGGATGCTTGGGCAAAAGAGGACGTCATACCAGAGGAGCAACGAGCCGGGTTGACCGTTTTCGTGGACCAAATCGCTCCAGGCTCTCTATGGCAGTGGCTCCGCCGCAGACGTCACGGATACACGTTCTACGCCTGCGACACTGACGATCGGAAAGCCAAAGATACGTAAAGTGTCTGTCCCCACGCGGGGAGAGAATCCTCTCGGGCTGTTTCCAATTAAACGTGCGTATACGCCCTACTCTGCCGTTACATGAGGCAAGCTTTCGAGGCGCCTCCATGTCTGGTCGGCGCAGAACACCCGTGCGGCGCAGCCCATGAGATCAAGGGTATCCGCATTGCGTTGGGTAATCGTGCCGCGATAGACCCGGCTGCTTACCGGACTGGCCAAGCGGCCGCCGCGCCAGGCGCCGTTTTCGTAGCGGAAGTTGACGAGCATCGGATCGGCATTCCGTGCAGGGACCAAGTCGTTCTCATCCCAGATCCATACGAGCTCTCCGCACACCCGCGCTCGATCATCGGTACAAGGATTGATCCTGACGACGGCGCCGTAACCTTCGGTGACCCATGTCCCAGAAATCGCGTCGATCGGTGTGACCTCCGCCTGCGCAGGCATGAAGGCGGCACTTAGGGTCAGGGCGCAAATGATCCGGGCGAGCATGGCTGTCTCCGTCGTGTCTTCTCCCCCCTATTCGTCGACGGCCTCGGAAGCGTTGCAGCGAAGCCGCTAGCGAAAATGAGCCCTCGACGAGGCGCGCAGTTCTCATTACGTTCCGCGCTTTCCGACACGTGACGGAGGCGCGGCGCCGATGGATTGGTCCCCGCAGCAAGACGATGCGCTTCAAGCCGCCGCTAAGTGGCTGAAGAGTCGTGACAGCCAAGTGTTTCGCCTGTTCGGCTATGCCGGGACGGGCAAAACCACGCTGGCGAAAGAGATCGCGCAGAACGTCGACGGCGACGTCGTCTTCGGTGCGTTCACCGGCAAGGCGGCGCACGTTCTTCGCCAGAAAGGGTGCGAGGGCGCGAGCACCATCCATTCGCTGATCTACCGCCCCGCCGCGGCGGAGGACGAGGACCTGGGCGAGAACCCGATGTTCACGATCCGCCGCGATGCGCCTGCGGGCGACGCGGCGCTGATCATCATCGACGAATGCTCGATGGTCGACGAAGAGCTCGGCCGGGACCTCCTCTCCTTCGGCGCGCCGGTGCTGGTGCTCGGCGATCCAGCGCAGCTGCCGCCGGTGAAAGGCGGCGGCTATTTCACCGACGCTGAGCCAGACATTATGCTGACGGAGGTTCATCGGCAGGCGGAGGAAAGCGCGATCGTCCGCCTCTCGATGCAGATCCGCGAGGGTCAGGTGCCTGACTTTGGTGATCACGGCGAAGCGCGGGTGATTTCTAAGCGCGACGTGGACCCAGATGATGTTCTGACGGCGGATCAAGTCCTGGTCGGCACCAACCGAACGCGCCAGCGCTATAACGCGCGGCTGCGGGAGCACCAAGACTTTGACGGTGATGAGCCTTGCGTCGGCGAGCGCCTCGTCTGCCTACGGAACAACAAAACGAAGGGTCTGCTCAACGGCTCGATGTGGACCGTGGCCCAACGAAACGGGCGCAAGCGCGGTATGATCCGCCTGGACCTCGTCCCTGAAGATGACGGCCGCAAAGCCCGCGTCGCTGTCCTGCCAGAGTTTTTCACGGGACAAGCCGCTGACCTGCCTTGGCCGAAACGGCGGAACTCGGACGAATTCGACTACGGCTACGCCCTGACCGTGCATAAGGCCCAGGGCTCGCAGTGGGACAACGTGATGCTATTCGACGAGAGCTATGCCTTTCGCGATCATAGGACCGCGTGGCTCTATACCGGCGTGACCCGCGCGGCGGAGCAGCTGACCATCGTCCGATAGGTGCGAAGCTTTGGCGTGCACGTTCCCCGCAGAAGGGTGTGCACTGCCAAACGCGCAGCGCGCTATCAGACCTTAGTTGAAGTACTCCTTAGGCGGATTGTTGAGCACAACGAAGCCGTTCGGATGCTCAGGCCTCCGCAGCGATGTTGTCCCCACATGGTGGGTTTCATAGCCCAACGAGACAGACCGCGAGACGTCGGAGAAGCTGTCGTTGCGGAACTGTGCAAACCGACCGATCGCAAACTCCATCACGCCAATGTTCACGTCGAAATTGCCCCGCGGCATGCCATAGTCGGCGATCAGATAGTGGAAGACGACGACCCGTTCACCGAGCAGAACCGCTTTCGGGATCGTCCCCTGCTGATTGAACCGATTGATCACGGCCGCGTTTGCGCCGTCGCTTGAGAACAGCGCCTGGATGCTGACACCCCGGCAACGCGGTGCAGTATCGTCGCACGCCGTCGGTGTCATCAGGAACCGCGCGCCGCTTGGCATAATCGCGCCAACGGTGGGCCGGCCAGCGAGGCTTAAGATCTCGGTCCGCGCGCCCAACTCATTCATCAGCGGCTGGAGCTTTGAAGGGTGGAAATCAGGCACCAAACCCGTCTGATTGCTCAGGCGCTGTGCCGAAGCGGTGCTGAACAGAGCGGCCGCAACGAGAACGGCGGACACCCATTGAAAACGACGAAAACCCACGAAAAACCCTCCCAGACCGGAGCCGGGAGGGTGCGGGAATTAACATCGCAGCGCAAGTAACCTTGTCACGGTATTCGTGCGCGCGGCTGAAAGCGGCGCACCAGATATCAGCACCTGGCCCGCCGCTTGAGCATTTGCGAGGTTCGCTAGCCTACTCGGCTTTAACGAACTCAGCCTCGATGGTGATTTCGACCTCTTTGCCGATGCCGAACTGGGTCCATGCGTCCGAACCCCACTCGGTGCGGTCGATCGTTGTGGTGCCCGAGAAGCCCATCTTCGGCGCCCCGCGCGATGTCCCCGCCTTGATCAGCGTGACGTCCATGGTGACCGGGCCAGTGTTGCCGTTGAAGCTGAGGTCACCGGTGATCACGCCCGTCGTGTCCGACTTGCGCTGAAGCTTGGTCGTCGTGAACGTTATGGTCGGTTGGGTTTCTGAGCCGAGGGCCGCCTTGGCGATGTCCTCTTGGAAATTGCTGTTGCCGCCATGGCTGACGGCTGCAGGGCTGTCGACGGAAGCAGCATCGATCGAGACCATCAGCTTGCTGCGCTGCGGGCGCCGGTCATTCCATTCCAGGGTGCCTTCGACCGTGTCGAACGTCCCCCGGTACATGGAGAAGCCGCCGTGGCTGACCGACCAGAACACGGTCGTATGGGTCGGATCGAGGGTGTAGGTGCCGCCCGGCACGTCTTGAGCTTGGGCAGCGGAGAAAACGAACGCAGCGCTGAGCGCCGTGGAAACGAGAAACTTCATCGGAACCATCCTCTGATGTCGGTTGCGCCCGTGAAGATCGAACTTTCCGGCGCGAACACAACCCCAAAGAGGTGTCGTTTAGGAGAAAGCACCCTTGCGCACGGACGTGTGATCCTCGCGAGCGAGCGCGGCGATCTGAAGAGAGAACGCCGCCGCGATCACCTCTTTCACCTGCGCATTGACGTCGAGCATGGAGGAGAGCTGGATAAACCGCATCGGTCCTGCCTTCGTCGCTTGCAGGATCCCAGGGAATTGAAGGGCGAGCTGGTCACCCTGCCAAAAGTGCAGCTGGCACCGCGTGGCAAGCGGGATCAGGGAGACCACCCTGTCGTGAAGGTGCCAGGTGGGCACGCCCATCGCCAATCCGAGCTCCGCGTATGGTGCGATCGCTTGGATTTCGCGTTCCACCGTCCGAGCAATTTCGCCGGTGCGTCCATCAAGCGAGGAAAGAAGGGTGCGAAGCGTGGCCATGGTCCTCCCCTGCAAGGTTGACACCACGTTAACGGCAATGGCCCGGCGAGGTCTATCCCAAGGGGCTAGCGCACCATGCGCGGCGCGAGGTTGACGGCAGCGGCCACGATGGTCCGGAGTGCGTCGTCCACCTCACCGACCGAACGGACTTTGACGTGGCGCAGGTCCTTTCCGGTGCCTTCAATGCGCTCCGGAAACTCTTCAGCCAGCGCCGAGCCCTGCCAGAGCTGCAGATTACAACGATCCTTATGCGCGATAATTGAGGCGACGCGGTTCTTGGGATCGGTCAACCAGCAGGGGAAACCCCATGCGAGCTTTACCTCAGCCCCCGGCATCGCTTCGTCGAGCATCGCGCGAAGGGCCAGCGCGATTGCCTGCACTTCGCCGTCCTGCTTTTGAAAGTAGCCGTCAACGCTGGCCATGCCTCCTCCCCATCAAAAAAGCCGGCCCCGCAGGACCGGCTTTCTTTTTGTCAGCCTACGCCGCTTGGGCGTAGAGCTTAGCCTTTTTCTCAGCCATCTCGCGGAACTTGGCAGGCGGAGCATATTTCGCGCCGTACTTCTGCGCCAGACGGTCCGCGGTCCGAACAAACTCGTCGATGCCAATCGTATCGATGTGGCTCATCGGGCCGCCGGTCCATGGCGCAAAGCCCCATCCGAAGATCGCGCCGAGGTCTGCCGACTGCGGATCATGCACCACATCCTCCGCATACATCCGCGCAGCGGCGACGAGCTGGATGTAGAGCAGCCGCTCTTTCACTTCATCCGCCGTGGGCTGATCATCAAGCGGCGGGAAGTGCTCTTTCAAGCCTGACCAGAGGTGCTTTTTGCCGCCCTCGGGATACTCGTAGAAGCCTTTGCCAACCTTCTTACCCTTGCGGCCAAGGTCTTCGACGAACAGCTTGAGGAGGTCCTCAACGCCCGATGGTTCGTACGCGTCGCCCATCTCCTGCATCGTTGCCTGGCTGATCCGCCAGCCGAGCTCTTGGCTCGTCTCGTCCATCAGCGCGAGGGGGCCAACGGGCATACCCATGTGCACGGCGCAATTGTCGATCAGCGCAGGATTGATGCCCTCTTTGACCATGATCGCCGCTTCGTTGAGGTACGGAACAACGACGGAGTTGCAGTAGAACCCGCGGGTATCGCCCACGACGATCGGTGTCTTTTTGATCTTGCCGACATAGTCGAGGGCCGCAGCGAGCGCTTTGTCCCCGCAGCCTTCCGGCGTGATGATCTCAACCAGCGGCATTTTATCGACCGGTGAGAAGAAGTGGATGCCGATGAAGTCTTCCGTACGCGAAAAGTTCTTCGCGAGGTTCTTGATCGGGATCGTCGACGTATTGGAGGCAAAGATCACGTCCTTGCGGATCACCGCTTCCACCCGTTCGGTGATGTCCTTCTTGACCGCCGGATCTTCGAACACGGCCTCAATGATCAGGTCGACGTCCTTCAGGTCCGCAACGTCAGCCGTCGGATGGATTAGCGACAGCATCGCGTCGCTCTTCTCTTGGCTGAGCTTGCCGCGGCCCACGGCTTTCTCGTTCAGCTTGGCCGAATAGCCTTTACCCTTCTCGGCGCTTTCCATGTCTCGGTCGAGGAGAACGACCTTCATCCCCGCCTTGGCAGTGACGTAGGCGATGCCTGCCCCCATCATACCGGCGCCAAGGATGCCGATCGTTTTGAAATCTGAGGCCGGAACGCCTTCTGGGCGGTCAGCGCCCTTCTCGGCCGCGCCTTTGTTGATGAACAGTGTACGGATCATGTTCTTCGCCTGGGGCTCCATCAGGCACTGGACGAAATACTTGCTCTCAATCCGAAGGCCAACATCGATCGGCACGATCGAGCCCTCGTAGATCGACGACAGGATGCGCTCGACCGCCGGGTAGTTGTGGTTGGTCGTGCCCTGAGCCATGGCCGAGGATCCAGCGAAGATCGGCACCACCCGCGGGTCCATCGCACCCGAACCGCCGGGGATCTTGAAGCCTTTGCGGTCCCATTTCGCAGCCGTCTTGGGGTTGGCCTTCACCCACTCTTTCGCCTTCGCGACAATCTCTGCGTGCGGAGCAATCTCGTCGACGATGCCCATGCCCTTCGCGGCATCGGCTTTCATCGGCTTGCCTTGGGTGCAGATTTGCATCGCGTTCTGAACACCCGCGAGGCGCATCGTGCGCTGGGTGCCGCCCGCGCCGGGGATGAGACCGACCTGAACTTCGGGCTGGCCGAACTGCACCTTCGGGCTGTCGGAAGCGACACGGTAATGGCAGGCGAGTGCCAGCTCCATCCCGCCGCCAAGCGCGAGGCCGTTGACCGCGGCGGCCACCGGTTTGGCGTTCGCTGCACCTTTGGTCAGTGCTTTGACGTCCTGGCCGCCGGTCTCCAGCTTCCGCAGCGCAAGCTGTAGGCCATAGTTCGCCTCAAACAATTGCTCGGGGGACGCATCTTCTGGCATCGCGCCGAGCATCGTCAGGTCAGCGCCCGCGAGGAAGCCTGAGTCCTTGCCCGACGTGATCACGAGGCCCTTCATGCCGTCGTCGGCGATGAACGCGTCAACGAAAGCGCTGAAGTCTTGGATCAACTCCTCGTTCCAGACGTTCATCGACTTGCCCGGCAAGTCGATCGTCATCACCGCGATACCGTCCGCATCCGTCTCAATGGTGAATGTTTTGTAGGTCATGGGTGTCTCTCCCGATTACTTTTTGCCGACCACGGGGCCGGAGGTTTTCTTGGAATAGGCTTCAGTTTCATCCGACGCGAAGGCGTGGATGACACCGCGGGTGGAATGCGGAGCTGCGAAATTGCCCTCCGTATCAAGCGTGATAACGGCGCCGAGGCCACGTGATCGCGCCATTTTTTCGAGGACTAAGTCGGATGCTTCGCCTACCGACAATCCGCCCTCAACCAGGAGGGAGATCGAGTGCGCTGCGCTGTGGCGGATGAACCACTCGCCGTGGCCCGTGGCAGAGATTGCTGCGCCGTTATTATCAGCATACGTGCCTGCTCCGAGAACCGGCACATCGCCCAGCCGCCCTGGCACCTTGGCGTCGTAGCCGCCCGTTGAGGTGGCAGCCGCGAGATTGCCGCAACGGTCGAGCGCCACGGCGCCGACGGTGCCATGCTCGTTTTTTTCGCTGCCAGCCCGGACAAACCACCCGTCGGGAGCCTCTTCGGCGCCGAGTTCGCGGACATAAGCTTCGCCGCGATCGCCAACGACCATCACGTGGCGCGACTTCTCCATCACCAGCCGCGCGGCGTGGACCGGAGACTTGGTATCGACCAGCGAACCGACCGCACCGGCGTTAAGATCAGCACCCGACATAATTGACGCGTCGTTCTCAACGTAACCTTCCTGGTTGGTGATCGACGCCCGGCCCGCGTTGTAGAGCGCCGACGCCTCCATCGCCTGGACGGTCATTTCCACCGCGTCGACGGCCTCCATCCCATCGGCGAGCCGCTCAGCCGCTTGCGCGGCCAGCTCGCGGATGAAGGTCATCTGCTCATCGGTGATGTTCTCGCCGTTCGTGTACGCACCGCCGTGAAGACCGATGGCGTAGTCGCCGGTGGCCTCACAATGATCCGCGTGCGCAGCGCCGAGAAGAGCGAGAGCTCCTCCAGCTAGAATTTTCAGTGTACTCATAACATCTCCCGTCATCCCGGCAGCAGCGAAGCGAAGAGCCGGGACCCATGGACCCGAAACTGCCGCCCTCTGCCCACGGATGGTTGTCCCTGGGTCCCGGATAGGCGCGGTGCGCCTTCCGGGATGACGGCCGCTCTCAACTAGACGCGCTCGATGATCGTCGCGGTGCCCATGCCGCCGCCGATGCACAGCGTGGCGAGGGCCGTGGACTTGTCCGAACGCTCAAGCTCATCAAGGACCGTGCCGAGGATCATCGCGCCTGTGGCGCCAAGGGGGTGGCCCATCGCGATCGCGCCGCCGCAGACATTGATGTCCGAATGGTCGATGTCGAGAGCTTGCATGAAGCGCAACACGACTGAAGCGAACGCTTCGTTGAGCTCCCAAAGGTCGATGTCGCTGTTGGTCATGCCCGCGCGCTCAAGCACTTTCTTGGCGACAAATTCAGGGCCGGTCAGCATGATCGTCGGCTCCGAGCCGATCGAAGCCATCGCTTTGATCCGTGCACGGGGTTTCAGGCCAAACTTCTTGCCCATTTCCTCGTTGCCGATCAAGATACCCGCAGCGCCATCGACGATCCCCGACGAGTTGCCCGCCGTGTGGATGTGCTCGATCTTCTCAAGCTCAGGATACCGTTGCAGCGCGACTTTGTTAAAGCCGGGCATCATCTCGCCCATGCCGACGAAGGACGGGTTGAGCGCGCCAAGGGTCTGCATATCCGTACCCGGACGGATCGTCTCGTCATGCTTCAGGACTTCGATCCCGATCACGTCTTTCACCGGCACAACCGACTTTTCGAAGCGGCCTTCGTCCCAGCTTTGCTTCGCCCGGCGATGGGATTCCACCGCATACGCATCAGCATCGTCGCGGGTGATGCCGTACTTGGTGGCAATGATATCCGCAGAGATGCCTTGCGGGACGATGTAGTTCTTGAACGTCACCGCAGGGTCAGAGACCATGGCGCCGCCGTCCGAACCCATCGGTACCCGGCTCATCGCCTCGACGCCGCCGCCGATGGCCATGTCCGCCTCGCCCGACATCACCTTCGCCGCAGCCATGTTGGTGGCCTCGAGTGCTGAGGCGCAAAAACGGTTGACCTGCACACCGGCCGTCGTCTGGGCATAGTCCGCCATCAAGACCGAGGTCCGCGCGATGTCTGAGCCCTGCTCACCCACCGGCGACACACAGCCGAAAACCACGTCGTCGACATAGCGCGTGTCGACAGCGTTGCGGTCGCGCAGCGCCTGCAGCACCTGCGCGCCAAGCTGGACCGGGGTGATTTCGTGGAGGGATCCGTCTGGTTTCCCTTTGCCGCGGGGGGTTCGCACCGCGTCGTAGATGAAGGCCTCAGTCATGGGGCATCTCCCTGTTTCGTGATTTTGTCGGTCCGTTACAGGTCTATAACCGCCGTGACCAGCATTGTGCGCTGCAATTGGGTTGAGCCTGCGTAACGGAGTGCTACAGGGGCGCCTCTCGCGCGCTGCGTGCACGGCGGGGGCGTAGCTCAATTGGTTAGAGCAGGCGGCTCATAACCGCTTGGTTGGGGGTTCGAGTCCCTCCGCCCCTACCATTTTTCTGGAGCTATCGGCCTTCCGGCCTGCTTGAGCGCGGGGTGCGGCGGTTGCCGCACAGTACTTTGCTCAGCGGTGGGGTTTTTTGAAGGCGCGGTATGCGGCCTGAACGGCCGGGTTTCAGTTACGAAGTTGGGCACGTTGAACCCCCGTCATCCCGGGCCCCGAGCCGGGATCCATCGAACAATAAACCGAAGCATACGTCCGGGTTTCCGCTGCGCTTTGCGCGATGGATCCCGGATCAAGTCCGGGATGACGTCCGCGCAGGCTGGCTAGTCAGCGAGCACTCTGTGGATGGCCGCGCGGGTGCGGAGGGCGGCGGCTTGGGCCTGGACGGCGGCGTCCTCGGTCTCCAGAGCGACGCGCTGGGCATCGACCAGAGCGAAGAGACTGTCAGCGCCCTCGCGGTAGCGCAGCTCCGCCAAGGCGCGCGCGCGGTCCGCGGCGCGTTGCGCATCGGTGAGCAGCGCTGCCTGCGCCACCGCGCCACTGTGCAACGCCAGCGCGCGGTCGGTTTCCGTCAGCGCGGTGAGAACCGTCTGCTCAAACGCTGCCAGCGCCGCTGATGCCTCCGCCTTGGCCGCCGCGCGCTGCCGCAGAAGGGCCGGATAGCTGAGGATCTGCCACGAAATGTTCGGACCAAAGCTATAGCCGAAGGCGTTGTCATCGCTGAGCCCTGCAAAATCGAGGGCGACGAGGCTCGCCGTCCCGTCCAGGCTCACCTGCGGGAAGAGCCCCGCGGTCTCAACGCCGATATCGTAGATTTCGGCAGCGAGGGTCCGCTCGGCTGCCACCACATCAGGGCGGCGGCGGAGGACATCCGCCGGTTCGCGCAAAGCGATCACACCAAGTGCTGTCGGCATCGGCGGCGCGACGTTTTCATCAAGCAGATCCGGGAATGTCACCAGCAGCTCCGGGACGGTCATTCCGAGCAGCAGCGCGAAGGCGGCCGTGCTGTCAGCCGCGGCGGTCTCCACCGCCAAGACCTGGGCGGCGGTGCTTTTCACCTGGCTCCGCGCGCGCAGCGTATCGATCTCGCCCGCCTCGCCCAGAGCGAAGAGTTGTTCGGTCAGCCGCAGGCTTTCCTCCTGCACCGCGAGGTTCTCGATCGCGACCCGCCGGCGGTTCAGCGCCTCGACCAGCAGGATAAAGGTGTCCACCACCTGTCCAGTGATCAGACGTTGGGTATCGGCGAGCAATTGCTCAGCGGAGTCGGCCCGCGCCGATGCGCCCTGGGCTTGCCGCCTCAGACGCCCAAAGAGATCGATCTCCCAACTTGACTGGGCTGCCGCCTGGTAGAGCGTGAATTCTGGGTTTTCGATCGCTGGTGGAGGCGCAGCCGGGTCGCCGCCTCCCGCACCGGCAAACCCAGCGAACGCAGCCTGGGCCTGTTCCTGCCGGGTGATCGCGAAGCTGGTCCCGCCTTGAGGGAGCAACGAGGCTCGTGCGGCGCCAGCCCTGGCCCGCGCGCCCTCAAGCCGCGCAGCCGCCTGGCGCAGATCAAGGTTGCGCTCGCGCGCGATCATCACAGCCTTGGCGATCCGCGGGTCAGAATAGGCCTCCCACCAAGCAATCGGCTCGGCTTCGTCGCCGCTCTCGTTCGCCGTATAGATCGGCCGATCCGCATAAACGAAGGCCTCCTGGCGCTCCGACGGATCAGGCGCGGCATAGCGCGGACCCACTGCGACACACGCAGCGAGTGACAGAAAGCTAATCAGATATAGGTATCTAAGCATCGCAACCAGCATTCCTTTTGCGCCGCACTAACATAGTGTTCGTAAGGGTAGCGTGAGCGCCGACGGGGACCATGGATCAGATGAACGCTGCTGAGAAACAATCCGGTGGATGGCGATGGACCCTTCTCGCCGTGGGTGCCTTTGTCGCTGCGCTGTTGATCTATCAAGGCGCTGGCTGGATCGCCCAAGCCCGCGACGCTGCCCAGCCGGCGCGCGTGGCCACGATGCCTTTGGTTGAAGTGGTCTCGGTGCGCTCCGTTCCGCAAACCCATTCCGTCATCGAAGAAGGGTTCCTTCGCCCTAAAGCTGAGATTGACGTTGTCGCGGAAGTGGCCGGGAAAGTCGTCGACGTCTCCCCCAACCTTGCCCCTGGCGGACGGTTCGCCGCCGGTGACGTCATGTTCACAATCGATCCGCGCACGTTCGAAGCCGACTTAGCCCGCGCCAAGGCTGATCTCTCTGCCGCGAGAGCGGAGGTCGCGCGCGCCAAAGCGGAGGATACAAGGCAGGGGCGCCTGCAAGACATTGGCGCTGCGGCAGCGGCCCGGCGCGAACAAGCAGGCACCGAGCTCGCCGCGGCCCGTGCCCGGCTCGGCCAAGCCGAGGCAGGGCTGATCGTCGCGCAAAAAGCGATGGCCGATACCGCCGTGACCACTCCGTTCGCCGCCTCGGTGATTTCCGAAAGCCTAGCCCTTGGGCGGTTTGTCCAGCCGGGGCAGGCCGTCGCGACGATCTTCGACACCAGCGCCGGTGAAGTTGTGCTTGGCCTCCTCCCAGAAGAAGCACGCGAAGTGCGCCGCGCTCTGGAACAAACCGACGGACCGCTGCGCGCCTCCGTGACGCCGACCAAGGCCAGCGCTGGCGACGCCCCGCTCGAAGGCATCGTTAAAAGCATCGGCCAAGCCGTTGACCAGCGCAGCCGGACTGTTCCCGTGGTTGTCGAAGTGCCCGGCGCTTTCGACGAGACGAACCAAGGCGCGGTCTTCGCCAACGACTTTGTCCGGGTCGAGCTCCCCGCCTACTCCCCCGAGCCCCTCTACGCGGTGACCAACGATGTCATTCGCGAGGAGCGCTTCATCTGGACACTGACGGACGACAACCGGCTGCACGCCGTCGCCATCGACCAGGTTCAACGGCGGCCCAGCGAAACGCTGTTCCGGGCGACCGAAGACCTGACCGGGCACCGCGTCGTGCTCACCGCCCTCACCGAAGAGGCTGAAGGGATCGAAGTTGCGATCGCCAATCCTAGCGGAGCCCGGGCCGAGACTCTGCAATGAAAAAGCTCATTCGTTGGTTTGTCGACAGCCGCGTTGCGGCGAACCTGCTCGCCATTTTCCTCATCGCCGCCGGGCTCGTCTCCGCCCGCGGCCTGACGGTCCGGTTGTTCCCGGAAGTTATTCCGTATGCGGTGACAATCACCGTCCCCTACCCCGGCGCCTCTCCCCAGGAAATCGAAGAAGGCATCATCGAGCCGATTGAGGAGCAAATCCAAGGCCTCGACGGCATCCGCAAAATCGACGCGATCGCAGCCGAGAATATCGGCAACGTCGTCGCGTTCCTCGATTTTGGGTCAGACACGGACGAACTCGCCAACGACATCCGCAACGCGGTCAATCAGATCACGGTCTTCCCCGCCGACGCCGAAGAGCCCGTCATCGCTGAAATCGAGGATGAAGAAGTCGTCGCGCGGGTGATCATCTCAGGCGATCGCGACCCGATCGCCTTGAAGAAATTCGCCGACACGATGCGATCGCGCATCCTCAACAACGACTCAACGAGCCGGGTCGCGATCGAGGGGGTGGCGGACTACCTCATTGATATCGAAGTGCCCGGGGCGCGGCTCGAGGCTCTCGGTTTGTCGCTCGATCAACTCGCTGGCCGGATCCAAGCGCGGTCGCTTGAGCTCTCCGGCGGCGAGGTGGAAAATGATCGCCGCCGCCTGCTCATCCGCACCCTCGGCGAGGCGGAAGTCGGCGAAGACTTCGGCGACCTCGTCATCCTGACGTCTGAGACGGATGCTCCGGTGATCCTGTCCGACGTTGCGTCGATCACGGACGGTCTCTCCGACGAGCCGGTGTTCGCGCGGTTCGATGGCAAGCCCGCCGTGGCGCTCAACATCTACCGGATCGGCGATGAGCGGATCTTTACGGTCCTTGAGGACCTGCGCGACGTCTTGGCTGAGAGCGAGACGTTCCTCCCGCCCGGGATCGACGCGAACCTTTTTGTCGACCGCTCGATCGAGCTCACCAACCGGGTCAATCTGCTGACGACGAACGCCATTATCGGCTTCGTTTTGATCCTCGTTCTGCTGCTCCTTTTCCTTGATGTCCGCGTCGCCTTTTGGGTCGGCGTCGGCGTGGCGCTCAGCTTTGTCGGCACCTTCATTCCGATGGCCATCGCTGGGGTCGCCATCAACCAGCTGTCGCTGTTCGGTTTCATCCTCGCGATCGGGATCGTCGTTGATGACGCCATCGTCGTCGGCGAGAACATCTACGCGACCGTTGAGGATGGCGAGGAAGACACCAAACAAGCCGCCAAACGCGGGACCATCCGCGTCGCAACGCCGGTGTTTTTCTCCGTCTCCACCACCGTGGCCGCGTTCCTGCCGCTGATGTTTGTGCCCTCAACAGTGGGACAGTTCATTGGCGACATCGCCTTCGTCGTGGTCGCGGTCCTGATCCTCTCGTTGATCGAGAGCTTCTTCATTTTGCCCCAGCACCTGTCGCATCTCCACGATCGACCACCGGGAAGGTTCAGTATACGGCGCTTTGCCGATCCCCTGCGCAACAGCGTTGCTCGGCGCCTCGATACGTTCAGTGAAAAGCGGCTTGGCCCAGCGATCGAATTCGCAGCGACGCGCCCCGTCGTAACGGTGCTCTTTGCGCTCTCGGCGCTGATCGCCACGTTCGCGCTGTTCCCAGCGGGCCTGATCCGCGGCACGTTCTTCCCGGAAATTGAAGGCAACTACGTCACCGCACAACTGGAGCTGGCAGAGGCGGCATCGGAAGCGCAAACCGTCGCTGCGGTCGAACGGATCATTCAGGGGGCTGAGGATGCCGCCGAGACTATCGGCGCGGATGTCGGCACCGAGCCTGACGTTGTCATCGAGAACATTCTCTGGAGCCTCGGTCGCTCGATCGCCGGGCCCGAGGTCGGCGCCTTTGGCTCAAGCGGCGGCGCTGCGCCCAATGTCGCTGTGGTCGAGGTGAAAATCCGCGACGCCGCCGAACGCAAGTTCAAAGCGAGCAGGTTCGAGGAAGAGTGGCGGGACGCGACTGGTCCCGTCCCCGGCGCGCAAAAGCTCAACTTTAGCTTCAACCTCGTCGGCACCAGCCTCCCCGTCCAATTCGAGGTGGCGAGCACCGACGAAGCCATGGCCCGCGAAGCGACGGGTCGTCTGCGTACAGAGCTTGAGGCGATCCCCGGCGTCTTCGATATCTCCGACGATCGCTTCCGCACCACGCCTGAGGTCCAAATTCGCCTTCGTCCCGAAGCGGCATCCTACGGCGTTGACCTTAGCACGGTGGCACGCGCCGTCCGCGCCAGCTACTTCGGCGCCGAAGCCGTCCGTATTCAGAGGGACCGCGAAGAGATCGAAGTCCGCGTCCGCCTGCCCGAGGACGAACGCCTCTCGATTGAAGACGTGAAACGGCAGAAAATCATCCTCGGCGATGTCGCGATCCCGATCGCCCAGCTCGCCGATATCTCTGTCGGTCAGGCCCCGGCCAGCATCAACCGCATCGACCGAGAACGGGTCTTCCGCCTGCAGAGCGATGTCGATTTCGGACGCACCACCGGCGGCGAAGTCACCCAGACAATCCTCGCCGACATCTGGCCCGCGATCGCGTCGGAGTTCCCTGGCGTCAGCGTCTCCCCTGGCGGCGACCAAGAAGAACAGGCCCGCTCGACGCCGGTGCTCGTGCGCAACTTCATCCTCGCGTTGTTTTGCATCTACGCCCTGTTGGCGATGGCGTTCAGCAGTTACACCCAGCCATTAATCGTGCTGTCGATCATCCCCTTCGGCCTCATCGGCGCGCTATGGGGCCACGCTATGCTGGGCTTGGAACTCAGTCTCCTGTCGATCTTTGGGATCATCGGCCTGTCGGGCGTGATCATCAACGACGCCCTCCTGATGGTCGATTACATGAACGAGAACATCGCCAAGGGCATGGCGCGGGTGGAAGGGATTGTCGACGCGGCGGTCAAGCGTTTCCGCCCGATCATCCTCACCTCGCTGACGACATTCTTCGGTGTGACGCCGATCGTGCTCGAGACATCGGTTCAGTCGGCATTCCTCAAGCCAACGGCGGTGTCGCTCGGCTTTGGGATCTTATTCGGCACCGTCGTTTTGATGGTCGTCGTGCCGGCCATGGCTGTTCTCCACCACCGCTGCCGCATGGGTGTGGAGAAGTTTTTCAGAGTTCCGGTGCGCGCGCCAACAGGCTAGAGCCGCCGCGCCGCATTCGCTAAAGACCCGACTCCCGCGAAAGGAAGGGAGTGATGTCGAGCCGTCCCGAAACTAAGCTGATCGGCCATGCGTTGATCGCCGACGAGGTGCGCCGCCTGCCGCCGCGCCCCGGGGTCTACCGGATGTTCGGTGACGACGGCGAGGTGCTCTATGTCGGCAAGGCGCGGAGCCTGAAGGCGCGGGTCTCCAACTACGCGACGCTGAACGGCCACTCAAACCGCATTGCACGGATGATCTCCGATACCCGCGCGATGGAGTTCGTGGTTACCGACACCGAGACGGAGGCGCTTCTCCTCGAAGCCAACCTCATTAAACAGCTCCGCCCACGGTACAATGTCCTTCTGCGCGACGACAAAAGCTTCGCCTCGATCCTGGTCGCGAAAGACCACGCCTTCCCGCAGATCCTCAAGCATCGCGGCGCGCAGAAGCGTCCGGGCGAATATTTCGGACCCTTCGCAAGCGCCGGTGCCGTCAACCGCGGCTTGAACACCTTGCAGAAGGCGTTCCTCCTCCGCTCCTGCAACGACAGCGTTTTTGAGAACCGCGAACGGCCGTGCCTTCTCTACCAAATCAAGCGCTGCGCTGCTCCGTGTACGGGCGTTGTTGACGAAGAGGCCTACGGCAAACTCGTCCGTGAGGCGACGACTTTCCTGCGCGGGGGCAACCGCGAGGTGACAGCCCAGCTGTCGAAGGATATGGAGGAAGCGGCTGAAGCGCTGGATTTCGAACGCGCGGCCAGCCTGCGCGACCGTATCCGCGCCCTCGCCCACCTGCAGGAAAGCCAAGGCATCAACCCTGGCTCCGTGGAAGAAGCCGACGTTTTCGCTGTCCACGCGAACGGCGGGCAATCCTGCGTCCAGGCCTTTTTCTTCCGTGCAGGGCAGAACCTGGGCAGCCGCGCCTATTTTCCGAAGGCGGACAAAGAAGAGACCCAAGCCGCGATTCTCGGCGCGTTCCTCGCGCAGTTCTACGATGGCCGCATGCCGCCGCGGAGCATTTTCATCAGTGAAGAGATTGATGACCGCGAACTCCTCGCCGACGCGCTCAGCATCAAGGCAGGCCGCAAGGTTGAGGTGCTCCAGCCGCAGCGCGGGGAGAAGAAAACCCTTGTTGCTCAAGCGCATATGAACGCTCGCGAGGCCCTCGGCAGGCGCCTTGCCGATACGGCGAGCCAAAAGCGGCTGATGGAAGCCCTCGCCGAAAGCCTTGAACTGTCCGGCCTACCGACGCGGGTAGAATGCTACGACAACTCGCATATCAGCGGCACCGGGATGGTCGGCGGGATGATCGTCTCCGGCGAAGAAGGCTTTGAACGGAACAAATACCGTAAGTTCAACATCAAGGATCCGAACGTCGCCGCAGGCGATGACTTTGGCGCCATGCGCGAGGTCCTCGAACGACGGTTCAGTCGGCTGATCAAAGAAAGTGCTCCGGGTCAGGACGACTGGCCGTCGCTCGTCGTTATCGACGGCGGCCAGGGCCAACTTTCCGCTGCGAAGACGGCGATGGAAGACGCCGGCATCCGCGTTGGCCCCGACATCGAGGGCGGCGAGGTGATGCTTCTGTCGATCGCCAAGGCCCGGCGCGAGGATGCCCATGGCGGCAAGACCGCGGACCGCTCAGCCAGCGCTTCGGCGGAGCAATTCTTCGCACCCGGACGACCGCCCTTCATGCTGCCGCCGCGCACGCCGGTGCTCTACTACCTCCAGCGCCTTCGCGACGAGGCCCACCGCTTCGCCATCGGTGCGCAACGGGCGAAGCGCACCAAGCAAATGACAAGCAATCCTCTCGACGCGATCGAGGGGGTGGGACCCTCGCGGAAGAAAGCGCTCCTCCACCACTTTGGCTCAGCCAAAGGTGTCGCCCGTGCCAAGTCAACGGATCTTATGACCGTAGACGGAATATCCGAGAGCTTGGCCCAGCGGATCTACGACCATTTCCATCCGCAGGAATAGCGTGCGCAAAACCCTTGACGGGCCCGCGCCAAATCGGCCCATTCACTGCAAAACGCATGGAGAACCTCATGTTCGCACCCCTCGCCATAGGCCTTTTGGCCGCCACCGCACAGCTTGAAACGGAGCGCCTCGCCGGTGAGGCGACCTTCGCGGTGATCCAGGGGTGCGTTGATTATGCTGAGAAAAACGACCTGACGGTTGCGATTGCTGTGCTTGATGATCGGCTGCAAATGGCCGGGTATTTTCGGATGGACACACTTCGTCAGGGTCCGGCCGAATTGGCCATTGATAAGGCCGACTACGCCGCCAAATGGGGCAGTGATACGAAGCGGCTCGCCGACCGGGTCGGAGAAGGAAGCCTTGGCTGGGCCCTCGCCTCGGACGGTCCACCGATTGAGGGCGGCGTCCCGATTTACTCCAAGGACGGAACACTTTTGGGCGGCGTTGGCGTTTCCGGCGCACCAGCCGTTGAGGATGCCAAATGTGCCCGCGCTGGCATCGCCGCTGCGGGCCTGAAGGACTCGCGCAGTTAGCCGCCGCGCCGCATTTCCTCAGCGCGCATCGGCATTACGTCGATGATCGCGTTGAGGTCCGCTTGGCTCGGCGGGCTAGGCCAAGCCGCTTTCACGCCGCCATCTTTACCGATCAGCAGCACACGCATCGTTTCTCCATCGCTAGACAAAGCCTGCGCGTAACCCGGCGGCAAGGACGGATCGCGGATGGCGAAGGCCTCCATCCGCACTCCCGGCGAGGTGGCCCGTCCAACGGTGATGTGCCTCGGCCCAAAGGTCACAACCACAAGGTCGCGCTCAATCAAATCAGCGCGGTCGAGCAGTTGGAGTTGGTCTGCGGCCACCTGTTTGTCGACCACCAAGAGACGGTACGACCACTGAAGATTGCGCGCGACCTGAGCCAGAGACACCGAGTCCCTCGCGGCGCTGAACGGATCCTCTTCCGCGCAGACGGTCATCGGCGCAGCGGCTAGGGCCGCCACTGCGCAGAAGATCCGTGCAGAGATCACCCCTCGTGCTGGGCAACCCAAGCGTCGAGGAGGCGGACGCCAAAGCCCGTGCCACCCTTCGGCTCGGTGTCGCTGTCCTTTTTCTTCCACGCGGTGCCCGCGATATCGAGGTGCGCCCAGGGCGTCCCCTTCTCGACGAACCGCGACAGGAACGCCGCCGCCGACGATGACCCGCCGTCACGCCCGCCGATGTTCTTCATATCGGCCACGTCCGACTTAATCATATCGCGGTGGACTTGGCTGAGCGGCATCCGCCACAGCTCATCACCGGTCGCTTGGCCCGCTTCGGTCAGAGCCGAGGCGAGGGCGTCATCTTCCGTGAACAGACCACCATATTCATGCGCCAACGCAATCAAAATCGCGCCCGTCAGCGTGGCGAGGTCGACGATGGCTTTGGGCTTATAGAATTCCTGCGTATACGTCAGAACATCACCGAGAACGAGGCGGCCTTCCGCATCAGTGTTGAGGATCTCCACCGTTTGGCCTGACATCGTATCAACGATGTCGCCCGGGCGCTGGGCGTTACCGTCGGGCATGTTCTCCACCAGGCCGATCAATCCGACCACGTTGCATTTTGCTTTGCGGCCCGCGATCGCGCGCATGGCGCCAACAACGGCGGCAGAGCCGCCCATATCCATCTTCATCTCGTCCATGCCCGCGCCCGGCTTGAGAGAGATGCCCCCGGTATCGAAGGTCACGCCTTTACCGACAAAGGCCAACGGCGCCTCGCCATCAGCGCCGCCGTTCCAGCGCATCACCACCATCTTGCTTTCGCGGACTGAGCCTTGGCCGACGCCGAGCATCATGTGCATACCGTGTTTGGCCAGCTCCGCCTCGCCGAGCACTTCGATCTCGACCCCAAGCCCTGCCAGGGCATCGCGGCAGATCTCAGCGTAACTCTCCGGGTAGAGAACATTCGGCGGCTCGGTGACGAGATCACGGGCCAGCTTGACCCCGGCGTAGACGGAGGAAAGCGGCGCGAACGCATGCTCGACGCCTGCATCGGACGTCACAACCGTCACCGACGCCAGCTGGTTCAGCTCGCCGGCTTCGGCTTTCTTGCGATATTTGTCGAAGGTGTAGCTGCGCTGCATCGCGCCGTAGGCCAATTGCGCTGCGCCGCCATCGGGGGCGACGATACTGATTGCCTTGGCGCGCTTTCCGGCGGCAACGACGGCTTTTCCGCCCAAGCGCTGCATCGCTAAAACGTCGCCCGTCTCGATTGTGCCCGCACCCAAGAGAATGATGGTCGCTTCGGGCGCCGCTTCTGGCCCAGCGATGGTCACCGACTGCCCAGCGCGTCCGGCAAAGTCCGACGCCCGCGCGGCGCGCGTGACCTCGGCCTCAGCGCCTGAGAGTTCGGGCGGCAACGCGATGCCGGCCTCTTTGGCGATCGGAATGATAATGGTGCCAGTGAGCGGGGCGGTTGGGGCGAATGTGAGCTCCATCGCATGGTCCTCCGATTGGTGTGGGCCTCGAAACATAAAGATAACTCGTGCTAAGCGCGAGAGCTGGGAATGCAAACCTTCTCCACCGTCCCGGTGAACCAAAGGACACTATGAGCCGCCTCGACCGCTACATCTTTCAGGCCGCAGCGCTTCCGTTCTTGCTGATCTTGGCCTGCACGACGGCGGTTGCTTGGCTGACGCAGGTGCTGCAACGCCTTGATATTATTGTCGATGACGGCGGAACGTTCCTTGCGTTCCTGAAGATCACGGTCTTGCTCATTCCTGCCCTGGCGGGAATTGTCGCACCGATCGCGCTGCTGGCGGCCTGCATCTACGTTCTCAACGTTTTGATGGTCGACAGCGAGATCCCTGTCATGCGCGCCGCCGGGGCCAGCCGGTTTCGGATCGCCCGGCCGCTGGTGGTGCTCTCCTTTTTAGCAGCAGCGCTGGTGGCGTGGATTAATCTCGACCTTCAACCGCGGACCTATCGCGAGCTGCGCGAGACCGTCTATGACGTCCGCTCGAGCATCGCTTCCTCGATGGTGCGCGACCAAGTGTTCGCCAACGTCGCGCCCGGGGTCACGTTTTACGCCGAAGATGTGCGTCCGGGCGATCAATATGTCGGGCTGCATATCCACGATGCCCGCGATGTTCTTCAGCCCTCGACGTACACGGCGGAGCAAGGCCTGTTCATTGTCACCGAGGCTGGTCCGCGGCTTTTGTTAAAGCGCGGGACGGCGCAGCAGCGGGATCAAGACACGGGTGAACTGAAGATCGTCCGGTTCGATGAAACCTTCGTGGATGTGGCGGAGATCGCTTCGGAGAGCGCCAACAATCGGCCTTGGGAAACGGATGAGCGATATCTCAGTGAACTGTTCAATCCTGATCTGACGCGTCCGTACAATCAGCGCTTTCAAAGTGACTATATCGCCGAGGCCCACGCCCGTTTGGCGACGCCGCTCTATGCGATTGCTTTCGCATTGATTGCGGCGGTGTTTATGCTCGGCGCCACGACCCAGCGGCGGGGTTATGCGAAGCGGATCATGCTCGCTTGCGCCGTGGCCGGAGGAATTCGGATCGTCGGCTTTCTGACCCGCAGCGTTGCCGCCGACCAGCCGTGGGCGAACGGCCTACAGTATGCGGTGCCGATGCTTGCGATCCTTGTTGCCTCGTTCGCGTTGATGAACCCGTCGTCCTCGGCCCGAACGCCGCGCAAAAAAGGGCCGACGTTCGTTGAGGCTCCGGCATGATCGGCTTTACACGGCCTGAGCGGTATCTGATGGAGCGCACCTTGCGCGGTGTGATCGTGCTCGGCGCTGCGTCCCTGGCTCTCATCATCTCGATCGATTTCCTGGAAGCCCTGCGCCAAGTCGGCGGGCGGCCTGGGGCGGGCCTATTGGAAGCTGTGCAATTGACGCTCCTCCGCGGTCCGCAATTGCTGATGATCCTGTCGCCGTTCATCATGCTCTTCGGGACGCTGCTCGCCTTTGCGCAATTGGCCCGGTCGCTCGAAATTGCGGTCTTCCGCGCCGCGGGATTGTCCGTATGGCGCATTGTTGGCGCAGCGGTGACGTTAGCCGCGCTCATCGGCTTCGGCCTCGTCACTCTCGTCGATCCCCTGACCACGCGGATGTCCCTGCGGGCGGACAATTTGCTGGCGTCGCTGAAGGGATCGGAAACATCAGCACCCCGCGCATTTCAAAATGGCGTGTGGCTGCGGCAAGACAATGACGACGGCACCGTGTTCCTGATCCACGCCGACAGCTTGGACATCGGCGAGGGCTCGTTCGACAACGTCAGGGTTTGGAAGAAAACCAGCGAAGGGCTCCTGCAAGAACGCTACGACGCGCCCATCGCCGAGCTTGAGGGCCCGACCATCACCTTGGTCAATGCCCAAAAGTCCGTGCCCGGCGGCGTGCTGACCGAGCCCGTCGGCAACGTTACGATCGCCACCGCGTTTCAGGTGGAAGACCTCGCGATGTCCGGAACGCGTCCGGAAAGCCTCAACATCTGGAACCTCCCGCGGTTGATGCAGCGCATCGGCAAGGCCGGTATCCCGCTTGAGCCTTATTCCTTGCGGCTCCACGAATTGTTCGCGACCCCGCTCCGCCTCGCCGCGATGGCGGTGATTGCTTGCGTCTTTGCGCTGCCGATCCATGCCCGCGGCGGGGGAACCGCGCGGCTCATTCTTTCCGGCATCGTGGCCGGGTTCGCGGCTTTCATTCTCATTCAGTTCTCCACCGCGATGGGCGAGGCGGGGCTGATCCCGGTGGTTATTGCGGCCTGGACCCCGCCGATGGTGACCATGTTGATCGGATTATCGGTGCTTCTCTTCCGCGAAGACGGGTAAATCGCGCTGCCGCCCTGGGCATCGCGGTTAAGATAGGTTTACCATTAACGTCTATCGCTAGATGGTCGCGGCTCGGTCGGTTCATGCTCGCACTTTCACTTTTCGCTCTCGGCGCCTCCTTGACGGTGACCGCCGACGCGTTGCCTCCGGCGTCGCCAGACGACGTCGTGATGACGGCTGAGCGAGTCTTTTCCGAGACGGCCGACGGTCCCATCATTGCCGAGGGAGACGTCCGGGCCACCAGCGGTGGACAGTTCCTGCGCGCCGATCGCGTGGTCTACGACCGCGCCAACGACAACGTCGTGGCTACGGGCAATGTCGCCCTGCGCGATGAGGACGGGCAGATCTATTTCGCAGATGAAGTCACCCTGACCGGAGACTTTCGCAACGGTTTGGTCGAGCGGTTCCGCGCGGAGCTGCCGCCGAACGGCAACCTCGCTGCCGCGACCTCGGTCCGCCGCGACTCCGGAAAGAACGAGCTCAACCGCGCGGTCTTCACCCTTTGCGCCGTCTGCGACGAGGGATTGCTCGCTGGTCGACCGACCTGGCAGCTGAAAGCCGGAAAGGTCATCCAAGATGAACAAGCGCAAAAGTTGCGCTTCCGGAACGCCTTCCTCGAAGTCTACGGCATCCCGACGCTCTATGTTCCGTATATGGAGGTTCCCGACCCGTCGGTGAAGCGAGCCAGCGGTTTCCTCGCGCCCCAAATTGCGAACTCTACGCGCACAGGGTTTGAGACGGAAATCCCCTATTACTTCGTCATTTCTGACTACCAAGATCTGACTTTTTCGCCACGCCATCACACCAATCTTGGCACACTGATTAAGGGCGATTGGCGCCGCAACACATGGAATTCCCAGGCCGAGGTTCAGGCGGGTGTGATCAACCCGACCAATGACCTGAACGAAGAACCGGGCAATCCCGACGACATCCGCTGGCACTGGTTTAGTCGGTACACGCGGCAATTGTCCGAGAACTGGAACCTCGAAGCGGATATCGATGGTGTCTCGGACAAAGGCTACCTGCTGACCTACGACATTGCGCCGACCGGACAGTTGCAGGAAGAGATTCCGATCCTTCGGCCAGACCGGCTGACCAGCAACATAACCTTTCGGCGCCGTACGGAAAATTCCTGGACGGACTTTACCGGCTACCTGTTCCAGACGTTGCGCTTTAATGAGGACCAAGCGTTCACGGCGCAAGCGCTGCCGCGCATCCGGCACAACCAACGGTTCGGCGTTTTCGGCGGTGATCTCGACTTGCAAGGAAGCTTCCTCTCTCTCCAGCGCGAAGACGGCCTTGATACGTTGCGGCTTTCGACGCAGGCGGAATATTCGGCGGTGAAGCTCACCAAAAGTGGGCACCGCTTCGAAGCTTTCGCGGAGATGCGGGGCGATGTTTACCGCTACGGCAACACGATCGGCGGGACCCAGGCCTGTAACGTTGAGGACCGCTTTTACGACGCTTGCCGGCTGAGCTTGCCGCGGGCGCTGGAAGAAAACGACTTTGTTTTCAGCCGATTTTTGCCCACGGTGGGCGCGGAGTGGTCCTATCCCCTCGCCCGCCTTGGCGCCAATTCGTCGTTGATCATCGAACCGCGGGTTCAGGCGGTCATCAGTCCAACCCGTAATTTCCAGAACGACATTTTCGATGAAGACAGCCAATCCTTTCAGTTCGACCACGTCACACTTTTCGACTACGACAAAAGCACCGGCCTCGACGGCTGGGAAGACGGCCAACGCCTGAACATGGGCGTTTCCGCCACCGCCGCTTTTGGGCAAGCCCTGACCGTTGAGACCCAATTTGGTGCCCAGCTGCGCGCCGAGGAAACCGAAGTCTTTGGCCCGGACCGCGGAATAGGTACGCAGCAGTCGGACTATGTTGGCGCCATCGACTTTCGGTTCGGCCGCGCGGTGGTGCTCGATAACCGCTTCCGCATCGACAAAGACACGGGATCCTTCCGCCGGCTCGAGAATTCACTCCGCGGTTCTGTCGGGCCCCTCGCCGGATCGCTCGATTACCTCCGTATCGAGAGTGATGAGGAGCTTGGCGATGATCAGCGTCTGGACGAATTCCTCATCCTCGGCGCGAACCTCCAGATCACGCGGTCCATCACCCTTGCCGCCACCCAGGCGCAGAACCTTGATAGCGGCAGCACCACGAACACCCAGGTGGCGCTGCGCATCGCCAACCGCTGCGCCGCTGTGTCGTTGCGCTACCGCTTTGATGATAGCACGATCGAGGGCTTCGAGCAGAACCGATCGCTGCTCGTGAAGTTCGACGTTCTCGGCTTCAATTAACGGCCAGCACGCCCGCCTTCAGATCCTCGAATTGCCACAATCAGCGCTTAAATAATCACGATGGCTACGTCTTTCAGCGACCTCGAAAACGCACGCCCCTCAACGTTAGGGGAGCAGTTGAGCAACCTGAAACACTTGTTTCCATACCTCTGGAACAAGCAGCGACCGGCGTTCAAACTGCGCATCCTCGGCTCGGTTTTATCAATCTTGGTGGGCACTTGGCTGGCGGTTCAGGCCCCGCTGGTGCTGGCCGATGGGATCAATCGGATCGCCGAAGAGAGCCTGAGCCAAGCGGTCGTTGCGAGTATTTTCAGCTTCATTCTTGGCTATGGCCTATTGCGGTTCTTCGCCGTTTTGGTGCCCCAGCTGCGCGAGTTCATGTTCGCAAAAGTGGGGCAAACGGCGCAGCGGGAGGTGAGTGTCGACGTCTTTCAGCATCTCCAAGACCTGTCGCTGCGGTTCCACCTGGAGCGGAAAACCGGCAGCCTGTCCCGCATTATTGAGCGGGGTACACGGTCGATCGATTTTCTGTTCCGCTATCTCTTTTTCAATATCGGCCCGACGTTTCTGCTCCTCGTTTATGTCTGCGCGGTGTTCGCGATCCGGTATGAACTGGCGCTCAGCGCCGTGGCGCTGGTCACGGTGGTCGGCTATTTTTGGTTCACGGCCGGTTCGACCGAGTGGCGGCTGAAATTCCGCCGTACGATGAATGAAAAAGATCAGCAGGCCAGTGCCCGGTCGGTCGATGCGTTGATCAACTTCGAGACGGTGAAATTGTTCGGCGCTGAGGAGCGGGAAACCCGCCGCTTTGGCGCGGCGATCTGTGATTACCAGGAGGCGGCCATTCGTTCGAGCCGCTCCCTCGCTTGGGTGAACATTGGCCAAGCAGCAATCATCAACGGCGGGCTGATGGCTGCGCTCGGCCTCACCGCGCAAGGCGTGGCCGCGGGCCGCTATGGTTTGGGCGAGCTCACCGGCGTCAGCTTGATCATGATGCAGCTTTACCAGCCGCTGAACATCCTTGGCTTTGCCTACCGCGAGATCAAGCAATCGCTGATCGACATGGAAAAGCTCTTTGCACTGCTGAAAATTCAGCCTGAGGTGAAGGATGACCCTGAGGCCGTGGCCCTCGAGGTGACCGAGGGATCCGTCCGTTTCCAGAATGTCCGCTTTGGCTATGGCGGCAGGCGCGATGTTTTAAGGGGGGTCAGCTTCACCGCGCCCGCGGGGAAAAAGACAGCGATTGTCGGTACTTCGGGTGCCGGAAAATCGACCATCGCGCGGCTCCTCTTCCGGTTCTATGACGTCACGGCGGGGTCGATCAGTATCGGCGCGCAGGATATTCGCAAGGTCACGCAACAAAGCCTGCGCCAAGCGATGGGTGTTGTTCCTCAGGACACGGTGCTTTTCAACGACACCATCCGCTACAACATCGGCTATGCCAAACCGCGGGCGACGGATGACGATGTGGAGAACGCGGCATGGGTTGCGCAGATCCATGACTTCATCCGCTCGCTGCCTGACGGGTACGACACACTTGTCGGCGAGCGTGGCCTCAAGCTTTCCGGCGGTGAGAAGCAGCGGGTCGCGATCGCCCGCGCCGTTCTCAAAAATCCTCCGATCCTCATCCTTGACGAAGCGACGTCCGCTCTCGACTCGGGGACAGAAGCCGGGATCGTCGCGGCACTGAACGATATCGCTAAGGGCCGCACGTCGATCGTCATCGCCCACCGCCTGTCCACCATCGCCGACGCCGACCATATCGTCGTGCTCGACCAAGGCGAGGTGGCTGAAACGGGGACGCATGATGAACTCCTCGCCCGGGGAGGCATCTACGCCCGCCTGTGGCGTCAGCAGTCGACCGCCCCCAAAGAGCCGCAACCGATACCACGTGGCCGGGCTCTAGGGTAAGCGATCATCCGGGGGCAGAGGATTACTTTTTTCAGCGCAAAGCGCGCCGAACATCGTTTTGGAGAGGCGGCAGCACCTCGGCTTCGAACCAAGGGTTCTTCTTGAGCCAGGCGGTGTTGCGCCAGCTTGGGTGCGGCAAGACGTAAAGCTTTGCGCCAGTCGCGGGGTCGCGGTGCAGATCGCGCCACGCCCGAACGGTTTCGGTGAGGGTCTTCCGGCGCTGTTTCCCAAGGTGCCATGCCTGGGAATAACCACCGATCAGCAGCGCGAGATCCAAGCGCTCCGCATAGTGAGCGAGGACTTTCTCTCGCCAGAGTTGGGCACAGACCTTAGGCGGAGGAAGGTCGCCGCCTTTGCCTGTTTTACCACTGCCGTCGTAGCCGGGGAAACAAAACGCCATTGGGACGATGGCGAACCGGCCGCTTTCGTAGAACGCCCCTTCATCGACGCCGAGCCATTTGCGGAGGCGAACGCCTGAGGGATCGAGAAACGGGCGGCCGCCTTGGTGGGCGAGGTTGCCCGGGGCTTGGCTGAAGATACCGATGCGGGCGCCGGGAGGAAGCTGGAACACCGGGCGCGCCTCGGGGATCAGGCCCTCGCGTTCACAATGGCGACAGGCCGCGAGGCTGCGGGAAACCGCAGCGAGATGTTCAGGCGCTGCCAACCGTATCGAGGTCGAGATCGAGGATGGCCATGTGGAAATCGTAGCTGAGGTCTTCGTCCTCGTCATCGCGGGTGAGGACGCCGATGAACTCTTCGCCGACATAGACTTCGGCGCTGTCGTCCTTATTGGGGCGGCCGCGGACCGAGAGGTTTTGGTCATTGAACCGGCGGCGGAGGAAGGATTGAAGCTTGGCGAGTTCTTGGGCGTCCATAGCGATGCTCCTGTTTGCCGCACGCGGGGAGTTTGAGGTATGCGCGGTGCGTGCGGCGTCCTAGGGGGACAGTCAAGCCGCGTGTTTCCACGGAGTTTTTATGCGCCATCTCGCCTTTGCCGCCCTCGCCGCTTTGACCCTTGCCGGATGCGGCGGCGACGGACCATCGGCCGAGGCGCCGGACGCCGGTGGTTTCATCCGCTTGCCCGCAGAGGGTGCGCGGATGTCGGCGGCGTACCTGACCGTCACCCGCGACACCGACGACCGGCTGGTCAGTGCCTCGGTCGAAGGGGTATCCGTCACCGAGCTGCACACCGTTCTCGACGATGAGGGTGTGCGCCGCATGCGGAAGGTGGAAGGCTATGACGTCAAGGCGGGAGAGCCTCTGGTCCTGCAGCCGGGCGGCAACCACCTGATGCTGATTGGATTGTACCAGCCTTTGCAAGCAGGTGAAGAACGCAGCGTCACCTTGGTGTTTGAGAGCGGCGCGACGGAGACGGTGTCCCTGCCGGTGACATCGGGTCAGCCGTAAGCAGCTGTTAGTCGAGCACGCGTCCAGCAATGGCCTTCAGCTTGCGCACCACATCGGGGTCGCGAGCCTCGGGCGCGGTGATGATGGCGTAGTCGAGGCAGGTTTCGATGCCGTCCGGACTGGGCGTGCGTTCGGGGCTAAGCGCTTTTGTCAGTTCACCGACGGTTGCCTGACCCGCCACCCGGTTCTGCGCTAAAATCGCGAGCACCGAGGCGACATCCACCGGCCCCTCCTCTTCGTGCCAACAGTCGTAGTCGGTGACCATGCCGAGGATGGCGTAAGGCAACTCAGCCTCCCGCGCGAGGCGGGCTTCGGGCATGGCGGTCATGCCGATCACGTCCATGCCCCAGGAGCGGTAGAGCTCACTTTCGGCTCTGGTGGAGAATTGCGGGCCTTCCATGACGAGGTAGGTCCCGCCCCGGTGGACGGTGGCGCCTGCTGCCTCAGCCGCCTGGGCGGCCTCTTCGCTGAGGCGCGAGCAGACGGGGTGGGCCATGGAGACGTGGGCGACGCAGCCGGTCTCGAAAAAGCTCGACACACGGCCTTTTGTCCGGTCGACGAACTGATCCACGGCGACGAAATGTCCAGGCGCGAGCTCTTCTTTGAATGATCCGCAGGCGGAGAGGCTGAGCATATCCGTGGCGCCGAGCATCTTGGCCGCTGCGACGTTGGCCCGGGCGTTGAGCTCTGACGGCGGGACGGTGTGGCCCTTGCCGTGGCGGGAGATGAACAGCACCTTGATATTGTTCAGGGTACCGATCGTCACAGGAGCGGAGGGCAGGCCCCAGGGCGTTTCGACGGTGCGCTCATCCTCAATGGTGAGGCCGGGCATCTCGTAGATCCCGGAGCCGCCGAAAATGGCAAGGCACGTGGGGCGCGTGGGTTCGGTGGTCATCGCTGTCTCCGCTCAAGTCTTGGAGCGGTAGCAGCGCGGGGACCCTCGCGATAGCCTAGCTTTTCTGACGCTGTTCCTGGCGTGCCGCATCGTCGGGCCCAGCGGGCATCAAAGGTTTCGGGCGTTCCGCCCTTCAGAGCGTGCTCAAGCCGGGCAAGTTTCGCGCGGGGGCAAGCGGGTTGGCGATGACGTCGCGGCATAGGACTTTCCTCTGGGCATGACTAATGGCCGCCTCGGCGAGGACGGTGAAGCCATACGGGGTCTCGCGCGCGGCGCACCGCCTGCGGAGGGAGGGGGCTCTTGATCAGGCGGTGTGAAGCCTTCCACAGCTTCGCCGCGCGCGACACGCCCGGATCTTTGACGAGGGCCGAACATCAGCTCACCCCGCCCTGCTGCCTTCGGCGCTCACCCGGTAACCTGAAAAAAACAGGCCCCAGTCAGAGCGCGCACGATCCTGGCGCGGCAATGGGCTGGAGGTCAGGCACCAACGCCCCGCTCCCATTGCGAGCCTCAGGATAAGGCCATGGGAGGCTTGGGGGATAAGTTCGTGGGCTGAACACAAAAAAAGCCGCGCTCGGAAAGCGCGGCTTTCAAATCTCGTATGCGCAGATGCGCGGCGCAGTTAGTACTTCGCGTTGGCCCAGATCTGGCGATAGGACGCGTACGTTACACCCGCAAAGATGAACAGGTAAGCCATCACGAACTTGCCCATGCCCTTACGCTCGTCGAGCTTCGGCTCAGCCGCCCACATGAGGAACGCGGTGACGTCCTTGGCGTACTGATCCATCGTCATTGGCGTGCCGTCTTCGTAGATGACCATTTCATCGTAGAGCGGTTGGGCCATCTTGAAGGCACCGCCGTAGATGTAGCCTTCTTTCGAGACGTATTTGGCGTCCTCGGCTTCTTTGACCTTCTTCTTATCAATGTGGCCGTCGTGGATGTATTCTTCCTTCATCAGGCCGACCGTGTCGCCCGGATAGTAAGGGTTGTAGTAGCCGCCGTCGGGCTCGTTGATCGTGTTCAGCGGCTCCGACGGGTAACCGGTCAGAAGGCTGTACATATAATTGGCGCCGTTTGGCCGAGCCTTCACGAGGAGGCTTTGATCCGGCGGATAGGCACCGCCGTTCGCGAACGTTGCCATCTCTTTGTTCGCGTACGGACCGGGGATGTAGTCCGCGGGCGTCGCAGGACGCTCGAACATATCGCCATATTCATCAGGGCCGTCGGTGACCGTGTATTCCGCCGCGAGCGACTTGATGATCGGGTTGGCGACCGGGTCCGAGCAATTCGTCCCCTCGGGCAGACCCAGCTCAGCCGGACAGCTTTCCAGGTAGAAAGGCCCACCCTTTTCGCCGAGGTGGCGGAAAGCGATCAGCTGGAGCGAGTGGCAGTTGGCGCAAACCTCGCGGTAGACCTGAAAGCCGCGCTGAAGCTGTTTTTGGTCGTAGGATCCCAGAGGTCCCTCCCACGCCCATTCGGGGTGCTTCAGCTCTTTGGTCACGCCAGCCGCAAAAGCTTGTGCGCCGGTGAGAGCGACCGCCAGTGCGGTCGCTGTCGAAGCAAGTGTTTTGATCATCCGTGTTACTCCGCGGGAGCTGGGATTGGGCCGCCAGCGGGCTGGGTTGCCGGCTCGCTCTCGGCTTTCTTCTTGCCTTTGTCCTGGAGCACGGCCTCGGAGATGGAGGTCGGCAGGGGCAGCGGTGTCTCACGCACGGAGAGGACCGGGAGCACCACCAGGAAGTAGGCAAAGTAGTACAAGGTACAGATCTTTGAGGCGAGGACGTACCACCCTTCAGCCGGAGCTGCACCGAGCCAGCCGAGGAAGCAGAACGCGGCAACCATTACCCAGAAGAACCACTTGGCGATCGGGCGGTAACGCATGGAGCGAACCTGTGACCGGTCGAGCCATGGCAGCACCAGCCAGATCAGGATCGAGCCGAGCATGACGATCACACCGCCGAGCTTTGCGTCGATGAACAGGACCGGGAAATCGATCGCGCGGAGCATCGCGTAGAACGGCAGGAAGTACCATTCGGGGACGATGTGGGCCGGCGTCGCCAGCGGGTCAGCCGGGATGTAGTTATCCGGGTGGCCCAGACTGTTCGGCATGAAGAACACGAACGCTGCGAACAGGAGCAAGAAGACGATGATCGCGAAGCCGTCTTTCACCGTGTAGTACGGGTGGAACGGCAGGGCGTCCTTCTTCACATCCTTCACTTCGATGCCCGACGGGTTGTTGTTGCCCGGCACGTGCAGTGCCCAGATGTGCAGGATCACTGCGCCTGCAATCAGGAACGGCATCAGGTAGTGAAGCGCGAAGAAGCGGTTGAGCGTCGGGTTGTCGACCGAGAAGCCGCCCCAGAGGAGCGTCTTGATCGGATCGCCAATGATCGGAACAGCCGAGGCGAGTGAGGTAATCACGGTCGCGCCCCAGAAGCTCATCTGACCCCACGGCAGGACGTAGCCCATGAACGCGGTGCCCATCATCAGGAGGAAGATGACCACACCGATCATCCACAAGATCTCGCGCGGCGCTTTGTAAGAGCCGTAGTAGAGACCGCGGGCGATGTGCAGGTAGACGGCGATGAAGAACATCGACGCGCCGTTGGCGTGCGCATAGCGCATCAGCCAGCCATAGTTCACGTCGCGCATGATGTGCTCAACGGACTGGAACGCGTAATCGACGTGCGCCGTGTAGTGCATCGCCAGGATCACGCCGGTGACGATCTGCACCATCAGAACGACGGCGAGGATCCCGCCGAACGTGTACCAATAGTTGAGGTTTTTCGGCGTCGGGAAGTCGACGAAGCTGTCGTAACCGAGGCGGACGATCGGCATCCGCTCGTCGATCCACTTTTCGACGCCTGTGCTGGGGTTGTAGGTACTCTGATGTGACATAACGCTTATCCCAGTCGGATTTGTGTCTCTGAAAGGAAGGCTACGGGCGGAACGGCGAGGTTGGCAGGGGCTGGACCTTTGCGGATCCGGCCGAGGGCATCGTAGTGGCTGCCGTGGCATGGGCAGAACCAGCCGCCGAAGTCGCCTTTCGCTTCACCAGCCGCGGTGCCGAGCGGTACGCAACCCAAGTGGGTGCAAACGCCGGTGACAATGACGTAGCCGCCTTCTTGAACGCGGTTCTCGAAGGTCGCTTCCGCGCCGCTCAGGTTGTCGTTACGGGCGTCTTTGTCGGTGAGCGCGGATAGGTTGGTTTCCTGCGCTGTCGCCGCTTCCTCTTCGGTCAGACGACGGATGAACACCGGCTTGCCTTGCCAGAATGTTTTGATGGCCATGCCTGCTTCGACGCCAGCCAAGCTAACTTCCTTGGTGGCAAGAGCGCGAACGGCTGCATCGGGAGCGAGCTGAGCCACCAGAGGAATAACGATCCCAGCACCCGTTGCAGCGGCCATGCCGCCCGCGAGCAGGTGGATGAAATCGCGCTTGGTGGGCTCTTCGCTCTGGACCCAATCGCCGCCCATGGGATTATCATTTGTCTGGGGCGTTGCACTCATGGTCGTTCGAACTACCTTCCTCTTTTTCAGCCGCGACGCTTAGTTTGCGCCATCTCCGAGGTCTAGGCCGGAGGTGCCTCTCACTTGGTAAAATGTCGATGAGCCTAAGGGTCGCACGATTATGTTGAGCCTTGCTCTCTATCAACCGGAGATTGCTCACAATCTCGGGGCCAGCATCCGGATTGCTGCATGCTTCGGGGTTCCGCTGCACGTCATTGAGCCCTGCGGCTTCCCCTGGCGGGATCGGGACATATCCCGTGTTTCAATGGATTATCAGGCAGATATCATACGTCATCGCGACTGGGCTACGTTCAAAGCGGAGGCGCCGGGTCGGCTCGTTCTGGCCACAACCAAAGCCGCCGTGGGTCACACGGCGTTCGCGTATAGCGATAGGGATATCCTATTACTCGGCCAAGAGAGTTCTGGGGTCCCACAAAAAATTCACGATGATATTGATTTGCAAGTGCGAATTCAGATGGCACCAGGCGCCCGAAGTCTCAATTTGAGCGTCGCAGCGGCCGTGATTCTCGCCGAGGCCAATAGGCAACTCCAACGGTTCTAAGCAATCGGGTGGCCGTTTCTCCTATCACGCGCTGCGCCTCGCTCGATCGGGCCATCACCGGTGCGATTGGCGGCTTGGCGGCCCCATGGGTTGGCTTTGAGCCGAACTGACTTGGATCAATTGGTCAGGGAGCGGCGGGGACTAATTCACTCGGGATGGATCGCCTCGACACGCAAAAAACCGCCGCCCGCACCTGGTTCCGTACGCTCCAGGAGAAACTGACATCCGCTTTTGAGCGCCTGGAGGACCGGGCCGAGGCGCACGTCTATCAGGAGATGGCGCCGGGCCGTTTCGACTTTGAGGAATGGGAGCGCGGGGCCGACCAAGGCGGCGGCCGCATGGCCCTGATGGAAGGCCGGGTTTTCGAGAAAGCCGGGGTGCATTTCTCAGAAGTCTACGGTGAGTTCTCGCCCGAATTCCGCAAGCAGATCCCCGGCGCCGAGGAGGACCCGCGGTTCTGGGCCTGCGGCGTCAGCCTGATCTGCCATACGCGGAACCCCCACGCGCCCTCCGCCCATATGAACACCCGGATGGTGGTCACCACCAAGCAATGGTTCGGCGGCGGCGGCGATCTCAACCCGATGCTCGACCGCTACCGCACCGACGACCACGAGGACACGGTCGCCTTCCATAAAGCGATGGAAGAGGCCTGCGGCGCAAGCAGCGCTGGCGATTACCCCGCTTTCAAGAAGTGGTGCGATGAGTACTTCTGGCTGCCCCACAGAAATGAAGCGCGCGGGGTCGGGGGAATCTTCTATGATCACCTTAATACAGGCGACTGGGACGCTGATTTTACTTTTACAAAAGCGGTCGGTGAAGGTTTTCTCTCAAGCTATCCAGCGCTGGTCGGAAAACGGATGGAGCAAGACTGGACCGACGAGGACCGCGAGGAGCAAATGTTCCGCCGCGGGCGCTATGCCGAGTACAACTTGCTCTACGATCGCGGCACGACTTTTGGATTGAAAACAGGCGGCAACGTCAAGTCGATCCTGTCGAGCCTTCCGCCCATTGCCACCTGGAGATCATCATGAAACGCCCGCCGCGCAAGCGCACCCGTCATCTGAGTGCCTGGGGCCAAGGCGTCTTCGCTGCCCGCGCCGACGCAGGCAGCGTCCGGCTATTCGTTGCCGTGCCGCATGCCGTCGAACCCGGCCCAAATGCAGGCCAAACCGAGCACGAGCGCACCGTAAGCACCCCAGTCCATATCGGTGAAACTTAAGCCGCCCTCGCCCATCATCTGGAAAAACGTCATCCCAGCTGCAGTGACAGCGAGCCCGCCCGCGAGCGCGACAAAGGCGCTGGTCAGCCTGTCGATATAGGGCAGAAGACCGAGGATCGAGATCACCGCGGCGGCCATGGCGCCGAGCACGGTGTACCCGATCAACCGCTCGCTGAGGTTCTTGCCAGCTGGCGCGCATTCGGACGAGATCGAGATCTCCGCCCGTAAAAAGCAATCGATGGTTTGCCCGGCGCTGTCGAACCCGTGGAATTTGTCCTCGAGCCCGATCGGGAACCATGGCCCGAAGAATGCGACGACCCCCAAAAGCAAAGCTAGGAAAATTCGGACCATAGCCGACCCCCACACGTGTGACCCGGTGACAGGTTAACCGAGCTTAACCGGGACCTCCACCGGAAATCACATGGACTGGCGGTGCGGGGGTCTAGCTCTGGCGGAGGGCGCCGACGAACCGTTCCGTGGCCGCCGCGCGGGTGCGTTTGCGCGCGTCGAGGCGTTTTTCGAGCGCCGCGGCTTGGTCCCTGACCACGATGAGGTGCCCTTGCAGGCCCGAAATCTCCCGGGCGACGGCCTCAAGATCCTGGGCGATCTTCGGCGCGATGTTGTCCTTTGGGTCGTTGGCCGGGTCGGCGGTGACCCGCGCCTCACTGCCCACAGCAATTTTCGGGAAATGCCGGGAGCCGCTGCGAGCGGTTGGGCGGTCTGTGTCGGTTTGCGGCTCGCGCTGGAGGGCGAGCAGCGCTTCTTCGATATCCGCAGGCGTGGGCGCGGGGGCTGCCTCGGGCGCAGGCGCAGGCTCGGGCGCTTTCACCGGCTCAGAGACGCGGGGCGCTGGCTTCGCCGAGGCCGATCGGTGGGCGCGGAAGGCGGCATCGATCGCCGGGCCAAGAAGGCCGGGAAGACCCCGCGATTCCGCATGGAGCGCCCGGAAGGGCGCGGGGCCGAAGGGCTTGTCCTCAGCTTCGGCGCCGAACGCGTCATAGACGGCGCGGGTGAAGCGCTCGACTTCGCCGAGGGTCATCGGCGAGAGACGGACGGCGTTGTGGGCATCCACAGGCTCAGCGGTTGTCCCGCAGAGGGGCAGTCCTAATCCGCCTTTGCCGCGCGCCCGGCTGAGGCGTTCCAGCGCGTCCCAAACCGAGGCTGGTGCGCGGTGGAGATCGCTGACGAGCAAGAAGCCCGGGCGTTGATCGAACACGCAGTCTTCGAGGAAATCCGCCAAGGCACCCTCCGCTGAGGCGCCTTTCAGCGGCCGCTGGCCGAAGGCATTGAGGATACGGGACACCGCGTTGTCCGCGGTGAGGTCAGCCGCTTCGACGCGCGCCGCGGTGATGGAACCCTTGGGCTGCTTGCGGACCCAGGCGCTGACCATGGCTTTCTTGCCGAGGCCTTCAGGCCCGCTGAGCACGACTGGGAAGACGTTGGTTTGCCAAGCCCGCTGTAGGGCAACGACCCCGCGCTTCAGCGCTTGGGTTTTGAACAGAAAGCCTTGGCTTCGAACCGAAGCAAAAGGCGCGGATTGCGTTTCAGACGGCGCCTCTGGCATCGGCTCTCCCACATCAGAACACGAACTGCACCCCGCCCTGCAGTTGGTTCTCTCGATATTCAAAAAACCTGCCACCGAAGAAGCTCGGCTGCAAAGTTGTTGGGCCGTCGATGTTTCGTCGTAGGTGGGTGTAGCCAAAGGCCAGGCCCCAATCGCGGCTGATCGTATAATTGAACTGGAGGGAGTAGAACTGGTCGAGGATGTCGCTGCCGAACGCGACGGGGGGCGCACCGGGAATGGGGTCCCGGTCTGGGGCAGGAAGATAGAGGGCTGTCCCCGAAGCGGTGACGGTGAAGCGGCGGCTGACCCGGCGGCTGATGGAGGAGAAGCCGACGAACTGGTCGTTCTGGGCGGGACGCACGCCCGGGACGTCTTCGTTGCGGTTGTCCAAGGTGACCACGTTGGCGCCGACCGAGACCGTCGTGCGGGGATAGGCTGCAGTCAGCCGCGCGAGATATTGGCTGCGCGGCAGGATGCCGAAATTGTTGGTCCGTGCGGCGGCCGAGATCCCGCGGATCGGTGCGACCGTGCCTGAACCCAACGACCGCTCGGAAAGCTGCTCGTTCGACTGGCGCAGGTTGTCGACGAATTGCAGGGCCTGGACGTTGAAGAAGGCCAGCTCGTCCTGCACCGCCTGCTGGTCCGTCGTCAGGGTGCGGTTGGCGTTGGCGTTGAACGAGATCCGCGACGTGATCGGCAGATTGATGGTGGCTTCGAGCAGACTTCCGCCAAAGCGCTCACCAACGCCGAGGGTCACCCGCGCGCGCCGGGTTGGCCGATACTCAAATCCAACGCTGTAATAGGTGCTCGAGAAGTCCTCGGTCCGCGACCCGAAGATCGGCTCGTTGGTCACCGGATCGAGGATCGGTGACGCATCAGCGGTGGTGCTGATGTCGTCATAACCGATCACGCCGCGCAGCGAGAACGTGCTGGTGATCGGGACCTCGACCCCCGTGGAGACGGAGAGTTGCTCGAGCTCTTGGGACGGATCCGTGTCCGAGCCATCTTCGTCCAGCTGCCGGGCAAAGGCCTCAAACTCCAGTTTCAAATTCGGAATGAGCTCTCCGGTGCGGTAGACCGAGGACACTTCGTTGCTGACGCTGTCGTTGAAGCTCGGGCCCACGGCGACGTCTTCGTTGGCCTGGAACTCGTTGATGATGAAGACCGACGAGTTCCGATAGCGGAGCTCGTATTCCTGGGCGCGCGGGAAGCTGAGGCGCAGGACCGGGCTGACGAAAACGCCGCCAAGGATGATCTCGTTGAGGTCTTGGCCGGGCTGCTGGGCCTGGAGCTGGCTGCCCTGGATCCGGGCTTGTTCGATGACGAAGCCGCCGGTTTCGAGGCCCAGAATATCGCCGATAATGTCGACGTCCGCGGCGCCCGAGATGTTGGGGTCGACGAACGCTTGGCGGAAATTGAGGTTGCCGATGGACGGCTCAAAGCCGCCGTCGATCGCCTCTTGAGGCACGTTCGAATTGATCTCGTCCGCGAAGACGTCAGACACGTTGTCATCGTTGAAATAAGCGCCGACGCGGACGCGGCCGCGGACGATGGCCCGCGCCGTAGGCCGGTCGACCACGGACAAACCGTCGAGGGTGACTGTCGCGAAAGCCTTAGAGATCGGCTCGATCGGAACGGTGTCTTCGACGGTCTGGTTGGCAATGAAGAAGCCGCCGCCTGGCGCTGGAAGAAGCACAAGCTCGGTCAGCGGCGTGCCGTTCTCGTCCAGGAAGAGGCGTTGGAAATCGCCGCCCTCAATCCGGTTAAAGTTGTCGGTGGTGTTGACGAACACCGAGGCTGACCAGGAATTGAGCCCCGATCGCCCTGGAGGCGCAGCCGATTGGTCCAGCGGCTGGATCGCCGCGCGGCCCACTTGGCCGAGGGCGGAGCCGGAACACATCATCGCTGCCAGCGGGGCTGCCGCGACGGCAGCCATCATCAGTGATCGTCTCGCACCCATGGCGTAGCCCCTTGCAGCGTTTTGGTTGCCCCCGGAACCGTGATTAGAAAATTGATTCGGGGATCAAAATCACGTCGCCTGGTTGGATGGGGACATCGGCGGACACGTCACCGCTTCGCATCAGGTCGCCAAGGCGCAGGCGGTAGGTCTTTTTCTGGGCGCCGCGGCCGCGGATCAATTTCGCGCGATTGCCTGCCGCGAACTCGGTGAGGCCGCCGACGGCGATCATGACGTCGAGGGTTGTCATGCCGACCTGATAAGGAATGGCCGTGGGCTGGCGCGCTTCGCCAAGGACCCGGACTTGTTGATCCACTGTCGAGGAGAACCCACCGACGATGACCGTCACCTCAGGAGTGCGGACAAATTCGTTGAGCGCCAGTTCGATATCTTTCGAAAGCTGGGTCGGCGTTTTGCCTGCTGCGATCAGGTCTTGGACCAAGGGTGTAGAGATCCGGCCATCGGGGCGGACGGCCACTGACGAGGAAAGTTCCGGCGCGCGCCAGACGAAGATCTGCAGCTGGTCGTAGGGTCCGATCAGGTAGTCGGGGAAATCTGCTTCGGCGATTTTGCCGCCTTTGATGCCCGTCTTGGGCGCTTCGGGCGTGGTCGAGCACGCCGTCACCGCAAAGAGGGCCAAAATCACGGCCAGTGGCCCCAGGTTGAAGACTCTCACAGCTTCTCCTCCATCAAAGCGGTGTTGCCTGCCCCCTTGGCGAAGCGTGACCGCAAGAAATTAGTCGTCCCGGTGGACTTTCTCGCGTCGCTCGTGCCGCTCCTGCGCCTCCAGAGAGAGGGTCGCTGTGGGGCGGGCTTCGAGACGAGGCAGCGCGATCGGTTCACCAGTGTCCAAGCAATAGCCGTATTCCCCTTCATCGATTCGCCGCAAAGCTGCATCGATCTTTGAGATCAACTTGCGCTGGCGATCGCGGGTCCGGAGCTCAAGCGCGTGGTCCGTCTCGGACGATGCGCGGTCGACCGCGTCAGGCGCATGCAGAGTCGCGTCTTGCATCGTATCGATCGTGGCTCGGCTTTGGGCCAGGATATCCGCCTTCCAATCAAGAAGCTTGCGGCGGAAATATTCCAGTTGCCGTTCATTCATAAACGGCTCGTCGGCACTGGGGCGATAGTCGTCTTGCTCAATGACGGTCACAGGCCGCCTCCCTTATCGCTACGCTGGTCCCTGCCACGGGTTTCGCGGTCCATTAACCATGGTTCCCTCGAAGGACAAGCGCGCTCGCTGCCGAGTGTGATTGTCTCGCACGAGAGCGTTCAGGCTTCGTTAAGCGGAAATACTGGCCCCGCCGTTCCGTTATGTTACACTGGCCCAGCACCGCACAGCGAAGGTGGGGCTGGGTATGCGCATTAGCCAACGCGGGCTAGACCTGATCAAATTTTTCGAGGGCTTGAAACTCGAAGCTTATCAAGATGTTGTCGGCATCTGGACGATTGGCTATGGCCACACATCGGAGGCTGGGCCGCCCGAGGTGATCCCTGGGATGGAGATCACCGAGCAAGAAGCGGAGGACATTCTCCGCAACGACGTCCAGCCTTTTGAGCGTGCGGTGGAAGCCGCCGTGAAAGTGTCGATCAATCAAAACATGTTCGACGCGCTGGTCTCGATCACCTTCAACATCGGCCCGGGCGCGATGCGACGGTCGACGTTTATGCGCCGCTTGAACAACAAGGATTATATAGGCGCCGCTGATGCGTTGCTGATGTGGAACAAGGCTGGCGGCCAAGTGTGGCGCGGCCTGCAGATCCGGCGGGAACGCGAGCGGGCGCTCTTCCTCGAAGGCTTCAACGCCGACGATACCGAGAGCATCGACGACATTCGCGGCTTGCCGGTGGAGGAATCGTCGGCGCGGCGTTCGAACCTGGCGGGATCGCGCACGATGACCGGTGCGGGCGCGGCAGGCACAGCGGGTGCTGCTGCCATTGGCGCCACGGTGATGGGCGGCGGTGAGGACGAAGACGACGATTCCGGCGCCGATGATGCGGCGACTGACACGGACAATTCCGGGGGCAGCGACAGTGCCGCCGATCAAACCGGCGGTGACGAGACGGACAATACGGACGCTGATCCCGGCACTCCGGCCGGAGGCGACGACGACGCAGCGGATGGCGAGGACGGCTCTTCCCGCTCCGACCTGGGCGATGGCAATTCTGACAGCCAGGATCCCGTAGACACAGCGGACGATAACGAGAGCGGCCAGGCTAACGGCGACGAGGACGCGCCCGCCGATGGTGATCCATCCGAAGATGCCGATCCTGCCGATACTGACACCGATACACCGTCTGAGAACGAGACGGGCAGCGACGATGAAGATGCGGGCACCGGTGACACCGGCGAGGCGGGCGACGGCGAGGACGAGACCGGAACCATGGTTGAGCAACCCGACGGCCCCCTCTTCGTCAGCGCGTTTGAAGGCGACGAAGCGTCCGATGCGGTGATCGTCGGCGCAGGGACGATCGCGATCTTAGCGGCGATCTGGGTTGCGATTGCCCGCTTTGACGATTGGCGCAACCACCGCCGCTAACGCCGGTTGCCGGTTATCGATACCCAATCGGGATCATCCTGAGTCTCGCGTTCGTGCTCGAGGAAATCGTAGTAGCCGCAGCGCTTGCGGTTGGGGTAGTCGCGGCAAATCTCGGGCCGCGCATGATAGATCGTACACCCACGGGTTTCTGAATCGAGGAACCGGCAAACCGTGCCGTAATGTTCGTCCGCCTTATGACGAAGCACCCGCGGGGTCTCGTCGTCTCCCTTTTTCGTGAAGGCTTTTTTGGCGGTCGCGGCGTCCATGTCGAAGTGCTTGGCCAGGCGTTTGATGTCGCCCGGTTCCACCGGAATATGCTGGTACGAACAGCAATAAGCCGGACATTTTATGCAATCGTAGCGGGTCTTGATCGTTGCGCTCTTTAGGTTCAGGCCGCGGCGCGAGTGTGCAATTGCTTGCCGCCGAAAACAAGGATGTAAACCAATGATCCCGCGCTACGCACGTCCCGACATGGTCGCACTTTGGAGCGACGCCACGAAGTACCGGATCTGGTTTGAAATCGAAGCCTACGCGGCCGAGGCGATGGTCCCCCTCGGCGTGGTCCCCGAAGCCGCTGCACGGACGATCTGGGAAAAAGGTTCGCAGGCGGAATTTTCGGTCGAACGCATCCACGAGATTGAAGCGGAGACGAAGCACGACGTCATCGCTTTCCTCACTCACCTGGCCGAATTCGTTGGCGACGATGCGCGCTTTGTGCACCAAGGGCTGACCAGTTCGGACGTGCTGGATACGCAATTTGCCGTGCAGCTGACGCGGGCGACCGACATGCTCCTTGAAGGGATGGAGCGGGTCCTCCGTGCGCTGAAGACCCGCGCGTTCGAGCACAAGATGACGGTGACGATTGGGCGGAGCCACGGCATCCATGCAGAGCCGACGACGTTCGGGGTCAAGCTGGCGACATTTTACGCTGAGTTCGCCCGGGGGCTGGAGCGGCTGAAGGCGGCGCGCGAAGAGATTGCGACGTGTGCGCTGTCTGGCGCTGTTGGGACCTTTGCCAACGTCGATCCCTCGGTGGAAGCGTTCGTTGCGGAGAAACTCGGGCTGAAGCCTGAGACGGTGTCGACCCAAGTGATCCCCCGGGACCGCCACGCCGCTTACTTTGCAACCCTCGGCGTGATCGCCTCATCGGTGGAGCGGTTGGCGACCGAGATACGGCATATGCAGCGCACGGAAGTTCTTGAAGCGGAGGAGTTCTTCTCAAAGGGGCAAAAGGGCTCGTCGGCGATGCCGCACAAGCGCAATCCGGTGCTGACAGAGAATTTGACAGGCCTCGCTCGGTTGGTGCGTTCGGCTGTGATGCCGGCGATGGAGAATGTCGCGCTCTGGCATGAGCGGGATATCAGCCACTCTTCGGTCGAGCGCGGTATTGGGCCGGACGCGACGACGCACCTCGATTTTGCGCTGCATCGCCTTGCCGGGGTGGTGGAGAAGTTGGTCGTGCATGAAGACCGTATGCAGAAGAACCTCGACCAACTTGGCGGTTTGGTGTTCTCACAGCGGGTGCTCCTTGCACTGACGCAAGAGGGCGTGAGCCGCGAGGATGCCTATCGCCTGGTGCAGCGGAACGCGATGCGCGTCTGGGATGAGGGCGCGCATTTCCTCGATCTTCTGAAGGCGGACGATGATGTCACCGCCGCGCTGACGCCTGCCGCGCTCGAAGCGTTGTTCGATATGGGCTACCACACGAAGAACGTGGACGTGATTTTCGAGCGCGTCTTCGGAGAGGCGTAGACGGTGCTCTCGCGCGGCCTCGTCCAACGACGACTGCGTCAGGTGCACTTTTGGTTGGGTGCCGTGATCGGCGCGCAAGTGCTGTTATGGATTGGCTCCGGCCTGTTCATGGTGCTGTTTGATATTCACGAGGTGCGCGGCGATCATCTGCGTACGGATCGCGGTCCAGCGCCGTTGATCCTCGTCGGAGACATTGTCCCACCGGAGGCTGCGCTCGGCCTTGCTCCGTTTGCTGCCGATTAAGCGCGCCTTGAGGTGATGAACGGAAAGACCGTGTGGATCCTATCCGGCGAGGGTGAGCGCCTCGTGGTCAATGCGTACAGCGAAGCTATCCTCGCCAAACCAGACGCCGAGGCGATCGAAGCCCAGGCGCGTGGATATTATGCAGGACGCGGAACGGTACTGGCGGTGCAGTACTATGATGAAGCGCCGCAAGAGGTTGGCACAGATGCTCCCGTTTGGGGCGTAACGTTCGGAGAGCGTGACCGGGCGACCCTCTACCTCGATCCCGTAACAGGGGCGTTGCTGAAGGTCCGTACACCCCTTTGGCGTGCGTTTGATTTCGCCTGGGGACTGCACATCATGGATTGGCAGACCCGATCGAACTTTAATTCATGGTGGATCAAGTCGACCGCAGTCTTCGGCTTTGTGTTCGCTTTGGCTGGCGGCGCATTGGTGGTGACGCGGCTCACGCGTAAACGAGCGCCGCGCCAGCGTTGATCTGTGCAGAGATTACCGCCGAAACGCTGGGGCGATAAGTAAGGCGCCCGCGCCGAACAGTGCCGCGGATTGCGGAGCGCCAGCGTGCAGCGCACTGGCGACTTGAGGGCCCCATTCGGGAAAAAGCGCAGCAAAACCAAGGGCAAGCGCGCTAGCGATACGGAAAACGGGCAAGTTGAGCATCGCTGCAACCTACCCGCGCAATGTTATAAATTCACTAACGGCTTGAGCCCGCGGGCGTACGTTAGCGCTGCCGCTTTCTGCGCCTGGCGAGTGCCGCGGCAGCGGGTACGAAGAGCAGAGCCGCAGCCGGAACCGGAACCTCCGATGTGCTCCGTGCAAAGAACGCATCGATGTCGAGCGCCGAGTCCAGCGTCTTATAGCCGAGGTCACGGAACACGTAGAGCGATGTGTCCGACAGCGCCGCATCCGCGCCCGTGAAGCCGTCCATCAGGTCCGTTTCGTCGCCGTAGCCGAACGTGTCTTCGTCCCAGTGGACACAATCGGTGCTTGAGCGCCGTGTGGACGTCTCAAGCAGCGGCGTGTCGCTCCGACCAAACTCCTCTTGGTACTTTGCAATGGCGTGGGCGCCGGAATAGGTCGCGTCGGCGCCGCGACCCGCGGTGCAGTTGCTTAGTCCGTTCTGGCGAAAGAGCGTGCCCCACCCCATCACGTGGGCGATTTCGTGGACCGCAACGTTGAGGAGCCGATCGCGACGGAGAAGGCGCGCGATGTCCGCAGTATCGAACACAGCCGTCCCGCTTTTGGTGTAAACCGTAGACGGATTTTCGTCGAAGCTGAATGTGTCGCGCGGAGCAGCAGCGCCGACAATGCGCCCCGGACCGTCGATGTTGATGATCGACATGCTGATGGTCACCGGATCGACATCAGCCGATGCAGGGTTGTCGTAGCCCAGCAGGCTGGCCGCCCAATACGCCGTGCTCACTTCGAATATCTGTTGAACTTCAGCGCGTTGGTCCGTGTTCAACGATGACCGCGTGAGGTCGAGATCGAGTGTGATGTTGACGGCTTGCGCTTGGCCAAGCGTCGTTAGAGCGAGCGCTGCCGCGCCGCCAATGAGATGTTTCAGCATTGGTCCCCCGTGATGTTAACCTGTTTACTTGTGTTAACATCACAGTTCAGGGCTTGGCAACCTTAACGTAAATAAGTTTTTGCGTTAACCAGTTAACCATAGAAGAATAGGGTTAACTGTATTGGTTAACGCAAGCTTTTACTTGGACCCGACGCCACAGGCCGTAATGCCGCCGTCGATACGGAATTCGGAGCCGGTAACGAACTTGGCTTCGTCCGAGGCGAGGTAGGTGGCCATCGCAGCGACCTCTTCGGGCTCGCCGATCCGCTTCATGGGAATGTTGCGGCTGAGGGCGCGCTCGCCCTCTTCTTGGCTGCCTTTCATCGCGATCATCGGGTCGATAATGGCCGTCCGTGTAAAGACGGGGTGGATCGAGTTGCAGGTGATGTTGAGCTGGTTGCGGGCGCAGTGCAGCGCGATCGATTTGCCCATCATCGCCACCGCGGCCTTGGCGGTGTTATAGGCGAGGAAGTTACCGTCGGCCATCAGTCCGGCCACGGAAGAAATGATAATGATCGAGCCCGGTGCATTGTCTTTGAGGTAAGGCATGGCCGCGTTCGAGCCAATGAAGACGCTGTCGGTGTCGATGGCCATGACCTTGCGATACATTTCCAGCGTCTCGGTCTCGACGTTGCCGAAGGAGCCGATGCCGGCGTTGTGGACCAGGACGTTGATGCCGTCCATTTGCTCGTTGGCGGCGGCGAGTGCACTTTTCCACACCTCGGGATCGGTGACGTCGTGCTCAATGCCCGCGGCGGCGCCGATGCTCTCCGCCGCCTCAGCGACTTTGTCGACTTGAATGTCCGTAAGCGTCACATCGGCGCCCTCGGCCATGAACATCTTGCCCATGGCGAGGCCAAGCCCTTGCGCACCGCCCGTGATGAAGGCCTTTTTGCCCGTTAGTCTGCTTTCCATGGTCGTTTCCTCATTTGTATACGGAGAATAGAGATTGATCGCCTTGGTTTAGGCCGACGGCTCATGATGGTGCGAAGGTCAACCGCCGCGGACCTCTTCCATGGCTTGGGCGAGGGCTTCGCTCATGGCTTGGCGGATGTCCTCGTCGCTGACGTCGCCTTTGGGCAGGTCGGCGCGCAATTTCTCGAAGACGTCGTCGTCGCCGGGCTCTTTGAGGTCGGCGCGGATCACGGCCTTTTCATAGGCCTCCGCGTCGTCGCCGGACTTGCCGAGTTTTTCTGCGGCCCAGGCGCCGATGATTTTATCGCGGCGGGACTCGACCCGGAATTTGAGCTCCGCGTCGTGGGCGAATTCGGTCTCGAAAGTGTTTTTGCGTTCTTCAAAGCTGTCCATGGCGGGGTCTCCCAACTGTTCTGGGGAGCGGTTTACGGGGGTTGAGGCTCGCGTCAAAGCGCTTTGCGGAGCAGCGCCGAGCGTGGTAGCAGCGCGCGCTCCGGAGCGGCGCTTTCCCCGTGATTAGCCGCGGCTTCGCCCCAATACACAGGAGCCAGAACGCCATGGCGCGCGGCAAACAAGTCTACGAAGGCAAAGCGAAAATTCTCTACGAAGGCCCCGAACCGGGCACTTTGGTGCAATTTTTCAAAGACGACGCAACGGCCTTCAACAACAAGAAACACGCGGTGCTGGAGGGCAAAGGCGTCCTCAACAACCGGATTTCTGAGTTTATTATGCTCGGTCTGGAGCGGATCGGCATCCCGACGCACTTTATCAAGCGGATCAACATGCGTGAGCAACTGATCCGGCACGTGGAGATCATCCCGCTGGAGGTGGTGGTGCGGAACGTGGCGGCGGGCTCTCTGGCCCAGAAACTGGGCCTCACCGAGGGCGATCCCCTGCCCCGGTCGGTGGTCGAGTTCTACTATAAGGACGACAAGTTGGGTGATCCGATGGTGTCGGAGGATCACATTACCGCGTGGGGCTGGGCCAGCCCGCAAGAGATCGACGATATGATGGCGTATGGCCTGCGGGTGAACGACTATCTGTCCGGCCTCTTCGCGGCGGCGCATATCCGGCTGGTGGACTTCAAGCTCGAGTTTGGCCGGCAGTATGAGGGCGACTTGGTGCGCCTGATCCTCGCCGACGAAATCAGCCCGGACAGTTGCCGGCTTTGGGATATCGATTCGGGCGAGATCATGGACAAAGACCGGTTCCGCAAGGACCTCGGCAACGTGGTTGAAGGCTATCGCGAGGTGGCGCGGCGACTTGGTATTCTGCGCGGTGACGACGAGCCCAAGGGCGACGGCAAAGGGCCCAAACTCGTCAGCTCAAACGGAGAGGCGACGTCATGAAGGTTCGTGTGCTGATTACCTTGAAAAACGGCGTGCTGGACCCGCAAGGCAAAGCCATCGAGGGCGCGTTGCACGGGATGGGCTTTGAGAGCGCTTCGGGCGTGCGCCAGGGGAAGCTGATCGAGCTCGACATCACCGACGCGGCCAACGCTCAGGACGCGGAGGAGAAGGCCAAAGCCATGTGCGACAAGCTCCTCGCCAACCCGGTGATGGAAAGCTACACCGTCGAGGTGCTGGACGCGGCTTAGGCATATTGTGTCTGTTGCGATGAACGCTTGGCATGCGCTCGCGGGTCGGCTTGCGCTGCCGAGCTCGATCACTGAGCGCGAAGCGGCCACTCTGGCCTCGTGTTATGGTGAGCCCCATCGCGCCTATCACACGCTGACGCACATTAATGCGTGCACAGAGGATTGGGAGCGTTTTCGCCGCGCGTTTGAAGAACCGGATACCGCTCTTTTGGCGATCCTCTATCACGATCTGATCTACGATCCTGCTTCCGCCGAAAACGAGGCGCAGAGTGCCCAGATGCTTCGTGACAACCTCGGTTCGTCTTTGGGCGCGCGACTTATCGAAAAGGCTGCGGCGATAATCCTCGCGACCAAAGCCCATCGCGCCACAGGAGATCACGACACGGACTTAGTGATTGACATTGACATGGCCATTTTGGGCACGGAAGCGCACGTTTATGATGCGTATGCTGAGGGTATCCGAATGGAGTATGAGCCCGTCTTTGGGATAGAGGCCCTGCGCGCCGGTCGGCTCTCGATGTTTATCGAACCGACACTCGCATCGGACAGGATTTTCCTGACGGACGAGATGCGCCCCAAAGAAGAACAGGCGAGAAACAACCTGCACCGCGAGCGTGCGTCCTGGTTATCAGTGAGCGATTAGCAAAGGTTCGCTCAGCGCGAGCAACGGTTAGCTACCGGCTTAAATCTCATCCGGCGGGGCGCCTGGGAGGTCGGGGGTGACGGCGTCGTCTCTTGGGGCGATGGCGCGGGGGGCGTCGTCGATATCGCCGATCCGCCCGGCCCTTTGCAGCCGCTGCTCGGGCGTCAGCTCTTCATTTTGCTGGTCGAGGAGGTCGTTCGCCGCCTGCACTTCGAGCAGCTGGGCGCCGTAGCGATTGAAGATGCGGTAGGTGTCCCGGTACCATGGGGAGTCCGGATAATTGTAACCGAGCACGGCCGCATGGCGCTGGGCCTCGCCGACGAGACCAAGCTCGAGATAGGCCTCTACGGTGCGGTGCAACGCCTCGGGCACGTGGCCGGTCGTCTGGTACTGTTCGATGACGTTGTTGAAACGGCCAACCGCCGCAACATGCTGGTTCCGGCGCAGATAATAGCGGCCGATGTCCATCTCTTTGCCAGCGAGGTGATCGCGCGTCAGGTCAAGCTTAAGCTGCGCATCGCGGGCATATTCCGTATCCGGATAACGGCGTATCACATCGACCAAGGCGTCGCGTGCGTCGCGGGTGATCCCCTGATCGCGGCCCACATCGCGGATCCGCTCGTAATGGTTCATCGCCCGAAGATAATACGCATACCCCGCATCTTTGTTGCCAGGGTGGATGGCCAAAAACCGCTCGATCGATGCCAATGACGCATCGAAGTCGTTGGTGAGATATTCCGTGTACGCCGTCATCAGCATCGATCGCCGTGCCCAAGCGGAATACGGGTGCTGGCGCTCCACCTCAGCGAAGTAAGCAAGGGCGTCGTCGTAGCGGCGGCGTTCAAGGGCCGTGGCGCCGTTGCGGTAGAGAATTTCTACAGGCTCTTCGACGTAAACGAAACGCTCCGTCGCCTTCTTCTTGCCCGCGCACCCGGTGACCACAACCAAGCTGAGAGACAGGATCAAAGCACGCCAAAAGATCGACATAGGGAGGCCTTTACAGACGGTGTCAGGTTATCGCGTGATACGGTCTAAGCCGCCTTCACCGCAATGGCAAAGCGCAAGGGGTGACGGGTTGGTAGGATAATCGGAGAACCGCCCGCCGACGCGTCTAGGCGGTGATCGGCAGAGCCTCGACCTCAGCTGCCTCATCGATGCCAGCGAGGGCCGAAGCGAGCATGGTGTTGATCGTGTGGCCAGGCTTATAGGCCGTGACCTTACAGCCCAGCGGCAGACCCGTGAGGTAGAGATCACCGAGGAGATCTAGCGCCTTGTGGCGAACGAACTCGCGCTCCATGCGCAGGCCCTCGGGGTTCATGATCCCGTTGGCGCCGACGACGATGGCGTTGTCGAGGGAACCGCCTCGAGCAAGGCCGATTTCGCGAAGAGCTTCCACGTGCTTGAGCTCAGTGAACGTGCGGGCAGCCGCAACTTCGCGGCGCACCGTCTCGCGATCGCCTTCGATCACAATGCGCTGGAGCCCGATGGTGGGGTGCTCGAAGTCGATGGTCACGTCGAGAACGATCTCCGCACCGCTGGACGCCGGAAGGGGCTCCGCGCGGAGCCAGGCATCGCCGAGCTGAACTTCGACGGGCTCTAACGGGGTGAGGCGATCGACGGTGAGCGGCGAGACGTGCACGCCGACAGCCTCAATCGCGTCGATAAACTCTTGGGCAGAGCCGTCGAGGATCGGAACCTCCGGCCCTGAGCAGTGAACCCGCGCGTCCGTCACGCCGAGCATGGCGAAGGCTGCCATCAGGTGCTCCACGGTGGAAATGGTCACCCCCGCGGCATTGGTGAGGACGGTGCCGAGCTGGGTCTTGGTCACGAGGGCCGGATCAGCCGGAATGGTGCGCCGCACAACGGGTCCAGCCTCATCGCTGCGGATAAAAGCGATGCCCGCGCCCGGCGCGGCAGGCTTTATGCATAACTCCGAGAGACGTCCTGAATGGAGACCAACGCCGGAAAGCGAAACAGGGCCACGCACCGTGGCCGCAGCGCTCAAATCGTTCGCTGGTTCATCAAACATAACAACGCCTCTAATCCCACCGAGGTGTCATATGTATGGCTAACCGGCGATCGCGAAGTGACGGTTTGTTTCCCGCTGTTACACAAGCGCGGCGGGGATCACTCGACCGTGACCGATTTTGCCAAATTCCGAGGCTGATCAACGTCTGTGCCCTTGAGAACGGCGGTGTGATAGGCGATCAGTTGTATCGGAATGGCATAGATCAGCGGCGCCAAAAGGGGCTCCACCGCCGGCATCGCGAAGGTTGTTACAGCGTCGCCGTCGCGCACAGCTTCGCTCACGCCCGTCTCTGAAGCGATCAGGATGCACTGACCTCCCCGCGCGACGACCTCGTGCATGTTGGAGATGGTTTTCTCGAAATGCCGGTCGTCCGGCGCGATGACGATCACCGGGACATGCTCGTCGACCAGGGCGATCGGGCCGTGCTTGAGCTCGCCCGCGGCGTAACCCTCCGCGTGGATATAGCTGATTTCTTTGAGTTTGAGGGCTCCCTCCATCGCCAGAGGAAAGCTGACGCCGCGGCCGAGATAAAGCACGTCCGACGCAGGCACGAGTTGATGGCTGAGCTCGGCCAGGGCACGCTCCCGGCCGAGAACGTCGCCCATGAGCCGCGGGATCGAGAGCAGCGCGCGGACGAGGCGGACCTCCTCATCGGCATCGATCACCCCCCGGGCGCGCCCAGCGGCGATCGCGATGCAGGCGAGTGTCGTCAATTGGCAGGTGAACGCCTTGGTCGAGGCCACACCGATTTCCGGGCCCGCCGCGATCGGGAACACGGCATCAGCTTCGCGCGCCATGGTGCTTTCGGGGACGTTGACCACCACGCCAACGCGCTGGCCCGCCGCTTTAGCATCGCGCAGGGCTGCGAGGGTGTCCGCCGTCTCCCCCGATTGGCTGATGAACAAAGCGGCGCCGCCCTCTTGGTACGGAACATCGCGGTAGCGGAGCTCGGACGCGATATCGATTTCGAGCGGAAGCTTAGCCCACGTCTCAAACCAATACCGCGCGACGAGGCCCGCGAGGAACGCCGTGCCGCAGGCGGAGATCGTCAGTCGACTGATTTGCGCGAAGTCGATGCCGCTTTCGGGCAAGGTGATCGTCCGGGTTTCCGGATCGATATAGCGGCTGAGGGTATGGCCGATGACATCGGGCTGTTCTTCGATCTCCTTGGCCATGAAATGGCGGTGGCGGCCCTTGCCAACCAGAGCGGCGGCGGCGTCGGACACGGTTTCGGTCCGGGTGACGGGTTTGCCGTCGCCGGTGAAGATCTTTACACTGTCGGTTGTGACCTCAGCCCAGTCCCCGTCGGTCAGGTAGGTAACGTAGCGTGAGAACGGCGCGAGGGCCATGGCGTCGGAGCCGATGAACATTTCGCCTTCACCGCGACCGATGGCGAGGGGGCTCCCCTGGCAGGCGCAATAGATCGTGTGCGGCGCATCAACGAGGAGGACCCCAATCGCGAACGCTCCCCGGAGCGCATCAAGCGTCTTGGTGAAGGCGTCGCGTGGGGTATCGCCTTGATCGAGGTGATGCTCGAACAGGCGGGCGATGACCTCGGAGTCGGTTTCGCTTTCGAACGTCACACCATGGGAGGCAAGTTCGTCCCTCAGTGAGCGGAAGTTCTCGATGATGCCGTTATGGACGACGGCCACGCGCTGGCTGCCATGGGGGTGGGCATTGGTCTCGGTCGGCTTGCCATGGGTCGCCCATCGGGTATGGCCGATGCCGGTGGACCCTGAAATCGGGTCCTCCTGAAGGACGGCTTCGAGGGCCGCAAGCTTACCGACTGCCCGGCGGCGAGCGACGGATCCCTCCTTAAGCGTTGCAATTCCAGACGAGTCATAACCGCGGTATTCCAAACGCTTAAGGCCTTCGACCAAACGGTCAGAGACGTCACGATCACTGATAATCCCAACAATTCCGCACATCGGTCAGTGGTCCTCGTTCTTCGCGCGAAAGGTGGCAGCCCAGCCCGCGCGCTCGATTTGTTTGCCCCGGGCGACAGCGAGCGCATCCGCTTCGACGTTCTTTGTAATGACGGATCCTGAGCCCGTGATGGCGCCATCGCCGATCGTCACAGGAGCGATCAGCATGGTGCTCGAACCAATAAACGCCTGCTGACCAATTTCGGTGCGATGTTTGGAGAAGCCGTCGTAGTTGCAGGTGATCGTGCCCGCGCCAATGTTTGTCCGTGCACCGATCGTCACGTCACCGAGGTAGGTTAGGTGCCCAGCTTTGACACCTTGGCCAAGGTCGGCCTTTTTGGTCTCAACGAAGTTTCCAACCGCCGCGTCTTCGCCCAGCACGGTGCCCTCACGCAGGCGGGCGAAGGGGCCAGCCGAAGCGCCTGCCTCAAGCATGGCGCCCGTGATATGGCTGAACGGCTTCACCACCGCGCCTGGCGCAAGGGTGACGCCTGGGCCGAAGACCACGTTTTGCCCGATCGTACAGTCCTCGCCGATCACAGTGTCATAGGCAAAATAGACTGTGTCCGGATCACTTAAAGTCACGCCAGCGAGCATGAAGGCCTCACGCTTGCGCCGCTGGAAGATCGCCTCCGCCACGGACAGCTCAAGCCGGTTGTTGACGCCGAGGACCTCTTCCTCCTGACCGCGCACGAACGCGAGCTTATGGCCGGCCTCGCCAGCCAAGCTCACAAGATCGGTCAGGTAGTATTCTTGCTTGGCGTTAGCGTTGGTGATTTGAGGAAGGTACGTGTACAGAATATCCGAGTGGATTGCCATCACGCCTGAATTGCAAAGGGTCACCGCGCGCTCTTCGGGGGACGCGTCCTTCGCTTCAACAATCCGTGTTAGGACGCCATTTTCTGTGATTAATCGTCCGTAGGGGCCAGGATCTTTGGCGTCGAAGCCAAGCACCGCCAGCCCTGCGCCATCGTCGATGGTGCCCAGCAGCGCCTGGAGCGTCTGTTCCGTCAGAAGCGGCGTGTCTCCGTAGAGCACCAGGACGGTGCCGCTGAACCCATCGAGCAACGGCAGCGCAGCCGTGACCGCGTCGCCTGTCCCTTGGGGAGGATCCTGGACGGCCACTTTCGCGTCGCGATCGAGGTCGCCGAGCGCCGCTTCCACCTGGGCACCGCCCGCGCCAATGACGACGCCGACCCGCTCGGCGCCCAACGAGCGGGCTGCCCGTAGGCAGTGGCCGAGCATGGGGAGGTGGCCAATTTCGTGCAGAACTTTCGGCTTTTGCGAGCGCATTCGCGTCCCGTGGCCCGCGGCGAGCACGACACAAGCAAGTGGCGCCATGGAAACTCCTGTGTTCGAACCTGTGTCCCCCGAGGGGACGCGGTTAACCGCATTTTGCGCTAGGCCAACGTCACAAGCTGTAAACTGTTGCTACAGCACGCGCCGGTTGGCACGCCGGTGCTATGCAACGACTCGACGGGACTGTCTGCATTTTCGATCTCGACGGGACGCTGGTGGACAGTGCCCCTGACCTCGCCCGCGCTTTGAACCGCGCGCTGGTTCGGGAAGGCCTGAGCGCCCTCCCACTCGACGAGGTGAAAGCGCTGTTCGGCCATGGCGCGGAATGGCTGATCACTGCCGCGTTCCAGGCGCAGGGGCGGGATCTGTCGGCAGATCCCGAACGAGACCGGATCCTCGAAACCTATCTCGCGGATTACGCAGCGCATATTTTTAAGGAGAGCCGCGTGTTCGATGGCGCCGTCGCCGCGCTTGAAGCGTTGCGACGGGCTGGCGCGACCCTCGCAATCTGCACAAATAAGGTGGCGCGGTTGAGCCTCCCTCTCATCGAGGCGGCAGAGCTCGACGGGTTTTTCGATGTGATAATTTCCGGGGATCAACTGGCTGAGCGTAAGCCGTCGCCCTTACCCCTCAACCATATCGTTGAGCGGACGCGAGCGCAAAACGCGATCATGATCGGGGATGGCTACCCAGATTTCGGCGCAGCGAACGCCGCTCGCATCCCAGCGCTGATGGCGCGCTCCGGATACGGCAAACGGGATCGACGGTTAGCCGACGCCGTTTGGTTTGATGACTACGCAACGCTTCATCAGGCCGTCATCAACGCCCTGATGAGAGAAGAAAAACAGCGCTAGGCGTGGACTTCGCCGCGGCGCGGCATCCCATTCACCATATCGCTGCGGACATCATAACGAGATGACCGCATGGTCGATACAAAGCCCTCTTGCACGAGCTTTACGTCGACGTCGTATCCCTGTTTTTTCCAGTAGTCCTGTATCAACGACCGCAAACGCACGGCCCCCTCGTTCGAGCAGAAATCAGACATTACTCGCCTCCCTACAGACTATGGTTGTCATATCCGCTCAGAAGACGTGTTGTCCATAAGATTCTGTCAATCATTTCGGTGTTTTGAAATAACATCAGAGTGTGCACTTGCACAAAATAATTAATGCATGCGCGCGGCCCAAATAACGTCACTACAATCCTAAGTTTGCCTTTTGCGTCGACTTTCCGAGCGCCGAGCGACCGCCGTTAGGCCGCTGTGGCCTTGACGTCTGGCGCGACCTGGCGTCCTTGCAGAGCATGGACGAACGTGCGCCTCCGCGCCTGGAACGTAGCGAACACTTTGGTTTCGGTCCCATTGAGCGGACCGGCACGTCGGTGCGGTTTTCGTTCGCGTGTTCCCGGTTTGGCGCCTTCACAGAAACGCTCAACCTCGAAACGGAACGGGCCGTCCCATCAGAGCTTCTGACTCTCCTTCAGGTTGCATTGGGGGTCAGCTCCTATAAAGCCGGTGCAGCGCGCGCGGTGGCGTTTCCCCCCCTCACCGAGGCGGGACGGCGGATGGCCGAGGCGCTTTATACCGAGGGGCTCGCCGAATTTTTCGTCCGCAGCAGGCTCGCGTATCCGCCGGGCACCGCGTTCTCAGGCGCCATCATCCCGGCCGCTACCGCCTCTGGTAAGCCGGGATCAGGCCCGCCCCTGGTCGCTTTTGGCGGCGGCAAGGACAGCTACGTCGCCGGAGCCGCAGCGCGCGCTGCGTACGGCGAAGATCCAGTCTATACCTCTGTGATCATGTCCGAAGCGGTGGGGAAAGTCCTCACTGCAACGGCGCCCTACCCGCCGAAGCTTATTCGGCGGGCGCTTGACCCCAAGCTGTTGGCGCTCCGCGACGGCTTCTCGGGTCACGTCCCGATTACGGCTATGAACATCCTGGTGCTGACGGTTTTCGGGTGGTTGCAAGGCGCGCGGGCCATTTTGTTCGCTAACGAACGATCCGCAGACGAACCAACACTTAACGCTAACGGCGTGGAAGCGAACCACCAATATTCGAAATCCTCCGCATTTGAGGAACTGGTCAGGGACGCCGTTTCGGAAGCTGCCCCGTCGGCGCCGCCCACCTATTCCGTGCTCCGACCTTTTTCAGAGCTTTGGATCGCTCAGCGCTTTGCCGCGATTGCCGAGGCCCATGGACGCTTTACCTCGTGCAACCGTAATTTCCGACTTGCCGGTGACGCCACCCAGCGCTGGTGCGGCACATGCGCGAAATGCGCGTTCACGTCGCTTATCACAGCGCCATTCGTCAGTAGGCAGCAAGCGGAGGTGATGTTCGGCGAGCCTATGCTTGAAGCGCCTGAATTGGTGCCATTTTTTCACGAGCTTTGCGGTCTCTCGGAACATAAACCGTGGGATTGCGTCGGCACAATCGACGAGTGCCAAGCGGCCGTAGGTCTCCTTACGCGGCACAAGGATTGGCGTGATACCGAGATCGTCCGTAAGCTGCATAGCTCTCTTCTCCGTACAAAAACTGCCGAAGATTTGCAGCAACAAGCAGACGAGGCAGAGAAGCCAAGAGCCCGTGGAGCGTTGCCTGCGGAACTTTACAACGCGGCGTTGGATCTTCCATGCGCGTGATCCTGCACGGCACCGGCACCGAGGCGCGCGCCGCCGCTGCGCATTTTTCTGCAGCGCGCATCACGGATGTTCAGGTTACAGATGACAATGGCGGAACGATCGACGGCCTAAAGTCTCTCTCGGTCGATCGCGCGATTGAAACCGTCCGTGATGCGACATATCTTCGGTCCCCAGGCGTTCGGCCTGACCACCCCCTCGCCCTGGCCGCCGCCGACAAAGCCAGCTGCGCCACGACACCGACTGGGTACTGGCTCGCGCGCCACGCACCGGCGGAAACGATCACCATTACAGGAACAAAGGGCAAGAGCACCACGGTCTCGTTGACCTCTTTGCTCTTGAAAACACTTGGGCTTTCCGCATCCGCTTACGGAAATATCGGCACGCCTGCACTGAACGACCTCCTACCCACTGACGCGTTTCCCATCGTCGAAATGTCGTCCTATATGCTGCATGATGTTCCGCCTGCCGAACATTTTCATGTCATTACCAATCTCCTCCAAGACCATATCGATTGGCATGGCGGACTTGCGCCCTATCACCGCGCAAAACTGCGTCCCTTTTTTATCAATGCCCATCCTACTGGCCTCGCGCCGCGGTCAGTCATCGACGGGCACAACTTGCCTTCGACCATTGGCGCCCTTGATGAGATTGTTCAGAGTAGTGATGAAGCGCTCATCCTCGGACAACAGACCATTCCGCTTCAAAGGACGCTGAAGGATTTTCGCACCAGCCCGCTACGGGACGGCCTCCGCACCGCACTGGCGATCGCTGACCGTCTGACCACGGGACGGGATCTGCGCGCCGCCGCGGAGCAGGTTATGACGACCTATCCCGGTCTGCCCAGCCGCCAAGAACATATTCCGTCTACCGACGAGCGGATATGGATCAACGACGCTCTCGCAACAGTACCCGAGGCGGTAATTGAAGCCGTAAAACCCTTCATTTCCCGAGAGGTGGTGTTGTTGATCGGCGGCGCAGACCGGCAGCAAGTCTTTGATCCACTGAAGCGATTTTTAGAAGCCCATCGGAACGTTTCAGTCATCGCGTTCGGCAGTGCAGGCCGCCGGTTCGGAACGCAGGACGCGACGTTTACTGACACATTCAACGAAGCGCTCGCCCTTGCCAGCGAACGTTGTCCTATCGGCGGTGCGATCATCTTCTCGCCCGCCGCACCGAGCGAGCCTCCCTACACAGACTATAAACAGCGCGCCGAGGTCTTCAAAGCGGCTGCCCAGTCCGCATCGTAACTAACGCGAGCGCGATTTAATCCGTATAATTCAAAGGCAGCTCCGTGGTGTCTTTCAAGCGTTCCATCGAGAAATTGACGCTGACGTCCGCCATATCGATCTTCCGTATCAGTTGTTTATAAATGACATCGTACCCGCCCATATCAGGCGCCACCACTTTCAGAAGATAATCCACGTCGCCCGTCATCCGATGGCACTCAACAATCTCGGGGATGGCTTGCACCGCTTTTGCAAATGCCTGGAGCCAGTCCTCCGAATGCTCCTTAGCATGTATACGGACATACCCCACCAAGGGCAGGCCCAGAGCGTTAGGATCGAGGAGCGTGACCCGCCGTTTAATGACGCCTTTCTCCTCCAGCTTTTTCAGACGGCGCCAGCAAGGAGTTTGCGATATTCCCGCCCTCTCCGCGACGTCCGCTACGGATAGGTTGGCGTCTGTCTGCACGAGACTCAGGATCTTTTTATCGGTCTCATCCATCTCGATATCCTCACGTTCATAGATTTTTCTTCTCCATTTTGGCCGATATTGGAGCATAAATGGAACATTTTTTCCGCTGATCGTGCTATGCCCTTTCGGTAGCGACGAGGCCGTGTTATGCGAATTTTCACCGAACATCCGCAGTCTGTCGGCGAGACTTACACGGAGCATATGGGCGTCGCGTTATCGTTCAGCGGCGCACTTTTGAAGGCTGGTTTTTGCTGTGTCGTGCACGCGTTTTTGCCATTTCTCTTCGTTACCACCGGTCGGGATACAATTTCCGAGCTTCACCGACGCATGGTCACACACCGCGATCGTCGGACCACAGACGAACCTGAACCAGTACACGCACTCGCTGAATAGCCGCGAGCACGCATGAGCGGATTCTCGCCCCTCGGATCCGCAAGCTCCGGCTGGGGAAGTGCCCGGAGCTTTTTTGACAGGGTAGCGCCGGGTTTTCTTTGCGCCGGCATGGCTGCGATGGCTGCGCAGTTCGTCAGTGCAGAACTTGGCGGCCCAGCAATGCTGCTCGCGTTGCTGTTTGGGATGAGCGTCAGTTTTCTCGGCGACGACGATCGGTGCGCTGAAGGTTTGATGTTCAGCTCAAAGACGGCGCTGAAACTTGGCGTCGCCTTGCTGGGTGCGCAGATCACAGTATCGGAAGTCGCCGCGTTAGGCCTCCCGATCACCACTCTTGTTATCTCAGGCGTGCTCTTTACACTGATCGCTGGCGCTGCGATTGGCCGCTTTGTCGGCCTTTCCGCTCCCCATGCGGTGCTTTCGGCAGGGTCGGTTGCGATCTGCGGAGCATCGGCAGCGTTGGCTATTAGTAGTGTGTTGCCCCGCGGCGAAAAGCTCGACCAGCAAACGAGCTTGACGGTCGTCGGCGTCACGACGCTCAGTACGATTGCAATGGTGCTTTACCCGCTGATTGCGCGCGTTTTTCACTTCACTGATCCGCAGGCGGGCATTTTTCTTGGCGCCACGATCCACGACGTCGCGCAGGTTATCGGCGCGGGATACACCGTGTCCGACGAGGCGGGGGAAACCGCGGCGATCGTCAAATTGATGCGGGTGGCGTGCCTCGTCCCGACCGTTTTAGCGATTGGCTTCTTAACCCGACGTACTCAAATGAATGCTGCGCAGGCCACCGCAAATGCGCCGGTCATTCCCTTATTTTTGATAGGTTTTGTAGCTATCATGCTTGCGAACAGCGTTGGCCTGGTCAGCCCGGTCATGACCGATTGGGCAAGCACCTTATCGCAGTCGGCATTACTCACGGCCGTCGCAGCGCTCGGTATGCGGACATCTCTCAAAGATCTTGGGAAGCTCGGCGCGGCACCTATTCTTGCCCTCGTGGCTCAGACCGCAGCGTTGGCCGTGTTCGCCATAATCGGCATCCTGCTCATCGCTTACACCGCCAACGGTCCGCTTTTCGGCGTGGGCTAGGCGGCTGTTCCGACGACGTCTATGCTCCATTGCGATGAGGAATGAGAGTGTACTGACGATGGTTCCACCGAACGCTCCCGAAAACCGAACCGAAGACCGAGAATTCGGAAAGGAATGGTGGCGCGGTGCGGCGATCTACCAAATCTATCCTCGCAGTTTTCGAGATAGCGACGGAGACGGTATTGGCGACCTTCGAGGTATCACTGAAAAGCTCGACTATGTTGCTGACCTCGGCGTTGACGGTGTTTGGATTTCACCATTCTACCGTTCACCAATGAATGATTTTGGCTACGATGTCTCGGATTATTGTTCCATCGACCCAGTGTTCGGAACATTGCAAGACTTTGATGCGCTTATCGGAAAGGCGCATGGCCTCGGCCTGAAGGTCATCATAGACCAAGTGTATTGCCATACATCTGATCAGCATGCGTGGTTTCGTGAAAGCCGTCAAAATACCGATAATCAGAGCGCCGATTGGTACGTTTGGGCATCACCAAAGGCTGACGGCACACCGCCGTCGAATTGGCTTTCCGTATTCGGAGGACCTGCTTGGAGTTGGGACGGTCGGCGCCAACAATACTATCTGCACCATTTCCTCAGTTCACAGCCGACCCTGAACCTTCATAACGATGAAGTGATTGCGGCACTCATTTCAGCGGGTGAGTTTTGGATTGATCGCGGCGTCGACGGCTTTCGCCTCGATGCACTCAATATGGGCATGCATGACCCGTCTCTTCGCGACAACCCGGCCCATCCCGACAGCGGGACAAAGCTAAAAACCTTTGAAATGCAGCAGCATATCCGAGGAATGAACCAGCCGGAAATGACAAAGGTGGTCGCTCGATTTGCAGAGGCGTTTCGAAGAGCGGGGGGAGATTCGTTTTTCACCGTGGCGGAAATTGGCGGAGCTGAACCGCTCAGCCGTATGGTGGCGTATACGGAGGGCCGCTCACTCCTTTCATCCGCCTACAGCTTTGATTTCATCGGCGCTATGCACGCCGACGCCGGAGCAATCAGCGCATCGCTTACGGCATGGCCCAATGACCTTGACCGAGGCTACCCGGGTTGGGCTCTTTCCAATCACGACTGTCACCGCGTTGCGTCGCGTTGGTCCCTTCCCCGTAGCCCGCAAGGAAGGAATGTTCGCCTCTTCGCTCTGCTGCACGCGGCGATACGCGGTGTGACCTTTATCTATCAGGGTGAAGAGCTTGGTCTGCCGCAGGCTGATATTCCTTTTGATAAGTTGGTTGATCCCGAGGGGATCGCCAACTGGCCGGCAGACCAGGGCCGCGATGGCGCGCGTACTCCTTTCCCGTGGACGGGCAACGATCCGTATGCGGGCTTCAGCACACACGAGCCGTGGCTACCGATCGACCCTGCGCACCTCCCGCTCAACGCACATGATCAGTGCTCGAATGAAGAGAGTATTCACCATTTTTTTCGCGAGGCGCTTGGCATGCGGCGCAACAACCCGGCGCTGCGGCTTGGCGACTTCAAGGACCTCTCTGATGGTAAGCCGTTGATTGCGTTCGAGCGGAGCTTAAGCGGCAAGACACTGATTTGTTGTATAAATTTACAAGCAGAAGCGCAGACGTGGGCCCATCCTGTCGGCGCGTCGCGAATATTGATCAGTGCAGGTCTCAACGGTCAAACCGGAATGCCAACGGAGTTGCCGGCGCACTCCGGTTTTATTGCTGAGCGTGTTTAAACGCGAGCGACAACGACCTACCAGAGGAAGACGTAGGTCGCGATGAGCAGGGCGATAATCACGACACTGAGGAAGTTGAACGTTGCGTCTGTGGCAAAGCTTGCCACCCGGTGTTCAGGATCAACATCCACGCCGCCACGTGAAGTCGCGACGGACGTAAGCACGCCGGCCGCCATGCAGGCCAAGGTGACGAGCCAAATCCTCAAGATGAACGGTACGTCGGGCATGCCGAACTTCAGACCGATGTTGAACACCACCGAGCCGAGCAGCACGGCGAACGCACCGGCGGTGGACATCCGCTTCCAGAAAAATCCGAAGAGGAAAACGACCACCACGCCAGGAGCGATGAAACCCGAATATTCTTGAACGGTTTGGAAGCCGCTTTCGAAGCCACCGATGAACGGCTGCGCGAGGAACACTGCGATGACGATCGCTGTCAATGCAGCGATTCGGCCGACGGTTACGTAGTGCTGCTCCGGACGCTGAGAAATCCGCTCACGGTAGATATCCATGGTGAAAATCGTCGAAATTGAGTTCATCATGGACGCGAGCGATGACACGATGGCCGCGATCAGCGCCGCAAACACGAGCCCCCGCAGACCGGAAGGCGCGAAGCTCATCAGCTCTCCGTAAGTCCGGTCAGACTTTTCCGCCAGCGCTGCGCCGTCGAGCACGCCTTGATCCGCCATCACGACAGCAGCAATACCGGGAACGACAACAATCAATGGAATCAATAACTTGATGAATGCACCAAAGGCGAGGCCCTTTTGTGCTTCACCCAGATTTTCCGCACCAAGAGCACGTTGAATGATGTATTGGTTGAAGCCCCAGTACGAAAAATGGAGCACCCACAGCCCGCCGAGCAACGTCCAGATCCCCGGAAGGTCGCTGTACGAAGGATGATCCTCGTCCAGGATCATTTCGAAGTGGCCTGGCATCTCGTTGAACAACCGGCCAAGGCCTGCGATCGCCCCAGCGCCGTCCGAGACTTGGTTGAGTGCGAGCCAGGTGATGATCATGCCGCCGATGATCAGTATAACAACTTGAATGATATCGGTCAGTGCTACGGCCTTCAGGCCGCCGTAGAGCGAATAGAGACCGGCAAAGGAAGCAAGACCCATCATGGCATAGAAGACGGGCCAGCCGGTAAGGGAGTTCACGGCCAAGCCGCCGAGCCACAGAACCGTTGTGAGATTGACCGCCGTGTAAAGGAATATCCAGTAGACGGACATGAGTGTTTTTACACCGTGTCCGTACCTTTGATCGAGATATTGCGGCATCGTGTAGATGCTGCGCTTGAGGAAAATCGGCAGGAACCACTTCGCAACAACCAAGAGGACCAGCGCTGCTTGCCACTCGTAGGCGGCAATTGCGATGCCCACCGCAAAGCCCTGTCCCGACTGTCCGATGATCTGTTCGGCTGAGATATTTGAAGCGATAAGCGACGCACCAATGGCCCACCAGGGCAAAGCGCGCCCGGCGAGAAAATAGTCTTCCGTATCCTTCTTACCGCCGCTTGGCTCGCGGGAAACCCACAAGGCGATGGCCAGAAGCGCGCTTGCATAAAGCCCAACGATGAGCAGATCGATTGATGTCAGCGCCATGTTTCCCCTCTTTAATTCATTCTTTTTTCTTGTTTATTTCTTTCCAGCCGCGACACTGGATCAGTGGTCTCTTTGATAAGGCCCGCGGCTAAAACGAACACGCTTCCATCTCGCCTCGGGCTTCTCGGGTGATTGTGTCAATACGGAGTGTCAGTGGACCCTCCGACGTGATCGTCAGTGTGCTCTCCAAATTGGGCAGACAAGCTTTCGTCAAAACCATGTCGCGCCATCCCTTCCCCGCTGCGACAGAGAGCTGAGCTGAAACATCAATTGCGTTGCCGCCTGATGATAGAGTCACCGGTGCCGACGGCCGCTCGGGAAGTTCGTAGGAAATCCGGTAGGCGCCTTTTGCCGCCGGCCCGGAGAGCGTTAACGCACCGCCGGGCGCGAATGTTAGCTCGCGAGCGTCTTCTTGCGCGTCACGATCATAGCCCTTGGCGACGATCGTATCGGATGTTCCGCGCATTTGAGGAAGGTCGACCTCGCCACTGCGCGCTGTCACCGCTTCACCCAACCGTCCGGAGGCGAACCATTCCTCTCCGGCAGTGATGGTGAGCGCAGCGCAGGTTTCATCGAGGGTTGTAAACGCCCGTGTCGTTCCGAATGCTAAGCCGTAACCTACCGGAAATAGCGCTGATTCTGGGTCGTTGGCGGGGGCGCCTGAGCAGTCTCGTGGCCACGTGAAGGGTAATTTTCCCGTTGGCGTATACTGACCGAACAGGACATCTGCAACGCCGGCACCCTCACTACCCGGCAACCACGAAGCAACAAACACGTCTGCAATGTTCAGCTCACGGTTCACCCACAGCGGGCGTCCGGACAGGAAAACGGCGACCGTGGGGATATCAGCTTCATCGAACTTTTTGAGGAGGTTCAGTCCCTCCTCGTCACGAAACGCGAGGTCGCGGAGGTCGCCAGCAAACTCCGCGTACGGCTGTTCCCCGAAAACGACGACTGCAACGTCAGGTGCTTCTGAAAATGCACCGTCCTCTGACAGATAGGCTTCGCCCCCAGAAGCTTCTGTTGCGGCTGCAAGGCCTTCGTAGATTGATGTGGCGCCCGGGAAGTAGTCGTTGGTGAGTTCGGTCCCACCTTGCCATGTGAGAGTCCAGCCGCCGGAAGCTTGGGCGATACTGTCGGCCGCGGAACCCGCAACGAGGACCCGGCTGCCTGGAGCGAGGGGAAGAACGCCATTGTTTTTCAACACTGTTTGTGATTTGGCCACAGCCTCCCGCGCCAATGCACGGTGCTCTGATGATCCGAGTAAAGATTGGTCACCCGCTCCAGGCCGTTCGGAGGGGCGCTTTGCATCATCGCCCAGCAGCCCCGCCCGAAGTTTCATCCGCAAAACGCGCGCGACCGCTTCGTCAACCCGCGCTTCGGGGATGGTTCCGTCGCGCACTTGCGTCAGCAACGTCTCGATCAGACCTTTCCAATCGTCCGGGACCATGTAGATGTCGAGACCAGCGAGGAGCGATTGGGCGCAGTCGGTGACGGTACAACCGGCAACCTGTCCGTGCCCGTTCCAATCACCGACGACAACGCCATCGAAACCAAGCTCGCCGCGGAGGACGCCGGTGAGCAGGTCTTCATTGCCGTGCATCTTTCGCCCGTTGATCGAATTGAAGCTGGCCATGACGCTTTCAACACCGGCATCGATCGCGGCAACGTAAGGCGCGACATGGATAGGCTTGAGTGTTTCGAGGTCGCCGTTGACGTCGCCTTGGTCGACCCCCCGCTCTGTCCCGCCGTCACCGAAGAAGTGCTTTGCTGTTGAGAGGACGCGCCCGCCGCCGAGGCGATCTTCATCGTCAAACCCGCCCTGCAGTCCCCGGACGAGGGCAGCCCCAAGCTCAGCCACAATTGCGGGGTCTTCGGAGTAACTCTCGTAGGTACGGCCCCAGCGATCATCTTGCGCCACCGCTATTGTCGGGGAAAAGTTCCAGTCGATGCCGGTGACTTCGATCTCGATTGCTGTGGCATGGCCGATGCGCTCCACCAGATCAGCATCGCGCGTTGCGCCGAGGGCAACATTATGCGGGAAGATCGTCGCGCCGATAATGTTGGTATGCCCATGAACGGCATCGGTGCCCCACATTGTGGGAATGACCGGCTCACCGTCCGGGAGCGGAGCAGTTGACGCGTCCCACATCGTGTCAGCCAGGGCCAACCACGCCTCAGCTGGCGCAAACTCATCTCCGCCAGGACCGCCATTGCCGCCGTTAAGGAAACTGCCGAACCGGTAGCGGCGCATGTCCTCAGCCGTGAAGGAATTGATCTGCGGTTGGATCAGCTGAGCGACTTTCCGCTCAAGGCTCATGCGGCCAACCAGATCGGCGATCAGCGCATCTTCGCCCGCCGCGACGGGTTGGTCCGATGCGGTCGCCGCGCTTTCGGGCCCCTCCGCTACTTCTGCACACCCGAAGGCGGTAAGCCCCAGGACGAGCCCCACAACGCTGTTCCGCATCACTCTGCGTTCCACTCCACTCACGCGACGTTCTTTTTGTGAACGTTCTCAATATCACGCTACTGCCCGAGGCCCGGAAATCAAGCGTCACCCTGCCCGCGCAAGCGCGAACAGCACAGTCCCTGCCATAGCTGCTAGCGCGCAGAGGAGGAAGAACAATCCCGCGAAGCCGAAAACGGGAACCAGCGCCAGGGTCAGGCCCGGCATGATGAGCGCGGGGAGCGTGTTGGTCAGGTTGAAGATCCCCAGGTCCCGCCCTCGCGTGGTGGGCTGCGGAAGGACGCGCAAGGTCTGCGCGCTGTGGAGAGCAAGGAAGACTGCTCCCGCGACGCCGAAGACGAGATAGCCGACGAGTGCCATGGTCACGTTGGGCGCGACGCCCATCACCGCGAGGCCGACGGCAACGCATGCTGCGCAGACGGCCAACGGCTGGATCGGCTTGTTGCGCTTGTCAGCCCATCGGCCCGCGACCATGGCAAGCGGTATACCGATCATCAAAACGACGCTGTAGACCCATGCCACAGCGTTCTCTGAAAAGGCATCAGACAGGGACCGCAACCACAACAGGAGATAGGAGAACAACGCCGCCTCGGTGATTTGGATGAGCAGCCGCGCGAGCCACATCCCCGTCACCGCTCGGCGCGGTCCGAGCGAGCGCTCGGCAGATAGCGCGTTGGGCGCTGGTGCCTCGGTCAAAGCGGGGAACGGCTTGGGGCGGCCCCAAACAAGAAGGGGCAGAACGAATGCCGCGATCATCAGGACTAGGATGCTGAGACGGTGCTCGCCTGCGAAGAGGCCTGGCAGGGTGACGACAATCCCCGCTGCGGCCCCTATTGCCGGAGCGATGCTCAGGAGGCCGCCCAGTTGCCCTTTTTGCGCATCGGGAACCGTATCCCCAGCCCAAGCAGCCAAAGGCGAGAGCATCATGTTCAACGACAGCTGCCAGCCGGTGATGACGATGAGCAAGACCGGGAGCGTTTCTGCCCTACCGATCGCGATCAGGAGGACCGATGAAAGAGCAAGCCCGGCTGCTGCAACCATCCGTCGACTGCCCATACGATCGCTGAGCCAACCAAAGCCGATATTTCCTAGGCTTGCAGCAATCGCGCCCACAAACGAGATGGACGCGAGCCAAGCAACGGCTTCGTCCCCTGCAATACCGGCGATGCGCGCGGGTAAAAGCACGGTCAGCAGAGGCACGTAGGCGATGGTCCCGCCAGCCCATGCGAGGGTGTAAAGCAGCAAGAAAAGCCGGCTTTGCTGCATCACTTGAGGCTGATGGTTAGGCATCCTTGGGCGGCGGCGCCACCGAAGCCCGCGATATCAATTGGGCTGCCTCGACACTTGGGCCCTCCGGAAGGTCGGCGCCCGCTTGGCTTGAAATGAGGAGGTTGACGGCTTTTGCCGTCATCGCGGCGACGGGTTGGTCGATCGCGGTCAAGGGCGGTTGGCAGAGGCGCACACCCGGCGAATTTTCGAAGCTCACGATCGACAGGTCGCGCGGCACGTCGATCTCGCCCTCCTTTGCAACGTTCAGTGCACCGAGCGCCATTTGGTCGTTGCTGGCGATGATCGCAGTGGCGCGGTCGGGCCCGTCGAGCAGCTGGCGAGTCGCCGTTTCCCCAGAGATGAGGGAGAAGTCGCCCTCGGCCAACAGACCGCCGATCGACAGGTCATGTTCGGCCATGACCGATTTCCAGCCGACGATCCGTTGCATGCTCTCGCTATACTCAGCAGACCCCGTAATGAAGCCGATCCGCGCGTGGCCCGCCTTGATCAGGTGTTCTGTCGCCATCCGCGCCGCACCCTCATCGTCCATCCGGACAGGGATGCCCTGGTCATCGCGGTGGGACCCCATGCGGACAAAGGGGATGCGCTTGGACACCAAGAGGCCGACGATTTTCGGATTGTGCGAGTGCGGAGGTGTGAGAATAATCCCGTCCGGCTGGAGCGCTGCGATCGCCGCAGTGACCTCGCGCTCGACATGCTCATCGCGGGTGTCCACCAATTCGATCAGCATACGGTAGCCGTGTTTAGCGCAGGTCAGCATCCCGCCAAGGAGCATCTGGTCGACCCAGTCGTTACCGTCACGTGCTTGCCATTGGGCAATCGTCCGTTCACGGTCGTTCAAGGCCAGGATGAGATACGACTTCGACCCGCTCATCCGCTGCGCTGCGATCGATGGGACATACCCCAGCTTCGTGATCGACGCCTCGACCTTCGCTTTGGTCGTGACGCTGACATTCGGCTCGTTGTTGATCACACGGCTGACCGTCTGCAACGACACATCCGCGTCGGCGGCGACGTGCTTGATCGTGACGGCTTGCCGACGTCTGGCCATGAAAACCCCACTCAGAACGCGTTTTCCCGCCCAGTATGGCAGACTCCCGCGTGCGGCAAAAGATCTCAGTTTCGCTCTTAAGGCGGTGTAGAACGCTTCGGCTGAGAGCGAAAAGGGCCCCGCGTCGCAGAGCCCTCCCCGAAAGTCCGAGCCTTTGGCGCCCTAGGCTAGAACGTGAACCGTCCAAGCACCGTGAAGCGCCGATCGTTCCGGAAGGCCGAGCGCGTCACCCGGGTCCCGTCGAAATCGACGACTTGCGTGGTCTCCGTGACCTCGTCGAGCAAGTTCACGCCCTGCACACCGATCTTGAAGCGATCCGTGACGCTGTAGAATGCGGACGCGTCAAGCTGGCCCGTGTCCTCCTGCCAAATCGGCGAGAACGGGAAGATGTCGTCCCGCGGCGTGATCAAGAACTCCGAGCGCCAGTTATAGGCCGCCCGCAGCGAGATTGGTCCGTACTCGTAGAAAACCGTTGCGTTGACGGTGTTCTCTGAAATGCCCGCCAGAGGTTGGAAGTCAGCAAACGTACTCCCGCCGAGCTCGTTCACCGCCCCCGTCACTGAGGCTTGGCCAAATGCCGCGAGGTTCGGGTTGCTGAAGTCATCGCCATTCACGAACGTGTACGTGATTTGCGTACCGAGCCCGCTCCACAGTCCCGGCAGCATATCGTACGTCTGCTGATAGGTGAGTTCGAAACCCGACAGGACACCGTCTTGGTCGTTGACGGGACCCTGGATCTGCACGTCGAGAGACTGGCCACTGGGCGAGACGTAGTTCACCGTTTCAAAGCCTGTGTTCACGAACCCAGAAATGTCTTTCCAGAACACAGAAGCCGTCAGTGAACCGACATTGCTCCAGTACCATTCTACCGAAAGGTCATAATTGATCGACTCAATCGGAAGGAGATTACGGTTACCCGTCTGGGCCGCGAACAGCGGTCCCGTCTCGAGCGTCCCCGCATCGCGCAACGCGTTGGTATTGTCACCGATCGGGACACCGGCGCGGAAGAGCTGAAGGTCCGGACGGGAGATCCCCTTCGACACGGCGCCGCGGACCAGCCACCCATTCCCAAAGTCGAGCTTCGCGTTGAAACTCGGGAGCCAATTGTCGAACTCGATGTCGCGATCATCAATGACGACCTCGCCCGTGTGGGCAGCGACATATTCATCGAGCCTTGCCGCGCTCAACGAGCAAACGCCGGGCAGCACCTGCCCCGAGAGCGCCGACTGGTCACAGAAGCCAGCGATTTCATTGACTTGCAGGATACCGTCCTGGTTCCCCGCGGGCCCGAAATCGAACTGGTCCGGCACCGGGAAGCGGACCTCACCCCCCGCCTCAATGGTTGTTTCAACGTACCGTACACCGAAGTTTCCGTCGAGCGACATGCCGTTGTCGAAGTCGTGACCAAAGTCGACGCGCGCGTAAAAGGCGTTGGTGATTTCGGTAACGTCAGAGATTTCTGAAGGACAGAACGGGTCACACTGAACAACTTCTCCGGTCACCGCATTCGTCTGAGACCGTCCGTTCACCCCAAATGTGGCGTTTGGCGTTTGCGAGAAGATTTCGATCGCCTCCACCTGAGCATCAGTTTCGCCGGATAGGTATTCGCCGAGGAAGTCGTCGCCGCCGAAGAAGTATCCTGCGCCGCCCGGCGTGGGGATCGGCGCGTTGCCGCGCTGGAAGCCATCGCCGAAGGGGCTTAGGAACGACGAAGAGTTCGGGAATTCATCCACAAACGCGCCGCCGCCGGTTGCAAACTCTTGGCCGGGCAGCCCGAAGAACAAACGACCCGGCTGGAAGCCTCCTGTTGCAGCGCATCCAGGCCCTGCATTCCACGGCGCACAGCCCGCGCGACCTGCCCATGGTGCTGAGAGATTGCCCCAAGTGCTAAAGTTCGTGTTCCGCGTAACGCGATCACGCTCTGCCCAGCGCGCACCGAAACGGGCAGAACGGAAGAATTTATCGTCGCTGATGTCGTATTCGCCATCGAGACGGAGACTGTCGAGTTCGCCTTCGTTGCGCTCTCGGCTGTCGAGCGCGAACCAATAGTACGTGTAGAAACCACTGGTGAGAACATCGCTCGGCGCGCCGGCGGTAAAGCTCGGCGGCAAGAATGCGACCTGCGGCGTCTCTCCCGTGATGTCGAGCTCGATATCAGACCATGTGTTCATGGCACCGATGATTGAGTCGCGCTCGAGATCGGAGCTGATCGACTGCGCCTCAAGATTAAACCGCAAACGGTCGGTTGGCGAGAACGACAGGTCGAACGAGAAGTCTTCGGTTTCAGCCTCGGTTGCCCGCTCGAAGCGCAAGAATTCCGTAGGCAGACCACCGAACGGGCTGGCGTAACCGCCCGCATCGGACTGGGTCAGACGACCGCTTTGGAAAACGCCGTTGCTGTCAAATTGCCAAGTCGAACCAGGGGCTTGTACCGGGAACAAGGCGTCATCGTTGACCAGCGCAAGGATCGAGAATTCCTCGGTTTCGAAACTGGTGTCAGAACGCAGCCATTCAAAAGTTGCCAGCCACTTTTGGTCAGGACTTTCCCACTGACCGACGAACGAGAGGGCTTCGCGCTCACGCGTCAAGTCAGTCGTCCGTACACCCGCACCTTTCGGAACGAGGACGGAGTTCGCGGGCGGAAAGTTGGTGGCGTCGAAGTTCGCATCGCCGCTGAATCCAGCGGAGCTGACCGCTTGGGTGCGGAAGCATGGCCCATCCAAGGTGTCTGCGCGGTAGCATGGGTCGGTCACCTGCGACGCGTCGGTGCGGCTTTCAAGGCGCGACGTCGCGTAGCCGAACTGCGCGCCGAAGTCGCCTATTCCCGTGGTCCATGTGTTCGACGCAAGGCCTGAGAATTCCGGTGCCCATTCCTCGCGGAGGTCACCGTAGTTCGCCCCGATCGTACCTGCCAAACGCGGTCCGCTGGTATCAAGCGGCTTCCGTGTTACGAGATTGACCGTACCCGCGATCCCGCCCTCAATCATATCGGCAGTGACGTTTTTGAAGACCTCAACCCGCCCCAAAAGCTCGGGCGACACGTCGTTGAAGCTCAGCACCCGACCACCGGTAGCCGAGAAGATGTCTCGGCCATTCAATTCGGACCGCACAAAGGGCAGACCGCGGACGATGACGCCCGTTCCCTCAACCGAAAAGCGGTCAGGGTCCGTCGTTTTTTCAAACCGGCCAATGTTCACGCCGGGAACCCGCTGGAGCGACTCCGCCACCGATCGGTCAGGCAGGGCGCCAATGTCTTCCGCTGTGATGGCGTCCACGAACGTCTCAGCGTTCTGTTTGATGCCCTGGGCGGACTCGAGCGACTTCCGGAAACCAGAGACGATAATGACGTCCTCGTCTTCAGCGATACCGTCTTCAGTTTCTTGGGCTAGCGCGACCGGCGTCAATGACCAGGTTAGTGCGACACTGGATACCGCAGCCAGCATCTGGCGACGGCGCGCCTGGTGACGAGCTTCGCGTAATTGGTTGTTTTCCATGACAACCCTCCCTCCCTGAACGCCACCTGGAGGCGGCTTTTCTATTTTGAGGGATTCGCTATCATCGATTGATAACGTTCACAACAGCTCCGCTGCACGTTCACATATTCGCGAGGGGCTGTATCATAAAAGTCGCAAATGGGCGCGCGCGTGCTGCGCGTGCGTTGTCGACTCGCAGGTTTCGGAGGGGTGTGATGGGCATCGAAAAGATCGTCATCGTCGGCGGCGGCACCGCCGGATGGATGGCTGCCGCAGCGATAAGCCGACTGAAAACGGGTCACCAGCAACTCGATATCGAACTGATTGAATCCGAAGAGATCGGTACGGTCGGCGTTGGCGAGGCGACGATCCCCCCGTTTGTTGAGTTCAACCAATTGCTGGGGATTGATGAGCGCACTCTTCTTTCCGCGGTACAAGGAACGTTTAAGGTCGGCATCCAATTCGAGAATTGGGGAAAGCGAGGCGACAGCTACATCCATCCGTTTGGGAACTATGGCTACGAAATGGGTGGGATCTCCTTTCACCAAATTTGGCGCAAGCTCCGCCAGGAAGGGGACCGACGCCCGATCCAAGCGTTCAATCTCGAAACGATGGCTGCTTATTTCGGCAAGTTTGCGCGGACCGCGGATTATCAGCGGGAAGACCTTCCCCCGATGAATTACGCCTACCACATCAACGCGACCGCCTACGCAGGGTTTCTTCGGCAAGCATCGGAAATGCGCGGTGTCGTGCGCCGCGAGGGCAAGGTGACCGACGTTTCAGTCGATGGGGAGACGGGGTTCATCAGCACCGTGATGATGGATGATGGATCGACGGTTTCGGGGGATCTTTTCATCGATTGCACGGGTTTTCGCGGTCTGCTGATCGAGCAAACGCTGAAGACTGGGTACGAGGACTGGCGTCACTACTTGCCGTGCGACAGCGCCGTTGCCCTTCCGTGCTTGCGGGAAGATGGCGGCCCTCCACCGCCTTTCACCAAGGCCACGGCGCATTCTGCGGGATGGCAATGGCAGGTGCCGCTCCAGCACCGCAACGGCAACGGCCACGTTTATTGCAGCGAATTTATCGACGACGACAGCGCGCTCGATACGCTTTTGGGAAACATGGCCGGCAAACCCCAGGCCGATCCGAACTGGCTCCGCTTCGTCACGGGACGGAGGAAAAAGTTCTGGAACAAGAACGTCGTCGCGATTGGCCTTGCCGCGGGCTTCATGGAACCTCTGGAGTCGACGTCAATCCATTTGATCAACACGGGGATCAACAAACTGCTCGCGCTTCTCTCCCTCGATGGCATTACTCCGGCCCAGGAGCATGCTTATAACCGCTTGACCGGAAAGGAATATGCGCGGATCCGGGATTTCTTGGTCCTGCACTACAAAGCCACCGAGCGCGATGACACAGCGTTTTGGAACCATTGCCGAACGATGGATATTCCGGACACGTTGCAAGAGAAAATCGAACTCTTCCGGACAACTGGCCAGATCTTCCGCGAGGAAGACGAGCTCTTCACCGAAACCAGCTGGGCCGCCGTCATGCTTGGCCAGGGAATCGAGATGGAGGGGGCGAGCCCC